>DASTJM010000025.1:0-50360 GCA_035716545.1 Streptosporangiaceae bacterium
GGGCCGCCGCCGGCCCAGGCTACAGCCCTCCGCCCCATGTCAAGCCGCACTCCGCTACCCTCACACCACACGCCCGCACGGGCGAAATGCTCACGCAAAAACCCAGGTGTGCACGAAACTCGGGATGCTCCAGCACCGCGATCGCGGTCCGGATTGCTTCTTTCTTGTACTTGCGGCCTTTTTTCTTGCGGACGGTGCGGGTGACGTACCGCTCGATGAGGGCGACCTGGCGGGCGTGCGGGAACCGCTCGCGGATGTGGCCGGGGGCATCTGCGACCTGGATGGTTCGGTGCTCGTGCCGCCCGTGTCCCTTGCCGGCGGTCTCGTGCCGGACGGGGACCGGTGCCCAGTCCAGCGCGCCCGGGTCAGCGAAGAGGCCGGGGGTGTTGCACTTGACGGTCATGACGTAGTGCGCCATCAGCTCCTCGCAGATGAACGAGGCATGGGCGCGGACGGTGTGCCCGGCATCGACGGTGATGACGTGCCCGGCCAGGGCGTAGTACTCGTTCAGCCTGCGCAGCAGCGGCGCGAGCTCAGGGACCTCGTTCGTCTTGGGGCCGATCAGCGTCTCGGCGACTACCGTGCCGGTGCCGTGCAGGGCCGCTGCCAGCAGGTACGGAACCAGCCCGTCCGGCCCGGCCGCGCCGCGGACGGCCTTGCCGTCCACCGCCAGGGCAGGCAGCCAGCCCGGCCCGGCCACCGGGAAGGCGGCCGGCCCGCGATCGGCGCGGCCGGCCAGGAACGCCCCGGCGTGATCCGCCAGGTCCTGCGCGCCCAGCGCCGTGAAGATCCGGACGATGGTGTCAGGATGCGGCGGGACGCGGGCGCCCAGCGCGTCCCGCCGGCACCCGGCCGCGGCCAGCACCTCCTGCGGCGCCGCGCTGACCCAGGCGGTGACGTCCTCCATCGAGGTGTGCCCGCACAGCACCGCCCCCGTGCACAGCACCAGCACCGATGCCAGCTTGTGCCGGATCCCGCGCGGATCCCGCCGGTCCGGCACGAGCGCGAAGCAATCGAGCAGGTTCCCGCCAGAGGCGGCGTGCAGCGCGGCGGCGCGGGCGGCCAGCGCGGCCAGGGCTTCCCCAGCGGCAGCAGGGGCGGGCGTGCGAGACTGGGCGGGCAACGGGGCCTCCGGCGGGAAAGTGACTTCGACAATCCCTTGTCCTAGCCGGGGTCCCGCTGCCCTGGCCGCCGGCGACACGCCCAGCAGCCGTAACGAGACCAGACCGCGACGAACCCGCCGCCCGGTGATCACCGTCCGTGTCCGGGCATCCCCCAGTCCCCCGCTCCCCAGCCGGCCCATGCCGCTACCAGACGTAGCCGGAACCAGGCGCCAGCGGCCTCATACCCCCGAACCCGGCCGCGTCCGCGAACCCGCCATCCTCAACGACTCGCCACCCCCGACATGCAAAGACGACTTTGCGGGTCACCCTGCTAGGCACTGCCGTGCGGTTGAGCGAGATTACGATGTCATGCGCAGGACACGATCGGGCTGACCGGAGCCCGATCTATGTGATGTCACCCAGCCGGGCAGCGGTCGTCCTGAGATAGGAACCGCCTCCCGGACGGTTGAGCCCACCATTTCGACGGTCCAGCTTGCCGCGTCGGGAGGCCAGATCATGTGCCGTATCTGCTAAGCGAGGATCATGCCGAGCCTCGCCTGGGCCGTTCACGCCCGTTCCCGCCGCCTGTCGTACTTGAATCTCAAGGTCACGTCACGCAGCTGAGGGCTTGCTGGCCGAACGGCGGTGGCTGCCCAGTCGCTGAAGCTCATGAGCAAGCCGACCGAGCGGCAGTACCGGACAGTGCTCTACGGGCGTCCGCTGGTGCCCGGACTGAACGACACCGATGAGTACCTGGACCAGGCGTGCTCGCTCGTCGGCTCATGCTCAATCGGACGACCTACACGCTTGGTGCGCTGGTAAAGGCCTATTCGCTCGCTGACGGGCTGCCTCCCGACCTCTCGCCGCACCGGGCGACGTTTGACGCGCTCGTGACTGCACGCCTCGTGCACTACCACGGCGGAACCCTCGGAAGGCCCGATCGGCAGGCTGTGCCGCGAGCTGACCGAATCGGTTACCGGGCATGCGCTCGCCTGCCTTTATGCGGCGGACCGGCCGTTGACGCCGTGAGGGGATTCTTCGGTGCGCGGCGGTGTCAGGGTCCGGTCAGGCTGCGGCGGGCGGGCTGTGGCTGTGGTAGACGCGGCTGCCGTCAGGACTGCGCATGGTCGTGGTGCCGTCGGGGTTGAGCGTGATCGTCCAGCCCCAGGTGTGCACCAGGATCAGATGGTGGAATGCACACAGAAGCAGCAAATTGGACAGCTTGGTGAGGCCACTGCGGCTCCGCGCCAGGATGTGGTGGACCTGGCAGGCGGCGGGGGGCTGCAGGCAGCCGGGGGCGGCGCAGTGCCGGTCACGGGCGATCACGGCCCGGCGCAGGTGCGGCGGGATTGTCTCGGTCGGCTTGCCGAGATCCAGCGGCAGGCTAACCGAGGCGGCGGGCGGGGCGAGTTGTCCGGTGCGCAGGTGGGCGGCCAGGCCGTGCGGGCCGGAGAGCAGCGCGACCGCGTTGGCCGCGATCAGGTCACGGACATGCCGCCGAACTTGTTCCCGGCTCAGCGGCCCGGACCCCGCGCCGCACCGCGGGCAGCCGCCAGCACCGGGGTTGCCGCCGGGGACGCCGGGGCCGGGCCGGGTGAGCAGGCTGGTGAGCCGGTCGAGCAGGTCGTGGTCGATGTGCCCGGTGACGGCCGGCACGATCGTGGCGTCGCAGTCATCGCCGGGTCGGGCGGCAGGGCCGGGCAGGGCGGGCGTGGGCGCGGCGCTGCCGTCTGGGGTGAGGCGCGGCCACAGCCGGTCTCGCCAGCCCGCGCCCTGCCACCAGCCCTCCGGCCGACCGGCGGAACCTGATGTCCCGGCGGAACCGGCTGTCCCGGCGGAACCGGCACCGGCACCGGCACCGGCGTCCTGGCCTGGGCTGGCGGCGTTCCCGGTGCCCGCGTCGCCCGTGCGGCCGAGCAGGTCATCCAGGCTCAGGTGGAGCTGGATCTGGGTGGGCTGGCCGGCCCGGTCCGGCACCATTCCGGCGGCGATCAGCCTGCGCATCGCTTCCTCGATCGCGTCATGATGACGCTGCCGCAGGGTGCGGGTGTCTTCCGGGCCCGCCCTCTTGCCCAGCGCGTCCAGGACGGCCTGGATCGCGTCGGCGCACCTTGGGGTCAGGTCGCCCTCCAGGCGGCCGACGCCGCCGAGGGTGGTCTGCAGCCGGACCTGCCGGTCCGCGAATCCGGGCGGCTTGCCGTCGCCGTCATCCGGACACAGCCGGCGGCGGATCTGCTCGGCGAGGGAGGCCAGGTCCGCCAGTTGGGCGCCTCCGGCCGCGGCGGCGAGCAGGATGAGGTCGGCGTCGTCGCGGGCCGACTCGGGCAGCGGGTCGGTCCAGTCGCAGATCTGCCGTCCCCACGACGCCGAGACCTCCCCGGCCGCCAGCGCATCCCGCACGGCCTGATGGCTCTTCAGGCGCCGCATCCACCCGACCGCAGCCGAGGCGGCAGGGCCGGTCACCTTGGTCTGCCACAGCAGCCACGTCCGCGACGTTCCCTGCCCGTCATCTTGGAATCCGCACTGCGCGTCAAACGCCGACAGCACCGCCGACCGGGCCGCCACCAGCACTGACGCCGCCCGCTCCAGCGCGCGCAGGCAATCGGCCTGCACCGACACCGGGACGGACGCCAGATCAGCCGACGCCAGCCCATCCAGGCCGGCCAGCACCATCGCCATCGCCTCACCCGGCGGCACCGGTGGCACCGGCGGCACCGGCGCCCGGGCGCCCGGCCCTTCGGACGGCACGCCGCAGCGCGCGGACCCCTCACCGCGATCACTCAACCGGCGTCACCTCCGCTCCAAGGGCACAGGCCCTGCTCCGGGTTCCGGCTCTCCTGAACCACAATCCCCTGAAGCGCACGCCGCCGCCAGCTGACATCGGCCACCTGTGGAAGCACCCAAGCCACGAGGAACGCGGACGCCCTGCCTGTGGACAAGCGCCCGCGAGAACGGCGCGAAGTGCCCCTGTCCCCGATGGCTCCCGCCGATCAAGATCACTACAGACGCCCGTCCTCGCGCCGGGAATGGTACGGAACCGACCACCGCGCCGACTTTCCGGCATCTGGCGCTCCGCGCCGCAGCCGCGCCCACGCGCCCGTCCCGAGCACGCCCCCGTCCCGCGCCCGTCCCGCGCCCGTCCCGCGCCCGCCCCCGCGCACCGCTCCCGCGCGGGGGCGGGCAAGGTGCCCGGAAGGTCGTGCCGCGCGACTCGTACACGCGTGACGGGACCTGCCGAAACGGCCGGTCGCCGTAATCAGCTGACGCCTCCAGGGACGCGATCGGCTTAGCCCGGCACATCGATTGCGACCGCTCCGCCGTTCGGACATTCCCGATTCGCGGGCCTTAAAGCATCGACTAACGGCAATCTGGATCTATGCCCGCCCACACCGAGAACCATCAAAGAATGAACCTCGCCAGTGCTAGTGTCATTCAGGGTGAGTTGCCAGTGCTAGGGTCATTCAGGGCGAGTTTGATGTAGCATCCCCCAGACTATGGGGGACTACGGGAGTTGGCCAATAAGCTCGCAGCTTGAGGCCTGGGCGGGGAAGTCAGGTGACCGATTCCGGTGACTAAGTTTGTCAATCCGTACACTTTCGTACCGCTTTCCGGTGAACCGGAACGCCGCAAGCCCACCGGTCATGACACGATGCCAGCCGGCCATTTGTCGGGGATAATCGATTTCACCCTCACGACCCTGACGCCGCTGCTGCTTGGGGGGTACGAGTCGGATATCCCCAGGCGGCACGATGGGCAGGCGATGATTCCCGGCTCTGGCATGCTCGGGGCGGTGCGGTCGCTGCATGAGGCGCTTACCGGCAGTTGCCTGCGCGTGTTCAACGCTGATTGGGCGCCAGTGCACCGGCATCCGGCCAGCACGGCTGAGACGTCCGGGCTGCGCATGGCGATGGTGACGCGGGTAGACGCGACCGGCCGCCCGGCTGCCGCGGTGGTGTGCGGTGAAGGCGATGTCTTCTGGGTCGATCAGCGGCTCCTGCCGCGCCGGGGCGGCCGGATGCCCCAGACAGGCGACCGGCTCAAGGTTCCGTGGGGCAAGGCGTTCGACTCGGGCAGCAACCGCAGGCTGCTGCGTCCGCAGGACGTGGCGCCGGACGAGATCGAGCACCTCGGCGAGCTCGAGCCCGGGGCAGACCTGGCGGAGTCCGGGCTGCTGCTCGTGACTGACACGGGCGCCCGTGCGAAGGACAAGCCGGTCTACTTCGCTGTCGGGCGAATCGGCACGGACACGCCGTCCTGCGCTGTCTCTGCCCAAGCTTGGGATACCTACAAGCAGACTGTTGATGGCGCCAACGACCTGCGCCCCGCGGTCATGGGCCAGCGGGACGAGCCAGAGTACGGGTCGATGCCACCTGAGTACGCGGAAGTCCGGTGGCCGGTCACGAACGCGGACGACACCGCCGGCCCGGTCATCGCCAGGCGTTTGCGGGCGCGTCATCACTTGTATCCGGGGCAGCCGATCTGGGTCAGGCTGGCCGACCGGGAAATCACCGAGATCCGATTGTCGCAGCTTTGGCGTTACCAAGGCGACTACAGCGCGGGGGAGCGGGCGGGCGGCGCAGTGGCCTGCAAGGACCCCGCCCAGTTGTGCTGGTCGTGCCGCCTTTTCGGATCGGCCGACACAGCCGGCCGCGCAGACAATGACATCTCCCGGCAAAAATCCTACCGGGGCCATGTCAGAATCGACGACCTGCTGGCTGAGGAGGCATTCACGCCGCAAGAGTGGCATCTCGCGCCGCTTGAGGCACCGAAACCCAGCGCTGGCCAGTTTTATCTTGACAATGCCAATCGCCAGCGGCCGGCCGCCAAGGACACTAGGCCCGCCGCGACCTGGGGTTCATGTGCCGATGACGGATCAGCGCACGGCCGGCAGATCCGGGGCAGGAAATTTTACTGGCGCACTGCAGCTCCCGAGGCCGGTCAGTACCCGCGCGGCAAATACCGCGATCACGCCGAATCGCAGAGCCGTGAGGTGCTGCTCATTCCGGCCGGCAAAGTCTTCAAGGGCCGGCTCCGCTTCGAGAACCTGAGCGAGGCCGACTACGGCTCACTGCTGGCCGCGCTCGACCCGAGACTACTCGCCGACCTCGCTCCCGGCGGCTGGGATCAGACCGTGACCAGCCTCGGGGGCGGCAAGCCCTTCGGGTTCGGCGCCGTCAGGATAGACCTCTGTGACACGCGCGCGCAGACCGCCGCCGGCCGCTACCTCGGCCTGCCAGAGACAGCACCAGAGACAGCACCCGCCACCGCCGTCGCGGCCTTCCGGGCCGGGGTGAAACAGCCGGTGCTGGCAACGTGGCCTGCCCTCCGCAACGCGCTCACCCTCGGATTCGTGCCTGACGACCTCGTCTGGTACCCGCCTGGCGCCGGCGCGAAAGGCACACAGGATTTTGACCGGAGCTTCGAGTTCTTTGCCCGCACGAACGGCCTGAAGCTGTCCAGGAAGGTTCGCGACCTGATATCGCTGCCTTCCGCCGCCAAGCCCGCCGCCGAGCAGGCACTCGACTCGCAAGCCGGCGAGCGGCCGCTTGAGGACGCCGACAACCAGGCAAGGCGAAACGGCGGCCGCCGATGACGAAGAGGAGCGGCAGCAAGAAGGGCAAGGCCTCTCAGGTCAGGCAGCAGCAGGACGCGGCCGCCAAGCGCCGCGCCGGCGGGAGGCTAGCGGACACCGCCAGGACCCGATCGCCGCGCACCGACCTCGATGCAGACAGCGCCAGCGGGGCCGGGACCAGCGGGGCCGGGATCAGCGGGGCCGGGGCCAGCGCAGCCACACCCACGCCGGATCAACGAGCGAAGACCCCGACCGCCACCGCCCAGCCCCAAACCCAGCCCCAGGCACAGACACAGCACTACCTGGACGTCTCGGTCGTGCGCATCCAGGAATGGCTCGGCCGCACCCCCGACCTGAAGTACCGCCGCGGCGCCTCGGTCATGCTCAGCGAGGCGACCGGCATGGACGCCTGGCCGGACGCCGGCTCACCGCTGCGGTGGAACGACGAAGCCGGCGATCTCGACGGCGTCGTCTCCCTCGTCCTCACGGGCCACCCGGATGGTCAGCCCGTCACCGACATCCTGATGGCAGCCGCCTCACAGGTAGCGAAAACCTTGCGGCAGCGATTGCCTTTCTGCCACATCCAGGCTGTCGCTGGCAGCGGTGACAGCTACGCCAACGCCTACGAGGCGATGGGGCAGGCGCGCTTCGCAGGCAATTTGCTGATCGACTCGCCTCCGCCGGTAGCCGAGCTGATGCTGGCCAAGCCCTGCGATGAGTGCCGCGCCGCTCCGGCCGAGCACGAAAAGGTGGAGGCAGCAGCCATCGGCGCTGACAGCCGACCGGACCTGTGCGCCGACTGCAAGCTCAGGGTCGAGGCGGCCGGCGGCACCAAGGGAAGCTGGGAGAAACGGTCGCCGCGGCCCGAGCGGCGCCTGAAAGACGAACTGGTCAGCACCGGAATGCACGTGGGCGCATTCCCCGATCACTTCAAGGCGCTGGCCAAACGCGGCCGGCACGACCCGGACGACGCGCCGACCCAGCTCGGGCTGATCTATGCCGACGGCAACCGCGTAGGCGCCTTCCTCAGCGAAGCGGCCGCGCACGCCCGCGCGAATCGCTCCCCAGCGAAGTCCGAGATCGTTTCCGCCCTGGACGGCGCCGTGCTCAAGGCGCTGTCCGAAGCGGTCATCGCGTGTTTCGGCGACCACGACGACCAGGACGACCACGACGACCAGGACCGGCGCAGCGTCGATCCGGCCGTGCTCACGCATATCGCGGGCGGTGACGACTTGCTCGTCTCGGTCCCCGCCACCTATGCCTGGCCGTTCCTGCTCGCCCTGCTGCCCGCCTTCGCCGAGCGCATCCAAACGGCAGCGGACTGGCCGGCGGCAGTTCGCCAGCAGCTGCCTTCGCTGTCGGCCGGAGTAGTGTTCCACCACCTCACGGCCCCGTTCGCCGACGTCGTGCGGCTGGCAGGCGATCAGCTCAGGCTCGCGAAGACAGCCACGGCCGGCAAGCAAGCCTCCATCGCCTTCCTCGACCTGACCGCCGACGGCGGCACAGCGCCACCAGCCCGGAAAGCCATCGCTCACAAAGATCTCGCGAACGAGGCCGCCAGGCTGGGCGAGATCGCCAGAGTGTCGCGTTCGCACCGGGAAACCCTGCTAGGGCTTGAAAGGCTCGCGCGCCAGCCCGCCCACCCGCAGCCACCGTCACACCCGGCGGAAACACCCGCCCAGGCCCTCGCCCGCCGAGTCGTCGATCTCGGCTCGAAGCCGATCTGGGACGCCGTGCTCCGGCAAAAGGACGCCGCCGCGCCCGACGTCCGCGAGGCGCTCGAAACCAGCCAAGACAGCCGCGACGAGCTCAGGAGAGTCCTGGACCTGGCCCGCTGGTGGCCCCCGGCGCAGGAGAGTGCCCGATGACCGTGCTGAGCTTCAGCGTCGTGTTCCACAGCCCGTTCCGAGTCGGCTCGGCCTACGCCCGCGACGGCCTGGACGCCGCGCTCGACCAGCACGACCCGCTGCCGCCCGATCATCTCAAGGGTCTGATGCGCGACGCGGCGCGCAGCCTCGGCCTGCCGGAACGCCAAATCGGTGAAGTATTCGGCAGCCCGAAAACACCGTCCCCGTGGTCGTGGTCGTCAGCCGTCCCGGTGCAGGACTGGCAATTCGGCTTCCGGCACAGAGTCGCCATCGATAACGAAACCCACTCCGCATTGAAAGATCAGCTTGTGCTCGGCGAGCAAGCCTGGGCGGAGAGCGCCACATTCGAGGTCAGCCAGACCGGGCTGATAGCACCGCAGGCAACGGCCCGGCAGGTCCTGCTGCTGCGCTGCGCGGCTTCGGCCGTGCACGGCCTGGGATCGTGGCGGCGGCGCGGGCTCGGCTGGGTCGGGATCACGCCGGGCGATGGTCAGTTGACCGAGGCAGAGGTGACCGAGTTGCTGCGGCTGGCGCAGGCGGACGCATGAGCACGCTGACTCTGACGCTGCGTCAGCCGGCCCAGATCGGCGACAAGGCCAGAAGCGACTTCGTGCGGAGCACACTGGATTACCTGCCCGGCACCGTCGTCCGCGGCGCCTTCGCCGCGGCCTGGATCGCGAGGCACGGCGTGTCCGAGCCAGGGACGCCTGGCCGGGCCGGTTTCCTGCGCCTCTTCGAAGGCGATGTCAGGTATGGCGCCTTGCTTCCGGTCGGCGCCCAGTTTATGCCGCTGTCGGTGGTGAGCCACAAGTATCCGGCCAGCGACGACTGCCCCGAGACCGACTACGACCGCGCTGTGCACGAGCAAGTGCCGGTCCGATGCCCAATGTGCGGCTCGCCATTCGAGCAATCCAGGCCAGGCGGCCGGGCCAGGGTCAACCGCCGCACCAGCGTGGTCATCGGGCCATCGGACGTAGCGGCGCGCGGTGGTCTCGTCACCAGGGACGCCCTGGAGGCGGGCCAGTCCTTCGCCGGCACGCTCATCGCCAGCGAGCCTGAATTGCTTGATGACCTTGCCGCGCTCGGCACGATCCGCGTCGGCGGTCGCCGGACAACTCAGGGCGCGGCGGACGTGACCATTTCCTCCGATGCTTCGCCCCCCACGGCCGAACGCCGGCCGGAGGGCCGTCTGATCATCCGCCTGCGCTCCCCGGGGATCTTCGTCGACGATCACGGCAGGCCGGCAGCAGACCCGAATCCCGCCGAGCTGGAATCCGTGCTCGGCTGCCCCGCCACGGTGGTGAAGCGCTGGACGCGCTGGCAGGCGATCAGCGGCTGGCACATCGCGAGCGGCCTGCCGAAGCCGGCCGACCTGGCGGTAGCGACCGGCTCGACCTATCTCATCGAGCCGGCCAGCGCCGTCTCGGACTCCGCCCTTGGCGAGCTAGGCCGGCGCGGCCTCGGGCTGCGGCGTCACGAAGGCTTCGGCGATCTTGCCCCGCCTCCCGTCTTGGCGCCTGGCCGGGCGGCGCGCGAGGCAGAACACAGACGCCGGCGCAGGCTCGTCGACGATGCCGCCCCGTTGCGTGGCCTTCAGGTACGGCCCGCCGTCTGGGCCGAACTCCTGCACCTCATGACCAGCTACGCCACAGGCAATCAGCAGGCAACGAATTCGCTCCGCCAGCTTGCTGGTCGACTCGATCCCAGAATGGCGGCGGCTCTTGCGAATTACCTCAGCCTGCCGCTCGATGACGCTGCCTATATCGCCGAGGAGCTGAGAGGTTCGTGATCATCGCCTTCATACGATTTGTGCTGTGCTTTGCCGAAGCCGGAGGCGTGACCGTGCCCGGCACGCCTAGCCGCGACGATTCGGCCCCATGGGACCGGCGCAGGGCGCATTTGCTCATCGACACCGATCCGTGGGGTCGCCCGCACTTGCCTGGTACGTCACTGGCCGGCGCGCTACGCCAGATGGTCCGCACGGCGGCCGGCGAAGGCACGGCTAAAGAATTGTTCGGCCAGTTGCTGCCAGCTGGCTCTGGCGGCTCCGACGTAGACAGCCGGGCAAGCCAGATCTGGGTGCTCGGCAGCAGGCCTTTGCCAGGCGCGGACTCTGAGTCGCTTGAAACTCAGATCAGGGCGTCGACAGCGATTTCGCGTACGCGAGCCGCGGCGAAGGCCAATACGCTTCGGGTGGACGAGGTCTTGCCGGCCGGGAGCCGTTTCGAGGTTTTCCTGCGCTGGGACCGCGCTCCCGACGCCGAGCTCAACCGGTTCGTCAGCTGGCTTAGTACCTGGCGTCCGCTGATCGGCCACGGAGTAAGCCGTGGCCGGGGCCAGTGCGAGGTAGAAAGCGTCAGATCCGGAATGCTGCGGCTTGACAAGCCTGACGACTTGCTGCTCTGGCTTACGAGCAGTGGCCCGGAGCTCGCACGGCAGGTGGCCACCTCCGGCGCCATCATTGACCTGCCCGACGATGAGGAAATCATCCCCGCTCCGCCACTGGTGCGTCTAGGGATCTCGATTACCGGGCCACTAAGAGTGGGCAGCGGCCAGCCACCAGAACGAGCAGGCGCCCAGGGCCAGCACGTCACCCCGCTGCTCAAGGTAAACGATCGTTACCTGATGCCAGGCACCGGGCTCAAGGGACTGCTCCGGTCCCGGGCCGAATACATCTTGCGCAGCGTCGGAGCCGAGCCGCCCCCTTGCCTGGATCAGAAGTGCGGTAATTGCTGGCCTTGCGAGGTATTCGGTCATGCCGGCGGTCATGACCCCGGCAAGCTGTCTGTCGGCGCTCGGGCGGCGGTGCGGATTCGCGATTCGTGGATAGCCGATCCGGCGCCAGTGCGCAGGCAGCACGTCGCCATCGACAGATTTACCGGAGGCGCACACCCCGGGCTCCTTTACACGGTCGACGCGCTGGAGGCCGGGGAATTCGACTTGGTGGTCGAGCAATTGGCGGACAAACTTAACGAAAACAGGGTCACTGAGATACTCGCCGTCCTCAGGCTAGTTCTCGAGGACCTGGATGACGGGATTACGGGCATCGGCGCGGGCATTGCCCGCGGCTACGGCACGGTGTCGGTGAAATGGAACGAGGCCGGCGCCGGCAGTCGCTTGCCCGACGGCGAGACCGCTCGCGCGACGCTGCGAGACCTGGTCGGCGTCACCACCGCTCCGGCTGGGGTGAACGAATGACCAGCGATGATGCCGAGGGCAGGATGTCGTGGGCCGCGGCCGTGGCCGGCCCGCTGTCCGGCGCGACCTGCCTGTGGCAGGATCTGGACGGCTTGCACATCGAACCGCCGCCTGATGTCCCGCCCCCAACCTCGATTCTGTGGGGCTGGGTGGACGGTGTGCGGGTGATCCGAGTGCGACTTGACGGGAGCACGGCGCTGGTCGCCGTCCGCGCCGACAAGGCGGGCGCGCGCACCCTGCCCTGGTCGCCGCGCGACGGCCGGGTCGCCGCGAGCGAGGGCCGCGGACCAGCCGCCAGGAATGGCGGAGTCGGCACCGCTTACGAGCAGATCATCATTGACGGGGTTGACGGCGGCGGCGGCCCGATTACTTTCATCCGCCCGGCGCGGGTCGCTGGCGATGGCTGACTCCGCGCGACGATGGTGGCGGCCTGGCTGGGCGTGGACAATCGACCATGAATGGATCAGCTCGGCTGGGTTCGCCGTCGCGTCGCTTGCGATTGGCGGGGCGCTCGGCGGCGGATTGACCGTGATCGGCGGGTCCTGGCACGATCCCCAGGTTCGGGTGCAAGCCTGGGCAGCGGTCGCTGTCGCCGCTTTCGGCATCCTGGCGGCAGCTACGGCCGGGATCATTGTTCACGGTCGCAAGCGATTGCTGGCGCGTAATGGCATCGCCTACATCCTGGTCGAAGAAGCCGAAGAGTGGTCGGACGACACTTCCTCGGACTTCCTTGAGTCGGTCAGGGACCAATTCGCCCTCTCGGTCTCCGTACCGGGTCCGAGCGCGCTCAGCCACTGGCACTGGCCGCTGGGAGACGGCGCCGAGCAATGGAACGCGAAAGCCGAGGAGCTGACCCGGTCGTTCCGCGCTCTCCACCAGATCTTGCGCGAGGGGCGGATCTACGGCCACAAGACTGCCAGCGGCATCTTCATGTGGGCGTGGTGGGCCGTCGCCGTAGGTTTCGGCCAGCGCGTCACCGCGGCGGACCGCGGCCTTGTCCCCGATGTCTGGCAACGCCCAAGCCGGGGCAGGGCCGGGCAGATCGAGCCGCTGACCCGCGCTCAGCGCCCCCACCGATTCGGCCCGATTAGCGTCGCGCGGCCCGGTGACAGCTGCCCGTACACGTCAACCGAACACGTGTGGCCGGCCGAGGTCACGATCGTGAACCGGCAACCCGGTCAGGACGTGCATCTTCCGGCAGAGCCGCCCGGACTGCTGGTGGTCAGGCTGGGGCGCCAGCGGTGGGGACCTTTGCCCCCCGTTGACGATTCGCCGCCGCGAGCCGACGGTGCTCAGGGGGCAGTCAGCATCAGCCTCGACAACGTCTCGGCTCCCGGTATCGAGGGTACGTTCGCCACGGAAATCCACGAGCTGAGGTACGTTCCGCCTAGTGGCGGCACCGAGTTCGAGTGGCAATTTTTCCCCCATCTGGTTGGTCAGATAGCGGAGTGGATCTGCCAGAAGGCAGCGGACGCAGGAAATCGCGCGATCTTGCTTGGGGCGGTCTTGCCTCCGGAGCTGGCTCTCGGCCTTGGCCTGACCTCCGGTCAGCAAAGCCAGGCCGAGTGGCCGGCCCATCTGTGGCCGATAGTGTTCCGGAAGGAAACCAAGACGCTGGTCGTTCCCAATCTGGACTTGGGCACTGCGCGGTCCTGAATGCCGTCCCGATGGGCAGTCAACCTAGCCGGACCATCCGACGCCCCGGTCCCGCTCGCCGCCCCGCACGCCGTCGTCAGCCGCTGGCTCGACGACCCGCCGGGCGGGCAGGGCGACGGGGCCGCAGCGAGCCGGCGCTCCGGACACGGTGATCAGGCCCGGAAGTGGGCGGCAGGCCCGATGTGCGCGCCAGTGTTCGGGCTTGAGGTACGCCTGCTCGACGACGCGCTCGCCAGCCGTCTGCGCTCGGCGACCCGCGCCGGAACCCCGGTGCGCCTGGGAACAGCCTGGTTCGAGGTGGCCGAGCCGCCGCGCCTGCTCGCGCAGTCGAGTTGGCAGGAGTTGCGGCAGTGGCCGGGCACGCGGGCCTGGCAGCTCAGGTGCCTCACCCCGGCCTGCTTCCGCCGGGGCAACCGCACCTCGCCCTGGCCAGCGCCCGAGTCGGTCGCGCGCGGCCTAGCCGACCGCTGGCGGCTACTGCACCCTGGCACCGCCCCCGCCGTCCCCGCGGCGGGCTCGGTCTGGGTCAGCGACCTCGACGGCCGCAGCCAGGTCCAGACGCTCACCAGGAACAACCGCCGACCCGGCGGCGGGCGGCCTTCAGGTGAGGAGGTGATCTCCGGATTCACCGGCCGGATCAGATACGCCTGCGACCAGGGGACTGACGAGCACGCGGCAGCGTTCAACGCCCTGCTCGCCTTCGCCGCCTACGCCGGCGTCGGCTCCCACACAACGTACGGCTTCGGCATCATCCAGCCCGAACCCACCTGGCAGCCACCCACCTGGCAGCCTCGCAGCCAGTGCAAGCTGGCATGCGCCAGCTCTGCGGCCGGCTTGGCGAGACCATCAGGCTGAACACCGGCTCGGTACAGGTGTCCCGCCAGTGCGGCACCTCCTGGGACGGACGGCCATTACCTTTCGGCGAGGCAACCATCTCAGGCGAGCCGTTCCAGTGGGCCGTCCTTTGGGCTGGTTCGCGATCATGCTCGGAAGGCGTCACCTGTGCAACCCGTCAGCTAGCGCACACGCACCTGACGCTGGGATAACGGCCCCTCATCATCTGCCCGGCCGGCAGGGCTTGCGTAGCGGACCCGCATCGCGCCTGGTCACGGACCACCGCCAATCTGAGAAACGTGAGCCTCGTCGCCCGGTATCGCGGAGACTGCAGCCCGCATACAGGAGGTCGCCTGGACGTGCCGGGTGCTCATGGCCGGCCGCCTCGTCGGCCTGGTGCAAGCCGCCGCGGTGATAGGGCCTGGCGGGTTCGGCAAGCCGGCACTCGCCATTCTGTCACTAAGGGCTGAGGCAAGCTCCCTGACGAGCCGTTGTTCATCGTTATGAGTGCGCTACATGGCAATTCGGATTCTCGCTCGGTCTCGGCCGGAGATTGTCAGTGGCTCTCGTTAGAGTGATCGAAGAAGACAGTCCAGACAGCGACGACACAAGTAGCGACGACACAAGTAGGGACGACACAGACCAGACAACGATCTGAACGTGAGGAGGTGGCCATGGCCGGAGACGATCCTGAGGTGGGTCAGCAGCCTGCTGGCGGGGGGCAGTCCTGGTCGTGGGACCTGGACCTTGACATGCTGCTTGCCGCTGTCAGCGAGGTCAGCCCCGCGGATGCTGGCGCTGGGCCGGGACTGGCGGGGGATGATCTGGCGGGGGATGATCTGGCCGAGGCGGAGTTCGCCGAGTACCTGGAGGCGGTGGATGCTGGTCGGTCGGTGGTGGTGCCGCTGTCGGTCGTGGCCGCCCGGATCGCCGAGTCGCTGCCACCCGGTCCTGATCTGGCCGCGTGGCTGGCGAGCGCGCCGGCGGGCACCGCGGACGAGCGGGCGCTGACGGGCATGGCGTCGTCGTACCGGCGGGTGGCGTCGTGGGCGCAGGCGGGGGAGCTGGCGGCGGTGGCGCAGCTGGCGTCGCGGTCGGCTGCGGCTGATCACCGTATCGGGGCAGGGGAGGATGGCCGGCCGGCGCGGGTGCCGCAGGATGCGTGCGGCCAGGTGTCGCTGGCGCTGACGATGTCGCAGGGCAGCGCCTCGTGGTGGGCTGACCTGGCGGTCACGCTGACGTGGCGGCTGCCGGCCACCGGGGCGGCTCTGCGGTCCGGGGTCATCGATTTGTCCCGGGCACGGGCGATCACCGAGGCCACCGCCGTTCTCGATGAACAGACCGCGCGGGCCGTGGAGGCCGCGGTGCTGCCGAAGGCTGGCTTGCGGACCCTGGGTCAGCTCCGCGCCGCGCTGCGCCGGGCCGTGATAGCCGCCGACCCCGCTGGTGCTGACCGCCGCAGGGAAGAGGCCGAGCGGCGGGCCAGAGTGACGCTCTACCCGGACGCGGAGGGGACCGCTGGCCTGGCCGGCTACAGCCTGCCCGCCATCTCCGCGACCGCGGCCATGGCCAGGATCACCGCCCTGGCGCAGGCCATGAAAGCATCGGGCTCGCGCGGCGGCATCGACCTGCTCCGCTCCCGGGTCTACCTCGGCCTCCTGCTCGGCACCCTCCCCTACATCCCGCCCGCCCCCGGCAGCCCGCCCGACGACAACTGCCCGCCAAACGACGACTGCCCTCCCGGCAAAAGCTACGACGCCGACGGTAGTTCGGCCGATGACGTGTTGCCGCCTGGCCTGGCCGGGTGGCCGGCGGTGCCTGCTTTCGTGCGGCGCGGGCCGGCCGCGATGGGGCATCTGGTTCCGGCGGGCGGCGGGTTCCTCGGGCTGACAGCGCCGTGGTCCACGCTGACCGGCCAGAGCACCGAACCGGGCAGCGTGGGACGGCTCGGCGCCGTCACCCCGGCGCAGGCAAGCTACCTGGCACACCTGGCAGCCCGTGATCCCGGCGTGGACTGGCGGGTCATCGTGACCGGACCTGACGGCCAGGCCACGGCCGCCGGCGCAGTCCGGCGGCGACACCCGCGAGCCGGACCGGCGCCGCCCGTCCCGCCTTCCGCTCGCCAGCGTCCCGGCCAATGCGGCCTGATCAGGCGCGTGACCGTCACAGTCACGCGAAAGGATCTCGCCGCAGCACAGGAGAGCGGCGGGCAGGCTGATGACGGCGGCCTGCCGGCGAAACTCGCCCAGGTACTGGCCGCTGCGCACCGCGCCGCCGACCACGCCACGCAGATCGCGGCCGACAACTCAGCGGAGGCTGG
This sequence comes from Streptosporangiaceae bacterium, assembly GCA_035716545.1. GTDB lineage: Bacteria > Actinomycetota > Actinomycetes > Streptosporangiales > Streptosporangiaceae > Chersky-822. Next base: position 16,552 of record DASTJM010000025.1, read on the forward strand.
ATGCGCTCACTCCGAGGCCACCGACGCTTACCGGCCGCCGCCGCGCCTGGCGGAGTTCATCGCGGCGCGGGATGTGACCTGCCGCTTCCCGACTTGCCGCCAGCCGGCCGCGCGCTGCGACATCGACCACACCCGGCCCTATGACCAGCATGGCAAGACCTGCTCCTGCAATCTCGGCGAGCTGTGCAGGTACCACCATGAGCTGAAGCAACATCCACGCTGGCGGCTCACCCAGCCACAGCCCGGCGTCTTCACCTGGATCACGCCAGCAGGCCGCACCTACACCACAGTCCCCGACTCCCATGCCGCCTGAACTGGCCGCCACCGTCTGCTGGTTCGCTGGTTCGCGGTGCCCGGCAAGGTGAACGCGGAGCCTGACTACTTGCCTGGCGGGATCACTTACGGGATCAGCTGCCCTCGAAGGAGCGCATGGTGGTCTGGTCGGCCGTCGGGTGAACGAAAGGACGGTAGCCCGCTGCCAGAGCGCCCACAATCGATGGCGGTGTCAGCAGCGTGACCTGCTCATCCGCGCCGACCCGGACCGGCGGACCATATCCGGTGAACGACCACGGGAGCAGCGCACCGCCGGCGACCAGCGCCGGGCCGGCGCCGTGATCAACCATGGCGCCGTCAGGCAGGTCGCCGAAGGTCGCGGGGCGGGTGAGCTTGTTGCGGCGGCGGTCCACGCGTTCGGCGTGCAGGGCGATGTCCATTTCCCAGGCGTAAGGCGGTTTCGGCAGGTCCCTGGCCGCCCGCCAGGACTCGGCGAACCAGCGGTGGTCCGCGCGACGGCAGTAACCGCACGGGCGATGACCAGACGACAGCGCCACCGCCTCGTCAAGGAAAAACAGGGCTGTCCATCGTGACCGAGGCGGCATCACATCGAGCCGCCTGCCGTTCCAGTCGAGCACGCACGAGATCCACATCTTGATGCGCCAGCGCGACACGCCGAGCGTCCGGTCGGGATTATGGATGCAGCCCCGGTTACCCATGATCATCCCGCGGCTCGGATGCGCGATGATCTCGCCGTAGGGCGTGACCCGGTTTTGCAGCGGCGAAGGCCGCTGTGACGGCGGCGGCGTCGGCTCGGACTTGGTCACCATGATCTGGCCGCGACAGCCGTTATCGCCTTGGCCACCGCACCGACCGCTGGCGGGCGCAAGAACGAGTAGTGGTCGCCATCCACGTCCACGACGAGCCCGTTCAGCAAAGCGTGCCAGCGGGTCCCGGCCGGCGCGTTGGGCGAGTCACTAGCGCTGACGATCACCGCCGGCGCACGGACGGGCTCAGCCGGGTCGTAGCCGGACAGCAGCCGGTAATGCGCGCTGAAAACCTCGAGCCGGTTCCGAAGCTGGGAGGTCAGCTCCGGTCCGCCGCCGATCGCGGCGGCGAGCCAGTCGAACAGCTGGCCGGCCGGTGTGTCGGGGAGCTCGTCAAGCCCCAGGCTCTGCGCGGCATCGTGCACGAACTGCCAGGTGAGAAATTCGGGATCAGACCGGCGATCGGCCGGCACGCTGAACGGCGCGTCCAGCAACGCCACCAGCCCGACCTCCGAGCCGTCGCGCCCGAACATCCTGGCAAGCTCGTAGGCGATGACGCCGCCCATGGACCACCCGGCCAGGTGGTACGGACCTTCGGGGAACGCGGCCCTGATGATCGCGGCGTACCTGGCGACGAGCTCGCCGAGCGTCTCCGGGGTGTCACTGGGCTCGCTGAGGCCGGGAGCCTGCAGGCCGTGCACGGAATAGGTGACGGAAAGCTCGCTCGCGAGCGCGGTGTAGTCGGTGATCGTGCCGCCTATCGCGTGGATCAGGATCAGCGGGGGCAAGCCGGCCGTGCCCGAGGACAGCGGCACGAGCGGACCAGCCGGGCTCGCACTGGCCGCCGGGCTGGCACTGCCCGCCGGGCTGGCACTGGCCGCCGAGAAAAGAGTGCCGATGTGAGCGGCAAGCTGACGTGGCGTGGGATGCAGGAAGACGGCAGCCGGCGTCAGGTCCGCGCCCGTTCGCTCGGCGATGAGGTCGATCAGCCGCATCACCTGCAGCGAGTTACCGCCCGAGGCAAAGTAATTGTCGGTCGGCCCGATCGGCCCGGACAGCACCGCGCCGAACAGTTCGGCGACTGCTGCCTCGGCAGGCGTAGCCGGAGCCTCGGGGGCCGCGCCGCCAGACAGGGCGCCGGGCGCGGGCAGGGCACTCCGGTTCACCTTGCCGCTGGCATTCAGCGGGAACTCGGCCAGCGTGACGAAGTGCGCCGGGATCATGTAGGCGGGCAGCATACGGGCAAGCCGGACCCGCACGCTGCCGATGTCGACGTCAGCTGGCTGCACATATGCGACGAGGGAATCGGCGATGGCCAGGACCACGGCCTGGCCGACGCCGGGGCACGCGGCGATGGCGGCCTCGATCTCGCCGGGTTCGATGCGCATGCCACGCAGCTTCACCTGGTCATCCGCCCGGCCGACGAACATGATGCTGCCGTCGCGCCGCCGGAAGCAGACGTCTCCGGACTTATACAGGCGCCCGCCCGGCCGGAACGGGTCATCGATAAACCGTTCCCTGGTCAGCTCGGGCCGGTTCAGGTAGCCGCGGCCGACCCCGGCGCCGCCGAGGTACAACTCGCCCATGACCCCGGTGGGCACCGGGTTCAGGTGTGCGTCGAGCACATAGGCCTGATAGTTAGGGGTCGGAAAACCGACCCCGGGCGGCAGTTCGGCATCGGCGGTCATCTCCGCGTAGGCGGAAACCACCGTCACCTCGGCCGGGCCGTAAATGTTGACGACCCGCAGGCCAGGCCGGCGCCAGCGCAGCACCAGTTCGGACGGCAGGGCCTCGCCGCCGAACATCAGGACGCGCAGGTCTGGCAGGTCAGCGTCGCCGAGCAGGACTACAGCGGCCGACGGAGTCATGCACGCTACCGTGACCGCGCGATCGCGCAGGAGCGCGATGAGACGGCGCGGCGTGTGCAGCGTGCCGGTAGCGGCGAGCAGGACCTTCGCCCCGGCCAGCAGCGGCACGAACGTGTCAAGGACCGACACATCCCACGTGAACGCGGAGAACTGCAAGACCACGTCGGCCGGCCCGACCTGCCAGAGGTCGATCATCGCGTGCAGGAAGCTGACCGCCTGACGGTGCTCGATCACTACGCCCTTGGGCTGGCCGGTCGACCCTGAGGTGTAAAGCACGTAGGCCACGTTGGACGGGGTCGCGCCACCGGGGACAGGTGCCGCCTCCGGCAGCTCGGCCGGGTCGTCGAGCAGCAGCACCCGGACTTGCGGCGGTCGCTGAGACAAGCGCTGGCCGCTCTGCCTGTCAGCGACTACCACTCCCATGCCGGCGTCGCCGATCAGGTAGCCGAGCCGCTCGGGCGGGAACTGGTGATCGAGCGGGACATAGCCGCCGCCGGCTTTCCAGATTCCCAGGAACACAGCCAGCCTGGTCAGGTTCGACGGCATGCAAACTCCGACCAGGGACTCCGGTCCGACTCCCAGCTCGCGCAGCCTGGCCGCGACCCGGTTGGCCAGCCCGTCCAGCTGCGCATAGCTGAGCTGCTGGCCCCCGCTGTGCCCCCCCGGCGGGACGATCCCAGCGAATTCGGCGGCGATCGCGCCAGGCGTGAGGCGTACCTGCCGCTCGAAGGCCTCGTGCACGCACTCCAGCGGGTACTGCCTGGCCGAGTCGTTCCAGGTCACCAGCTCCGCCTCAAGCTCGGCGGGCGTAAGCACGGGCAGCTCGGAAAGCCGGGCGTCCGGGTTGGCCGCCGCGCCGCGCAGCAGCACCTCCAGGTGCAGCAGCAGCCGGTCGATCGTGTCGTGGTCGAACAGCGCCGTCTTGTACGAGCACTCCAGCCACAGGCCGCCCTCGCGGGCCTCGGCCAGGAAGCTCAGGTCGAACTTGGCCGCGTTGATGCCGGCCACGAGGTCGGTCATCGCGACCGTGACCCCGGCCGCCTCGATCGGGGTGGTGTCCCGTTCGGCGTAGGCGAGCGAGATCTGGAAGATCGGTGCCCGGCCCGGGTCCCGGTCGACCTTGAGCACCTCAACCATCTTGCCGAACGGCAGCTCCTGGTGACCGTAAGCGCCGGTGGTAACCCGCCTGACCCGGCCGAGCAACTCACTGAACGACGGGTCGCCGGAGACGTCGGTCCTGATCGGCAGCGTGTTCACCAGGAACCCGACGAGCGGTGCCAGCTCAGGCCTGCCCCGGTTCGCGCTCACCGTGCCGACGACCAGGTCGTCCTGACCCGTGTAGCGGTGCAGCAGCGCTTGCAAGCCGGCCATCAGCGTCACGAACAGCGTCGCTGAATGACGCCGGCCCAGCTCGCGCAGCTCCGCGAGCAGCCCGGCGCCGGTCATCCGCACCGCGAGCCCGCCCGCCCAGTCCTCGACCAGCGGCCGCGGACGGTCGAGCGGGAACCGCACGGTCTCGAATCCCTCGAGCGCCTCGCGCCAGTACCCGGCCAGGTCGCCAGGCACGTCACCGGCCAGCCGTCCCCGTTCCCAGAGTGCGTAGTCGGCGAACTGCACGGGCAGCCCGGCCAGTCCTGACGGCTCTCCGCTGGCCTCCGCCCGGTACAGTGCCGCGAGATCGCGCAGCAGGACCCCGGCTGACCAGCCGTCGAACACCACATGATGAACGACAACCACCAGCACATGCCTGTCGCCGGCTAGGCGGATGAGGCTGAACCTGATCAGCGGGCCGCCGGCGAGGCTGAATGGCCGCACCGCCTCGGCGTCGATGAATGCCCTGAGCTGGTCACCGCCGGGCGCCGTCCCGGTCGGTGCCAGCTCGATGAGGGGGAGCGGCACGGGCGCGGGCGGGTCGATTACCTGAACCGGATCGCCTCCTGGGCCGTTCACGAGCCTGGTCCGCAGCGCCTCATGCCTGGCCACCAGCCCGTCCACCGCCCGACCGAACGCGGCCTGGTCAAGCTCTCCGCGCACCGCGATGGCCAGCGGGATGTTGTACATCGCCTGGCCCGGAGCGAACCGGTCGATGAACCACAGCTGCTGCTGCCCGAACGACAGCGGCAAGGACACGGTCTGCGGATCCCGGCGGACGACGCCATCGGCCGCGACCCTTCCGCGCCGTAGCCGCGCGGTCAGTGCCGCACGCTGCTCGTCAGTTAGCACAGACATCAGTCGGCCTGTGCCACCAGGTCGTCCAGGCTCTTTTCGTCAAGCTCGGCGTCGTCGAAGCCGTGCTCCTCGCGCAGCACGGCGGCGAGCTGGCGCGCCGTCGGCGCCAGGAACACCGCGCTGACGTCGAGGTCCGCGGCCAGCGACTCGTGGAGCCTGGCGATCAGCCGCAGTGCCTGCAGTGAGTTCCCGCCCGCGTCGAAGAAGCTGTCGGCCGCGCCGACCCGCTCGTCGCCGAGGATCGTGGCGTACAGATCGACCAGAACTGTCTCGATCATGGTGCGCGGCGGCACGCGCCCGACGCGCGTCATGCCTGTATCAGGAGGTGGCAGCGCGGCCTTGTCGACCTTGCCGTTGGCGGTAAGCGGCAGCTCGTCCAGCATGATCAGGTAGGTCGGGATCATGTAACCGGGAAGCGTGCGGGCCAGGTGCACGCGCAGGTCAGCGGCGGCAGGCACGCAGCCTGGCGTCGGCCGCGCGTAGCCCGCCAGCTTGCCGTCGGTGACCGTGACCACGGCTTGTGCCACGGCCGGGTGCCCGGTCAGCGCGGCCTCGATCTCGCCGAGCTCGATCCGCAGGCCCCCGATTTTCACCTGGTTGTCGATCCGGCCGGCGAAGACGAGCGTGCCGTCTGGCCGCCGGCGGGCGAGGTCGCCGGTCTTGTACAGCCGGCCGCCGGGCCTGAACGGGTCGTCGATGAACCGCTCGGCGGTCAGCTCGGGCCTGTTGAGGTAGCCGCGCGCGACGCCGGCGCCGCCGATGTGCAATTCGCCAGTTACGCCGACAGGGACCGGGTTCAGGTACTCATCAAGGACGTAGGCCTGGTAGTTCGGCTTGGGCCTGCCGATCGGCGGCGGGTGCGGCGTGCCTGGCTCCAGCTTCATGAACGTAGCGCCGATCGCGCACTCGGTCGGGCCGTAGCCGTTGTAGAACTCCAGCCCGTCGCTCAGCCAGTGCCGCAGCAGCTCGCTGGTCAGCTCTTCCCCGGCGGACAGCAACGTCCGCAGGCCGCCGAGGTGCTCGCCGGCGAGCAGGCTGAGCACGGCCGGCGGCAGGCAGGCGAACGTGACCTTCGATTCGCGGATCAGCGCGGCGAGCCTCGGCGGCGAGTGCAGCGTCCGCGGCGGCGCCATCACGACTTTCGCTCCTGCCAGCAGGGGCATGAACATGTCCATCACCGACACGTCGAACGTATAGGCGGCGAAAGACAGCAGGGCGCTGTCCGGGCCTATGCGCCAGGCCTCGATCATGCCTTGCAGGAAGTTGACCGCGTTCCGGTGCTCGACAACTACGCCCTTGGGCTGCCCGGTCGACCCGGAGGTATAGATCACGTAGGCGGTATTAGCTGGCCCAGGCCTGATCTCGGTGACGCCGAGCCCGGGTCCGTCCGTCACGTCGGTCAGCGTAAGAACAACCGCCGTGGTCTCCGGCTGGCGCGGTGTTTCGGGCTGGCGCGGTGTTTCCGGCTGGCGCAGTGTTTCCGGCAGGCAATGGACGCTTTCCTCGTCGGTGACAATGACCTTCAGGCCGGTGTCGGCGATCAGGTAGGCGAGGCGTTCGGCGGGCAGGTCGGGGTCGAGCGGGACGTAGCCGCCGCCGGCCTTCCAGATGCCGAGCAGGGCGGCGAGCCTGGTGATCGACGTGCGCATGCACACGCCTGCCAGCACCTCGGGAACGACGCCGAGGTCGCGCAGCCGGCGGGCGATCCGCTCGGCTTGCCCGTCCAGCTCGGCGTAGCTGGTCCCGGCCATCCCGCCGGGCGCCCCGGCTTCCCAGAACTCGGCGGCGATCGCGTCTGGGGTGCGCCTGGCCTGGCGCTCGAAACCCTCGATGATAGTGATCCGCGGGAATTCCCGCGCTGTGTCGTTCCACCCGGTGATCTCGCGGTGCAGCTCGGCGCCGGTGAGCAGCGGCAGCCTGGAAAGCGGCGCGGCGGGGTCGGCGACGATGCCCGCCAGCAGCACCTCGAAGTGGCCGAGCAGTCGCCGCACGGTCGGCTGGTCGAACAGCACGGGCGGGTAGGTCGCGGCGATCTCCAGGCCGGCCTCGGCCGAAGGCCGCGCGTCGAAGCCGAGATCGTACCGGCTGGCGGGCAGCTCGGCCGGCCTGAGGCGGAAGGTCACCCCAGCGCCGCGGACGTCACCGGCCGGCTCACGACACCGCAGCCAGGTCTGGAACACGGGGAACCGCCCCGCGTCCCGCCCGATGCCCAGCACCTCGACGATCCTGGCGAACGGCAGGTCCTGGTGGGCGATGGCGCCAGCCAGCGCCCGGCCGACCCGGCCGAGCACCTCGGTGAAGGGCGGATTGCCGCTGAGGTCGGCGCGAACCGGCAGCGTCGCTTCGGTGAATCCGACCAGCGGCGGCTGCCCGTCATGTCCCTTGGCAGACGCGGCGGTGCCCTGTTGCCCAGGGGGGACAACCCCCCTGAACCCCCCGCGGGCCGGGGCCGCGGTGCCGACGACCAGGTCGGTCTGGCCTGTGTACCGGCAGAGCAGCACCTGCAGGGCCGCGAGCAGGGTGGCCTGCAGCGTCGTCGCTTCGCGATCAGCGAGCCGGCGCAGGCCAGCTAGCACAGGCGCCCCGATCGTCGTCACTTCGACCGCGCCGTCGTGGCTGGCGAGCACAGGCCGGGGCCGGTCGGTCGGGAAGCGCGAGGTCGGCACCCCCGCGAGAGTCTGCGACCAGTACCGTTCGTCCTCAAGGGAGATCCGGTCGGGCTCAGCGAGCGCGTAGTCAGTGAACGATCCGGCCGGGACCAGCGAGGCCGGCTTGCCGGTCGCCTCGGCCTCGTAGAGCGCGGCGAGATCAGCCACGGCGATGGCCGCTGACTCCTCGTCAAATGCCAGCTGGTGCAATACCAGGACGAGTACATGGTGGCGGGCGCCGAGACGCACCAGGTTCGCCCGGATCGGCCAGTTCCGTGCCAGCTGGAATGGCCGGGCTGACTCGGCGGCGGCGATGGTGTCCAGCCTGGCCGCGGCGGCTTTGCCCGGCATCCCGGTCAGGTCGGTGAACCCGAGCTTGACCGGGCCGGGCGGATCGGTCTCACCGGCGCCGGTGCCCGCTGGCCCGGCGGGCAGCCTGGTCCGCAGCGCCGCGTGCCTGGCGACCAGCCCGTCGATGGCCCGGCGGAACGCCGCGAGGTCGAGCTGACCGGTGAGCGTGAGCAGATAAGGCAGGTTGAGCGCGGGCAGCCCGTGGTGGAATTCGTCGATGAACCACAGCTGCTGCTGACTGGAGGTGAGAGGGAAGGATACTGCCTGGCCACGGCCGAGCGGTGGCAAGTGTGACCCGTTCATGCGCTATCCGTTCCTCGTGTTGTCGGTGCCTGGTGCGGCTGGCATTTCCCTGAGCCGGAAGACTGGTGAGAACGCGAGCCAGAGCATTGGCGTGGTCAGCGCGAGCACTGAGATCAGCATCGCGTGCCACAGTCCGAGGGTGCTGCCGAGCAGCCCCGCGAGGAAGGCGCCGACCGGCAGGGCGCCGAAGAGCACCATCCGGTAGGTCGCGTTCATGCGGCCGAGGACAGTCATCGGGGTGAGCACCTGGCGGAGCGTGATCGTGTTCACATTCCACACCGAGATCCCGAAGCCGTGCCCGAGCCAGGCGGCCATCGCCAGCACCAGCGAGACTGAGCCGGAGTCGCGCGGGACCAGAAGCAGCAGGGGCGAGGCACAGACACCGACAATGGCGAATGACAGCGTTCTCGGCAGGCCCAGCAGGCGCACGATCCTCGCGGCGAGCAGCGATCCGCACAGCGCGCCGACGGCGAGGGACCCGATCGCGACGCCGAGCTTGTCAGGGCTGAAACCGAGCACGCGGATCCCGTAAACCGCGAACATCGTCGATACCATCCCGAAGCCGGCGTTGAGCGTCGCCGACTGGCCGAGCAGGATCCGCAGCAGCTTCGTCCCGTACACCGCGCGGAAGCCCTCGGCCAGCGACTGCCTGATCGACGGCCGCACCTCGGGCCGCTCCGGCGCCGGCTCGCGCTTGCCGATCGAGATCATCCCGGCGGCCGAGAACAGGTAAGAGACCGCGTCAAACGACAGCGTGATCGGGGCCGTGATCAGCCCGACGATATAGCCGGCCAGGCCGGGCCCGGCGATCCCGGCGAAGGCGACGCTCGCCTGGAGCTTGCTGTTGCTCTCTGTCAGGTGCTCGCGGTCGACCAGGCAGGGCACATAGGACAGCGCGCCCACGTCGAAGATCACGGTCAGCGTGCCTGCCAGCGTGATCACCACGTACAGCAGGCCGATGGACAGGAACCCGGCGACCGAGGAGATCGGCACGAGGCCGATCAGCAGGGCATTGCCGAGCGCGCACATGATCATGATGGGACGGCGCCTGCGGCGATCGAGCCACACTCCAGCGAAGATGCCGACCACGATCACCGGCACGAACTTGAGCGCGTTCAGTATGCCGACCTGGAACGCGGTGGCGTTCAGCGTGATGATCGCGACCAGGGGCATCGTGAACTGGGTGATCTGATTGCCGATCTGCGAAATGGTCTCCCCGGCGAAGAGCCTGGCAAAGTCGCCGTTGGCAAGGACGCCGCGGGCGCGGCCCGGGCGCAGGGTGCCCGGTGCCTCCTGTGCTGCCTGGTCAGAAACCATTTCCCGGTGTCTCTCCCATGAAGTAGCCGATGAGCCGCTTGTCGCCGCCCTTGGAGAACGGATCGGCGATGAAACGCTGGCTGGTCGGCCCCGGCCGAACCAGGTAGCCCCGGCCCACGCCGGCGCCGCCGATGGGCAGCGGATTCGGTGCCGCCAGCGCGGCTCGCTGCGGATCGGTCAGCATGTTACGTCTCGCTCATCTGAGTTGCTCGAGGCTCTCTTCGCTGAGGTCGGCGTCGTCGAATCCGTGCTTGTCCCGCAGCGTCGCGCCGAGCTGCCGCGCGGTGGGCGCCAGGAACACTGCGCTGACGTCGAGGTCCGCCGCGAGCGTCTCGCGCAGTGCGGTGATGAGCTGCATACTGTGGTAGCGCTCATCGGGCCGCCCCGCCCAGGCAGGCCCTGAGGATCTCGGGCCGGCGCGGCTTGAACTGCGAGGTGAGCATCCCGTTGGCGACGCTGAACCGCTCCGGCGCGATCACCAGGTCCCTGATCTGCTCGTCGGGGCCGAAGGAGGCGTTCGCCTCAGCCAGCCGCGCCCTGATCGCCCCGGTGTCGGCCTGATCGGATGCCGCGGACACGACGGCGACAAGATGGGTCTGCGTCGGGCACAGCACCACGCAGTCCTCGATCGCCGGGCTGGCCTTGAGGAATTCCTCCAGCGGCCGGACGATGACCTTCTTGCCGTTGTCGAGCACGATCACGTCGTCGGCCCGGCCCCTTATGTACAAGAACCCGTCTTCGTCCAGGTAGCCCAGGTCACCGGTGCGCACCACTCCGCCAGGGCCGAACACCCGCTCGGACTCGCCTGGAGCGGCGTACTCGTACCGCCAGTTGACCGGGTGATCGCTCTGCACGCTGACCACGCCGTCGGCGTCGATCAGCACCTTCTTGCCCGGCAGCACCTGGCCGACGCTGCCCTCCCGGTGCGCGCCAGGATGGTTCTTGGACACGATGTCTGTCTCGTTCAGCCCGTAGCCCTCGAAAATCGGAAAGCCGAGATTGCTGAAAAAAGACAGCACCGACTGCCTGGCCGGAGCCGACCCGGTCCACAGGTACCTGATCTTGCCGCCGAACAGCCTGATCGCGGCCGCTTTCTGCTTGCCTGGCCCGCGCGATTCAATGTGCTTCTTCGCCGCCTCGAAGAACCCGGGCACGCCCATCACCACGGTCGGCTCGGCCCTGCCCATCACTGCGAACGCCGCCTCGTAGGTGGTGATCGTCAGGTCGTGGCCGAATACCAGCGCCGAGTACACCCAGTACCGCTGCTGCAGCAGCGACAGCGGCAGGAAGATGAAGATGTTATCCGGGTGCCGATGGTGCCCGGCACCGTGCTCGAAGAGCCGCTGCACGGCGCTGATCGAGGAATCGATGCTGCCGACCGTCGGGGCCAGTCCCTTCGGCGTCCCGGTGCTGCCCGAGGTGAACTTGATCGTGGTCACGTCACCGGGCCGGTACAGGATCGCCGGCGGTTCCGCGCCCGGCTCGACCCCGGCGATCAGCCCGGCCACGTCGGTGATGGGGCGGATGCCCTCGCCTTCGCCCCGGTCGGCGAAGAGCATGTCAAGCGAGTACCGCTTCGCCAGTTCGGGGCCTGGCGCGAACTTGACCGGCTCGAAGCCGGCGGTCACGGCGCCGAGCCGCAGCGCCGCCAGATCGAGCAGCAGCCACTCGATCCGGTTGGACGCCAGGATTCCGATCCGGTCCCCACGACCGATGCCTTCCCCCGCCAGCGCGACGGCCAGCCGGCCGGCTTGCTCGTAGAGCTCAGTCAGCGGCATCGAGGCCGTTCCGCCGAGCGCCGCCATCGTGACCGCGTGACCTGGCCGTGGCGGGCGGGTCACGACCGCGTTGATTACCTGCCCGTTCATGCCGCGCCCGGGTGAGCCGGCGATGCCTGTATGGACCGGGCCATGACGCGGAGCAGGCGAAGCTCGTGCAGGCGGTCGAGTGTCATGCTCACGCCGAACTGCTTGCGCACCCCGGTGAAGATCCGTGCCCCGGCAAGCGAGTCGCCGCCGAGGTCGTAGAAGTCGCTGTCGGGGCCGACCGTCTCGGCAGGCACCTTGAGCACCGAGGACCACAGCGTGATCAGGTGGTTCTCGATCTCCGTCGGGTTCGCGGTCCCGGCCTGGCCGGGCGCGGCCGGCACCAGGCCGGCCAGCTTGCCGCGATCGACCTTGCCGTTGCGGGTCAGCGGGAGGCTGTCATGCCAGATCACGCTCGACGGCGTCATGTACTCGGGCAGGTGCTCCCGCAGCGCGACCTTGATCTCGTCGTCGGTGGGCCTTGTGTCCCCGGCCGCGACCAGGTGCGCCACCAGCCGGTCGCCGCGGGCACCGGCTTGCCTGACCACCGCCGCCTGCTTGACGGCCGCGATCGCGGCCAGCCTGGTCTCGACCTCGCCGGCCTCGATCCGGTATCCGTTGACCTTGATCTGGAAATCACTGCGCCCGGTGATGTCGATGCTGCCGTCCGGCAGGTACCGGCCGAGATCCCCGGTGCGGTAGAGCCGTTCACCGCGAGCCTCGTCCAGCCAGAACCGCTCCGCGGTCCGCGCCTCGTCCGCCCAGTAGCCGCGGGCGAGGCCGGTGCCGGCCGCGCAGATCTCGCCGGTGACCCAGTCCGGAGCGTCCAGGCCGTCGGCGTCGATGATGTACGCCCGGTTGTTCGCGTTCGGCCGGCCGTAGGGGACCGGCTCGAGTTCGCTCTGGGCGCGGCTGATCGGGTGCGAGATATTCCAGATGGTCGTCTCGGTCGGCCCGCCGAGCGACATCAGCCGCAGGTCGGGCTTGACCCTCCAGAGCGCGGCAGGCAAATCCGGCGGTATCCGGTCCCCGCTCAGCATCACCAGCCGGAGCTCTGGCGTTTGCCGCAAGGCGAGGGCCTGGTCGGCCATCAGGCCCGCGATGGCGGGCACGGAGTTCCAGATCGTGACCCCGAACCGCTCGCACAGCTCAAGCCAGTGTGCCGGGTCGGCGGCGCGGTCAGCGTCAGGCAGCACGATCGCCGCGCCCGCCGAGAGCGCGCCGAACACGTCGTACACCGACAGGTCGAAGCTGAACGCGCTGACCCCGATGAACCGGTCCGGCGGCCCGACACCGAACCTGGCATTGCAGTCAGCCACTACGTTGACCGCGCTGCGGTGGCTGATCATCACGCCCTTGGGCGCACCGGTCGTGCCCGAGGTGTACAAGACGTAGGCCAGGTCATCAGCGCGGGAGCCAGGCCGCCGCTGGCAGGTGCCGGACGTGCCAGGATCGCGCAGGTCCAGCGCCTCGATCTGCTGGCCGGCGTCCGGCTGCCAGCCTGTGTTGGACAGCGCGAGCCGTACCCGGCCGTCACCCAGCATGTAGCGGACCCGCTCCGCGGGCAGGGCGGCGTCGACCGGCAGGTAGGCCGCTCCGGCCATGACGGCCGCCAGCATCCCGGTGACCTGCTCGGGCCCGCGCCGCATGATCAGCGCGACCAGCTCGTCCTCCCCGGCGCCGCGCTCCCGCAGCCAGGCGGCGGCGCCCGCCGCCCGGCCCGCCAGCTCGCCGTAGGTCAGCGTGCCCGAGGTGGTCATGACCGCCGGCGCGTCCGGCGCTGCCGCGGCCAGCTCGGTGAACGCCTCATGCAGCAGCCGGTCACTGGCCGGCCGCGCGGTGTCGTTGGCCGCGAGCCGCCGTGCCCGCTGGTCGGCCGGCAGCAGGTCGAACGTGGCCGCCGACCAGGTGCCCGGCTCGCACAAATCGCCGAGCAGCTGCTGGTAGCCGCCGATCATGGCGCCGATCATCCCGTCAGGGAAGAGCCCGTCGACGGCGTCGGCCTGCACCACGACGCCGCCGTGGTACTCAAACGCGAACGCGTTGAGCCACAGCTGCGGCGTCTGGCTCGAGGTGTAGATCTCGGGGCCGAACAGGTCGATCGCCGACCCGTCGACGTCTTCCCTGACGTACCCGATGGCGGAGTTAAAGGTGTAGGGCATCTGGGCATCGGCGCCGCGCCGCGCCAGCTCGCGCAGCACCTCGATGCCGGAGAAGTGCCGGTGGTCCAGATCCCGGCGCATCCGGGCCTGCAGCGCCGTCGCCCGCTCGCGGAAAGTCAGCCGCCGGTCAAGCCCTATCTCGACCAGCAGGGTCTCGGAGAAGTTGCCGAGCGCGCTGTCGATGCCCTCGTGGATCGGCGGCCGGTTTGCCACCGTCGTCGTGATCGTGAAGCTGTTCCCCGCGCCCCACCTCGCCAGCGTCTCGGCATAGGCGGCAAGCAGGACGACGGTCGGTGTCACCCCGGCGCCGGCGGCCAGCGCCTTGAGCTTGCCCCACTGTCCGGCATCGAGGCTGGCGCTGTACTGGGTGAAACGGGGCCGCGTGATCGCGGCGGGGCTGGCGCGCAGCGGCAGGCGCGGATGCGGCGGCAGCTCCCGGTCGAGCCAGTACTCGCGAGCCCGCCGCGCGGCCGGCTGGCCCCGCATCGCCTCCACGGCCGCGATGTAGTCAGCGAACGGCACGTCCCGCCCCTGCGGCGGCCCGCCTTCGGCGTAGCTGCGATGCCAGTCGATGTAGAACATGAACATCGAGATGCCGTCGAGCACAAGTCCGTCGGTGCTGACGTGCAGTCGCATGAGGTCATCGCTGAGCAGCGTGACCTCGACGGCGATCATCGGGGCACGGTCCAGCGGCAGCATGCGATGGCTGCGCTCGGCCCTGATCTGGCCGAGCCTGGCCTGCTGATCCGGTGCGCCGCGCAGGTCGAGCCGCCCGATCCTGACGTCTGCCTCCGGCTCGGTCACCTGACGGCCGTCGTCGGTGAAGTGAGTGCGCAGCATGCCGTGCCTGGCCACCACCGAGCGCAGCGCCGCTTCGAGCCGGTCGATGTCCCAGCAGCCGTCCACCTCGTGGTAGACGTGACTGGCCACGTTGCCGATCTCGACGGACTCGCCCCGGCCGATCAGGTAACTGCGCTGCAGCAGCGTGAGGCCGAATCCGTTCTCCCTGGCGGTTTGCGAGGCGAGCAGGTGCGCGATGAGCTCGGGCTTGGCCGCCCTGATCCGCCCGACGAGCTCGGCGTCGACCCGCTGCCTGGGACCTTGCAGCTTGAGGTCGGCTCCGGACACCGTGAGGCTGAGGCCACGCTCGGTGATCTCGCGCAAGACATCGAGGTGACTCACACGATCACCCCGTCGCCGTCGGCGAGCACTGCGCTGTCAGTGAGCACTGCGCTGTCGGCGAGCACTGCGCTGTCGGCAAGCACTGCGCTGTCGGCAAGCATGGCGGCGAGGCCGGCGATGGTGCGGTCGCCGAGCAGGTCGTCGATCGTGATGTCGGCGCCGGTCCGCTGCAAGATCTGGTACTGCAGCGCGATCGCCTGCATCGACTTGACGCCGAGTGATACCAGCGTGGCATCCGGGCTGACGGCGTCGAGCTGCAGCGACGCCGCGACGGTCTCCGACAGCCAGGGCAGCAGCCCGGGCGCCGCCGCAACGGGGGGCGCGGTAAAGAACACCGTCCCGGCCAGGCGGGCCTTGGTGCCCGGCCGGATCAGGCTGACAATCTCGGGCCAGGTTTGCGGGGTGCCGATGCCGAGCGCGTCGCCGAGCTTGGCCGCGAATCTCGGCATTACCGGCAGCGCGCAGTGCGCGAGCAGTTTCGCGGCGGCGAGTTCGAGCGCGATCGCGGTCCTTGCCTCGTCCTTCCACTCGGGCAACTCCGCGGTGGCCGCTTCGAAGGCGGCGAACCGCACCGTGTCAGCCACGATGCCGTCAAGCGCGCTGGCGGCCTGATTGAGCGAGAAGCCATCAGGGGACAGCGCGCCAGTCACGAGCCGCAGGGAGCTTTCCAGCCTGGCCCAGAACGCGGTGTGCTCTGGATTCCAGATGCCGGCGTCAGGCACGACGCCGCCGTAGCGCTGGTCGAGCCGGGTGCCGAGGTCATCGAGCCAGCGCTGCCAGGTGCCTGCCAGGGTGTCGCGGGTGACGGCCTCGTACTGCTCCAGCGTGAAGTTCGTGCGGTGGGTCTCCGGGCGGGTCAGCGACAGGTAGAACCTGATCGAGTCGACGTTGTCGGGGGTCAGGATGTCCGTGCCCCAGATCACGTGCCCGCGGCTGGTCGAGAATTTGTCGCCGTCGAGCAGGTAGAACTCGTTGAGGTGATAGTCGATGTCGGGCGTCCAGCCAGGATGAGCGAGCTTGAAGAGGGCCGGGCTGAAGATGGAGTGGTAGAACGTGTTGTCGTAGCCGAGGAAGTGCACGAGCTTCCAGTCGTCCTGCGGGTCGTTGATCTTCCAGTCCTTGCCGAGCGTGCGCCCGAGCGCCTCGATCCCGTACAGCCAGCCGAAGGCAAGCTCGTTCCATGCCCAGATCACCTGGCCGGGCACGTCGTCCTGGTCTGGCTTGACGCCCCAGCCGGCCGGGTGGGTGATGGCCATGTCGAGCCTGTCCCGGCTGAAGACGCGGTTGGCTAGCTCGCGCACCCTGGCGGGAGCGCGGCCGGTACTGTGGTGCGCGAGCAGGTCGTCGCGCAATTCGTGCAGCGCAAACGTGTACCTGGCGATCGTGCCTGCGCGCGGCGCGGCGGTGCTGAGGGCGGACCGCGCGTTGGCCAGGTCCACGCAGAAGTTCGGCTCGCCGCAGATCTCGCAGATGTTCCCGCTGGTCTGGTTGCCGCAGCCGGGGCAGCCGCCGGCGACGTAAGGCTCGAAGAGGTACTGGCCGGTCTCGCCGTCGAACAGCGCCGCGCCTTCGCGCCTGGTGAGCCGGCCCGAGTCGGCCAGCCTGGTGAACCATGCCCTGAGCGCCTCGGCGTAGCCGGGCTCGGTGCTTGTGTGGTTGATCCGGTCGGGGTAGATGTCCATGGCCGCGAGAGCCTGCTCGATCTCGGCCGAATAGGAACTGACGACCTCTTCCGGGGTCCGGCCTTCCCTTTTGGCGCACTCGAGTACCCAGACCTGCCAGTCGTCGGTAGCGGCCAGGTGGTAGACCTCGGCGCCGGTCATGCGCTGGAACCTGGTGTACGCGTCGGTGCTCAGGTAGGGCCCCGACAGGTGGCCGATGTGCAGGCCGCCGTTCGGGGTCGGGGCGGTCGAGAACGCGAAGACCGGGCGGTCGCCGAACCGCCGCCGGTCTTTTCCCGGCGCTTTCCTGGCGGCGCGCGGCGCGTCCCGCCAGACGAACGTCGCGAAGAGGATGTCGGTGTCGCCGGTGTTGTCCAGCCAGTGCGTCTCGAACGGCTCGAACTGCGCCACCATCGGCGCGGTGATCGGGGTGCGCTTGGCGTCCACGACGATGTCGCCGCCGCCGGAGAAGATCACGAACGTCTCGGTCTCGTCGTGCTGGTGCGGGTCCGAGTGCATGCCGGGCGGCACCCGGGCGAAGTACGCGGCCACGCCGAGATCCTCGACCGCGCCAAGGTCGACGTCGCCGAGATCGATGCCGAACGAGCGGTGCAGATGGGACGGGTCATACGTGCTGATGATCATCTGTGACTCCTTCGCTCGCGGCTGTGCTTGCCCGGGCGGGCGCGGTGCTGGTGAGCAAGGCCACGGCCTGCGCGGCGATAGCCGGGGCAAACCGGTAGCCGGAGCCGCTGGCGCCGCCGGCGAAGACGACGCGGCCGCCGGCCAGGGCGGCGACCACAGGTTCCCTGGCCGGGCTGTAGGCGTCACAGCACACCCGGCCGGTGTCGCAGGCATCGGCCAGCTCGGCTGAGTAACGCCCCAGGCAGTCCCGCGCGGCGGCGAGATCGCCGGGGCACAGCCCGGGCACCGCGTCCGGGTCCACGTCCCAGTGCGCGGCCGTGTAGCTGAACAGCCAGTGGCCCCGGTGCCGCACCGGCAGCAGGAACGCGTCGTCGGCCTCGAAGATGATGACCTGGTCGCCGGGCAGCGGCCGCCGCTCCAGGTGCATCGCGACGATCTTCTTGACCCGCAGCCCGAGCGGGCTGAGCAGGTCGCGCCAGGCAGGCGCCGCCAGCCAGGGCCCCGGAGCGAGCACCACCTGATCGGCCACGAGCCGCTCACCGGTGGCGCAGTGCACCGTGACCTCGTCCTGACCGACGGTGAGCCCGGTGACTTCCGCGCTCTCAGCGAACCGCACCCTCGGGCGCAGCTTCGCGGCGATCGCCTGAGCCAGCACGTACACGTCCGCGTAGTGGCACCCGGCCAGTTCCCATACCCGCTGATCGCCTGGCACCGTGATCCCGGGCGGGGCTGGCGCGGGCCGCGGATCGGCAAGGTCGGCCAGGTAGCCGGCCGCGGTCAGGTCAGCGGGGCCGATCACCTTCGCGCCGACAGGGTAAATGGGCAGGCGCGGGTCGGCCGCCGCCAGGCCGGCGTAGTACCGGTGGCTGAAGGCCGACATGCGCCTGGTCCGCGGCGTCGCCCCCCTGGCCAGCGACAAACCCGCCGACCGCCTGCTGGTGCCCGACCCGGCCAGATCGCGGTCCAGCACCGTGATCGCCGCATCCTGGCTCGCCTCTGCGAGTTCCCGCGCGATGAGGCAGCCGACGATTCCAGCGCCGACAACCGCGACCGCGCGCCGGGTCATCGCCTGCCGCCCTGCAGATCCCCGTTCGATGGCTTGGTGATCCACTCGATGAAAGTGTCGAGCTGGTGCTCGGTGCGGATGCCGCGGATACGGTCCACGATGCGCTGGCTGCGCCACGAATTGAGGCTCAGGTTAGGGTCGGCGAGTCCCCGCTGGCCGCGCGCGGCGTTCTGCAGGAAGATGTTGTTATCGGCGGGGCCATCCCATTTCACCGCGAAACTGTCGTCAATCTTGAACTCGTCCCCGTCGCGCTCCAGCCGCGATTCGATCGGCGCCAGGAACGTGAGCGGCGTCGGCCGGTAGCCGGTCGCCCAGATGATGACGTCAAGCTCGGCGGTCTCCCGCACCGCTTCGTGCTCGTTGTGGGCAAGACCGAGCTTCCAGGTCTCGCCGGTAACGCTCGCCACGTCGACGACGGTGCGATTCGGGTAAAGGGCGACAAGATCGGCATATCCGTCAATGAAACGGCGGGTATAGATACGCTGATAGATCTGCCTGAGCGTCCCCTCGGATATTCCGTCGCTGGTCAGGACGTTCCTGGCGTTGAGTATGCGCCGCTTCGCGTCGTCCAGGCTGGCGAAGTAATCAGAGTAACTCGGCGTGTAGTAATCGTTGGTGAACGGCGAGTCGTCGATGGGCAGGTAGTTGTGCCGTCGTGATATCCAGACGACACGCCGGGGTAAATCATCGTGCGGCCTGGAGACCAGGTCAAGGAACGCCTCGGCGCCTGACTGGCCGCCGCCGACCACCCCGACCCGCAGGCCCCGCACATCCCTGGCCTTGCTCATGAACTCGCTGATGTGGAACTGCCTGGCACCGAGATGCGGTCGCGCCGCCGGCGGCACGACGGGCTGGACGCCGACCCCGACGGAGATGTTGTCGGCCGTCACCGTCATCGCCCGGGTGCGGATGCGGAACACGCCCGCGTACTCGACGGAGAGCACCTCCTGGCCGAAAACGATGTTCTCGTTCTTGCGGCAGGCCCACTCCATGTAATTGCGGAACTCCTCGCGCGGCACCGAGTCGAATTGCGCATTGAGGAAATGATAAATCCGCCCCAGCTCGCACAGGTAAGCCAGGAAAGAATACGCGCTGGTGGGCTGGGACAGGCTTACCAGGTCCTTCATCATGGACACCTGGATGGTTGCCCCCGGAATTTGCTGCCCGTCATGCCAGCCGAAATTCGCCTTCTTGTCTAAGAAGATATTTGTAATCTCCCTGTGACTGTGGATAAGGGACGCCAGGCTCAGGTTCGCTGGACCTACGCCGATACCGGCACATCGATAGTGGCGCGCTTGACCTGCCGCTTCTACCTTGACCACAGTTGTGCCCTCTCGCAGAGAACGTCTTGGGTGCGCCTGGATATCGCACGCCACGCAGAGCATTCAGGAAAGGCGGCCAGCACCTACCTTTACAGGGAGTCAGGTGGCTATCAGTGGCAGCTTCGACCAAAACGATCCATTGTGCCTGATTGACTGTCAAGGCTAGTCTTGTGTGGTGGTGCCACGTAAGCCAGACTTCCTCAAGCTCTCGACGCGGGATTTGCTGGCCAGGAGGCATGTGCTCGCTTCCCGTCTGGGCGACCTGGAGCAGGTACTGCTCGGCTCGCTGGTGAAGCAGACCCGCACGTGCGGCAAGGCGAGCTGCCGGTGCGCCGACGGCGTGGTGCACGGGCCGTACACCTACCTGACGCCCCGTCGAGGCCGGGGCACGCGGTACGTGCCGCCCGAGCTGATGCCCGTGGTCGATTCGTACTTACGCCACGGCGAGCAGGTTGAGACGCTGCTCGCCGAGATCTCAGCGATTAACGTCGAGCTGCTGGCCAGGCGCGAACTCGGCCAGCGCTGATCCTAGCCGGAGCTGACGGCCAGATGACCCCGATGGTGACAATCTGCGCGCTGGGCGACAAGCTAGTGATCTAGCCTGGGCGGGTCAGCGGGAGAGAGCAGGGACGCATGCCGGACATCTTGAGCGCCTACGCGCAGGCACAGCCGGACAAGCCGGCGGTGATCGAGGACCTCCCCGACGGCAGCATCACGTCGTGGAGCTACGCCGAGCTTGAAGCCGAGGCGAACAAGCTGGCCAACGCGCTCGCGTCGCTCGGCGCCGGGCCGGGCACGAAGGTGATCTGGTGCGGCGCCAACTCCCTGCCGGTCGTCGCGTGCATGAACGCCATTCGCAAGATCGGCTCGGTGTCCGTGCCCCTCAACTACCGGCTCACCGCCGAAGAGGCCAGGTACATCGTCGGGCACTCCGACGCCAGGGTGGCTTTCGCTGACGCGGAGTACGCGCACCTGTTCAGCCCCGGCGACGGCGCCGGCAAGAAGCTTCCAGGCAAGCTCGACCACGTGCTCGTATCCGGCGGGCCGGCGCCCGATGGCATGATCGGCGAGAACATCATCGCGAGCGCGTCAAGCGAGCCGCCGCCCGACCCCGGCGACCTCGGCCCGGGCGGCGCCACCATGATCTACACCTCGGGCACGACCGGCCGGCCGAAAGGCGCCGTGCGCCGCGCCGGCGACGAGACCGTCGTCGTCGGCCTGATCACCGCCATCGGCTACCAGCCTGACGACATCTACATCACCTCGGGGCCGCTGTATCACAGCGGGCCCGGCTCGTTCATGCTGATCGGGCAGGCACTCGGGCAGACCGTGATCGTGCAGCGGAAGTTCGATGCGCAGGACTGGCTTCGCCTGGTCGACAAGTACAAGGTGACGTCAAGTTTCTCCGCGCCCGCGCTGGTCAGGATGATCTGCGCGCTGCCGGCCGAGGTCAAGGCGAAGTACGACAAGTCCACGATGAAGCGCATGATCGCGAACGCCGCCCCGTGGAGCTTCGCGCTCAAGCAGGCCTACCTCGCCGACTTCCCGGCCGATTCGCTCTGGGAGGTCTACGGCTCGACCGAGCTCGGCGTGAACTGCCTGCTCGAGCCCAAGGACCAGCTCCGCAAGCCGGGCTCGTGCGGCAAGCCAGCGCCCTACAACGAGATCATGCTGGTCGGCGAGGACGGCAGCGAGGTGACCGGCACCGGGCCTGACCATCCGGGGGAGCTGTTCGTCAGGTCAGGCGGGGTCTTCAGCGAGTACTACAAGCAGGCCGACAGCTTCGAGGAGGCCCGCCGGGGCGAGTGGCACACGGTCGGTGACATCGCCTACCGCGACGACGAGGGCTTCTATTACATCTGCGACCGCAAGAACGACCTGATCATCTCCGGCGGCATGAACATCTACCCGGCCGAGATCGAAGCCGCGCTCGAACAGCACCCGGACATCTACGACGTCGCCGTCTTCGGCATCCCGTCCGAGGAGTGGGGCGAGCTCGTCCACGCGACGATCGTGCTCGCGCCGGGCGCGGAGCTGTCCAGGGACGACGTCATCGCCTACTCACGCGAGCATCTCGCCGGATACAAGACGCCGCGATCGGTGGCGTTCACCGACGAGCTGCCCAGGACCGGCTCGGGCAAGATCCTCAAGCGCCAGCTGCGGGCGCCGTACTGGGAGGGCCAGGCCAGCCAGCTAGTGGTGTGAGCCGCCGGGAGCTGACAGCGCAAGCAACGCCGCCGAGTCGGCGATGGCCGCGCCGTTCTGGTCGTTGTTGAAGTACGCGTACACGGGCGAGTCCCCGCCCGGCCACGCATCGGCGACTCGCTCCAGCCAGGTGCGCAGCGCGCGCCGGCCGTAGCGGGGCCACGGGCTCGCCGCGCCCTCGTGCAGCCGCAGGTATCCCCAGCCGGCCGTCCGCCACAGCGGCGCCACCGGCCGGCCGCGCCGGTCAGACCAGCACAGCGCGGCGTCGTGGCTGGCGAGTACCTTCCGCGTCGCGTCGGTCCACCAGGAAGGATGGCGCGGCTCGACCGCGATCTTGACCGTGGCTGAGCAGGCCCGCAAGGCCGCGAGGCACGCGGCCAGCCTGGGCGGATCGGCGGTGAGCGCAGGCGGCAGCTGCAGCAGCACCGGGCCCAGCTTGGCGCCGAGGCCGCCGGCGGCCGCCAGCAGCCGGGCGGACGGCTCGGCCGGGTCGTTCAGCCGCCTGATGTGCGTCAGGTACCTGCTTGCCTTGATCGCCATGACGAACCCCGAAGGCGTCCTTTCCGCCCAGCTCGCGAACGTCTGCCGGTCAGGCAGCCGGTAGAACGTGCCGTCGTTCTCCACCGTCGCGTACCGGCCGGCGTAATACTCGAGCCAGCGCCGCTGCGGCACGTCGCCCGGATAGAACACGCCGCGCCAGTGGCGGTACTGCCACCCGGACGTGCCGACGATCAGGCGCATCGCCCGCGCTCACCTCGACTGACCTCGGTTGCCGTCCTGGCGTTGATGACGCGGTTGGCGGTGATGCCGGCCGCGGCCGCCCGGTCGCAGCCATTCTGCAGCCAGTCCAGCTGGCCGGGGGCGTGCGCGTCGGTGTCGACCGCGAACAGGCAGCCAAGGCCGGCCGCCAGGTCGATCAGCCTCGCCGGCGGGTCCTGGCGTTCGGGGCGGCAGTTGATCTCGACGGCCACCCCGTGCTCCCGGCACGCTCCGAACACCTCGGCCGCGTCAAACTCAGACTCCGGCCGGCCGCGCCCGGCGATCATCCGGCCCGTGCAGTGCCCGAGCACCGTCACCCGCGGGTGCGACACGGCCCTGACCATCCGCCTGGTCATCTCCCTGCCGGGCATCCGCAGCTTGGAATGCACGCTCGCGACCACGACCTCCAGTCGTTCCAGCAGATCATCGCGCTGATCCAGACTCCCGTCCGCATTGATGTCCACTTCAATACCCGTCAGGACGCGGAAAGGTTGCAGCTCGGCATTCACCTTCGCCACTAGGTCGAGCTGAGCTTCGAGCCGCTCCGCTGACAGTCCGTTGGCGACGGTCAGCCGGGGGGAGTGGTCGGTCAGCGCGATCCACTCATGCCCGAGGTCGCGCGCGGCCCGCGCCATCTCCCAGACCGGGCTGCCGCCGTCGGAGGCATCGGAGTGCGTGTGGCAGTCGCCGCGCAGCGCCAGCCGTAGGCCGGCCGGAGGCTCGGGCGGGAACTCCTCGATCAGCCTGGTCAGGTAGCCGGGCTGCTGGCCGGCGGCCGCCTCGGTGATGACAGCGGCGGTCGCCGGGCCGATCCCGGCGAGGTCGGTCAGCGTGCCCGCCTTGATCCGCTGACCGAGTTCGGCCGGACTGAGCGTGCCGGCGGTCGCCGCCGCCCGCCTGAACGCCCGCACCCGGTACGTCGGCGCCCCCGTCCGCTCCAGGTGGAACGCGATCTGCCTGAGTGCCTGCGCCGGGCTTCGAGCCGCCGGGGCCTGGTCCGCCGTCATGCCAGGGAAAGTACCGGCTCGATCACGCCATCCGCTACCTCCCGGATCCGCAGGCCGAGATCGAGCGCGAGCGCGACGAGCTGGAACGCCGCGCGACCGCGACGCTCACCCCGGAGGAACGCGCCCACCTCATGACCGCCCTCGCCAAGATCATCGGGCAATTCGCGGGCAATGCGGGGGAGCGGACCCCTGGCTGACTAGCTGCGGGGGAGCGTGATCGTCACCTGGGTGCCACCGCCTTGTCCGGCACTGCCCTGTTTGCTCGAAATATCCATCTCGCCGTGGTGGCCGCGCACCAGTTCGTCGACGATCGCCAGCCCGATGCCGCTCCCTGCGCGGCCAGCGGAGCTGGCGCCGCGGAAGAATCGTTCGGAGACGTGCGGCAGCTCGGCCGCGGGAATGCCGATGCCCGTATCGGCGACCCGCAAGATGGCCGCCCGCCCGGCCGGCTTGGTCTCCAGCACGACGCAGCCGCCCGCCGGGGTGAACTTCGCCGCGTTGCTCAGCAGATTCGTGATGATGTCGACCATCCGCGGCTCGTCACAGGGCACGAAGGCCGGCGTCAGCCGCCTGACCAGGGTCACGCCGGCGCGCTTGAAGATGTCCTCCAGGTTGTCGGCGACCGCGCCGGCGACCGCGGCGAGATCGGTTCGCGTGAGCGAAAGCTGCACGGCGGCCGCCTCAGCGGCGGAAAGCTGCTGCAGGTCATCGACCATCCGGCCCAGCCGGATCGTCTCATCACGCAGTGACCGGACATTGCTGACGGTCAGGCCGTGCACGCCGTCGAGCATGGCTTCGCTCCCTGCCTGCAAGACGGAGATCGGCGTGCGCAGCTGGTGCGCCATGTCCGCGACGAGGTTGCGCCGCAACTGGTCCTGGCGGCTCAGGGCCTCAGCCATCTGGTCAAAGGTGCCGCTGAGCTCGCGCAGGTCGCGGAATCCCCGGACTTCTCCCACTCTCGCGTCCCGCTGGCCGGCGCCCATCGCCCGCGCGGTGCGCAGCAGCCTGGACAGGGGACCGGTGATGCGCGGCGCCACCAGCAGGGCGACCAGGAGCGCGAGCAGGACCCCGATCGAGCTGCCGCCGATCCGGGCCATCCACCGCTGCCTGTCGTAACGCGCCAGGATCGCCTCGGACGCCGGACCGCCGAACCGCATGACGGTCGACCCGACGACCCGATGGTTCACGATCACCGGCGCCCGGTGCTCGAAGTCCGGCGGGTAGGCGCCGAAGTCCGGCGACGTCCGGACAAGCCTGCCTTCGTTATCCCTGATCTGCACGGTCGCGCCCGACCGCTTGACCGCGGCGAGTACCGGGCCGAGCGTGTCATGCCAGCTGACCGGGTCGTACGTCGTCGCGACGCCAAGCGCCACCGCGTTTGTCTCCATGACCTGCTGGCGTTCGAGAAACTGGCGTTCATCAGCCTTGACGGTCAGCGATGCCACCACGCTCGCCACCACCACGGCTGAGACGGCGACGCCCACGAAAGCCAGCGTCAGCTGTATCCACAGCCGGCCGAATCGCGCTCGCCCTCTCCCCAGTCCAGCTCGCGTTCGTCCCCTAGTCAGTTAAGCCCCCCGATTAGCACGACTACACCACCTTATGCGCTCGGTAACGCTGTGTAATTGCTCAGGTGGCGCATAGGTCGTCAGTGACCGTCGGCGGGCCTAGCCGCACCGGATGGAGCGGCCCGGGCGGGCCGGGCGGACCGGGCGGATCTCGCTGCTGCTGTTACCCGGCGGCAGTAAACAGCAGGCGTGGTCCTGCCTCCTGTTAGCCCAGTGGTCCTGCCTGCTGTTGGCCCAGTGGTCCTGCCTCCTGTTGGCCCAGAGGTCCTGCCTCCTGTTAGCCCAGTGGTCCTGCCTCCTGTTGGCCCAGAGGCCGCTGAATTGGCGGGCCGGGCATCAGCCTGTCGCGATTGCCGTGGCCAGGGGTCCGGGTTGCATATGGCGGAGACTTTCCGGCGCTTTCCGGGGAGAGCTTCCATAGCAGGGACAGTTCTCTGCAAATAGGCCAGAAAAGGCTCCCAAAGACGAAAACTCTCCCCGCAGCAACTGAGAACTCTCCCCGATCCTGGCCTGGAGCGCTGAAAACCCTCCTGATCCTGGGCGCGAGCACTCAGAACCGCCTGACCACCTGGGATCATGGCCGGCAGCCTCCCGGGCATGCGGCCACCTCGCGGTTCGCCGATACCGGGCATCGGCATTCCCGCGTCCGAGTCGAGCTGCCGTACGTC
This sequence comes from Streptosporangiaceae bacterium, assembly GCA_035716545.1. Lineage (GTDB taxonomy): Bacteria > Actinomycetota > Actinomycetes > Streptosporangiales > Streptosporangiaceae > Chersky-822. The sequence continues at coordinate 42,358 of DASTJM010000025.1, forward strand.
TCCGAACGATTCTTGCTCGGTGTCAGCTCCGCCGGCCGCGCAGGGAGCGGCCGGCCGCCCGTACCCGCCGCCGCACGGTCAACTTTACATAATGTGCATTATCGGCGCCTGACGTGATCTGGACATCGGCGTGCGACTGTGATCGGCGCGCGACTGTGATCTGGGCGCGGCCAGTGCAGTCAGGACGCCGCGTTCTCCTCCATGAACTTGATCAGGCTCTTCGGGCGCATGTCGGTCCAGTTCGCCTCGACGTACTCAAGGCAGGCGGCCCTGGTGTCGTTGTCGTGCGCGACCTCCCAGCCGTCCGGGACGGCTATCGCCGCTGGCCAGAGCGAATGCTGGCCTTCGTCATTGACCAGGACGCGGTAGACGCCGTCCTCATCATCGAAGGGGTTAGTTGCCAATGCCCGAGCCCTTCTACGATGCGACAATGCTAACTAAATCGACGATATCACCTGGAAGCAACGCCGCTCCTTATTCCATCCGCTCCTTAGGCCATCCGCTCCTTAGGCCATTCCGCTCCTTAGGCCATCCACGAGGTTGATGGTAAGGCCCTCGCCCCGATCTCTCGCGGCGGTCTCGACGGCGCCGAGGAGGGCGACGTCGAGAATCGCCAGGCCGAACGGGTTGGAGATAACGTGCCCTGTCACGGGCCGGACGGCCTCGACCTCGCCCTCGATGACCTGCCCCAGGCTGCCTGTCACCCGCGGCCGATGGTCAGTGCCCGACCTGCCGATCACCCCGTCGCTGATCAGGCGCCCGAGTACCCGCCTGGGATTCGCGGCGACCATGTCCTCGTCGTCGACAAAGATCGCCGAGGCGGCGGCGAACGTCTCGGGCAGCACGTCGTCCAGCGACACGTGCGCGATGAATGACGGCCCGGCGAACCAGGACGGAGGGATATAGGGCGCCGATGACACCGTCACCGTCACCAGCACATCGGAGCGTGCCGCGCATGACATGGCATCCGGGACCGGCTCGACCCGCAGGCGCGGGACTGCCTGGCTGGCCCACTGCGCCAGGCCGGCAGTTCGCTCCGGCAGCAGGTCGTGCACGTAGGCCGCGGTTAGGCTCGGCACGCTCGCGTCCAGTACCCGCAGGTGCATCCTGGCGAGCGCGCCGCAGCCGAGCAGCGAGACCGATTCCGGCTCGGGAGGCCCGAGATAGCGCAGCGAGACGGCGGTGTAGGCGGCGGTTCGCAGCGCGCTGAGCAGCCCCGCTTCTGCCATCAGCCGCGGCCGCGCGGTCTCAGGGTCATACAGGAAGGCCAGCCCGCCGGCCCGGTCAAGCCCGAGGTCCGGATTGCTGACAGCTGCGTTGATGACCTTCAGGCCTAAGAGCCGCTGCTCGTGCACCGCGCCGAGCATCGCCACCGATCGTGAGTAGGCGCCACGTGAGTTGGCCCACGCCAGGTAGCCCTCGTCGGGCAGTTCGGTCTGCCCGCGGTGGTGTGAGCGCAGGCACCTTTCCACCACGGCGAGTGAGTCGATGGCCGCCAGGCAACGTTCGATGGCCGGGCGGTCGAGTACCAGGATGTCATCAGCAACTGCCATGCCATATTTCTACGGGAAGTTCGGGCTTTGCGCCCGTGTGGCGGACGCTGAAGGAGAAAGCTGCCAGCCCGTAGACTCCGTATCAATAGACCCCGTATCAATGATGGCCGGCCGGGGCGGCCGGAGTTGTCGAATCACCTGGCCGGCGCGGACGATCCGGAGGCTCGGGGTCCTGCCGGCGAGTGCCTGCAGCACGCCGCGGCTGGAGAGACACGCCGCGGCTGGAGAGATCTGCAACTACGCCCACGAGCTGGCCCCGCGGCGCCGGGCGCGCCCCGGGGACGACATCGTCTCCAGGCTGCTGCTGCCGGATATCGCGCTCGATGGCCAGGTCAGCCCGCTCCGCTCGAATTTCCGCAACGGAATCGAGCACCTTCCGGTACGGATCACGGCTTGAGCTTGTCGCGGGGCAAGGTTCTACGGTAATCGCCATGGAGATCGTCACGGGACAGAGCGGCGACTTGCTGACCGTCGGGCAGCTGGCCACGCGGAGCGGGCTGACCCCGAAGGCGCTGCGACACTATGACCAGGTCAAGCTCCTGTGCCCGGCCGTTGTGGACCGCGCGACCGGGTACCGGCTCTACCACCACGATCAGGTCACCGAGGCGCGGCTCGTGCAGTTGCTGCGCTCTCTTGACCTGCCGCTCGACCAAGTCCGGATCGTCGTCACCGCCTGGAAGGACAGCGATACCGCCACGGTCACGGAGGCGATCCGACGCCATCGCGGCCGGCTCGACGCCCGCGTCACCCGGCTGCGCTACGCGCTCCACAGAATCGACCATCTACTTGCCGAAGGACTAGACATGTCTGACATGGCCACGACTCCGACCACGCAGAGCCCGCCGGGTACCGGGAGCGTGTCCGACGTCACGCTGCTGGCTAAGCAGCTGTTCAACGACTGCTGGCGGCTGATGGAGATGGAGAAGCGCACCAGGGACGAGGACGACGAGATGCTTCACATCGCGCATGCCTCCCGCTACCACTGGAGTAAGGTCCCCACGGCGACCCCGGCGAACATGGCACGTGGCGAGTGGCAGTGCTCGCGCGTGTACTGCGTGCTCGGCCGGTCCGAGCCTGCATTGCACCACGCGCGCCGCGTTCTGACGATCTGCCAGGAGAACGGCATCGGCGACTGGGATCTCGCCTTCGCCTACGAGGCACTTGCCCGGGCGCACGCGGTTGCCGGCGACGCCGAGCAAGCCAGGGAGTTCACCGACCAGGCCCTGGCCGCGGCCGAGGACATAGTCCAGGACGGCGAGCGCGAGATGGTCCTGGCCGACCTCGAGACCATCCCGAACCAGCCGAGGTACTGGTAGCCCTATTGCCGGGCCCGGCGCGGCCGTCAGGCGACTGTCGCGGGCGGCGGGCTGTGGCTGTGGTAGACGCGGCTGCCGTCCGGACTGGTCATGGTGGTGGTGCCATCGGGATTGAGCGCAATCGTCCAGTTCCAGGTATGCACCAGAATCAGATGATGAAATGTACACAAAAGCAGCAAATTGGTCAGCTTAGTGACGCCGCCCTGCCGACGAGGGATCACATGATGGATCTGACAAGCCGCCGGCGGCTGGAGGCAACCGGGAGCGGCGCAGTGCCGGTCACGGGCGATCACAGCGCGGCGAAGGTGGGGCGGGATGGTGTCGGTCGGCTTGCCCACGTCCAGCGGCAGGCTGACCGAGGCCGCAGGCGGGGCAAGCTGCCCGGTCCGCAAGTACGACGCGAGCCCGTGCGGCCCGGACAGCAGCGCGACGGCATTGGCCAGGATCAGGTCGCGAACATGCCGGCGCACCTGCTCCCGGCTCAGCGCCCCTGAGCAGGCACCGCACGCCGGGCAGCCGCCGGTGCCGGTGCCGCCAGTGCTGGTGCCGGTGCCGGTGCTGGTGCCGCCAGTGCTGGTGCCGTCGGCGAGGCTGGTATCCGGGCGGGTGAGCAGGTTGGTGAGCCGGTCGAGCAGGTGGTGGTCAACGTGGCCGGCCACCATCGGCACGATCGTGGCATCGCACTCGTCACCCGGCATCGCGGCGGCACCGGGCAGGGCAGGCTCGGGCGCGGTGCCGCCGTCGTGGGTGAGGCGCGGCCAGAGCCGGTCACTCCAGCCCGCGCCCTGCCACCAGCTGCCAGACCCTCCCGAAGCACCCGGACCGCCGGCCCCCACCGAATTGCCCGTGCCAGTCGCTGTGCCGGCGTCGGTCGCTGTGCCGGCGTCGGTCCCTGTGCCGGCGTCGGTCGCTGTGCCCGTGCCAGCTCCTCGGCCACAGCCTGTGCGGCGGTCCAGGTCGTCCAGGCTGATGTGGAGCTGGATCTGAGTGGGCTGGCCGGCCCGGTCCGGCACCATGCCGGCGGCGATCAGGCGACGCATTGCTTCCTCGAGTGCGTCATGATGACGCTGCCGCAGGGTGCGGGTGTCTTCCGGGCCTGCCTTTTTTCCCAAGGCATCGAGCACTGCCTGGATCGCCTCGGCGCACCTGGGAGTGAGATCGCCATCGAGGCGGGCGGTGCCGCCCAGGGTGCCCTGCAAACGGACCTGTCGGTCCGCGAACGCGGGCGGCTTGCCATCCTCGCCGTCCGGGCACAGCCGGCGGCGGATCTGCTCCGCTAGCGCCGCCAGGTCCGCCAGCTTCGCACCCCCGGCCGCGGCCGCGAGCAGGATCAGGTCGGCGTCGTCCCGGGCAGTCGGCGGCAGCGGGTCGGTCCAGTCGCAGACCTGCCTCGCCCACGACAGCGAGACTTCCCCAGCGGCAAGCGCGTCCCTGACGGCCTGGTGCGCGCTCAGGCGGCGCATCCACGCCACTGCGGCCGAGGCAGCCGGGCTGGTGACCTGGGTCTGCCACAGCAGCCACGTCCGCGATGTCCCCTGGCCGTCATCAGCGAACCCGCAGTTCGCGTCGAACGCCGCCAGCACCGCCGACCGGGCGGCGACGTGCACGGATGCGGCGCGCTCCAGCGCGCGAAGGCAGTCAGCCTGTGCCGCCGCGGGCACCGACGCCACATCGGCAGACGCCAGCCAGCCCAGGCCAGCCAGCGCCATGTCCATTGCTTCATGGAGCGTCTGGGGCATGGCCGGCCCGTTACCGCCGCGCATGCCAGCAGGCGCTCCCGCGACCACGTCAGGATGTCCACCCTGCTCGCACAACGGAACCACCTCCTCGCAAGCGCCGATAACCGAACGGATAACGCCGAGAACCGAACGGATAACGCCGATAACCGAACGGATAACAAGGAGCCGAAAAGGGCTCATCAAAGGTGGATCAAGCAGCGGGCACAATGCCTGCGCGACAAGTAAATAGAGGGCTGCTCGGCCGGGGTCAATGTCCCAAACGGGGCGTACACCACATCAGAAATCTCTAGCTACAACATCCCCGGCGATGCCATCTCTCAACTGAATAAACCCTACCAGCACCCACCGACAATCTTCCAATGCCACGCCGGCGGCATGGTCCCGAGCGGTCCTGAGCCCGGGCAACATCAATGCGCGAATCGACACCTAATTTTCAACAACGATTCCCGCATCAATGCGCCCGCGCCGATCCCGGCGATCACATTAGCCACTTCTGCCTTGTCGCCAACTTTGGCTGAGCCACCAAATGCCGGCAATATCAATACGTGACCAGCAACATCAATAGGTGAATCGGCACCGCAATCCCGACGAGGCAGTCCTGCCGCGTCACCAGGACCGGACGCGCGCGCCCGGGGCCTAACCCGCGACCGGCTCGTCGATCTCCGCGGTTGCCTGGGCGAACTGCGCCGCGTACAGGCGCGCGTAGGCGCCGTCGGCCGCCAGCAGTTCGAAGTGGTTGCCCTGCTCGACGATCTCGCCGTGCTCCATGACCAGGATCGTGTCGGCATCGCGGATCGTTGACAGCCGGTGAGCGATCACGAAGCTGGTCCGGCCCTGGCGCAGGGAGTTCATGGCCCGCTGGATCAGCACCTCGGTCCTGGTATCCACCGAGGACGTCGCCTCGTCCAGGATCAGGATGGCGGGCCGCGCCAGGAACGCCCGGGCAATCGTGATCAGCTGCCGCTCCCCCATGCTGACATTCGAGCCCTCTTCATCGATGATCGTTTCATAACCATCAGGAAGAGTTTGAACGAACCGATCCACATAAGTCGCCTTTGCGGCCGCGACGATCTCCTCGCGGGTCGGGTTGTCCGCCCCGTAGGCGATGTTTTCCGCGATCGTGCCGCCGAACAGCCAGGCGTCCTGCAGCACCATGCCGGTCTGCGAGCGCAGTTCCTCGCGGCTCATGTCGGCGATGTTGACGCCGTCCAGCGTGATGCTGCCGCCGTCCACCTCGTAGAACCGCATCAGCAGGTTGACCAGCGTGGTCTTGCCGGCGCCGGTCGGACCCACGATCGCGACCGTCTGACCGGGCTTGACCGACAGCGACAGGTGATCGATCAGCGGCACCTTAGGAAAGTACCTGAACGACACGTCGTTGAATGACACCTTGCCGACCACCCGCCCGGGTCGCGCCGGCTCGGCCGCATCGGGCTCCTGCTCGCCGGCGTCCAGCAGCGCGAACACCCGCTCGGCTGACGCGACGCCGGACTGCAGCAGGTTGGCCATGCTGGCGACCTGCGTGAGCGGCTGGCTGAACTGCCGCGAGTACTGGATGAACGCCTGCACGTCACCGATCGACAGGACGCCTGTAGCGACCCTCAGCGCGCCGACGACGGCGACCAGGACGTAGTTGAGGTTCCCGATGAACATCATCGCCGGCTGGATCGTGCCCGAGATGAACTGCGCACGGAAGCTGGACTGGAACAGCTTCTCGTTGTGCTCGCCGAAGGTCGCCATCGACGCCTCGGACTGGCCGAACGCCTTGACCAGCGAATGGCCAGTGAAATTCTCCTCGATGTGGCCGTTGAGCTTGCCGGTCGTCGACCATTGCCTGATGAACTGCGGCTGGGCCCGCTTGCCGATCCGCATCACCAGGAACACCGACGCCGGGACTGTCACCACGGCGATCAGGGCCAGCAGCCAGGAGATCCAGATCATGACCACCAGCACGCCGACGATCGTCAGCAGCGAGGTCGCGACCTGGCTCATCGTCTGCTGCAGCGACTGGGCAAGGTTGTCGATGTCATTGGTGACCCGGCTCAGGATCTCCCCGCGCGGCTGGCGGTCGAAGTAGCTGAGCGGCAGCCGCGACAACTTCGCCTCGACCTGCTCGCGCATCGTGAAGATCGCCCGCTGGACCAGCTTGGCCACGCACCTGGCCTGGATAGTGGCGCACAGCGCGGCGGCGAGATAAATCAGCGCGACGATCAGCAGCGTCCGGCCGACCTGATCGAAGTTGATGCCCTGCCCGGGCGTAAGGTGCAGCGCGCCGATGAGCTCTGCCTGGGTGCCGTGCCCGGTCTCGCGCAGCCGCCCGATGAACTCGGCCCTGGTGACCCCGGGCGGGATCTTGCTGCTGATGTAGCCGTCGAAGATCAGGTTGGTCACGTTGCCGAGCACCTTCGGCCCGATCACCGAGAAGATCACGCTGATCACGCCCAAGGTCAGCGCGGTCGCGATCAGGGCGCGCTCGGGAGCGAGCATGCGCAGCAGGCGCTTGCCCGAGCCGCTGAAGTTCAGCGCCTTCTGGGTGGACATGCCGCCCATGAACCCCATCGGCCCGCGCCCGCCAGGGCCGAACCCGGAGTTGGGCCGCAGGTCCCGCTGCGGCGTCACCCGCTCCCCCGTTGGCTGGCCCGGGGCAGGCGCGTCGCTCACGTCCTCGCTCATACCGGACTCCCCGCTCCCGCCACCTTGGCTCTCGCTTCCTGCTCTGTCAGCTGGGAGAGCACGATCTCCCGGTAGGTTTCGTCGGTCGCCATCAGTTCGTCATGAGTGCCATCTGCGATAATCCGCCCGGCTTCCAGGACGATGATCTTGTCGGCGTTCCTGATCGTGGCGACCCGCTGGGCGACGATCAGCACGGTCGCGTCAGCGGTCTCCTGGCGCAGGGCCGCACGCAGGGCGGCGTCGGTCGCGTAGTCAAGCGCGGAGAACGAGTCGTCGAACAGGTAGATCTCCGGTCTGTGGACGATCGCGCGGGCGATGCACAGCCGCTGCCGCTGCCCGCCGGAGACGTTGGTGCCGCCCTGAGCGATCGGCTCGTCAAGCCCGCCCTGCATCTGGGCCACGAAATCACGGGCCTGGGCGATCTCCAGGGCGCGCCACAACTGCGCGTCCGTCGCGTCCGGGTTGCCGTACCGCAGGTTCGACGCGACCGTGCCGGAGAACAGGTACGGCCGCTGCGGCACCAGCCCGACGACGCCGGCCGGCTCCTCCGGGGGCAGCGACGCGAGGTCCGTCCCGTCGAGGAGCACCCGCCCGCCGGTCGGATCGAGCAGCCGGGCCACGAGGTTGAGCAGGGTCGTCTTGCCTGAGGCGGTGGAGCCGACGACGGCGACGGTCTCGCCGGGGCGGACGAGGAGGTCAACGCCCCGCAGCACCGGCTCTTC
>DASTJM010000026.1:0-9801 GCA_035716545.1 Streptosporangiaceae bacterium
GGGGTTCGCGCCGGGGGTTCGGGGTTAGCGCCGGGGGTTCGGGGTCAGCGAGTCTCGATGAGGTCGAGATCGGCGGTGACGTAGGCGGCCATCGCGGTGGGCAGGGTGGCGCTGAGTTCTGGGTCGAGCAGGTCGCCCACGGTGCTGAGGCGGCTGGCCAGGGCGCGCGCGGCCGCCAGGAGGCCGTCGAGGTCAAGCGGGGCGACCGTGCCCGCTAGTTCGGCGGGCATCCGATCGGGAGCGAAGTCCAGGATGCTGGTGACCCCGTACTGCGGGTTCGGCACGCGGTAGCTGGCGGCGAGCAGCCTCCAGAACTCGGCGCGCGCCTGATGCAGCCGCTCCAGCGCTTCCCACGGCGATCCCCTGCGCAAGTACTTGCCCACGTCAGCCAGGCATGCCCAGCCGTTGAACGCCCACTCGCGCACCTGTATCGGCGTCACCGGCCTGTGCTCGAAGTCGGTCGGGACCAGCCCGTCGGCGTTGTAGAGCAGGACGAAATCCTTGACCCCGGCTAGTCCCTCATCCGTTGGCATCACGACGAGATCCAGCTGGCAGCGGTCCGCGTACTGGGCAAAGATCCGTTCGTGCTTGATCGTGACCCCGGGCAGCTTGTGGTGATAGCTCTCGATCAGTTCCCCGGCCGCATCGACGGCCCGGTGGATGTCGGCCACCACCGCTTCGAAGTCGCTGGTTTCCAGCCACATGCCCATGTCAAGGTCGGACAGCCGGTCGCCGGCGCCGCGTCCCACCGAGCAGGCGACTCCAAGGCACTTGACCCGGGCATCTGATTCGCTCCAGTCGAGCAGGCGCAGCATGATCTCCCGCTGCCCGGCCAGTTCATCCGGCTGCGATTCGATCCACTTCCGCCCGCCCACATCGCCCACCTGGCCATCATGACGCATATTGCTCACCGGAGGGCAGGGGGCCGCTGCGGCTAGGGGCGCTGCGGCTGGTTCTTATAACGGCCGGGCGTGATGTTGCTCAGCGTGGCTGCGTGAGGTGATGATCCTGGTGCGCCTGGATCGGTGCGTGCTGCATGTTGTGGATTCGCGCACCGGTCCACCCGGGATTACCTGGCGGCCGACGAACTCCGGGGCGAGAGCGGCAGTCAGTTCCTGATCGACCGGGCAGCAGCTACCGAGTGGCGGCTGGTGATCCAGATCTTCGCGGCCAGCCTAAGGCAAGGCGAGGTGCCGGATTACAGGTCCTGGGTCACTGCTTCCGAGTCGTCGGCCCGTACCACCGCACGCACCCCCCGCTGAGCCCGCCCCGGCTCAGACCTTGCCCGGCGCGGCTCGATGAAGTAGAACATGTTCTAGTCTGCGGGCGGCGCTGCCCGCCGGCTTGAACGCCGACGCGGCCGGAGGCAGTCAGATGGATCTTGTCGAGCTGGAGGAGATCCGCCAGCTGAAGTACCGCTACCTGCGCTGCGTGGACCTGAAGCTGTGGGACGAGATCGGGGACCTGTTCACCGAGGACGCCTCGGCCGATTACGGCACGCCAAGCGCCGGCCGCCCGCTCGACCTCAAGAACCGCGACGACATCGTCACCTTCCTGCGGGACAGCCTGGGCACGGGGATCATCACGCTCCACGCGGCGGGCCAGCCTGAGATCCAGATCGACGGCGACACGGCGACGGGCACCTGGCGGTTCGAGGACACGGTGATCGCGACCGAGTGGAAGGTCGTCATCGGCGGCGCCGCGTTCTACGAGGATCGTTACCGCAAGTGCGACGATGGCAAATGGCGGATCGAGCACACCGGCTACGTGCGCATCTACGAGTACTCCATGTCGCTGGACGACCTGCCGAGCTGGAAGCTCACCGCCAACCGGTGGGCGAGCTAGCCCGTGGTCGAGTCAGCACTCACGAAACGCTTCGCCGACGCGGTCATCGAAGCCGAGCAGATCATCAAGAACGCGCCGCACGTTGCCAGCGAGCAGGACCTGGCCGAGGGCTATGAGTACCTGGCCGGCTCGATCAGGGCCTCACTTCAGCTGGCCTGGGCGTACCAGCGGGACTTTCCCTACTTCGTAGCCTCGACCGGCCCCTACACCAAGCTCGGCCTGGACAACCCCGACACCTTGTACTTCCATGCCTACCTGCGCGACGACGCCGAATACGTGGTCACCGGCCGGCGCGGGAGCACCGCTGACCTGAGCTTCCAGGTGCTCGGCGGTGACTACTCGCCCGTGCGTGCCCCTGACAGCCTGACCGCGTTCGACGACCGGGCGATCGAGATCGGGGACGACGGCGACTTCGAGCTCAGGTTCGGCCCGCGCAAGGCAGGCACGGAACGCAACTACTTCACGCTCGGCGAGGGCTCGGCGATGCTGATCGTGCGCGAGGTGTACTCGGACTGGGCGGCGCAGCGGCGCGGCATGATCACGATCCGCCGGGCCGACCGGGCGGGCCAGGCGCCGGTCCAGCCGGACACCACGGCACTGGCCAGGCGGTACGGCGTGGCCGGCAAGATCCTGATCTCGCGGCTCAGGACGTTCCTGCAGTTCCCGGAGTGGTTTTACCTGAAGCTGCCGGTGAACACGCTCACCGAGCCGCGCTCCACGCCAGGCGGGCTGACCACTCAGTTTTCGTCGGTCGGGCACTACGACCTCGACGACGACCAGGCGATGATCATCACGGTCCCGGCCGCCGCGAAGGTAGTGGCGCCCTACCAGGGCATCCAGCTGGGCAGCATGTGGTACATCTCCCTCGACTACATCAACCACCAGACGAGCCTGACCGCCGACCAGGCCCGCACCAGCCCGGACGGCCTTCTGCGGTTCGTGGTCAGCGAGCGCGACCCGGGCGTCGCGAACTGGCTCGAGACCACCGGCCACCGGCGCGGCTACATCCAGCTCCGCTGGCAGCGGCTCACTCGCGACCTGACCGCGGCCGACGGCCCTGCCGTCGACGTCGTCCCGGTCGGCGAGCTTCCTGACCGGCTCCCTTATTACAGCCAGTCCACGATTACCAAGAGCCAATACGAGGAACGGATTGCCGCCCGCCAGTCTGCCGTGGCGCAGCGGATGCTTGGCTGACGGAAATCGCCAGCGCCGTGTCCGCATGAACTTCAAATATGACATTGTGATCTGATCCGCGTGCTAGAAGCCGGAGAACACCCATGCTGCTGCATGACAAAGTCGTCATCGTCGCCGGGATCGGGCCTGGCCTCGGCCGGTCGATCGCGATCCGCAGCGCCGAGCAGGGCGCGGATGTCGTGCTGGCCGCCCGGACCGAGTCACGCCTGCTGGACGTCGCCGAGGAAGTCAAGGCCCTTGGCCGCCGCGCCTTGCCCGTCCCTACCGATGTCAGCGACCCCGACGCGGCGGAACGGCTGGCCAAGGCCACTCTCGACACCTTCGGCCGCGCTGACGCGCTGGTGCACAACGCCCTGGCGATGCCGCCGATCAAGGATCTCCTAGTAGTAGACCTCGACGCGATCAGCACTGCTTTCAACACGAATGTTGTCGCGGCCTTGCGGCTGACCAGACTATTCACGCCGGCGCTCGTGGAGACCTCGGGATCGGTCACGATGATCAACTCGATGGTCGTCCGGTTCAGCCAGCGCACGATGGGCCCGTACAAGCTGACGAAGGCGTCGCTGCTCGCGGCCGCCCAGTCGCTGGCAGCCGAGCTCGGGCCGCGCGGCGTGCGGGTCAACTCGGTGGCGCCCGGCCATATCTGGGGCCACTCGCTGCAGTGGTATTTCGGCTACCTCGCCAAGAAGCGCGGCGTCGACCCGCAGGAGATCTACGACGAGACCGCGGCGAACACCGACCTGCGCCGGCTGCCGCTTCCCGACGAGATCGCGGACACGGTGGTGTTCTTGTCGTCGCCGATGGCGCGAGCGATCACCGGGCAGTGCATCGACGTGAACTGCGGTGAGTACCACCATTGACCAGGCTGCCCAGGGTGAATCCGCGGTTCGCGCCGCCGGTCAGGCGCGAGCCCCCGAGTAGTCCCGCGCGCGCCGACCGGCCGCGAGACCGGGTCGGCACCGTGGGTGACCTGCATGCGTCAGCCACCAGGCTGACCGGGCTGACCGATTTCGGGGACGACGAGTACCTCGACGGCCTGGCCGTGCTGCTGGCTTCCTATGCGACCGACGAGAAGCTCACTCCGCTTGGCCAGAAGATGAGCCGCGTCTTCCTGCGCGATGCGATGGCGGCGCGCCTGCTCAGCGAGGCTGCGTGGCAGAAGTATCCGGAGTACGTCAAGGTCAGCATCACCAGGCCGATCTTCATCACCGGGCTCCCCCGGACCGGCACGACCGCGCTGCACCGGCTGCTCACCGCCGACCCTGGCCACCAGGGGCTCGAGCTCTGGCTCACCCACATGCCGCAGCCAAGGCCGCCGCGCGATACCTGGGACGCCGACCCGTACTTCGCGGCGATGGCGGCGGCGTTCAGGCAGCACCACGTGGAACATCCTGAGTTCATGGGGCTGCACCGCCTCGGTGCCGACCAGGTCGAGGAGTGCTGGCGGCTGCTCTGCCAGTCGATGCGGTCGATCTCGTTCGAGTGCCTCGCCCACCTGCCGACGTATTCATCCTGGCTACGGACCAGGGGCTGGACCGATGCCTACCTCAGGCACCGGCGGAACCTCCAGCTCATCGGGCTCAACGATCCCCATCGCAGGTGGGTGCTCAAGAACCCGAGCCACCTTTTCGCGATCGAGGACCTGCTCGCCGTCTACCCCGACGCGCTGGTGATCCAGACCCACCGGCCGCCCAGGGTGGCGATCGCGTCGGCGTGCAGCCTGTCCGCGCACGCGACGGCTGGCTGGTCCGAGCGGTTCCTTGGCCCGGTGATCGGGGCCGACCAGCTCGAGCTCTGGGCGCGCGGGCTTGAGGAGTTCATGGAGGTCAGGGCGCGCGCCCGGCAAGGGCAGTTCTTCGATGTCTGGTACGACGACTTCGTGGCCGATCCGATCGGGACGGTCGAGTCGGCCTACGGGTATTTCGGCCTGGAGCTGTCTGGCGCCGCTGCCGACTCGATGCGCGCGGTCTGGTCGGCGGGCGTCGAGGCGGCCGGGGGAGCGGCGTCTGACTCGCTTCCCGGGCCAGGCTCGCCGCCTAGCGTCAGCTCGCACCGGTACTCGCTGGACAGGTTCGGGCTAACGGCCGAGCAGGTAGACGAGCGGTTCGCCGGTTACCGGTGGTCGCGCGCCCGTTCTCCCCAAGCAGTCGTGAAGGTCGACGGAACGGTTCGCGCTGCTCGGTCGTCCAAGTGCTGATTCATTTTCTTATGGACAGCGCTCAGGAAAGGGCGTCCGATAATGATAACGAAAGCGGCGCGAGTACTTCCTGCGATTCAGCTAGCGGCCAGTTGCGCTGGCGTGCTGCTGATTGCGGCATGCGCATCTGCAAACGGTTCCGGCGATTCTGGCCATGGGCGATCATCGACAGTCACGTCGGGTCACGTGCAGCATTTCGAGGGAATGGTGGACGGCAAATTCGTTCGCGAAGGCGGGCCGCTGGGTTCAGGCGGCGCGCAGCCTAAAGTGGTGCGACTCTCCGGAGTGATCGAATTTAGGGGCGCTGGGGGGCGTCAGGTGTCGGTGAAGGTTGGCAAGAGCGGCGTGTTCTCAACGGCTCTTCGGCCTGGTACATATTCGGTGTGGGGCCGTTCACCGGACATTCTGCAGGCGAGCGGCGCGAACGGCGGCGGCCCTGGGAAGGAGGTTCCCTGCTCACAACCTCTTTCCGTCACTGTCCTGGCTGGCCGCACCTCGAACATCACGGTCGCATGCGTTGTTCCTTAGCCTGGCGGTTTAGGCCGGTCTCGGGCGGGGGACGACCTGCCGGGCCCATCGGGGCCGACCCGGGCACTGCGGTTCACTCCGGATAGGCAGCCTGCAAAGGAGCGCTCAGCAATGAACAACCTGCACCGCGAGCTCGCCCCCATTTCCGCTGCCGCCTGGGCCAGCATCGAGGACGAGGCCAGGCGGACCTTCACGCTGCACCTGGCCGGGCGCAGGGTGGTCGACGTCACGGCGCCTGGTGACGGGGTCCTGTCGGCGGTGGGTACCGGGCATCTCACGGACATCAAGGCGCCGTCCGATGGCGTGATCGCCCGGGCGAGGATCGCCCTGCCGGTGATCGAGTTCAGGGTGCCGTTCGCGGTCAGCCGGCAGGCGGTCGATGACGTCGAGCGCGGTGCGGAAGACCCCGACTGGCAGCCGGTCAAGGAAGCCGCCAGGATGATCGCGATGGCCGAAGACCGGGCCGTGTTCGACGGCTACGCCGCGGGCAGCATAGCCGGGATCAGGCAGGCGGCATCGAACCAGGCGCTCACAATCCCGGGCGACGCCACCGCTTACCCGGATGTCGTCAGCTCAGCGCTCGAATCGCTGCGGCTGGCGGGCGTTGGCGGACCGTTCGCGCTGGTTCTCAGCGCAAGCGCCTACACGGCGGTCAGCGAAACCTCCGACCACGGCTACCCGGTGCGCCAGCACCTGGCCAAGCTGGTCGACGGGCCGATTGTGTGGGCGCCGGCGATCGAGGGCGCGTTCGTGCTGTCAGCCAGGGGCGGGGACTTCGAGCTCTACCTCGGCCAGGATCTGTCGGTCGGCTACCTGTCGCACGACATCGAGACCGTGACCTTGTATTTCGAAGAGGCCCTGACATTCCTTACGCACACGCCCGAGGCAGTGGTGCCGATTAACGCCTAAGCTCGGACTCTCACCCCCAGGCCCTTCAGAGCAAAGGCGGACCCCTGAACGTGACTGCACCGACGATCGCTCCCGGCGAAGGTTCCGGCCAGGAATCAGGCCATCGCGCTGTCAAGATCCCGGCAGCGGTGCCGGTGCACCGCCGGATCGCCGGCGAACTCAACGTCAGGGACAACCAGGTCATCGCTGCGATCGAACTGCTCGACGGCGGCGCGACCGTACCCTTCATCGCCAGGTACCGCAAGGAAGCGACCGGCGCGCTTGACGATGCCCAGCTCCGCCTGCTCACCGAGCGGCTCACCTATCTGCGTGAGCTCGAAGATCGCCGAACCGCCATCCTCGAGTCCATCGCTGCCCAGGGCAAGCTCGACGACGCGCTCGCGGCCCAGATCATGGTCGCCGAGACCAAGGCCAGGCTGGAGGACATCTACCTGCCCTTCAAGCCCAAGCGCCGCACCCGCGCCCAGATCGCCCGCGAGGCCGGCCTTGAACCGCTCGCCGACCTGCTGCTCGCTGACCCGGGGCACGACCCGCGGGCGGCCGCGGCCGGCTACGTGGACTCCGATCGCGGGGTGGCCGACGCGGCCGCCGCGCTCGACGGCGCACAGGCGATCCTGGTCGAGCGATTCTCCGAAGATGCCGACCTGATCGGGGTGCTCAGGGAACGTACCTGGTCACGAGGCAAGCTGATCGCGACGGTCAAGCCAGGCAAGGAGGAAGCGGGCGCCAAGTTCGCCGACTACTTCGAATTCGATGAGCCGTACACCAAGCTGCCATCGCACCGGATCCTGGCGATGTTCCGGGGCGAGAAGGAAGACGTGCTCGACCTCACGATGGACGCCGGGGAGATCCCGGCCCCGGCTGGCGCCGCGACCGGCTTCAGCGATTCCGAGGCCCTGGTCGCCGCGAATTTCGGTGTCGAAGACCTCGGCAGGCCAGCCGACCGGTGGCTGGCCGACACGGTAAGGCTGGCCTGGAGGGCCAGGATCAGCGTCCACGTCGGCGCTGACCTGCGGATGCGCCTGTGGCAGGCCGCCGAGGACGAGGCAGTCAGGGTCTTCGCGGCTAACCTGCGCGACCTGCTGCTCGCCGCTCCGGCAGGCGCGCGCACCACGATGGGACTCGATCCGGGGTTCCGCACTGGCGTCAAGGTAACCGTGGTCGACCAGACCGGCAAGCCAGTCGCGACCGCTACGATCTACCCGCACGAGCCGCAGCGCCGCTGGGAAGAGTCGCTCGCGACCCTCGCCCAGCTGGCGGCCAGGCACAAGGTCGACCTGATCGCTATCGGCAACGGCACCGCGTCGCGGGAGACGGACAAGCTTGCCGCCGACCTGATCAAGGCCCACCCCGAACTCTCGCTCACCAAGGTCATGGTCTCCGAAGCCGGCGCGTCGGTGTACTCGGCCTCGGCTTACGCCTCGAAAGAACTGCCGGGCATGGACGTCTCGCTGCGCGGCGCCGTCTCGATCGCGCGGCGGCTCCAGGACCCGCTGGCCGAGCTTGTGAAGATCGACCCGAAGTCGATCGGCGTCGGCCAGTATCAGCACGACCTGGCCCAGGGCAAGCTGTCCAAATCGCTCGACGCGGTGGTCGAGGACTGTGTGAACGCCGTCGGGGTGGACGTCAACACCGCCTCGCCTCCGCTCCTGGCGCGGGTTTCCGGCATTAGCGAAGGCCTGGCCGGTTCCATCGTCGCGCACAGGGACGCCAGCGGCCCCTTCGCCACCCGCCAGGCTCTCAAGAACGTTCCCCGCCTCGGGCCGAAAGCCTTCGAGCAGTGCGCGGGCTTCCTGCGCATCATCGGCGGCGACGACCCGCTGGACTCCTCGGCTGTGCATCCGGAGGCCTACCCGCTGGTCCGCCGCATCATCAAGGCGGCCGGGACGCCGATCGGCTCGCTGATCGGCAATACCGCCAAGCTGCGGTCGCTGAAGCCGGGTGAGTTCACCGACGAGAAGTTCGGCCTGCCGACGGTGACCGACATCCTCGGCGAACTCGAGAAGCCCGGCCGTGACCCTCGTCCCGCCTTCACCACGGCTACCTTCGCCGAGGGCGTCGAGTCGCTGGCTGATCTGCGCTCTGGCATGGTACTCGAGGGCGTCGTGACCAACGTCGCCGCGTTCGGCGCCTTCGTCGACATCGGCGTGCACCAGGACGGCCTCGTGCACGTCTCAGCCATGTCGCGCACCTTCGTCAGCGACCCGCGCGAGATCGCCAAGCCAGGCGACATCGTCAAGGTCAAGGTGCTCGGAGTGGACATCCCGCGCAAGCGGGTCTCGCTGTCGATGCGCCTGGACGATGACCCGCCCGATCGTCCCGCGCCCGGGTCCGAGCGCGGCCCGCGAGGTGATCGTCCGGGCCAGCGTCAAGGCCAACCCCGAAGAGGGGGAACGGATAGCTCCCGGCCTGGTCCCGGCAGGCAAGCCGACCAAGGCGGCGCGATGGCCGCGGCGTTGCGCAGGGCCGGTCTAGCCGGCCCCGCAAGCCCTGCCGGTCAAACTCCAGGGTCCAGGAAAGCCTAGTCCTCGGACCGCCGCTGTGGTCCGGGGTTGGTGTGGTCCGGGGTTGGTGTGGTGCGGGGTTGGTGTGGTCCGGGGTTGGTGTCGTCCGGGGTTGGTGTCGTCCGGGGTTGGTGTCGTCGGGGGTTGGTGTGGTGCGGGGTTGGTGTGGTGCGGGGTTGGTGTCGTCCGGGTTGCTGTGGTCGGGGTCTGCCCGTTGCCGGGCCGAGCCCGCCCATCCTGGCCGCGCCTAACCCGCGCACCCGACCTCGGCCATTCACCCGCGCACGCTGCTCGCATCCGCGGCCCGGACTCGCCTGGTGCGGAGCCTTTTCGTGTTTCGAGGGGAGACTTTTCGTGTTGCGGAGAATTGTCGTGCTATACGACGAAAAGACCCCACAACAGAAAAACTCTCCACCAGGGGCACGAGAAAGCTCCCGGCAATGAGAACTCTCCACTAGGGGCACGAGAAAGCTCCCGGCTACAAGAACTCTCCGCCAGGAAAGGAGAACCCTCGGCAGGGAACGAGAAATCTTCCGCCGGGAAGGGGACTCTTCCGCCGGGAAGGAGGGTCTTCCGCCGGGAAAGGGGACTCTTCCGCCGGGAAGGGGACTCTTCCGCCGGGGC
>DASTJM010000027.1:0-24875 GCA_035716545.1 Streptosporangiaceae bacterium
CGGACCAGGTCGCCGCTCTTGTAAAGCCGCTGGCCGGGGGTGAAGGGATCAGGGATGAACCGCTCGCCGGTCAGGTCTGGCCGGTTCAGGTAACCGCGGGCCAGGCCGGCCCCGCCGAGATGCAGCTCGCCGAAGACCCCGGGTGGTACCGGGTTCAGGTCCAGGTCCAGGACGTAGGCCCGGTAGTTGGGGCGGACGGGAAACCCGATCGGCGGCGGCATCGGGGTGCTGGCGTCCAGCTCGGCGATGACCGCGATTGAGGTCGCCTCGGTCGGACCGTAGTCGTTGACCAGCCGAAGGCCGGGACGTATCCAGCGGCGGGCCACTTCCGTCGGTACCTGTTCGCCGCCAAATGACAGGATCCGCAGATCTGGGTAGTGGTCCGCGGGCAGCAGGCCCAGCACAGCCGTTGGCAGGTTGGCGTACGTGACACGGGTCTGGCGGAGTAGCGCCGCCAGACGTGGTGGTGAGTGCAGGGTTTCCGGTGCCGCGAGCACCATCCGTGCGCCGGCCAGCAGCGACAGGAACGTGTCAAGCACCGACATGTCGAAGGCAAAGGACGCGAACTGCAGCACGGCATCGCCCGGACCGATCTCCCAGTGCTGCATCCTGCCCTGCACCAGGTTGACCACGCTGCGGTGCTCGACGACCACGCCCTTAGGCTGGCCGGTCGACCCGGAGGTGTAGATCACGTACGCCACGTTCGCCGGGGTGACGCCGGTACTGGTCAGGTTGCTGCCGTCGAGAGCGGCGAGCTGCTCCCACGCGGCTTCCACGTTGACGGTACTGGCATCGGCCACGCTGTCCGCGCTCGCGTGGTCGGTGAGGATAACGGTCATGGCGGTGTCGGCGATCATGAAGGCCAGGCGCCGCGCGGGC
This sequence comes from Streptosporangiaceae bacterium, assembly GCA_035716545.1. Lineage (GTDB taxonomy): Bacteria > Actinomycetota > Actinomycetes > Streptosporangiales > Streptosporangiaceae > Chersky-822. Next base: position 880 of record DASTJM010000027.1, read on the forward strand.
AGGGCCGGGTCCAGCGGGACGTATCCGGCGCCCGCTTTGAGGATGCCGAGCAGCACCGCGAGCCGGCGGAGCCCGGCGCGCATGCACACTCCAGCGAGCGCTTCGGGCCTTACCCCGAGCTCTCGCAGCCGCCGTGCGATCTGGTTCGCCTGCCGGTTCAACTCCGCATAACAGACCCGCTCGCCTTCGTACTCGGCCGCGACCGCGTCCGGCGTCCGCGCCGCCTGCGCCTCGAAACCCTCGTGAACGCAGACCGGCGGGACCGGGCCGGCGGTGTCATTCCAGTCCCGCAACTCGGCCCGCAGCTCAGCCTCGGTCAGCAGCGGCAGCCGCGACAGCCGCGCGGACGGGTCGGCCACCACGCCGCGCAGCAGCACCTCCAGGTGCCCCAGCAGCCGCTCGATCGTGCGCGCATCAAACAGGGCGGTCTTGTAACAGCACTCAAGCCACAGCCCCCCAGGACGCGCCTCCGCGGCAAACGTCAGGTCAAACTTCGCCGCGTTGATGCCGCGGACCAGATCGCTGACCGCGAACTCGACATCCGCGGCTGGCACTGAGGTGTCGTCTTGCTCGGTGTAGGTGAAATCGATTTGGTAGACCGGGGACCGGCTGGCATCGCGTTCCACCTTCAGGGCGTTCACCAGCTTGCCGAACGGCAGATCCTGATGCGCGAACGCGCCGACCACAACCTCCTTCACCCGCGCCAGCAACTCAGCGAACGCCGGATCCCCGGACAGGTCACAGCGGATCGGCAGCGTGTTCACCAGGAAGCCGATCAGCGGCGCCAGCTCCGCCCGGCTCCGGTTCGCGCTGACAGTGCCCACGACCAGGTCGTCCTGCCCGGTATAACGGTGCAGCAGCGTCAGCAGGCCAGCCATCAGCGTCACGAACAACGTCGCGCCCTCCCTGAGGCTTACCTCCCGCAGCCCGGCCAGCAGCGTCGCATCGGTCATCCGCTCAGCCAGCGCCCCGTCAAAGCAGTCGATCACCGGACGCGGCCGGTCGACGGGGAACCGTACCGTCTCGAACCCGTCAAGCATTCTCCGCCAGTACGACTCGAGATCTCCCACGAGCTGTCCTTGCAGCCGCTCACGCTCCCACACCGCGTAGTCGCCGAACTGCACAGGCAGCTCATCTAGCCCGGACCGCTCCCCGGTCACCTCACCCCGGTACAGCGCCGCAAGGTCCCGTACCAGCACCCCGGCCGACCAGCCATCGAACACCGCATGATGAAACACCGCGACCAGCGCGTGCTCGGCCTCTCCGAGCCGTGCCAGGCAGGCACGCAGCAACGGGCCGGCCGCAAGATCAAACGGCCGCATCGCCTCGGCGAAGACAACCTCACGCAACCTGGCCAGCCCCGGGCCCGGCCCCAGCCCAGCCAGGTCCACGACCTCCAGAACCACAGGCACTGGCGGATCGATCACCTGAACCGGCCGGCCCTCCCTATCCGGCACCAGCCTGGTACGCAGCACCTCATGACGCGCGACCAGCCCGCCGAGCGCCCGTTCCAGTGCCCGGCGGTCCAGTGCGCCCGACAGGCGCAGCACCTGCGGGATGTTGTAGTTGGACAGTCCTGGCGTAAGCCTGTCGATCAACCACAGCTGCTCTTGCCCATGCGACGGCGGGGCCTGCGCGAGCTCAGCGCGGCGCCGCGGGATCTTCTCGGTGTCTTCTGCGGGCCTGCGCACCAGCGTGATTGACTCGGTGACCCCTTTGACGCCGTCGGGACCCAGATCGCTGTCGGCGAAGCCGTGCGTGTCCCGCAGGACGGCGGCGAGCTGTCGCGGTGCCGGCGTCAGGAACACGGCGGCGAGGTCGAGGTCAGCTCCGAGCGCGGTGCGAAGCTGACCGATGAGCCGCATCGCCTGCAAGGAGTTTCCGCCGGCATCGAAGAAGCTCTCGGTGGCACCCACCTGCCCGGTGCCGAGCACGTTGGCATACAGGTCGGCCAGGACAGCTTCTATTAGCGTGCGCGGCGGCACCCGGCCGGCAGTCGCGTCGCCTGCTGCCCCAGGTGGCGGCAGCGCGGCCTTGTCGATCTTCCCGTGCGCAGTGAGGGGCAGCTCGTCCAGCGTGACCAGATAGGCGGGGATCATGTAGGCGGGCAGCGACCGCGCGAGATGGCGGCGGATGTCGGCGACCACGACAGTCGCGCCATCGGCGGCCCGCAGGTAGCCCGCGAGCTGCTTGACGCCGGCCGGGTCGGTCACCACCGTCACCACCGCCTGCGCGATGTCCGGGTGCGTCACCAGTGCCGTTTCTATTTCCCCGGGCTCCACCCGGAGCCCTCGGATCTTGACCTGGTTGTCGATGCGCCCGGCGAACCCAAGCGTCCCGTCCGGGCGGCGGCGGACCAGGTCGCCGGTCTTATAGAGCCGCTGGCCGGGAATGAAGGGGTCCGGGATGAACCGTCCCCCGGTCAGGCCCGGCCGGTTCAGGTAACCGCGGGCGACTCCGGCGCCGCCGATGTGCAGTTCCCCGATGACGCCGACTGGCACTGGGTTCAGGTAGCTGTCGAGGACATACGCCTGGTAGTTCGGCTTGGGCCGGCCGATCGGCGGCGGCAGCGGCGTGGTCGGCTCCAGCTTCATGAAGGTCGACCCTATGGACGCCTCGGTCGGGCCGTAACCGTTGTAGATCTCCAGCCCATCCTTGAGCCAGCCCCTGAGCAGTTCGCTCGACAGCTCATCCCCGGCCGACAGCAGCTTCCTGAGGTCCGGGAAGTCTTCCCCGGTCAGCAGGCTGAGTACCGCTGGCGGGAGACAGGCGAATGTGATTCTCGCGTCGCGCATAAGCGCGGCCAGGCGAGGCGGCGAGTGCAGCGTCTGCGGCGCGGCGAGCACCAGCTTCGCGCCGCCGAGCAGCGGCATGAACATGTCCGCGACGGACACGTCGAAGGTGAACGCGGCGAACTGGAGCACGGCGCCGCCGGCTTCGATCCGCCATATCCTGGACAATCCGTGCAGGAAGTTGATCGCCTGCCGATGCTCAACTACCACCCCCTTGGGCTGGCCGGTCGACCCTGAGGTGTACATCACGTAGGCGACGTTCGATGGCGCGACGCCTGTGCCGGCCAGGTTACCGGCGGGCAGCTGACGCAACCGGTCCCACTCGGCGTCCAGGGATACCACGGTGACCCCGGCCACGTCCGGCACGCTTGCCCGGCCCCGGTCGTCGGTGACAATGATGGCCATGGCGGTGTCGCTGATCATGAACGCCAGCCGTTCCGCTGGCAGGGCAGGGTCCAGCGGGACGTATCCGGCGCCGGCCTTCCAGATACCAAGCAGCGCCGCAAGCCGTCGCAGCCCCGTCTGCATGCACACACCCGCGAGCGCCTCAGGGCCAGCCCCGAGATCGCGCAGCAACCGGGCGATCTGGCTGGCCCACCGGTTGAGCTCGGCATAGGAGACCCGCTCATCTTCGAACTCGGCCGCCACAGCGTCCGGCGTGGCCGCCGCCCGTTCCTCGAATCCCTCATGAATGCATTGCACCGGCAGGTCCGCGTAGGTGTCGTTCCAGTCCGCCAGTTCGGCACGCAGCTCAGCTTCGGTCAGCACGGGCAGCCGCCCGAGCCGCGCGGACGGATCGTCGGCCACTCCGCGCAGCAGTACTCCGAAGTTCCCGAGCAGCCGGCGCACCGTGGATGCGTCGAACAGCGCTGGCGCATAAATGGCTTCCAGCCGCAGTCCGTCCGGGCACGGCTCCGCCAGGAAGCCGATGTCGTACTTGGACGCGCGCAGGGCAGTCCGCTCGTAGCGGAAGGTGACGCCCGCCGCCTCGATGTCCCGCGGCGGCTCGGAGTAACTGAACGCGGTCTGGAAGACCGGGAAGCGGCCAGGGTCGTGGTCGATGTGCAGCGCTTCCACGATCCTGGCGAATGGCAGGTCCTGATGGGCCTGGGCGCCGGTTACCGCCTCGTGTACGCGGGCGAGGAACTGCCTGAACTCCAGGTCCCCTGATGCCTGCGCGCGTATGGGCAGCGGACTGTCAAGCAAGGCCAGCAGCGGGGCCAGCAGCGGCCTGGCCATCCCACCCCGGCCACCCCGGCGTGGGATGGCGGTTCCTGCGACCAGGTCGGCCTGGCCGGTATACCGGTGCAGCAGCACCAGCAGCACGGCCAGCAGCGTGACCGGCAGCGTCGTGCCCTCGCCGCGGCTCAGCTTCCGCAGGCGGCCGAGCACCGCCGGCTCAACTGTAGCCTGCGCTAAGGCGCCGGAATGGTCGGCGAGCAGCGGGCGGGGCCGGTCGGCTGGAAAGCGGGTGGTCTCGCAGCCAGCCAGCGTCGCGCGCCAGTACTCCTCCTCATCGGCCAGCACCTGGCCCTGGAGATGCTGCCGTTCCCACGCCACGTAGTCGGCGAACCTGACCGGCAGCTCGGCCAGGCCGGCTGGCTGTCCCGTCACCTCCCGGCGATACAGCGCGGTCAGGTCCTCCAGCAGCACCCGCACCGACCAGTTATCGAGTACCGCCTCGTGCGCCACGAGCACCAGCACGTGCTTATCGCCTGTGATCCGCGCCAGGCGGGTCCGCATCGGGTGCTCGTCCGCGAGGTGAAACGGCCGCAGCGCCTCGTCGTCCGCGAGCTTCCGCACCTCTCGCACCGCGGCGTCCGAGGGCAGAGTCGCGTAGTCCGTCAGCTCGAGTGCCGCGGTCGCCGGCCCGTCCGCCGGATCGATCACTTGCACCGGATGGCCATCGGCCCCTGCCACGAACCGGGTTCGCAGCGGCTCGTGCCGTGCCACCAGGGCGCCGAGTGCGCGCCCCAGCGCGGCGACGTCAAGCTGGCCATCCAGCCAGATCAGGCTGGGGACGTTGTGCGCGGAGAGCCCGTGATGGAACTCGTCGATGAACCACAGCTGGTCCTGGCTAAACGACAAGGGCGGCCGCGCCGGAGCCGCGGTCGCTGGGATCTGCGTCATCAGTTCCGTCCATCCTTCGCGGTTGGCGTAGCGGGCTGGCTTGGCGGCTCCAGCGGCGCCGCAGGCATCTCCTTGAGCCGGAACACCGGGGAGAAGAAGAGCCACAGCAGCGGTGACGCCGTCAGCGTCAGGGAGATCACCAGCGCGTTACGCAGTCCCACCGCGCTGCCGAGCACTCCGCCGAGCGACATCCCGATGGGCGCGATGCCAAAGAGCACCATGCGGTATGTCGCGTTCATCCGCGCGAGAACTCGTCTGGGCGTGACGGTCTGCCGCAATGTGATGACGTTGACGTTGAGCACGCCGACATTCCACCCGTAGGCGAGCTGTGCCACGACGAAGATCGTCATCGTCGCCACGCCGGCGTGCCTGGGCACCAGCAGCAAGAGCAGGGCCAGCGACTCCCCCACCGTGTTGATGGTCATGGTCCGGCCGAGCCCGAGCGCCTTGGTGACGCGCCTGGCGGTCGTGGCACCCGCGAAGCTGCCGACAGCTGAGCCGGCCATGACGATGCCCAGCTCGAGCGGATGCAGGCGTATTACCCTGACGGCGTACACCACGAAGACCGTGATGTACGCGCCGAAGAACAGGTTCAGCGCGGCGCCCTGGGTGAGCAGGGCGCTCAGCAGCTTGCTGCCCCACACGGCGCGAAGTCCCTCGGAGATCGACTGCCGGACCGAGGCCCGGACCTCCGGCACGTCCGGCGACGGCTCGGGCTTGCGGATCGCGATCAGGCCAGCCGCCGAGAACAGATATGAGACCGAGTCCGCGGTGAGCGTAATCGGCGCGGTGACCAGGCCCACCAGCACCCCGGCGAGCCCGGGTCCAGCGACCCCGGCGAACGCCGTGCTGGCCTGGATCTTGCTGTTGGCATCCGTAAGCTGCCCGGGGTCAACCAGGTTCGGCACGTAGGACATCGCCCCGACGTCGAACGTCATGGACAGCAGCCCGGTCATTGTGACAATCACGTACAGCATGCCGATGGACAGCACGCCGGTCACCGAAGCCAGCGGCACGGTAGCTATCAGAACCGCGTTGCCCAGCGCGCAAGCGATCAGCACCGGCCGGCGGCGGCGCCTGTCCAGCCAGACCCCGGCGAACAGGGACAGCAACAGCACAGGTACGAAGCGCAGCGCATTCAGCACGCCAACTTCGGCCACCGTGGCGTTCAGCGAGATGATCGCGATCAGCGGCATCGTGAACTGGGTGACCTGGGTGCCGATCAGCGAGACCGACTGCCCCGCCCAGAGTTTAACGAAGTTGGGGTCGGAGAAAGCCCGGGTGGCGCGTGCCGCCGCCGCGCCTGCCTGCCGGGGGGATGCCTGCGCGACCTGGTCAGGCGCCACCGCCGATCACCTGCCCGCGGACCGCCTGACTGGCCAGGTAGGTAGCGGGTGACACCACCGCCACTAGAAGATTCTGCGTGCGATAAAGCAGCACGCCGACCTCAATGGCGGGGCCGGCCTTCAGGTGATCCTCCGGCTGGCGGACGACGGCCTTCTTGCCGTTGTCGAGGACAACTACACCGTCGGCCCGGCACTCCTTTCAAGGACTCCAAGGAAATCGCCCCCCGTAACGCGAAAGATATAGTCCAGTAAGTGAGTTATTCTCAACCGGGAGTACAGCCATTCGGTATGCCAGAATTCTTACCGGCAGCTACCACCCAAAAGATCACATGACCCTCGAAAATTGTCAAGCGTACTCTTGTGTGATGATTTCACATAAGCTCGGCTCGTTCTGGTGCACACCGGAGGCGTGCCTCGCAAGCGCGAGACGTCAGCCACTCCGAACGTGAGCATCGGCGCGGGACCTGCCCGCCGCCAGGCCAGTTGCCGGTGACAGTCCGCCTGTTCGCGGCAGCCAGGCCGGCCGCGACGCGTAAGTCAGGCAGGCGCATCCCAGCCGCTCAGATGGCCCGCCAAACAATGGCGTGCCGGGCCGATATCTGGTTGCCAAGGCTGGCATGTGATTTGGCGCAGCCGCACTAAAGATGGACTAAACCACTAAAATAGAAGAAAGACTTGCGCGGGTTTTCCTCCGCCTAGCCTGAGGCCGATGCGGCATGCGAACGGCGCCGCGGGTGGCCGCTCGATGCGACCGCGATGGTGCGGCGGGGAAGCCAGTCCTCACATCCGGGCGACGCCGCAATAACCCCAGACCTGATCAGCGTTGTGGTCCGGCCGGCCGCTGTCAGGACGCCAGTAGGAGATGAGCACGACCCCCGGATCGACCAGCTCCGCGCCATTGAACATGCGCTGGATGGACTCCTTGCTCCGGCCGACGAAGACGGTACCCCGCTTGGCGTATTCCGCCGTGATCGCGTGCATCCTGTCGGGGTCGAGCTCGTCGGTTGCGTGCGAGATGACCAGATAGCTTCCTGGCGCCAGCGCCGTCAGGTAGCGGGCGACGGTACCTGCCGGGTCATCGTCATCCGGGATGTTGTGCAGGCACGCGACGAACAGCAGCCCCACCGGCTTGCTGAAGTCCAGCAGCCTGCCCGTCGCGATGAGAACCTCATCCACGTTCCGCAGGTCAGCCTGGACCACCTCAGTGGTCGGGTTACTGGCCATCAGCGCCTCGGCATGCACGACCACCACGGGATCTTTATCGACGTAAACAACCCGGGCATCCGGATGCCCGTCCTGAGCTACCTCGTAGGTATTGGGACTGGTCGGCAGCCCGGTCCCGACGTCAAGAAACTGGCGGATTCCGTTGTCGCGCAAGAACCGTACCGCTCGCACCAGGAACTGACGGTTGGCCCGCGCGCTGTGCCGGATCTCCGGCGAGATCCTCAGGGACATCTCGGCCGCCTCGCGGTCGACGGCGAAGTTGTCCTTGCCGCCCAGAAGGTAGTCATAGACCCTGGCCGGATGCGGGACATCCGTACGGATTCCCGATGCCTCCCACCTGTCGTGCCGTTCCTGCTCATCCGGCCGGGTCATCGCGCCTCTCCGCACTCGTTCGCTGCCCAGATGATGTTACGCCGGGCCCTGGACGGGGGAACCAGGCGCGCTGGCCGGGATTCCCGGCCCGGCATTCGATGCTGACCTGAGAAGCGTACCCACCCGGGCCGTGTACGCGCGCCCCGGCACGGTCCGGGCACCGCGGGCCGAGCGCCGCGCCGCGTGCTGACGTATTCCCTGGGACGACGTTAATTTGTCGGAATCTCGGGTGAGTGCGTGCTACAAGTGCTCGTTCCCTGGCAGGGGGATCAGGATCTAGCGTGGCCTGAGGACCGAAAGGCTGGTAGTGCCGGGCGCATGGACGTTGTGGTCATCGGGGCGGGTGTCGTCGGCGCGGGCATCGCGCTGGAATTGGCGAAGAGCGGCCGCGATGTCCTGGTGCTGGATAAGGGCGGTGGTGCGGGCCTGGGCTCGACGAGCGCGTCGTCAGCGATCGTCCGCTTTCATTACTCCACGTTCGAAGGCGTCGCCGTCGCCTGGGAAGCAAAATTCCGCTGGGAAGAGTGGCCCGATTATCTGGGGACGACCGACCCGGCTGGCCTGGCGCGCTACACGCGGACTGGCGTGCTGGCGTTCCAGTTTCCCGGTCTTGACTTTGAGCGCCTCACCGCTCACTACGACCAGATAGGTGTTCCCTATGAATGGCTGACAGGGCCAGCGCTGCAAAGAGCGTTCCCTGACCTCGATACCGGCCGGTACTACCCGCCCCGCCGCCTCGATGACGACTCATTCTGGGACGATCCCGCAGGCGAGGTAACCGCCCTGTGGACTCCGGACGGCGGATTCGTCGACGACCCGCCTCTTGCGGCTCACAACCTTTTGCACGCAGCGATGGCGCGCGGGGCCCGGGCGCGGTTTCACGCCAGGGTCCGCGGCGTCGAGGTCGAAGGCGGAGCGGTCAGGTCGGTAACTCTCGCCAGCGGTGAGCGGGTGCCGGCGCGAGCCGTCGTGAATGCGGCCGGGCCGCACTCTGGCGAGATCAACGCCCTGGCCGGCGCGACCGCTGACTTCAGCATCTCGACCCGGCCGTTGCGCCAGGAGGTGCACCGGGTTCTCGGCCCGGCCCGCCCCGGCGGCACGATTCCGGTGGTCAACGACGGCGACCTCGGCACCTATTTCAGGCGCGATGCCAGCGGCGGCATTCTCGTGGGGAGTCAGGAGCCTCCGTGCGATCCGCTCATCTGGATCGAGGATCCCGACCGTCACGACGCCCGCGCCAGCGCCGCGGCATATGAAGCTCAGAGCACCAGGCTCGCGCGGCGCGTTCCCGGGGCAAGGATCCCCCAGGCCGCTGCCGGCATCGCGGGCATCTACGACGTATCGAGCGACTGGATACCGGTCTACGATCGCACGGGAATTGACGGTTATTACGTCGCCATCGGCACGAGCGGTAATCAGTTCAAGAACGCGCCGGTAATAGGCGGCATGGTCACGGCGATCATCGACGCCTGCGAAGCCGGTCACGACCATGACGCGAGACCCGTGACCTGGCTGGCCGCCCATGCGGGCGTTGCGGTCAGCCTCGGGCACTATTCCCGGCTTCGCACGCGCAATCCGCACAGCAGCAACTCTGTTCTGGGGTAACGGACGCGCGCAATCGGGCGGCCTGGCTGTTCTCCAGGGACAGTGACCGCTCCAATTGTCGGCCCGGCGGACCTGTTGTCAGGACAGTTGACGGTACCCCGGCGATCGCGGGCCGGAGTAGATTCGCGCACTACTTCATCAAGTTTGGCGCTTTGCGTCAGGAGGCACCAATGACCGGAACCGGCCTCGCGCGTCTAGCCCTGCTGGTGGCCGGGCTTACCGCCGTGGCGTCATGCACGAGCGCCGCGCCCGGCGGGACCGAGCCGAAGGGCACCGGTACGAGCGCCGCGCTGGCAACCGGAGGCACCTTTGCCATCGCCGGCAGCGAGATTCACTCGTTTGACCCGTACTCCGACTTCGACGCGGCCTTCATCGCGCCCTTCGCCTACGACTCACTGGTGAACGTCGACGCGCGCGGCGAGGTAGTTTCCGGCCTGGCCAGGTCATGGACGGCGACGACTACCAGGGCAGTTTTCACCCTGCGCTCAGGCATCACCTGCTCCGACGGGTCGGCGCTGACCGCCAGCGATGTCGCCAACGCGATCAATCAGGCCAAGGATCCGAAAAACAATTTCGGCCCTCCCCAGCAGATCCTCCCGACCGTGCCATTCACGGTCACCGGAGACGACAAGACGGGCGTCGTGACGGTCACAATGTCATCGCCGTTCAGCTTTATCACCCGGTCCATCGGGATCTTGCCCATCGTGTGCCCGCGCGGCCTCGCTAACCTCAAGTCCCTTGACCACGCGACTGACGGGACCGGCCCGTACACGCTGACCAGCTACAAGGCGGGCGGCCCGGACACGATGACCCGCCGTCCCGGCTATGCCTGGGGTCCGGACGGCGCGAAGACGAGCGTTCCCGGCCAGCCAGGCAAGCTCGTCCTTGAGGACATCCCGAGTTCATCCACGGCAGCCAACCTGCTGCTCACAGGCGGGATCAACGCGGCCATCGTCAGCGGCGCCGACACGGCCCGGCTGGACGCTGAGCACCTGTACAAGGTCGATATCAGCACCGTACTCGGCCTGACCAGTTTCAACCAGCGCCCGGGCCGGATCCTCGCCGATCCTAAGCTGCGCACCGCCCTCGTCGAGGCTGTGAACAGGACGAAAGCTGGCGAGGTCGCCGTCGGGGGCGGCAAGGTCGACCTGGCCGGCGACGTGAAGGCCAGGGGCACGGCATGTTACGGCAACGCCGCGGCGAACCTGCCCGCCTACGATCCCGGCGCCGCCAGGCGCCTGCTCGACTCCGATGGCTGGAAGACCGGGCCTGGCGGCACCCGCGAGAAGAACGGCAAGCCGCTGCACCTGACGCTGATCACACCGCCCGACCAGGCGGCCACGCTGCCGGCGACGAGCGAGTTCATGGCACAGGAGTGGAAGGCAATCGGGGTCGACACGAAAGTCGTCACGGTGACCGAAAACGCCCTCGTGGCTGACCTGTACCAGACCGGTAACTGGGATGTGTTCGTCAACGCGACGCCCAACGAGCCGCTGCCATCGCAGCTCGTCCCGTTCCTGGCCGGACCAGTGCCGCCGAAGGGCGTCAACTTCGCTGGCATCAGCAATGCTGCCTACGTGCGGCTGACCAGCAAGGCCCTGCACCTGGCCGGCGACGCGAGCTGTCCGGTGTGGCTGCAGGCGGTCGGAACGCTGTTCAAGGCCGCCGACGTACTGGTGATCGCCAATGGCGCCACGCCGTATTACGGCTACAAGGCGACGTTCGCTCTTGGTAACAATTTCAACTTGATGCCCACCACCATCCGGCTCTACAAATAGCTGACCAGAGGAGGCGCGAAGACTGACTGGCATCGACCGCCTTGCCGAGGTCCCCGCGGACCTGACCGCCGACCTCCGGCGCACGCGCGGCCCGTGGGCCGGGTTTCTCGTGCGGAGGTGCTACCGCCTGGTCGTGTCGCTGTTCGTCGTCCTGACCGCGACCTTCGCGATGATCCACCTGATCCCAGGCGACCCGGTCCGCGCCGCGCTCGGGCAGACTGCCTCGCCCGGCCTGGTCGCCTCGCGCAAGCACCTGCTCGGGCTGGACCAGCCGCTCCTCCACCAGTACCTGCACTACATTTCGAGCCTGCTCACGGGCAACCTCGGGACTTCGATCGTTACTAACCAGCCGGTCGGTCCGCTGATCGCGGCCCGGCTGCCCAACACGATCGAGCTCGCGGGGCTCGCCTTCGCCGTGGTGGTCGTGATCGCCTACCCGCTGGGCCTGCTACTGGCCATCCGCACCTATGACGACCGGCGCCAGCGCACCGAACTGGCCTTCACGACCTTTACCGGCGTGATCGGCACGGTTCCCGAATTCGTGCTCGCCGCGGGCCTGGTGGCGGCCTTTGGCGTCGCGATCCACCTCTTCCCCGTCGCCGGGCAGGCAGGACCAGTGTCTTACGTCCTGCCGGTCACGGCCCTGAGCCTCGGCCCCGCGCTCCTGCTCGCCCGGGTCGTGCGCGTTGAGGCAGTCCGCGTGCTCAACGAGGATTACATCCGCACGGCGCGCGGCAAACGGCTCACCGCGCGCGTTCTCTATCTCCGGCACGCGCTGCCGAACATGGTCACCGGCTCTCTCACCATCGCCGGCAACCTGCTCCCCGCGCTCATCGCCGGGACCGTCCTGGTCGAGAACGTGTTCGCCTGGCCGGGACTGGGCACGGCGATCGCCGACTCGGTGATTCAGCAGGACTACGCCGTGGTTCAGGCCATCGTCCTCGTGCTGGCCACGACCGTGCTTGCGGTCAACTTCGCGATCGACATCGCGCTGGCGGTGCTCGACCCGCTTTCCACGGTCAGGGACAGCTGATGGCCACCGGGAAAATGCGCGCGGGGCGAGCACGGGCGCAGCTGAAGACGCCGTCAGGCATCGCCGCCGTACTGCTTATCGCCGCCATGCTCTTCCTGGCCATCGCCGGGCCTTCTATCTGGGGCAGGGCCGCGGCCACGGACAACACGTCGGCGATCCTGGCCGGATCCAGCGCCGCCCATCCCTTCGGCACGGACAACCTAGGGCGCGACCTGCTGGCCAGGACGCTGGTGGCGACTCGGCTCTCGCTGGAACTGGCGCTCGCCGCAACAGCGCTCGGCGCGAGCGGCGGCATCCTGATCGGCATGGTGCCCGGCGTGCTCGGCGGGCGCATTGGCCGTCTTATCGGCAGCGGCATCGGAATGGCGCTCGCCTTTCCCGGCTTGATCATCGCGATCTTTTTCGCGGTGATCTTCGGTGCCCGTGCCGACGGTGCCGTGCTGGCGCTCGCGCTCGCCTACGCGCCGGGTTTCGCGCGGCTGGCTCAGACGCTCACCGCCTCGGTGACCGGCAAGGAGTTTGTCGCCGCGGCGCGCATCCTGGGCATCCGCATGCCGCGGATACTGGTGCGGCACGTGCTCCCGAATATCGCCGAGCCGCTGGCCATCAGCGTCAGCGTGTCCGCGGGCGGCACTCTGATCGCGTTCGCCGGCCTTAGCTTCCTTGGCCTGGGCGTCCAGATCCCCGATTACGACTGGGGCCTATTGCTCAGCCAGGGGCTCGACCGGATCTACCTCGCGCCGCTTGCCGCGCTCGGCCCCGGCCTGGCGATCGTGCTGGCAGGCCTTACCTTCCAGCTAGTCGGCGAGTTGATCGCGAGGCATGCCCGCGGCATGGGGCCTGCCGTGCCGCCGGTTCCCTCGCCTGCGCCAGCGGCGTCCACGCCAGCGACCACTCAAGTGAGCACCGAGGCTGACGACGCCATTTTGCGGGCCGAGAACCTGACTGTCCGGTTCGCCCACCGCGAGGGCATAAGCACGCCGGTGCGCGACGTGTCGCTGACCGTGCGAAGCGGCGAGATCGTAGGCATCGTGGGTGAGTCTGGCTCGGGCAAAACGCTTCTCGGACTGGCCTGTGCCAACTTGCTGCCGAGCACCGCCGCCCTGACCGCGTCGCGGCTGTCGTTCATGGGCCGCGACCTTCGGGATCTGCCTTCGTCGAGGTCATCGCGCGCCCTGCTCGGCATGCGGCTCGGCCTCATCTACCAGAACCCGGCATCGGCTCTCAATCCCGCGGTCCGGGTCGAACGGCAACTGACCGAGGCGATCCGCCAGCACGCGGGTCTTTCCCGCTATCAAGCCCGCGACCGGGCGGTCGCTCAGCTGAAGGCCGTTGCGATGCCAGCCCCGCGGCGACGGCTGCGCCAGTACCCGCATGAGCTATCTGGCGGCATGAAGCAGCGGGCCGTCATCGCGCTGAGCACCATGGGCCAGCCTGCGCTGATCATCGCCGACGAGCCCACCACGGCGCTCGACACGATCGTGCAGGCGCAGATACTCGCTCTCCTCCGCGAGGTGAACGAAAAGCTTGCCACGGCCGCCCTGCTGATCAGCCATGACATTGCCGTGGTCGCGGCTATGTGCGAGCGGGTAATCGTCATGTACGCGGGACGGATCGTCGAAGAAGGGCCGGCAGGCGTGCTGCTGGCTGATCCGGTCCATCCGTATACGCGGGCACTCATCCAGGCCGTGCCCGCCATCGCGGCCCGGGCATCAGCACCGCTGGCAACTATTCCGGGCAGGCCGCCCGATCCGCTGGACCCTCCGCCAGGCTGCCCGTTCGCGCCCAGGTGCGAGCGTGCTGACGTGTTGTGCCACGAGCAGATGCCCGGCAGGCAGCGCATAGCGCCGGGACACTTCACAAGCTGCTGGCACCCGGTTGCCGATGCCGCCGGAGCGGAGGCGTCGTGACCACGCTGACCATTGACCACCTGCGTGTCCGTTACCGCACCGGGCGCCGCCTGCTGACCGCCGTAGACGATGTATCGCTGCGGATTCCGGCTGGTCACTCGATCGGCTTGGTCGGCGAGTCCGGGTCGGGAAAGTCGACGCTGGCGCGGGCGATCGTAGGCCTGGCGCCGGTCGCGGCCGGGCGGATCCTGCTCGGCTCCGACGATGTGACCAGCAGGCGTAACCGGCGGCGCCGGCAGTTCGGGCGCCATGTCCAGCTAGTCTTCCAGAGCCCGGATACCTCGCTCAACCCGAGGATGCGCGTGGCTGAAACGATCGGCGAGGCCCTTGCCGCTTACCGCCAGCTGAGCCATGCCGAACGGGCCAGGGAGATCAGCAGGCTGCTCGACATCGTTGCCCTGGAAGACCGGGTCAGGGACGCCCTGCCACGCGAACTGTCCGGCGGTCAGCGCCAGCGCGTCGCCATCGCCCGCGCGCTCGCCGTCAAGCCCGAAATCCTGATCGCCGACGAGGTGACCTCGGCACTGGATGTGTCGGTCCAGGGGGCAGTATTGAACCTTCTCAGCGATCTTCGCCGGGAACTGGGCATTTCGCTGCTGTTCATCACCCACAACCTGTCGATCGTCCGCTACGTGTGCGACGAGGTTGCCATGATGTACCTGGGCCGGCTCGTCGAATCCGGCGCCAGCGACGACGTGCTGGCACATCCCGAGCACCCGTATACCACTGCCCTGGTGTCGGCAGCGCTGACCGTCCGGGCCCAGGCCGGGCGGGGCATTGCCGCACCCGCGCTAGGCGAGCCTCCCGACCCGGGATCCCCGCCCGGCGGCTGCCGGTTCCACCCGCGCTGTCCGGTCGGCCCGATCGCCAATCCTGACCGCACGCACTGCCTGACCGCCGATCCCTGGCCAGGCGCTGATCAGCGGCGCCACCGCGCCGCATGCCACTTCGCCCGTCAGGAAGTCGCATGAAGCGCGTCAGATGCCTCGCGCTGCCATCACTTCGTCAATCATTCGTCGCTTGCCCCGCCGGTCACTTTCGTTGAGGTTTAGGATCATGAACCAACCCGGTAACCCGGTGGTCGCGCTCACCGATCGCTGCTGGGCTTTCCTGGCAGACCATGAGTTTTACCTCCGGCTCCGTGCGGGCCTTCCCGTGACGGCAATGCCCGGATTCGGCGCCGACTACGTCGCCGGACGCGCGGCCTTCTTCCGGCAGATAGCGACGGAGATCACGGCGCTCGAGAAAACCGAGCTTACGCCGGCGGATCAGGATACGCTGGGCTACCTGCGAGGGTGGTGCAGACGCGAGCTGATCGCCGAGCGGTGTTACTGGCTTGAGCACGACCTGACGCCCTACCGTTTCTCCGAGATCTCGATCGCCATCGACCTGGTACTTGGCCAGTTCGACTTCTGCGGCCCGGAAGACGCCGACCGCTATCTCATGCTTGTCGATGACCTTGGCCGGCTCCTTGAGGCTGTCCGCGATAAGGTCACCGCGCAGGCTGCCCGCGGCATCCGCATCGCCGCGGCAGCGGTGCCCGGCGTCTCCAGGACGCTGTCGATGCTCGCCGGCAGCCTGCAACGCCGCCTGACGGTTCAGCCGAGCCGCACGGCCAGGCTCGCGCCGGCGCGGGCCGCCGCGCTCGCCGAATCCACGGCCCGCACCATTGACGGGCGCATCATCCCAGCCGTCGGCGGGCTCCGCGAGCTCATCAGCCCCGGCTACGCAGCCAGCGCGCCATCGCGGGTTGGCTGGGCCGGCTACGCCGGCGGCGACGTGGCGTACAGGGACTTCGCCTGGCGCGAGACCACTGTTCAGGCGGATCCGGAGGAGTTGCACCGGGTGGGTCTTCAGCAGTGTGCGATGCTGGCCGACCGGATGCGCGAGGTGCGCGCGACTCTCGGCTTCCGCGGCGATGAAGCCGAGTTCAACCGCAGGCTCGAACACGAGCCAAGGCTCTACGCCGCGAGCAGCACCGAAATCGCCCAGCGCCTGGAGGCGTACATCACGCGGATCGAGCCGCTGCTCGATGAATATTTCCGGGACAAGCCGCAGACGCCTTACGGCGTGGCGCGGCTCGATCATGCCCTGGAAGACGCCCTCACCTTCGGCTACTACGAGCCTGCAACCTTGACGCAGCCTGTCGGGCTCTACCGTTTCAACGGCTCGAACCTGACCAAGCGGTCGCTGCTCACCGCCGCCGCGGTGATATACCACGAGCTGATACCCGGTCACCACTTCCATGTCGCCACTACCGCGGAGAGCCCGACCTTGCCCCGGCTGCGCCGGGAGGGTTTCTTTGTCGCCGCGGCATTCATGGAAGGGTGGGCAGAGTACGCCGCCGGGCTCGGCTGGGAGATGGGGCTCTATGACGACCCGTGGGACGCATACGGACGGCTAGCTCAAGAGCGGCTTACGGCAACAAGGCTCGTCGTAGACACGGCGATGAACCTGGGCCGGTGGGACCTTGAGCAGGCACGTCAGTTCATGCGGTCCAATATCGCCGACACCGAGCCTGCGATCCGCACCGAGTCGCTTAGATACGCAACCGACGTCCCCGGGCAGGCGCTGGCGTACCGGGTCGGGTACCTGAAATTCGCCGAATTGCGCGCCCGCGCCTCAGCCAGACTCGGCACCAGGTTCGACCTCCGTGATTTCCACCAAGCCGCGCTCGGGGGCGGCACTGTGCCGCTCGACGTGCTGACCTCGCGGGTAGACCGCTACGCCCGCGGAACGCCAACGCTAGCCAAGAGGTGAGTACATGCAGTTCAGTGTCATTTTCGACAATGCCGCGATCCTCGTCCGGCACTGGTACGAGGTCGGGCCCGATAGCGAGGAGCACGGCACCCGGGTCGAGTTGCGCGCTGTCGCCCGGCCAGCGCACGCCGGCTCGGAATCGGCGGCCCAGCCCGTCATCGTGGACCAGCCATTCTGGCGCGCTGACATTTTTGACCTGATCGGCGAGCGGCCAGGCAATCTGGCGCGCGCCCACTTCCATCCCAGCTTCGCCGGGCGCGAGCCATCCATGCGCCACTGGGACCCTAGGCTGCGCGAAGACTGGGCCGGGTGGCTGCGGGATCAGCTGGCCAACCTGCCCGCCGTGCTCGCGGCAGCGGGCGCGCCGGACTCGACGGCGATCGGGACCGAGCTGACGGCTGGCACCATCGACCACCTGCTAGCCGCGGCAACGGGCTTCCTGGGCATCAACTGCGACGCCGGAGAGCGATGCCTAGCCGCGACCCGCGATACCCGCACCGCGGTAACCATGATGCTCGAAGCATTCCGCGCTCCCGGTACCGGCGATCCCAGGCTCAATGCGGCATCAAACGACCTATACTGATCGCCTCAAGTCTGGTGGAGGCGCCATGCGATCAGAACTTCAGCGCCTTATCGACGGACTTGGCGATCGTCTCGGGTGTTCGGTGGCGATGGACGACGCACGGATGCGCCTGCAGGTCTACAGCCCTCACCGGGGACCGGTAGACCAGGCCCGTATCGGATCAATACTGCATCGGGAAGTTCCAGAAGAATGGATCGAATGGGCGCGGTCACTGGGCGTAAGCCGGACGTGCGGGCCGATGCGCATACCGCCCAATCCAGCACTCGGCTTTGCTTATCCGCGGGTATGCGTGCCGATCCGTTACGAAAACACGCTTCTCGGCTATCTGTTTCTCATTGACGAGAACGCGGATCTGACCGAGGAAGAGCTGGCCATCGCCGAGGACTGCGCTGCCGAAGCGGCGGCGATCTTGTATCAGGAGCAAGCGCGGAACGCGCAGGCGCTGCTGGAAGAGCGGGAGATGGCGCGCGACCTGCTGGCGGCGGACCAGAACGTCAGGGATCAGGCGACTCGCCGCGCGGTCGACCTGCGGGCACTGCATCCCAGTGCCCCGGTTACCGCGATCGTCGCCCGCGTCGATCCGGAAAAGGGCCAGGCGCTGAGCCCGTCAGTCGATACCAGCTTGCTGGTCGCCGTGGACCGCGCCACGCGCGTGCTCCCTGCCCGCGAATCGCTGCATCTAGTGCGCAACGCCGAAGCGATCGTCTTGCTTTCGCAACTGCGGCGCGGTTCGGCTATCCAGGCCGGCGAGCTAGCATCCAGGTTGCATGATCAGGCGGCTAAGACGATCGGATCGCCGGCGCGCATTGTCGTGGGCATCGGCGAGGAACAGCCGAGCCTCTCATCCGCCCGCATCTCGTATGCCCAGGCCAGTCACGCCGCGACGGTCGCACTGACCGTTGACGGTGCGGCACCGGTACTCGCCTGGCATGACCTCGGCGTCTATCGTTACCTGTGCCGGCTGCCGCTCGCCGATATAACGATCGATGACCTGCCCGCTGGCCTGGTGCGGCTGTGCGGGGCAGTCGGCGGCGAGGATCTGCTCATGACCCTGGAGTGCTACCTCGATCACGCCGGCGCCGCCAAGGAAACGGCGGCGAAGCTCTTCCTGCACCGCACCAGCCTGTACAGCCGGCTCTCCCGCATCGAGAAGATCGCCGACGTGGACCTTGACAACGGTGCCGATCGCCTTGAACTTCATCTCGGGCTCAGGCTCGCAAAGGTCGCGGGAATCGACTTGCGGCACGTCGCTGCTCTCAGGGCCGCGGACTTCCGGACAGCGAACTGAGCACTCGCTGGCCGCGCGATGGTAACGGAACTTGACCGCCGGGTACATCGCCCCGACGGGTGCCGGATAGCCTTCGCCGTCCATGGTCAGCCAGATGCTCCCGGGGTCCTCGTCAGCTATCCCTGGACGCCGGGAAACGCGCGTTACATGTCGAAGGTCGCTCCGCTTGATCTGAGGCAGCTCGCGTCAGATGCCGACGAGCTCGTGATCACCCTGGCGGCACATGCGCGGGTGGCGATCTTCGATTACCCGCGCGGGATCGGTGACACCACGGGCCCGCGGCCGGGCGACCTCACCGTGGCCACGGTAGTGGATGACTACCTCGCGGTCGCGGATGCCGCCGGCCTGACCGAGTTCATCCTGCTCGGCTACTCGTGGAGCGCAAGCGCCGCGATCCACGTCGCCTCTCGCACGACGCGGTGCAAGGCCCTGGTCATCGGCGGCTGGCCGCCGCTGGACTCACCGCACCGGGAGCTCCGCGACGCCTGCCTCGCGCTGGCCTGCGACCGCCAGGACCCGCGCAGCGGACTGGCCGGCATGTACGCCCGCTATTACCAGAGCCTGCTCGACGAGCACCCGGCAGGCCCGCTCCGCACTACGGGCGTGCTCTTTTACGGTACCGGTGACAATGAGCCGATGGCCGGTGCTTCCGCTTCGGCCCTGACCCTTATCAGGCGGAATACGAACCTGCTCGCCGAGCAGGGCTGGCACCTGATCGAGGTCCCCGGACGCGACCATCTCGGCTGCGCGACCGCCGGCATCGTGTCGCCGATCGTCCTGACCGTCTTGTCCGCGCTCGATTGAGGAGCTTGCTGATGGCTCAGCCGCGCACCCTGCTGCACAGCGGTCAGGTCTTCGACGGAACCGGGTCGCCGCCCGCGAAGGCCGACGTCCTCATCGAGGGCGACCGGATCATCGACGTCGGGCCTGGACTCGATGGCGACCGCGGAGTCGACCTCTCAGGCTGCACGGTCTGCCCCGGATTCATCGACTGCCACGTCCACGTCACCCTCAGTCACGTCAACATGTGGCGTTACCTGCAGGACCCGGCGTCGCTCATGTTCTACCAGACCGTTCGCAACCTGGGCCTCGTTCTGGACGCGGGGATTACCACCGCGCGCGACGCGGCGGGCGCCGACCTCGGTACTAAGCGCGCGGTCGAGGCCGGCCTCATCCGCGGCCCCCGGCTGCAGATCGCCATCTCGCTGATCAGCCAGACCGGCGGCCATTCAGACGGGTGGCTGCCTAGCGGCTGCTCGCTCACCTCGTTCGCCCAGTTCCCCGGCATGCCCAGCCCAATCGCTGACGGCACCGACGAATTGCGCAAGAAAGTGCGAGAACTCGTCAGGGCCGGCGCGGACGTCATAAAGATCGCGACTTCCGGCGGCGTCATGTCGCCAGCGGACGACCCGCGTCATGCGCACTACCGGCCTGAGGAGATCCGCGCCGTCGTTGAGGAGGCGGCGGCGGCCGGCCGGCATGTGATGGCTCACGCCCAGGCTGCCGAAGGGATCAAGAACGCGCTGCGGGCCGGCGTGCGCTCGATCGAACATGGAGTTTTCCTCGATGACGAAGCCATCGGGCTGATGCTGGATACCCAGGCATTCCTCGTCCCGACCCTCATCGCCGCCGAGAGCATCTCGGCCATCACCGGGCAGGGCGGATCGTTCGACGCGGCCGCGGGGAAGGTCGGCCTGATCATGGAGGCTCAGCGCGCCTCATTCCGTGCTGCCCTGGCGGCCGGCGTGCGGATTGCCTTCGGCACCGACGCCGTCGGCTATCCGCACGGACGCAACCTCGAGGAGATCGAGATCATGGTGCACGAGGGCATGGCTCCGCTTGAGGCGCTCAAATCCGCCACCAGCGTCGCTGCGAGCCTGCTCGGAATTGACGATATCGGCGTTATCGGTCCGGGACGCCGCGCCGACCTCGCCATAGTGACCGGAGACGTCACTGATGTCGGGGGGCTGCGGGATCGGGTGAGGTCGGTCTGGCAGGGCGGGGCAGAGGTCAGCAAAAAGTTATCCGACGTTCAGCGCGCTGTCATTGACGATGAATGGCGTGCGATTGTCGGAAGATCAGGCTACCTGAACCGTCAGATGTAGGTACCCGTTCTGATGCCGGGTGGCAAGCATGTAGTGGAGCAGGCCATGTATCCGGTCCTGATTTTCGCGCGCCGGGCAACCGCCTGGCAGGAGTCACCACACAGAGAGGCCGATGTGATGAAACGGGTCCCCGTCATTGCGGTGACCGCCGCCGCGGCTTGCCTGGTACCGCTGGCCGCGGCAAGCCCGCCGGCGACCGCGTCCGCGGCAGTTGCGCGGCCGCCGTCGGTGTATCTGGCCGGTAGCGTGGCCCCGTTTGCGAGCCATGCCAAGGCGATCGGGGATGTTGCGGGGTCGAGGAAGCTGTCAATCCAGGTGTGGCTGAGGCCGCGCCTGGCGGCGGCGCAGGATTTCGCCATGGCGGTCAGCACGCCGGGCAGCCCGCTTTTCCACCACTACCTGAGCCCGGCGGGCTACTCCAGGCACTACGGGGCTACCCGCGGCGAGGCGAGCAAGGTCGAATCGTGGCTGCGGGCCGAGGGCTTCGCGGGCGTCCGCGCCGACTCGCGGCGCTCCTATGTGCGGGGTACCGCGACAGTCGCGAAGATCGATGCGGCATTCGGGGTGCGGCTTAAGCTGTACAGGGCGTCGGCGAGCGTCAGCGCCGGAGCGCACCCGCTGCGCGCTAACGACCGGCCCGTTTCCGTTCCTGCCTCGCTCGCCCGTAGCGTGCTTGGTGTCACGGGCCTGGACAACGCCGCGCCAATCTTTCCTCTCGCCGGGCCAGGTGGCGTGCATGCCCGCGGCCCGGCGCAACGGCCCAGCGTGGCGGCCGGCGGTAGTGCGCCCTGTTCAAACTATTACGGGCAGTTCGAAGCTTCCGGATTGCCGGAGCAATTCGGGGTCACGGCATTTCCCACCGAGCAGTGCGGCTATACCGCAAGGCAGCTGAGAGCGGTCTATGGCGCCAATGCCGTCAACACCGGCGCAAGCCAGACGGTCGCCCTGGTGGAACTCGGCCTCACCCCTGACATGTTCTTGACGCTGCAGGATTACGCGCGGGTCATGGGTATCCCCGCCCCCGTAGCCAGCCACTACGCGGAAGTGTCAGTCGGTCGCGGAAGTGCCTGCGGTGACCCGGCCAACATCGAAGAGCAGCTCGACGTCGAGGCGGTCTATGACATGGCCACGTCGGCGAACGAGCTCGTCATCGGCGGTGACAGCTGCGACAACGGCGACTTCGGCCTGCAAGGACTATTCAACGCCGATCAGGCGGTTCTCGACGGCGCAGGCAACCACCCGCTGGCCTCGATCGCATCCAACTCCTGGGACGGCGGGGGCGAAGCTCAGCCCGCCGCGCTGACCATGATCGAGCACTCGTTCCTGGTGCAGGCCGCCGCCGAGGGAGTGGGCATGTACTTCTCCTCCGGTGATGGTTCCGGCACGCAGACCCCGGCGAACGACCCGTTCGCGATCGCGGTCGGAGGCACCACGCTCGGGATTGGCCAGCACGACAACCGCTTGTTCGAAACCGGCTGGTCCACCGGGCTGTCCGTGCTGCAGGACAACCAGTGGGTGTTCCAGGGTGAGCAGGGTGCCAGCGGCGGCGGGCCCAGCGTGGTCTGGCCCGAGCCTGACTACCAGAAGCCGGTGGTGCCATCAGCCCTTACGATGAGCCCCGGTGCTAGTGTCCCCGGCCGCGTGGTGCCCGACATCAGCGCCGACGCCGACTCCTTCACAGCCTTCGCCACCGGGCTGCTTACCTTCGATCCCAGCGATCCCAGCGCCCCGCCGACCTTCGGATTCCTGCCCATAGGCGGAACGAGCCTGGCCACCCCGCTCGTGGCCGGGATGGTGGCCGCGGCCCAGCAGGGGCAACCCGAGCCGTTCGGGCTGGTCAACCCCGCCATCTACAAGATGGCCGGGACCAGTGCTGTGCACGACGTGCTGCCGTTTACCGCGGGCACCCCGGCGCTATTTCGCGGGATAGCGTGCGTCGATGCCCTGTGCGGCGGCCAGCAGCTCCTGACTACGTTCGACGACCAGGACCCAGCCATGCTCGGCTACACCGGACAGGTCACCTTGCAGGGCTACGACAACATGACGGGTATCGGAACGCCCAACGGGCAGTACTTCATCAAAGCCCTGCGCAACCTGGAAAATTAGCGGCAGTGCGCCAGGCGCCCCGACCGGCCGCTCAAGTCGTGTCAGGCGCCTGGCGCCAGTCCTCACCTGCGCTGGACGGGCTCCTTGCTCCGGCCAGCGAAGACGGTACCCCGCGTGGCGTAATCCGCCGCGATCGCGTGCATCCGGTCGGGTCAAGCTCGTATCCGAGGCTGACCTGAGAGGCGTACCGAGGGCTGACCTGAGAGGCGTACCGAGGGATCTCCGTCAGATCCCGAGGTCGCTCAGGAACCTGTTGGTGTACTGCAGTGCTGTCGTGCCGGATACCGAGTTGCAGGTAGGAGAGGCCCACGTCTGGGCCGCGGGACAGGGCGTATCCCGGTCCAGCGACCAGAAATGCAGCCCGGCCAGGCCGTTGCCGGCCGCGTAGGTCGTCAGGGTGTCCACGTCAGCGGGAGTGAAGGTTTCGCTGGCGTTGTCGTTCAGGCCGATCATCGGGGTGACGGCGATCTTGCTCGCCGGGATCCCGTAGCTGTGCTCGAGGTCTTTCACCGCCTGGATCGCCGACTGCCCCATCTCGCAACTGCCGGAGACGACGACGCAGACGCTGCTCGACGTGTTGCCGTAGTCCATGGTCATCAAGTTGATGACGTAGTTCTTCAGGCTGGAGCCGAGGACCGCCTGGACGACCTCGTTGCCGAGCGAGTTCACTCCGCCGTAGCTGCCGTCGGACGCGGCCAGCGTGGCGAGCGTGAACGAGAACTGCAGGTTCGGGTACTGCGACTGTGCCCCGGCCGCCGCGCTGACCAGGCTCTGGATCTGCGACTGGCTCTGCCCGCCTTCGATGTCGAAGTCGATGCCGACCAGGTTGGGGCTGGCGTAGCGGGCGACGAACGATTCCATGCCCGCCGTCGAGCCACAGGTGAAGGTCCCGGCCTGGCCGCCGGTCGAGACGACGTAATTCAGGTTGGCGTTGTGGAGTTGCGGGATGTTCTCGGCCGCCCAT
>DASTJM010000028.1:0-47108 GCA_035716545.1 Streptosporangiaceae bacterium
CGGCGACAGGGGACCGGCGACAGGGGACCGGCGACAGGGGACCGGCGACAGGGGACCGGCGACAGGGGACCGGCGACAGGGGACCGGCGACAGGGGACCGGCGACAGGGGACCGGCGACAGGGGACAGGGGACTGGGGACCGGCGACAGGGGACCGGCACCCAGGCCGGCCCGAGCACGATCCCAGTCCGGGCCAGGGCCAGCACGCCGCGAGGGCTCGCCCGCGCCCTCAACTGGCCCCTGACCCGGCGGATCATGATCGTGGAGCCGTTTCGGGTTCCAGGGGAAGCCTTTTCGCGTTGTAGAGCTTTTTCGTCGTATAACACGGCAAGGCTCTACAACAAGAAAACCCTCCACCAGGAGCCCGAAAACCCTTCGCCGCCGCCAGTGGTGGTCGACCTGATCTGCTTTACCAGGGAGTAAGCCAGGCAACTTGTGGAGGCTCTGCGCCCGGCCCGCCCGTTGCTGGTGCATTACGGCACCATCTGGGTGCACGGCCCGGCGCTGCGAGTGCCGGTGACCGAAGACAAGCCCCGCACCGCCTACGGCGAGTACGGCACGGGCAAGGCCGAGATCGAAGCGCTGCTCCTGGAGGAGACCAGGACAGGCGGCGTCCCCGCCGTGGTGCTGCATCCAGGTCACATCAGCGCTACCGGTGACGAGGACGTGCAGATCCGGGATACAGCGACCTGGGCCCCGACGATACTCTCGCGACCCGGCACCGCTGCGTTCGAGCCGCGGCCGTCGCGCCGACTGGAGCCTGGAAGGCCACGGTTGGCGACGGCGAGGAATACAGATCCGGGACGCTGCCGCCTGGACCCCATGACGCGCGGTGTACCTGGGTTAGGTCTCATGGGCTTGTCTTCAGCGGCCTCTGCGGCTTGTACGGCTTGTACGCCTTCGACTTCGTTCCCGGCGCTGGCTTGCTGGAGCTTCAGCGGTGAACCCCCAATGCCATTGGGACGTGTGATTCGTCAAGAAGACGAATCTGCGCAGCACACTGGCGTAATGTCAGCGTGCCAGGCAAGGAGGTTGCATGCGAAAGTCTCGCTGGATGCTAGCCACTGTCGGCGGAGCAATCTTGGTAGGCGCGGTGGCGCTGCAGGGCGTTGCCGCTTCCGCCGCCCCGGCAGCAGGCGCGGACCACGGTCACCACGGCTCGGCCGCGGTACTGAGGTTCGACACGATGACCCCCGTCACCGGCCCGTACGTGGGTGCGGCAAATCCGATCCGCGGCGTGGCGGGCGGCGGGCTCCCGTGGATACTCAGGTCAGGGAACGGCTCGCTCAGGCAGGACGGCCGCCTGTTCGTGCGGGTGCGCGGGCTAGTGCTCGCCAAGCAAGCACCGGTACCGCAGGCGTTGCAGGGCACCAATCCCTTTACCGCCTTCCGCGCTCTGGTCAGCTGCCAGACCATCGGCACCGGTAACACCGCCACGGTTGCCAATGTCAGCACCGGGGATTTCAAGGCTAACTCGGCAGGGGACTCCACGATCCGCACGCGGATCATGCTCCCCAAGCCGTGTTTCGCCCCGATAGTGTTCGTCACCGGCCCGACCGGGACTGACGCCTGGTTCGCCATCACCGGTAGCTGAGCGCCCCCGCCTTGCCCGTTCCGGCTGCCTGGCGGCGGCCGGAACGGGCAAGCTGCTCCTGAAGGCGCCGACCAGCCTCGTCGCGCGAGATCGCCGCCGCCGCGCTTCATCCTGTTGACAGCAGGGATCCTGTTGACAAGAGAGATTTCGATAGTCAATTTATTGACAGAATTGGTAAATCTGGTAACACTCGGATTGCCTGCCTATTTCCAGGAGGTTAGAGGGAGCTAGAGCGGAGATCTGCCACGAACATGGAATTCGGCATGCTGGGCCCGTTTAACGTGATCTCCAATGGCACGAAGCTTGACCTGGGGGGGCGTAAGCAGCGGATACTTCTGGCGATGCTAGCCTGCCACGCCAACCAGCGTGCGCTCTGTCGAACATCTTGTAGAGGAACTCTAGGACGGCAGGCCTCCGCCGGCTGGACCGTGAGCTTGCGCCTGAGGTGCACCGCCTGCACCGCTCGGTGCTCTACCACAACCGGGGCCAGGTCCTTGCGGCACTCGGCCGCCCGGATGAGGCTCTGGCCGACTTCGGCCGGGTGATCGAGGCTGACCCGCACTACCCCGAGTACCGCTTCGATCGCGGGAACCTCTTCTTCAGGCTCGGTCGCTACGATGAGGCGCTGGCGGACTACGCAGTGGCCGACAAGCTCAGCCCGCCATTTCCTGAGCTCTACTACAACTGTGCCGACGTGCGCGCCGCTACCGGCGACATCGAAGGCGCGCTGAACGACTTCCGCTACGCGCTCGACCTGGAACCTGACTACCTGGAAGCTCGGGTGACCCTGGCTTCCCTCCTGCTCGATGCGGGCGATGCGGAAGCAGCCGCCGCGCAGGCCCGGGCGGGCCTGGCCGTCACTCCTGACGAGGCCAGATTGCCTTGCACCCTCGGGCTGGCCCTGCTGTCCGCCGGGGACAACCAGGCAGCGCGACAGGCCTTCGACCGGGCACTTGAACTCGATCCGGCACTGGCCGAGGCCATGGTCAATCGCGCCACCGCGGCCTATGAGCTAGGCGACTTCGCCGCCGCCATGGCGGACCTCGATGCCGCCCTCGACGCCGACGAGGGCAATCCCGACCTCCTGCTCAACCGCGGACTGGTGCACGAGGCCGCGGGCAGGCCCGAGCTGGCCGCTGCCGACTACACGCTCGCCCTGCGGCACGGGCAGGCAGACAAGGCAGCACTGCGGTACCAGCTTGACCGCCTGCCGGCGGGCGAGAAAGCCGCAACCCGGGCACTGGCCGTCTGACCAGGCCAGCTCAATCCTGCTGCCGGCGTTCCTCTTCTTCGAGCGCCATCAGCTCGGCCAGTTCCGGGTCCAGGTCGCCATACGACGTCATCGGGCTTCCACCCCTCGAGATTGGCCAATGATCGCGCCCAAGAGGCCCATCGATGACCCATAGGTGGCGCTGGAGCGCCATCGATGTCCCACAGGTGGGCCTCAGTGCGAGGAGGCAGGACCTTGGCAGGATCTGCGCATAGTTGGGCAGCCAGATCTCGGCGGTCAACTTGGTCCGGCGCACCGCTGGTGCACCCCTGCTGCTGCGCTGATAGAGCGCAACGCGGAGGCCGCGCTCGCGGTCGTGCAGCTCGTGCTTTTCCCGCTGGTCTTGTCTCGGGACGTACCCCCGGCAGAGGGCTTACAGATGGGCCTGGTAGAGGTTCCGCAGTGCGTCCCAGTGCCGGGCGGCGGCTGCCTCGTCGTAGGTCGGGTTGTCGGGCACCGCGAAGCCGTGCTTGGCCGGATAGAACTCGACGGTGTGCTCGACCCCGGCGGCGGCCAGCGCAGCCCGCAGCAAGTCCGCCTGCCCGGCAGTAAAGGAGCCGTCGTCTTCGGCTCCGGCGACGTAGACGGCCGCAGTGGTCTGGCCGACCGCCAGGTGCGGGCTGTTCGGGTCGTCCTGCACCGCGAGCCGGCCACCGTGGAAAGAGGCGGCCGCCGCGATCTTGGAGCCGAGTCCGGTCGAGGCGATCAGAGACATCCGGCCGCCCATGCAGTACCCGGTCGTGCCGATCGCAGCCCCGGTCACCTCCGGCCTGGCCAGCAGGAAATCCGCGAAAGCGGCCGCATCGGCGACGACCTTGTCATTGGTGAGCGAGCCCATCAGGCGGAAAAGCCTGGCCCGCTCCGCCTCGTCTGAGAACATCGTGGCGATGTCGAACGGTGCCCAGTTCCCGGCCCGGTAGAACACGTCAGGCACCAGCGCGACGTAGCCCATGCTGGCGACCCGGTCGCCCATCTGCCTGAACGTCTCTCTCGCGCCGCCCGCGTCGGGGAAGATCAGCACGCCCGGCCACGGACCGGTTCCATCGGGAACGTGCAAGCTAGCGGTGCACTGACCATCTGCTGCGGGGACCTGAACATCTAGCCGTGGCATCGGCTGCCTCCGAACTCGCCGGAACCTGACTGGTTGAAACTATCCCCGATCGCGCAGTCGCGCGAACTGGCGGCTGGCCCCTCGATGACCCGCAAGTTGGCGCTGGAGCGCAAGGCCGGGAGCTTACGGGGGCTGGCGGGCCGGCCAGCACAAGAACCTCCGGTCAGATAAACTATCGGTCAGGTCACAGCCGGGGGCCCGTGGCAATTTATCTACCTCCTTTTCCGGTAAGGGCTTATCTCCCCTGGTCCTACCATGGAAAATGTGCGGTTCTTCGTCCTCGGCGCGGTCGTCGCCCAGGTAGGCGAGGAGCGGATCTTGCTGGGGCGGCGTCAGGAACGGTGCCTGATCGGCTTGTTGCTGCTGGATTGCAATCGCCTGGTGCCAGCGGAACGGCTGGCCGACCTGCTGTGGGATGGCTGCCCGCCAGCCGGGGCGCGCGCGGCCATGCTCCGCCTGATG
Organism: Streptosporangiaceae bacterium; assembly: GCA_035716545.1. Classification (GTDB taxonomy): domain Bacteria; phylum Actinomycetota; class Actinomycetes; order Streptosporangiales; family Streptosporangiaceae; genus Chersky-822. Next base: position 4,437 of record DASTJM010000028.1, read on the forward strand.
ACCTTCTACGTGCAGGCGGTGAGCCGCGCCTCGGCAATCGCGACCGCGAACGCGAAGCTGGCTGCCGAGCAGGCCGGACCGGACGTTCCGCTGCCTGCCCTGCCCGACCCCACGTCGGCAATGGCCTGGCTCGACGACGAGCTGCCCAATATCGTCGCGGTCGTCAAGCATGCCGCCGACCACGGGCCCTACGCCCCGACCTGGCAGATCAGCCGGTGCCTGACGCATTACTTCTGGATTCGGCGGAGCCTGCCTCCGTGGCGGGCCATCAACGAGGCGGCGCTGGCTGCCGCGCACAAGGCCGACCAACCGGATGCCATCGCGCATTCGCTCAACGCGCTGGCAGTGACGACGTGGACGACCAGCGACCTGCGGAGGGCACGGAGCCTGTTCGAGGAGGCCCTGGCGCTTAACGGGCGCCTGGGACGCGAGGCAGCGCAGGCCAGCAACCACACGAATCTAGGAAGCCTCTGCCGGCAGACAGGGCAGCTGACCGCGGCGCTAGCGCACACCAAGACCGCCATCAGGCTCGGGCGTCGCCATGCGCGGCCGCTGACCGTCGCCAACGCCCTGCTCTGTCTCGGCTCCCTGCATCGTGACCTGGGCGCTCTTTTTTCGGCAACCAAGACGGTCAGCCAGGCCCTGACCGCCTACCGCGACCTTGGCTCCACCGATGGCCAGGTGTCCAGTCTCAATGAGCTGGCCAGTATCCGATGCGAGCTCGGGCATTAGGGTGCGGCTGAAGCGACGGCGCGGCAAGGGCTGTCGCTTGCTGACGCGTTCGGCAGCGTGCACGGCGGCATCTTCGCCAGGGAGGCAATGGCCGACCTGCTCATCGCCACCGGCCGGGCGGCGGAAGGCCGCAAGCTCAGCTTGGCGGCGCTTGACCGGGCGGTCGAGCGTGGCGACCGGCGCCTGATCATCTGCGTGACCTTGCGGCTCGCCACGGCGCGGTGATGGTGCTGCTGTAGATGTCCGTGACCGCGACCGAAAGGTTGCTGCATTCTTCGATGATCATGGTGTTGCCCACGTCCTCGTGGCACGTCACGGCTGGCACGGGAACTCTTGCTGGCGAGCTGACCGAGGCGGACGCCGGAATGGCGACGGCCACCGATGCGACCAGGCCAATCACCATCGCAGCGACGCGTACTAGTGTTTTCATCTGGACCTCCGCTTACCGGCCTCTTACCATCGGCAAACCGGAGCGCGAGCCGGCGCCGGCGAAGGCAAGATAACCGCCGCGCAAGGTGCCCTGGCGGTCAGATCTACCACGGCCACAGCTTGCCGACCGTTACTGCCTAACCAGGGTCCTCCCGGGGCAGACAGGACCAGCACTCGGGGGCAGGATCCGGGCGAGGTCTCCCGGACAGTGCCAGCCCTGTCGGCGGGGGTGCTCTAACACGCTGTCATCCCTGTCCATGCTGGCCCACTCGGGCGCTCGCGTCTGCACTGCTAGCACCCAACCTCGGGTGCCTGCTGGCTGGCATGCGATTTCCGGCTAGCTGCAATGGCAGGGACGGGCTTGTGAGGCACGCTGGAACGCATGGCCGTGCGCTGCGTGATTGTGGACGATAACCGTGACTTCCTGCGGATAGCGCGCGGCCTGCTGACCTACGACGGGATTGTCGTGGCCGGCGCGGTGTCCACGGGAGAGCAGGCACGGCGTGCCTGCCGCGAACTGGAGCCGGACGTCGTCCTCATCGACATCGACCTCGGTGACGACGAGACTGGCATCGAGGTAGCCCGTCAGCTGCCAGGCCGGCAGGCAGGCGCTGAGCAGCCCAGCGTGATCCTGATCTCCGCGTACTCCGGCGACGACTTCGAAGATCTGATCGCCGACAGCCCCGCGATCTCGTTTCTGCCGAAGGCAAGCCTCTCAGGTGCGGCCATCCGCGACATCCTCGCCCAGGCAGGCCGGCCAGGGCGCTGACAGTCACCTTCGACGATCTGCGGCGCCCCTGACCAGCACCTGGATCGCCCCGGGATGGGCGGCCCTGGTCGCCGCGGTCACCTGCGAGCTTTATTTCAAAATCCAGGGTTGAAATATTCGGCCGCGCTCGGTCGGGCTTGGCGGGCGGCGAGCCTCAGCGCGACTCGAGGTATGCGAGCACCGCGAGGACGCGGCGATGGTCATCGGCTGTCTCCGGCAGTCGCATCCGGGCGAGGATGCTCCGCACGTGCTTCTCGACTGTCCCCTCGGTAATCCACAGCCGGTGCGCGATGCCAGCGTTTGAGCGGCCCTCGGCCATGAGGGCGAGCACTTCGTGCTCACGCTCGGTAAGGTGCTCGAACGTGTCGTCGCGGCGGCGGCCCGCGATGAGTTCTTGCACGAGCGCCGGATCCACGACCGATCCACCCGCCGCGATCCGCCCTACCGTATCGGCGAATTCGGCCACGTCAGTGACCCGGCTCTTGAGCAGATAGCCGGCCCGCTGGCCGACGGCCAGCAACTCCATCGCCTCCTCCGCTTCGGCGTGTGCCGATAGCACCAGCGTGCCGGTATCCGGAAAGCGCTCGCGGATCTCGCGCGCGGCATCCAGTCCTTCCGTGAGGTAGTCAGGAGGCATCCGGATATCGATGATCGCCAGGTCCGGGCGGTGCTCATCGACCAGGGACAGCAGCTCGGGGGCATCGCGAGCCTGACCGATGACTTCGAACCCCGATTGCTGCAGTAGGCTGGCTATGCCCTCCCTGAGCAGGGTGTCGTCATCGGCCAGCACGATGCGCCCGCGTGTTTCAGTCACCCGTGTTCAGCCACCCCGTCTAGCCCCCGCTGCGCGGCATCATCGTTACGCACATTACCGGCTAGTTTTTCTGGCCAGGGGGGACGGGCATGAGGAGCGGACGCGACTCAGGCACAAGCGGGGGGCTTGCCAAGCGCACCATTACCGTCAGCGCCCTGATCTCGGTCATCATCGGGACGGCGTTCTTCCTGCTGGCCCTGGCGATCGAAGCCCTGCGCGACTCGGAGTCCCGCGCCGATCATGCCTTGGAGTTGCAGGTAGCGGCGAACCGTCTTGAGCGGGTGGTTGTCGACATCGACGCGACGCAGCGCGGGTTCGTGATCACGAGAGCGCCGGCTTTCCTTGAGCCCTGGAACGAGGCCAGGTCAGAATTCGCCCGTCAGGCTAGCGCCATGGAGCGCCTGGCCACTGCCGGTGACGAAGGCCAGGGCCGCAGCGCACGCCAGATCGCCGGTGCCGGGAGGTCGTACATCGGCGACTATTCGGTCCCGCTGGTCCAGTCGGCGCAGCGCGATCGCGAGTCAGCCAGGACAGTTTCGGTGACCTTGGAGGGTAACCGCCGGATCGACAAGCTCCGGGATGGATTCGAGCAGTTCAGGCAGCGCGAGGAGCAGATCTTCGATGCTCGCCAGGACAGCGCCAGCGCTACGGCGAACCAGGCTCTGGCAGCAGCCTCCGTCGGCGTGGCTGGATCAATCGTCCTGATCGTGTTCTCTGGCGGTTATCTGGCCCGGTCGGTCGTACGGCCAGTCCGGCGGGCAGCCGGCATGGCTGGGCGCGTCGCGGGCGGCGATCTCACCACCCGGATGCCGGAGAACGGGCCAGGGGAGGTCGGCAGCCTGGAGCGATCGTTTAACAGCATGGCTGATTCGCTTGCGGCCAGCCGTGACGAACTGACAGCCTCGCGTGCCCGAGTGGTCACCGCAGCCGACAACGCCCGCCGCCGCATTGAGCGCGATCTGCATGACGGGACGCAGCAGCGGCTGATCTCGCTGGCGCTCGAGCTCAGGGCCGCTGAGTCACGCGTGCGGCCCGATCAGCCCGATGTGGCGGAACAGTGGTCCCGCACGGCTCAGGGACTAACTGAGGTTGTCGACGACTTGCGCGAGATCTCGCGGGGGCTGCACCCGGCGATCTTGGAGAAGGGCGGCCTCGGGCCGGCCGTCCGGTCGCTGGCGCGGCGCGCCAGTGTCCGGGTCGAACTCGACGCCGATGTCACCGAACGGCTGCCCGATCGGGTGGAGGTCGCGGCCTACTACGTCGTCTCCGAGGCGCTCACGAACGCTGTCAAATACGCCCAGGCCCCGGTGGTCACGGTGAGCATGGACGTGGCGGACGAGATCCTGCGACTCCGCATCCACGATGACGGCATCGGAGGAGCGGACCCGTCCGCCGGCTCCGGGCTGGTCGGACTCCGCGACCGCGTGGAGGCGGTGGGCGGCAGGATCGAGATCGTCAGTCCGCCAGGACAGGGCACCTCGCTGCGGGTCACGATTCCGGCCGGCTCGTAGCTGACGGACCAATCTGAGGTACCCGTTTGCGCTGTGAGTTGTGACTGCGGGGGAGACTTTACAGTCCTTGCGGGAGACGTTCGCTGTGACAGGCCACGGTTCGCACGACCAGCGTCATACCGCAAGCGCCGCGTGTGCTAGACAGGAAAAGCCTCCGTCTGCCCCAGCCCCGAGCAGCTAGTAAAGCAGCGACGGCGAGGAGTGCGATCTAGGTGATCACCGAACGGCACGCAGGTCAGCTTCTGTCGGTGAACGTGGGCCTGCCGCAGGATGTGGCCTGGCATGGTCAGACCGTGCACACAGCGGTGTGGAAGCGGCCGGTCGACGGCCCGGCGTTCGTGCGGCGGCTGAACATCGATGGCGATGGACAAGGCGACCTGGCCGGGCACGGCGGTGAGCACCGCGCCGTGTTCGTGTACCAGATCGAGTCCTATCGGTACTGGCAGGACCAGCTTGGCCGCTCCGACTTCACCTACGGCCAGTTCGGGGAAAACTTCACCGTGCGCGGCCTGGCCGATGACCAGGTGTGCATCGGCGACCGCTACCGGATCGGCGAGGCGCTGTTCGAGGTGACCCAGCCCCGGGTCACCTGCTACCGGGTCGGCATCCGGATGAACGACCAGCGGATGCCCGCGTTGCTGATCTCGCACCACAAGCCGGGGTTCTACTTGCGCGTGCTGCGCGAGGGAGCCGTGCGGGCGGGTGACGAGATCGTCCAGGTCGGGGCCGGGGAGGAAGCGATGACGGTGGCCGACGTCGACGCCTTGCTCTACCTGCCGGGCCATCCACGCCAGCAGGTGCTCCGCGCCATGCGCATCCCGGCCCTTCCCGCCGGCTGGAAGGCCTCATTCCAGGCCATCCTCGATCAGGCCGGTGCCGTCGGCAACGCCGGCCTGGCTTCGGTAAGCCCGCCGCCAGCCTGGCCGGGCTTCCGCGAGCTGGCCGTGACGGCACTCACCCGGGAAAGCGAGTCGGTGGTCTCCGTGCACCTGGCCGATCCAGCTGGCGCCTCGGTGCCCGCCGCCTTGCCAGGACAGTTCCTGACCATAAAGCTGCCGGTTACCGCCCCGCTGGTGCGCAGCTACTCACTGTCGGGACCCCCGACCCCGGACAGCTACCGCATCAGCGTCAAGCGCGAGTCGCACGGCGCGGGCAGCCAGTACATTCACAGCCACTTGCGTCCGGGCGACCTGCTCCAGACCGCAGCTCCCCGGGGCACGTTCGTACTCCGTTCTGGTACGACGCCTGTGCTCCTGATCAGCGCAGGCGTGGGTGCGACTCCGGTGCTGGCCATGCTGCACGCGCTGGCCGCCGAGGCTTCCGGCCGGGAAATCTGGTGGTTGCACGGCGCCCGGAGCCGGGCTGACGAGCCGTTCGCTGCCGAGTCACGGTCGCTCATCGCCGCGTTGCCCAGCGCGCACCGGCACATCTGTTACAGCCATCCGGCCGCGAGCGACGTGCAAGGCCGCGACTACGAGACAGCCGGGCGATTGTCACCGGAGGTTTTGTCCGGGCTCGGCCTGCCGCGCGACGCTGACACTTATATCTGCGGCCCCGGCTCTTTCATGGCGGAGGTGTCCGCTGCGCTGGCAGGCCTGGGAACCGACGCCAGCCGCGTCAGGACAGAGATCTTCGGGCCGAAGCCGTCGATCACGCCCGGAATCGCGCCAGCCCCCGCCCGGCCACCGCATCCGCCGGCCGGCACGCGTGCCGGACAGGCGAGAGATAGCGGGCCCGAGGTAGTGTTTGCCCGCAGCGGCCTGACGGTCATCTGGGATGCCGGCTATGCCAGCCTGCTGGACCTGGCCGAAGCCTGCGACGTGCCGGTGCGCTGGTCGTGCCGTACCGGCGTATGCCACACCTGCGAGACGGCCCTGCTCTCCGGGACAGTCAGCTACGCCCCAGATCCGGTCGATGATCCGGCCGACGGCAGCGCGCTCATCTGCTGCTCCGCGCCGACCGGGGACCTCGCGCTGGACCTGTAACCCGGCGGGCCAAGCTACTGACCTGGTGCGCTAAGGAGCCTGACCGAGCAGATGCCGCGCGACGGCCACGAGTTGCGCGGAGGCGGCATCGCGCATCGCGCAGGCCGCCGGGTAGATCGATGCTCTGAAGTGAGGCAAGCGCCCGCCCGATCCCGCGGTGCCGATGGCGACCACGCCCGAGGGGCTGCGCGGGTGGGGCACCCCGCTGTCGCTCAGCCAGCAGCAGGGTGCCCCACCCGCGTCAGGACCGGGGCCGGGATTCATGGCGCCGGCACCTGACCAGGTTGAGCGCCGGCGCTACTGGTACAGCTCCTCAACGCGCTTGATCCTGGTCACGGCCCGGTTTACCTGAACGCCGTGCCTTTCGAAGACAGGCAGGACCTGCGAGTAACGGTCGCACAGGAAGGCGATCGCGGTAGGCTCGCCGCGTATCCGCAGCCAGACGGCGATCCTGCTCTGCGGCAGCGCGACCAGGTCCACCCTGGCCAGCTCGTCATACCTGGCCACCCAGGTCGGGACGATCCAGCGGCTGAACGTGATACCGCGCAAACGTACGCCCCAGTCGAAGAACTCAAGCCGGGCCGTCGATCCGCTGGTAATGACGTGCCTGCACATCACTCCGCCCCAGAAGAACTCTTCGAACTCCCCGTCGGGCACCTCAATGATGCGCTTGTTCCTGGCGGCAAGCCTCGTCCACATAAGCACGGCGCCCGCGCACAGGACGACCAGCAAGACGACTAGCACGATAACGAGTGGCACCGATCCTCCTGCGCGTCCCGCGAGTGGTTCGCACTCGAAGTGTTCTCCGTCAGTGGCCGGCTGCGCAACTGCGCTAGCGGCGCAGAACCCCGAGCGGGGTTAGCCGCTCGATCGCAATGGCACGCGACTGGCTCGGCAAGCCAGCCGATGCCCACTCCCGCCAGGTCGGCCAGTCCCAGTGCTCGAATCCGGAACTCGCAGGCTCTTCGGCTCGGTACTGGCAAAGCTGCCGCTCGTAGCCGGCCAGGTGCGATCCGGGGACCAGCCGCGGCGCGCCGGTGTCCGCGGTACGGGGCTCAAGGTCAGCCCACAACGTGACCCCGCCGATCGCCGGTCCCTGCCTGGTATGCCATGCCGAGTCGCCGCGGCACCTCGTCGCGAGCGACCTCGTCGTGCAGCGCCGCCGCCTCGGCCCGGCCGAACAGGCCGCGCAGCGGCACATAGCCGAAGGTGCGGAAATGCAGAATCTGCTGATGGGTAAGCATGCTTGAAAAGCTCCTTTGTCGCCATGGCTGAGATATTTCCTTCGTCAGCCGGGCGGGAGGAGCACGAGCCCGTCAGTGTCAATGTCGCATGGCAGCGAGAATACTCCCGTGGAGGAACCCGCAGAGCTGACTGTGCTGTCCGTGCCCGGCTGCCCGCACGTGCCCATCCTGGCGCGGCGCCTCGATGAGGTGCTCGGCCAGCGATCCGAGATCGCTGTCCGCTACGTGGAGATCGACAGCGAGCAGGCTGCCATCGAAGCCGGAATGCGCGGCTCGCCGACGCTACTGATCAACGGGGCCGATCCGTTCACCGCACCGTCAGCCGTTCCTGGCTTGTACTGCCGGCTGGACCTGCCTTCGCTGCCGCGGCTGCGCGACGCCATCACCGGTCAGCCCGGACCGGGCCTACCTTCAGGAGCCGGGGGTTTCGGCGGCGGCGAACCTTGATTGCAACTGGGTAAGCGTGGACTCGATGCCCTTGATGTTCTGGCTGAGGGCGCCGAACCATTTCAGGCCGTTGGCCTTAGCCGCGCCCAGGCGGCTGTAGTCGAAAGTCTCGGTGACGAGCGTCGTGTCAGCTGACAGCGGCTTCAGTTCCCATCGCCAGCGGTGGCCGAGCGGGTGCTGCCACTCGACGACCCTGCCGTCCTCGAAGTCGGTGATCACGCTGGTGATCTTGTAAGGGACGCCGTACATCTTCATCTTTGTCGAGAACCTGGCGTCAGCACTGAGGCGCTGCGGGCCGGTCACGTTGTCCATGACCGTCCCTGACCCGTCAAGCTCACTGTGCCGGCGAGGATCGGCGACGATCTCGAAGATCTCGCCGGCGGGCGCGCGGACCTCGGCTGACCGGCTGATCTTCCGGGGCCCCGCGTCAACAATTGTTACGCTCATGAGCGCACACTATTCCCTGCCTTTCCCGGCTGACCAGGCAGGCCCGGCCACCGGCCGCCGGCAAAAGCCAGGCCGCTGGCACGAAAAGGTGATGCTCATGCTCAGACACCGGGGTGACACGCCCTTACCGGGCGACGGCGCGCCGGCGGCGCAGGCTTGCGTGAGAATGGGCTGGCGTTCGGTAAGGCCACGCTTGCTTCGTGACCAGTACGTCGTGCCCGCGCCTGAGCTGATGAGGAGGCATGGTGACCGAGAGCACCGCCGGGCTTGCCGCCAAGAGCGGCACCCGGGTCGCTGGCGTGCTGGCGCCGGCGAGGCTCATGGTGTCACCGGCGACGTGGCTGGCGCTGCTGCACTTGTTCGCCGGCTTGCTGATCGGCCTGGTGACATTTGCCGTAGTCGTGACCGGTCTCGTTGCCGGCACCGGCTTGCTCCCAATTTTCGGCCTGGGGATCTTGATCTTCATGTCCGTGATCTGGTTCAGCGGACAGCTCGCCCGGGCCGAGCGAGCCCGGTATGAGCTGTTGCTCGCGGAGCGGATCACTCCGCCGCCAGCCGGCGATCCCGGGCAGGGCTGGACGCGCATCCGGCGAGCCGCCTCGCGGCCGGCCGTCTGGAAGCAACTGACCTATGCCCTGGTCAGGCTCCCGTTCAGCGCGGCGCAAGCGGCGGTGCTCATCGCCTCGTGGTCAGGCGGGCTTGCCCTGCTGGCCCTTCCGGCCTATAACACGGCGCTTCCTGGCGGCGCTGCCCATCTCGGCCAGGTGCGGCTGGCGGGAGCGTGGGCGGTGGCGCTGGCGGCGGTGACCGGCTTGGCGCTGTTGCTGAGCGCGCCGATGCTGACGCGGGCGCTGGCCATCGCCGACGCGGCCGCGGGACGATTGCTGCTCGGAACGGCGCGACGCGACGAAGGGACCGCGCGCTGAGCGGCACGGTGACGATGACGGCCGGGCGCATCGTCGCCATGATCATCGGCGTTCCGCTGCTGCTGCTCATCATCGGCTGGTTCGCGCTGACCATGGTCGCCTACGCCGGGCAGGGCCGCTTTCTGGTGGACATCGACCTGCCCGTGCACGGACGGCCCGTGCAGGTCGCCGTGGATTCCGGGCTCCTGCGTGTCGGACCGGCGGCCGACGGCCGACTGCATGTGACCGGAGTGGCGCGATACTCCCTGCTCAGGTCGCTCGTGTCGCGGCGCGAGACTCCGTCTTTCGTGCGGGTCAGCTCGAGGTGCCAGCTCGCGGTGCTCAAGTGCTCCTTCAGGTATCGCGTCGCGGTGCCCGCGAGATCACCGGTAACCCTGCGTGATGGCGCGGGGGAGATCATCGGATCGGGGCTGACGAGCAGGATCGTGTCGGCAACGGACAGCTCAGGCAGTGTCACGCTGAGGTTCGCCGTCGTTCCCCGCCTGGTCACGATCAGCGACAAGCTCGGCGACGTGACGCTCGTGCTCCCGCGCGGGCCGGCCGCTTACCGGATCACCACCCGCGCGGCGCGCGGCAGGACCACCATCGGCGTGCCCGCCAGCGCGTCATCGTCGCACGTGATCATCATTACCAGCCAGGCTGGCAGCGTCACGGTCAGCGAGTAGCCCGCGGATTGCCCCGGTGGCAGGTCGAGTGCCTTACGGCACCGGCGAGTCTCCCGGTGCCGCGAGTACGCAAGGCACCCGCGGGCATGCCGGCCTGATCAGGCAACCTCATCGGCGGCGCCACGGGGAGCTGAGGGCCGGCCCTGGGAGGCCCCCCGATCAGCGCTGTAGCTGCAGGAAGGCCGGGAAGTTGGCCCTGCTGAGCACGGCGCGCTCGATAACGTTGGCCGCTTCGAGCGCCACCGCCTTGTCGACCAACCGCGGCCTGGTCACCGGGTGATCGGCGCCTTTCCACACGATCGTGCAGCCGTTCGCGGCCATGACGTTCTGCACCCAGTTCGTCTGAGGGCCCCAGGGCAGGCTGATGATGAACCTGTCCGGCTTCGCGAGCACGGCTACCGGTATGGCGTACTCCTTGCCGCTCCGGCGGCCTTTGTGCTTCACCTGTGCCCATATCGGCAGCCACTTCTTGCCAGCGAACCGGAGCATGGCCGGGCTGCTCGCCTTGACTCGCCCGGGCGGCTTCCGCCGGATCGCGTCCTGCTGATCTGCCATGCGTGGTATCTGCCCAGAAAATGTGGCGCGATCTACCTCGGCGCCAGCCTGGGATGCTCCAGCGCCTGGGCAACCGCGTCGATGATCCTCCTGATCGGCCTCGGCGGGCGCGTGATCAGCATGCGGGGCGAAGCCGGCCGTCCCCGGGCGGCACTATCAATCGATGCCCCTGATCATTACCTGCGCCGGATGCTCGACGGTGAAACGATGCCTGATCGTGGCCGACCCGCCGCTATCGAGCTTGACCTTCCAGGACAGCTCGCCTAGGTCGGTCCGCTCGTCCGGGTTCGGGTTCGTCTCGCGCAGCCGCACCTTGATCTCACCGTCGGCTGCAACCGGGATGTGATCCCGCACGCTGATCGACACCTCGCCCGGACGGTGGTTTTCCACGCTGATTTCGTACCCGATGTCGATTGTGCGGCTTCCGCCTATCACCGCCTTGCTCGTACTGCGTCGCCGCAGTTTGCGCTCCACCCTGATCTGGTCGTCGACGCCTAGCTGCAGCTCGAACTCCTCGCCGGCGGCGACTGTCTTCAGCGAGGTCTCGCCGACGAACTCGCCATCGTGGAAGACGCGCGCCGGACCTGGCAGCAGCAGTAGTTCCGACGTGTTGGTCATGGTCGCGCGCAGGTAGGCCTCGGGCGCCAAGACCGGCACGGCGAGATAGTCCAGGGTTGCGTCCAGGTCGAGCCTGGCGATCGTGGTCTTGTGCGGACTGCCGTCCGAGGGCACAGCGAGCGGCCGCGCGATCCGGTAGACCAGGCCGGCCCCGGCCTCGCCGACTTCGGCGGTGAGCGGTTGCGCGACTGGCTGCGCACCGGCCGGCGCCGCCTGCGGGGCCGGGACGGTGGTGTCCAGGCGGCCGCCCAGCATCGCCGGTGCCGCGACGCGAGCGGCCATCGCCATTACCGGCGGCTCAGGCCTCGCCACGCCGACATACCAGGGCCGCAGTTCGGGGAGCGTCTGGTGCTGTCCTCGCCTGGTCGTCGACACGGCCAGTTCCGCGGCGGGCCAGTCCTCGCCAGTGCGCTGCGTCACCTCGGCGAGATAGCTGATTGCCAGCACCTCACCGGAGAGGCCGAGATCGTAGAGCGGCCGCCAGGATACGTCGCTGACGTGATAAGACACGTCGATCTCGGCGATCGCCGGCGCGGCGGCCTCGACCGTCGCCGACACCTCGGCGAAGGCGGCGGGAGACGACCGCCGCTCAAGCTCCGCCAGCCGCTGCTCGGCCGCTTCAAGCTCGCGCTGCGCGATTCGCCGGCGCGCGCTGATCTCCCGGCGCCGGGCGAGCGCGCTCGCGGTGCTGTCGGACAGGTGGGCCGCCATCTGGTCGAGGTCGCCGTGGCCGATCCTCCCGAAGCTGACCGCCCTGGCCAGTGCCACGGCCGCGGCCTCGGACAGGTGGCCGGTAAAATCTATTGCCGCCTCGCCGGCGGCGTCGGCGTCGTCCAGCGCCTGTACCTCATCGCGGCGCGCCTCGGCCTGCGCCCTCAGCCTGGCCACCTCGTCGCGGCGCGGCTCGGCGGAGTACCTGCGGTCGACCTCGATGTCGAGCAACGCCACGTGCTGCCCGCGCACGGCGACCCGGACCGAGGCCGGATCGGCCGATGCGGGCAGGCTCCCGATCATGATCTTCGACAACCCGGCGCCCGCGGTCACTGACCCGCTTCGCACGACCCTGGCCCCGTCGCGAAAGACGGTAACCGCCGTGATCGGCGCCTCGATGCCGGACTGGTGTGCCCGCCTGCCTTCTGTCACGCCTTCGCCTCCTTGGCCTTCCCGCCTTGCCGCTCCAGCCAGTATCCGCCAGGCTAGTGTGATGAGCCGGATCAATGATGTCGGCGGCATGCAGGGCTTTGCCGGGCTCAGGCCCGATGATGACGAAGCGCCCTTCCGCGCTGACTGGGAAGCGCACGTCTTTGCCCTGAACCGCGCACTGCTCGGGCGCGGCATTTACAACCTAGACGAGTTCAGGGACGCGATCGAGCGGATGCCGCCGCAGGAGTACCTCGCATCGCGCTACTACGAGAAGTGGCTCACGGCGATCAGGATGCTGCTGGTCGAGAAAGGCGTGCTCACCGAGGGTGAGCTGGCTGATGAGTGAGCTGTTCGCGCCAGGTGACCAGGTATGCGCCAGGCGCGTCGATCCTCCGCACCACACGCGGCTGCCTCGCTACCTTCGCGGCGCGGTCGGCACCATCGTGGAGGTCGAAGGCAGGTACCCGCTGCCCGATAACAGGGCCAGGCAGCTCCCGGCCGGACCCGAACCCGTCTATGCGGTCAGGTTCGCCGCCAGTGATCTGTTCGGGACGGGCGAGCACACAATCACGGCGGCGCTGTGGGAGAGCTACCTGCGACCAGCCGCCGGGGCGCGGGCGAGCGAGGCACGGGTGAACGAGGAGGATGGTGCCAGATGAGCGGGGACCATGCGGGTCCAGGCGCGACGATCGCCGCGCGGGTCAGGCGCCTGGAGTCGCTGCTGGAAGAACGCGGCCTGGTCGACGCGGCGCAGCTGGACCGCGACCTTGAATCCTTCCTGACACGCGCGTCGCCGGCCAACGGCGCCCGCGTGGCCGCGCGGGCCTGGCTCGATCCGGAGTTTCGGGAGCGGCTGCTAGCTGACGCTAACGCCGCGCTGCCGGACGTCGGCCTGTCGATGGGCGGCGGTCTGCAGGAACAACGGCTCAAGGTGGTCGAGAACACGGCCGCCGAGCATAACGTCATCGTCTGCACGCTGTGCTCGTGCTACCCGATCGCGCTACTCGGCCCTTCGCCGACTTGGTACAAGAGCGAGGCGTACCGGTCAGCGGTCGTCCGGGACCCGCGCTCGGTCCTGCGTGAATTCGGGTTCGAGCTCTCCGCCGATGTCACCATCAGCGTCTGGGACGCCAGCGCCGAATCGCGCTACATGGTGCTGCCGCGACGGCCTGACGGCACCGGCGGTCTCGACGAGCGGCAGCTCGCCGGCCTCGTGACGCGCAACGGCCTCATCGGCGTCGCCCCGGTCTGAGGCGTCACTTCGGCGGCAGCACCTGGGTGTGCCACCAGGCCAGCTTGTTGTGCACGGTCAGCAGGGCCAGCACGTCGACTCGCTTAGCCTGGGCGTTGATGTAGATCTTCCAGAGCGTGCCAGTGCCTGCGGGGGCCGCGAGCCGCACGGTCTTGCCGAACTTGCCGGCACCCGACGCCGCCCGGCGCAGGAAGATCGAGTTCCCTTTCCACCAGGCGACCCAGAGCCGGCCCCAGGGATCGGCGGCGAGCGTCGAGCCCATCGATCCGGTCATCGTGGAGACCGCCACCGCAGACTTCGCTCCGAGCCGCATGAGATCGACTTTCCGAGCCGTCGGCCAGCCGCTCAGATAGGTCACGTAGACGCCGCCCAGGTGATGGCCAAGGCCAGTAGCCGTGGTCCGGTGGTTGACCGCGAGTGCCTCGCCGCCTGTGCTGGAACCAGGCAGCTGGATCGGGTTGCCCACCCTGGTGCCGTCCTGCTTGAGCTGCTGGGCGAGGATGCCCACCTTGTGAGTGGCATTGGAATACCAGGTCACCCAGGCCGTCGAGGTGCGGCTGTCGACGCCGATGCCCGCGTTGTAGGCACAGCAGCCGGCGGTCTTGTACTGCTTCCTGGCGTGGCCATAGTGCGCGGCCTCGAATCCCTGGTTTCCGTTGTCGACAAAGGCGACCCACGGCTGGCCATCGGCGCCGGTACCGGCGGAGATGGTGAAGTCCACGCTGTCGTTCGTGGCAGGCACGACGGCAGGCGCGCTCCAGTGCCTGGCGCCCGCGGGCCAGCTGATCATCGCCGTCTGGGAAGGCGTACCCGACTTGGGTGTCTGGTTCCAGAACGCGTGCATTGTCCGGCCGCTCAGCGTGGCGTCAGGGAAGGAGGCAAGGACAAGGCGCTTGGAGATCGCGTCCGGCTTGCCGACGACCCCGTTTGGCTGGACCGGCGTCTCCCAGACCGACATGTTGCCGATCTGGCCCGACGTCCAGAGCACGTGCAGGACGCCATTGGCGCCGCGCGCCAGCCCGACATCAGCGAAATTCTCCTGCCCGGCGGTCGTCACCTGGGTCCAGTGACCAGGCTGCGGCGCCGCGGGGCGCGCCGTCGGCCGCGCCGCCGCAGCCGGCCCTGCGCCAAGGACGCAGGCGATCATCACTGCGGCAGGCGCCGCGAACACGGTGCTACGGAACAGTACTCTGTGCATCATTTCTCCTACTGCGCGGCGTTCCCTGCCGTTCATACCATCCTGGACGCTGAGCGGCCTGTCCGCAGCACCTTCGACGCAGAAAGGCACACGAGACACAACGGGCTGAGGCCACGTAAGACACTGACGCCGGACGTGGATGGTGGTACCGGGAGTCAATTCGCGTTTTGCCGTTATTGAGGCAAGCGGCATTACGCCCGAACACCGGGACCTGGCGAGTTTCGCCACTGAGAGCGAGCTGGTGAGGCTGGTGAGGTCCGGGATGCGCCCGAGCGCCCGAGCGACCAGGTGAGCGGAGTCCCGGCGCTGCCCGTGTAGCGTGAACCTGCCCCAGGATCACGCAAGGGCGGCAGGCGAGACGCGGCACGGACCGACTGCGAGGTCAACGATGGCTGTCCCCGACCCCGCGCACCCCGAGCACACCAGCCGCGGGCACACCGGCCGGCGCAACCGGCGCCTGCTCCTCATCATGCTCGCCGTAGCCGTGCTCGCGTTCGCGGCCGATGCCATTTCCAAGGCGATCGTCCTTGACAAGCTGCCAGGCCACCCGCCAGTCCGGTTGGCCGACGGGCTGATCACGCTGAACCTCACCTACAACGCCGGGGCGGCGTTCGGGCTCGGGACCTCTTATACGGTGGTCATCGCGCTGATCGCGTGCGGTGTCATCGTCTTCATCGTCCGCACCGCGCGGCGCCTTCGCAGCATCGCCTGGTCCATCGCGCTCGGCCTGCTGCTCGGCGGCGCGGCCGGCAATCTCAGCGACCGCCTGTTCCGGGCGCCTGGCCCGTTCCGGGGACGGGTCGTGGACTGGATAAGCTTGCCGCACTTCCCGTGGACCTTCAATATCGCCGATGCGTCGATCGTGTGCTCGGCCGCGCTCATCGCGCTGCTTGCGGTGCTCGGAAAAACCCTGGCCGCCTGCGACGCGAGCTGACAGAGCCGATGCCCGCCCAAGCGCCGTTCGGTTTCAGCAAGGTCGTCTTCCTGAGCCACGTGATCACCAAGGCCATGCCCGTCTTCCCAGGCGACTCCGCCATCACCATCGAGCCGGCCGCGACGATCGACCGTGACGGCTACTACCTCCAGCGGGTCGCCTTCGGCGAGCAGTCAGGGACTCACTGGGCGGCGGCCGCGCACTTCAGTCCCGGCGAAAAGACCGCCGACCAGCTCGACGCGGGGGACTTCTTCCTCCGGGCCGTGGTGCTCGACCACCGTGCCGAGGCCGCGGCCGACCCGGACTTCGCCGTGGCGGTCAGCGACCTGCGACGCTGGGAAGCCGAGCATGGAGCTGTACCCGCCCGGTCAGCCGTTCTGCTAATGACTGGATTCGATCGAAGGTGGCCTGACCAAGCCGGCTACCTCGGGGCGGACGAGTCAGGTGTGCCGCACTATCCGGGCTTCAGCGGGCAGGCGGCCCGCTGGCTGGTCGAGCAGCGCGACATCGCGGCGCTCGGCGCCGACACGATGGGCATCGACCAGGGCGCCGATGCCACGTTCGCCGCCAACCGGGCACTGCTCCGCTCAGACCGCATGCACCTGGAGAATCTGCGCGGCCTCGATCAGCTTCCCCCGACCGGCGCGTGGATCGTCGTCGGGGGCCTGCGGATCGCGCGCGGGTCGGGTTCCCCGGCCACCATCTTTGGTCTCATCCCGTAACGCCTATCACGCCGATCTCCGCGATCAGCTCCCAGGCCCGCCTGATCTTCAACGCCGGGCGCGAGGGCCTGCTGCCGCGTTTCATTCAACGTCCTCAGGCACATCATCTTGCCGGTGCTCGGCATGGTGGCGATCGGGGTGCCCGTCTACTACCTCGTCAAGCCGGGCCAGGATCCGCCCTATAGCTGGTTCCCCTACCTCGCGCTCGGCATCGTCATGCCCGCCGTCATCTACGGCTGCTGGCTCAACCGCAGGGACCCCGACCTTAAGAACCGAGTGGGCTCGATCACCGCCGACGAGTGAGCCATCGCGGCCTTGCCCTCAGGCCAATTCGCATTCGATACGGAACGGTATCGTTCCGCAATGGTCGCCCTGACTAGGTGGCTGAGGTCCCGGGAAGTCAAATCGGGACCTCAGCGGGACTTGATCGGGACTCGACAAGGGCACAGAATGCGCCAGTCACAGGTATGATCCCGGCTAGACGCGGCACAGAACGCCGCCATGCGCGCACGAGGGGCGAAGGAGCGATTTGATGGGCATTCTCAACGAGGCCCGCCGCGAGTTCATTGCGGCACCTGACAACTCGAAGGGTCAAATCGTATATAAGTGGCCTGATCATAATATCCGCAAGTTCGCCAGGGCCATCGTCGAGCCCGATGCCATGGCGGTCTTCATCAGCCAGGGTCAGGTCATGGGCACCCTGGGCCCGGGCCAGCACACTCTTGACGCCAAGGAGCTTCCGTTCCTCGGCCTGTTCGTGGACTGGGCGACCAACAGCAACGCCTTCAAGGCCGAGATCTTCTTCGTCGGGGCCCGCGAGTTCCCGAACCAGCGCTTCGGCGGCCGTCTTGACGAGGTGCAGGATCCGCAGACCGGCCTGATCGTTACCCTGCGCTCGTTCGGCGAGTACGCGCTGCGCGTCGTCGACCCGGTCAAGCTGATCACCAACCTGGTCGGCACGGTCGACGTCACCAGCAACTCGGCCGTCACCGACTGGGTCACCCAGCAGCTGCTCAAGGCCACGCGCACGACGGTCACCACCCAGCTGATGTCCGGCACCTGGCAGATCCTGGGCTTGTCGATGCACAGCCCCGAGATCGAGGTCGGCGCACGAGAAGGCGCCAACGGTGAGCTCGCCGACTACGGCATCGCGATCACCAGGCTGGGTAACCTCGACATCAACCTCGATGACGAGGACAACAAGAGGCTGAAGAAGCTCGCGGGCGACACCGCCTACTCAAGGCTGGCCGGCGGTTACCTCCAGGCGGCGCAGGCCGAGATGATGCAGGGCGCTGGCCAGGGCATGGCCCAGGGCGGCGGCGCGACGGCGCCGATCTTCTTCGGTGCCGGCATGGGCCTGGCCGGGCAGATGCAGGCCCCGGTCCCGCAGCAGGCTCCTTACCCGCCGCCCGCCGCTCCCGGCTTCGCCGGCGGAGGCCCTGGCTACGCCCCGCCTCCGCCCGGACAGCCCCCTTACCCGGCACCGCAGCAGCCGCAGCCGCAGGCACCCGCCCCGGTCGCCGACGCCGCCCCGGCGGTGGCGATGATGGCATGCGGTAACTGCCAGAACCAGATCCCGGTCGGCGCGAAGTTCTGCGCTGAATGCGGGACGCCGACCTCGAAGCACTGCACCAACTGCAATGCGAGCCTGGCGGGGACGGCGAAGTTCTGCGCGGAGTGCGGGACGCCGACGGCGCCGCCAGCCGGCGGCGCGGTGTAGCGAAGACCGCGGACGGTTTGCGAATACCTGCGGGAGGCCAGGTTCAGGGGCATTACCAGGTGCGATGAGGCGTACCTGGGCTACGATCTGATCCTCTTAACTGGCTGTTCGCGCACTTAAGCTCATCTCGAGAAGAAAGGCATGTCCGTATGGATCGGATCGAGTGCCAATGGTGCAAGGCGCAAAATGAGCCGGGCCGCACGAGCTGCAATACCTGTGGCGCGCCGCTCGACCAGCGCAATGTGGTGTCGGATTCAGGCTGGGCCGAGGCACCGCGACTGAGGGACATGACGGAGTTCCGGTTCTCCAACTCCACGTGCCAGGTTGAGGGCGAGATCGTGCCGGTCGCCGAGATTACGCTCGCGCAGGGCGACGCGGTGTTTTTCGAGCACCACGTGATGCTGTGGAAAGAGCCGAACGTGCCGATGTCGGCGATGAATACCGGCGGCGGCATGAAGCGGATGATCGGCGGCATGCCGCACGTGATCAGCGTCGCGCACGGCGCGGGCCGGATCGCGTTCTCGCGCGACGCGACCGGCGAGCTCGTGGTGCTGCCGTTGCATCCGTCGATGGAACTCGATGTGCGCGAGCACGCGTTCCTCGTCGGCTCGCACTCCATCAACTACTCGTTCGTGCGGATCAAGGGCCTGGCGAACGTGCTGCACGGTGGCAGCGGCATGTACATGGACAGGTTCGTGACCCACCAGCAGCCCGGGATCATCATCCTGCACGGCTACGGCAACGTGTTCCAGAAGACGCTGCAGCCTGGCGAGAAGATCCTCGTCGAGCCGGGCGGCTTCCTGTACAAGGACTCCTCTGTGCAGATGAACACCGTCAAGCAGAACATCAGGACCGGGCTCATGGGTCACAACATGTTCCTCGCCGAGATGACCGGGCCCGGCCGCGTCGGCGTCCAGTCGATGTATCACCACCACGGCCACAGCGAGTAGGTGAATATGTCGACACCCGAAGGCACGAGCAGCACCTACACGTGCCCGTACTGCCGGCACGTCAGCGACGGCGGCGATTATTCCTGCACCAGGTGCGGCGCCCCTGTTGACATCAAGCTCAAGGTCACCAAGTCGGGCTGGGCCAAGCAGCCGCCGATCAAGGACATGGCCAGGATCCGGTTCAACCGGTCCACCTGCCAGATCAGCGGCACGCAGGTGCCCGTTGCCGAGATGAAGCTCGACGGCGAGGACGCCGTCTACTTCAGCCACCACTCGCTCCTGCACGTCGACACCAATATCAATCTGGAGTCGATGCGGATGGGCGGCGGCTGGAACCGCGTGCTCGCGGGCATGCCGCTGATCATGATGCAGGCCAGGGGCCCCGGACATATCGCCTTCAGCGCCGACAAGCCTGGCGAGACGCTCGCGATCCCGTTGCAGCAGAACCAGGCGGTGGACGTCGTCGAGCACCGTTTCCTGGTCGCGACGAGCAGCATCAACTACACCTGGGAGCGAGCCGGGGTGTGGTTCACCACCCAGGACGGCGACGAGCAGGAGTGGCACTACCCCATCGGCCAGATGATGGACAGGTTCTCCGCGCACGGCGGGCACGGGCTGCTGCTGCTGCACGGACCCGGCAATACGTTCATCAGGGACCTGAACCATGGCGAGAGCATTCTCGTTCAACCATCGGGACTGATTTGGAAGGACCCGACGGTCCGGATGCACTTGCACTTCGAGTACCCGCGGGGACAGTACTGGTTCAGCTCGGCTAGGTGGCAGGCCAAGTCCCTGTGGCTGCGGCTCACCGGGCCCGGCCGGGTCGCCATTCAGTCGGTCTTCGAACGGCCGGAGATGGTGGGCGCGGTCATGAACAGTTCGCCGTCGACCACGCACTACTGGTAGGCAGGAAGTAGCACACGGTGTGCGAGTGCTGGCGGGGTGGCCCGGCCAGCACTCGCACACCGCAAGGTAAATCGCAGGTGAAATGGTATCCGCCGGCGATGCGGGCTAGTAGCGGGAGGCTGTTCACGGCCATGATGTCGGACCTGGCCTCAACGTCGCCGTCAGTACCTGGTTGTCAGGAGACGCTGGCGTGATGGGGCTGCTGGCACAGCCGGCCGCGATCGCTATCGCCTTGTGCGCCGCTGTCTGCTTCGCCATCGCCATGGTGCTGCAGCAGCGCGTCGCCGCCCAGCTCCCGGCGACGTCGGCTTTCGACACCCGTGTCCTGCTTCACCTGGCCCGCCGGCCGCTCTGGCTCGTGGGCTTCGTCGCGGTGATCTTCAGCATCTCGCTGCAGGCTGCCGCGCTCGGTCTGGGCCGGCTCGTGATCATCGAGCCCGTGCTGGCCTCTAGCTTGCTTTTCGCGCTCGCGCTGGCGGCCTGGGCCGACCGCCGCCGGATGCGGGCGGGGGAATGGGCAGCCGCGCTCGCGACCTTCGCCGGGCTAGCGGTGTTCCTGGTCGCGTCGCAGCCCTCAGGAGGCAGGCCGACCGCCAACTCGGGCCTGCTCGCGCTCGCCGCCGCCGGGGCATTCTGCTTCGCCGCCGCTGCCACGCTCGTCGCGATCAGGCTGTCTCCCGTGCGCCGGGCGCTCGTGCTCGGCATCGGCGGCGGCGCCGCCGCCGGCGTTACCGACGCCCTGACCAAGAGCGTCGCCTTCCTGGCCGGATCGCGGGAGTTCGGGGTGTTCGCCGATCCGCGCCTGTACCTGCTCGTCGTCGTGGGCCTGATGACCTACACGATCCAGCAGAATGGTTACCGCGCCGCGAGCCTCGCCGCCTTCCTGCCCGCGTTCGCGGTGCTCGACCCGGCGGTCGGGTCCGTGCTGGGCCTGACGATCTACCACGAGCGGCTCGGCGGCGGTGCGATCAGGATCGGCATCGAGTCGCTCGCCGTCATCGCCGCTACCTGGGGCATCGCCAGACTCGCCAAGTCCAGCTCGGCCACCGGCACGGCGGCCAAGCCCGGCGCGATACCCGGCACCGTGCCTGCCCCCGAACCGGTCGCGGTAGCCGCCGGTGCCGCTGAGTCGCGCGCGCGGGCCCAGATACCCGCGGCGATTCCGGCACCGGAGCCCGTGCCCGTCTCGGCCGCAGCCTCTGGTCATATCGCTGGCCTGCTGCCAGCGGTCATACCGCGGCCGGTCGTGCCAGACCTGTCGCCGCCTTCAGTCGCGACCGACTAGCGCTGCCTGGCCTCCGGCATCAGCGGCGGCGGGCGAAGACTCGCCCTGATGGGGGCCAGGCAATCCTGGTCATCGTGACCACAAGCGTACGATCAGGCCGTGCCTACTCGCCACGACATTTCCGCCGTACCGCCGCAGGGCGGTTATCCGGCCAGGCAGTGCCCGGTGCGGGCACAGTGGGATGCGATCAGGCCCTGCGAGCCGCTGCCGCCATCACCGGCAGCGCGACGCCGGATGGCGCGCGGCGTCGAGTTCGAGCGGCAGGTCGTCGCGAGGCTGGTGGCCAGCCACCCCGGCGCGTGCGTCATCATCGACCCGGCGAGCGGCGAGCGCACCGACGCGGAGAAAGCCAGGCGCGAAGCGGCGACGCTGGCCGCGATGCGCGCTGGCGTGCCGCTGATCGCGGGCGGGCGACTGCCCGCGGACGAGGTGAGCCGCCGCGTCGGCGAGCCCGACCTGCTCGTGGCGACAGGCAGCGGCAAGACCGGTTACCGGCCGGTGGACATCAAGCACCACCGGAGCTTGCGGGAACTGCCGGCCGGCGACGATGGCCAGGATCAGCCCGCGGCGCTGTGCGGCACGCTGGCCAAACCCTGGCGGGAGGCGGCCGGGCCGGCGCCGGCCGCAAGCGCCAGGAAGCGGCGCGGGGACCTCCTGCAACTGGCGCACTACCAGCGGATGCTGGAAGCCGGCGGCCTGGCCGCCGACGACGGCAGGCATGCCGGCATCATCGGCACCGAGGGCATGATCACCTGGTATGACCTGGATGAGCCGAGCTGGCGGACCCGGTCGGCCAGCGGCCGCCGCAAGAGCCGGAGCACGATGGCGGTGTACGACTTCGAGTTCGAGTTCCGGCTGGACATCATCGCGGCCGCGATCGCGCATCTGGCCGATCCGGCTGAGGACCTGCTGGTCGTGCCCGTCCGGATCAGCGAGTGCGAGGAATGTCCCTGGTGGTCATGGTGCGGGCCCAAGCTGGCCGAGGATTCCGGCGACGTGAGCCTGCTGCCCCGCGTCGGCTGGCGGGCCTGGACCGTGCACCGTGACCACGGCATCGGCAGCCGGGCCGCGCTGGCCGGGCTCGACTTCCCGACCGCCACGCTGGTCGCGGCCGGCGTGGACTTGCGGCCGGTACTGGCCGCCCTTGGCACCGAGCCCGGCCAGACGCCGATCTCGGAGATCGTCGGGCCGCGCAGGCGGAGCCAGGTCTCCCGGCTCGCGGCGGCCGGCGTGACCGTGCTCGCGGATGCGCGCGCGCTCGACCCGCGCACCGCGAGCTTCAGCGATGCGCCGCTGCGGGACCTGCCCGAGCAGATCGACCAGGCCCGGGCTGCCCTCGGCCCGTGTCCGGCCTACCGGCGGCGCGGAGTGGCCGAGGTCAGCGTGCCGCGCGCCGAGATCGAGGTCGACGTTGACATGGAGAACAATGAGGACGGCGTGTTTCTCTGGGGCGCGCTCGTGACCGACCGGTCCGGCCAGAACCTGGCCGAGCCAGGTTACCGTGCGTTCAGCAGCTGGGACGCCGGCTCAGCCGCCGCGATTTCCGCCAAGTTCTGGGATTGGCTGACCGGCCTGCGGAAAGCGGTGACCAGCGCCGGGTTTTCTTTCCGCGTCTATAGCTATCACACCGCGGCGGAGTTCGGCCAGCTCAAGGGCATCGCGACCGATCTGGGGCGAGGAGAGGAGATCGCCAGTTTCCTGGCCTCGGGGGAGTGGACCGACCTGCTCAAGGTGTTCGGCGGCCAGCTGATCACCGGGGGACCGATCGGGCTGAAGGACGTCGCCGGGCTGGCCGGCTACCGCTGGAGCGTCACCGATCCCGGCGGCGACCTGGCCATGGTGCGCTACGACGAGGCGACGGGCACCTCCGATGAGGCGCTCGCCGCGCGGCAGTGGCTGCTTGACTACAACCGGGGTGACGTGGAGGCGACGCTGGCGTTGCGCCGCTGGCTCGGCACCAGCGCGAGCGCCTGCCCGTCCGTGGCGGACCTGGGCCAGGGAGCAACGGCTAGGGAGGAACATGGCTAACCAGCAGCGACAGGCGGGCGGCCGTAGGCTGAACGCAGCGGGTCAGGCCGCGATGGCCTGGCCTTCGTCCGTGGTGCCGGGCGGGTCAGGGGTGCCCGGGGTGCCGGTGTCCTCGTCCCGGCTGGCCCACAGCTCGCGGATTGCCATCGCGACGAGGTAGGGCACCAGGTCGGTCGAGCGCTTCAGCACCCAGCCCGTGCCCTTGGTAGCCATCCAGGCGAACTGGGCCCGCTTGGTTGGGGGCGGGTTCTCCGGCTCGGGATCGGGAGCCGGCCCGACGGGGAGCCCGGCTCCGCGCAGCAGGTCGTGAAAGGACCGTGCGATGAGCCGGTGACCGCGCTCGTTCGGGTGCAGCCTGTCGACGGCCCACATTCGCTTGTCGTAGGTAGCCGGATTGCCGGCCGCGTCGAAGTGCAGCGTGCCGAACCGCTGCGCGACCGCGTCTACGGCCGCGTTGACCGCGGCGGTGCGCCGGGCCAGGGGCCTGGCCAGCGCGTCTGGCAGCCCGAGCATCCAGCCTGAATCGGGCAGCCTCATGGTCAGGACCTCGGCGCCGGCCGACCGGAGCTCGCCTACGGTGCGCGCCGCGGCGGCGTAGATCTTGTCCTGGTCGAAGCCGGGACGGAGCGTGTCGTTGATGCCGAACACAACGCTCGCCACATCCGGCCGCTCCGCCAGTGCCATCGGCAGCTGATCCCTGGCGATGTCCGCGGCGCAGGCCCCGTTGGTGGCCAGGTTGCGCAGCGCCGGCTCGTGCAGGCTCTCGGCCAGCAGGCCGGCCCAGCCGCGCCAGGCCCGCTGCCTGGAGTCGGGGAGGCGCACCGGGTCGCCGACGCCGAGGGTGATCGAGTCGCCCAGGGCGGTAAACGTCGTCATGCTGCCGCTCCGATGACGCCGGGCCGGCTGGCTCGGCCGAGCACGGCCTCGTAGTGACCGATAAGCTCATCGCCCCTGGCCGGCCAGGTGCGGTCGAGCATGCTCCGCCTGGCCGCGTGCCCCTGGGCGGTGCGCAGCTGCCAGTCTGATGCCAGCCTTCCTACCGCGTCGGCGAGCGCGCCGGAATCGCCCGGGGTGACGAGGAACCCAGTCACGCCATCCTCCACAAGATCGAGCGGGCCACCCGCCGCCGGCGCAACGACCGGGAGGCCGCTCGCGGCGGCCTCCTGCAGTGTGTTTCCGAACGTCTCATGTGGCCCGCTATGGACAAATATGTCAAGGCTCGCATACATCCTGGCGAGTTCATCGCCCTGGCTCTGGCCGGCGAACACGGCACCGGGCAGCATCTTCCTCGCGTGCGCCTCGGTGGGGCCGGCACCCACGATGACGAGGCGGGTCCCGGGCAATCTGGCGACTTCGGTCAGCAGGTCAAGTCGCTTCTCCGCGGCGAGGCGCCCGACATACCCGACTATCACCTCTCCCGCGGGTGCCAGCTGCGCCCGGAGTGCCTGGCTGCGCCTGGCCGGATCGAACCGCTCGGTATCGACGCCCCGGCCCCAGACGCTGACCCGTTCGAAGCCGCGGGCGACCAGGTCGGCGGCCGTCGCGGTCGATGGCGAGAGGGTGAGATCGACGGCATTGTGCGTGCGCCTGGTCAGGCGCCAGGCGACCGACTCGCCCATGCGGCCCAGGTGGTAGGCGCGGGCGTAGGCCGCCATGTCGGTGGCGTAGACGGCGACAACCGGGAGTCGAAGGTGCCTGGCCGCCGCGCCTGCGCTGGCCCCGAACATGACGGGCCCGGCCAGGTGGACGAGATCGGCGTTGTGCTCGGCGATCGCGGCACGGATGCGCGGGCCGGGCAGGCCGAACCGGAAGTCCGGATATACAGGCAGGCCCACCGAAGGCATCCTCGCCACCGGATAGCTGAGCTGATCATCAGGCCGCGGTGACCCTGGAGCAGGCTCAGGCGCGATGACCAGCGGCTGGTGCCCTCGACGGACCAAATGCTCGGCCACGCGCGTCGCGGTGATCGCGACGCCGTTCACGACAGGCGGGAAGGACTCTGTGACATACGCGATCCGCACACCAACACCTTCGCCGAATCAAGGCAGCGGCAGACTCCGACAACAGGGCATTAAGGCAAACAGTAGATAATAAGTTCGCGTGAAGTCGCAGGTCAAGCACTATCGGCAAGTCGGTGTTTGCGCAGGCCGGATCACGGTAGCTGATAGGTAGGAGGACCATGCCCATGAACGTTTTCGAGCGCATGATCCGCCGCCTTGATGGCTGGCAGCAACGTCATAGGCCGGCTGCTTTCACCGTCGGGGTTGTGAAGAAGTACGGCGACGACAACGGGGGCCAGCTTGCCGCCAGCATGTCGCACGCCGCCTTCGTATCGCTCTTTCCCCTGCTTCTGGTGCTCGTCACGATCCTCGGCCTGGTCGCCGCCAGCGATCCTACCCTGCGGGACCAGGTGGTGTCGGCGGTCACCAAGCAGTTCCCGCTGATCGGCCAGGACCTGAGCCGCAACGTCAGGCAACTGCACAAGTCGAGCCTCATCGGCCTGATCGCAGGGCTCCTGATCACCTTGTGGGGAACCTCTGGGCTGGCCCAGACGGGCATGTACACGATGGCCCAGATCTGGAACATCCCCGGCCCGAAGCGACCCGGCTACCTGCCGCGACTGGCCAGGACTGGCCTTTTCCTCGTGGTGCTCGCGATCGGCGTGCTCGCGACGACCGGCCTGGCGAGCCTGACCGCCTTCGGCAGCCACCTGGTCGTCATCGTGGTCGGGGCCGATGCGCTGGCCCTGATGGTCAACATGGGCATGTACGTGCTCGCCTTCCGGGTACTGACGCCCAGGGGAGTCCCTACCTGGGACCTGGTGCCCGGTGCCATGCTGGCCGGCGTGGCCTGGACGATCCTGCAGGCCGGAGGCGCCCTCGTCGTCGGCCATTTCCTTGACAGCGGATCGGTCTACGGCATCTTCGCGATCGTGCTCAGCCTGCTGGCGTGGATCTACCTGGTCGTCAACGTCACCGTCTACGCCGCCGAGGTGAACGTGGTCAGGGTGCGCAGGCTGTGGCCGAGGTCACTTGTCCAGCCTCCGCTCACCGAGGCCGACCGGGCGGCGCTGGCACTGCAGCCGCTGCAGAACCAGCGCCGCGAGGAACAGCAGATAGTCGTGTCGTTCACCGACCGTGCGCACCCCGTCCCGGCGCCGCCGGGCACACCGCAGACGCCAGCTGACGTAGCACCGCCGGCCCGCGACGGCCCGCGGCCAGAGCCGGACTTACGCGCGGGCAAGCGGCAAAAGCGGACGCCGCTGTAAGGTTCAGCCTGTGCCAGCGCCTCCCCTCGTGCCCCTGCCGCACCCGACGGCGCGGCAACGATGAGGATCGTCGCCGCGCTCGGCGGCAACGCGCTGCTGGAGCGCGCCGAGAAACCGGACGCCGACCTCCAGGAACGGCACGTCACGGAGGCCGCCGCCGCGCTAGCGCCGCTCGCGCGGGACCACAGCGTCATCATCACCCACGGCAACGGGCCGCAGGTCGGCATGCTGGCGCTTGAGCGCGACGCCGATCCCGCGCTGACCAGGCCGTATCCTTTTGACGCGCTGGTGGCCGAGACGCAGGGAATGATCGGCTACTGGCTGGCCCGCGCGCTGCGCGACCAGGTACCCGACCGTGACGTGGGATGCCTGATCTGCATGACCAGGGTCGATCCGGCCGATCCGGCTTTTGCCAACCCGACCAAGTTCGTCGGACCCGGCTATGACGAGTACACGGCACGGGCGCTCGCCGCCGGCCGCGGCTGGACGGTCCGCCAGGACGGCAGCCGGTGGCGCCGGGTGGTGGCCTCACCCGAGCCTGCGGAGCTGCTCGAGCTGCCGCTGATCCTGGCCCTGCTCGCAGCCGGCTCGCTGGTGATCTGCGCCGGCGGTGGCGGCATCCCGGTGGTGAGGGACGCCGGCGGCGGCTTGCGCGGCGTGAGCGCCGTGGTGGACAAGGACCTGACGTCGGCCCTGCTGGCGCAAGCCACCAGCGCCGACCTGCTGCTCATCCTGACCGACGTCCCCGGCGTCTTCAATGGCTTCGGGGCACCCGGCGCGCAGCGCATCGAACGGGCGACGGCCAGCCAGTTGCTCGGCGACCGGCTCCCGGCCGGCTCGATGGGGCCCAAGGTCGACGCCGCGTGCAGGTTCGTCGCCGCCACGGGCAAGACGGCGGCGATCGGCAGGCTCACCGACGCCGAGGCGATCTGCCGGGGCGAGGCCGGCACGACGGTGCTGCCTGGCTGACCGTGCTGGCTCAATCGGCCTGACCCGGGCGCCGGACGTGCCAGCCACCCCGGTCAGGGCGTACAGTTTGCCCATGATGGGCGAAGTGGCACCGCGGGGAGAGCATGAAAGCGCACCGCAGGTGAGCCAGTTGCGGGCCTCGCACGAGGACAGGGACGCGGTCATCGAGACGCTCAGGGTGGCCGCGGGCGACGGCAGGCTGACCGCAGCGGAACTTGACGAGCGCCTTGAGCTCGCCTTTACCGCCCGCACCTACGGTGAGCTGGCCAGGCTCACCGCTGACCTGCCAGCCGGGGCGAGGCCCGCGGCTCCGGCCGTGCAGGCCGCGCCCAAGGAAGTCGTCAAGATCGACTGCCGCAGCGGCAACGCCGCCAGGAACGGCGGCTGGCTGGTGCCAAGGCGAATGGAGGTCAAGGTCACCAGCGGCAACGTCCGCCTGGACCTGACCGAGGCAGTGATCACGAATGCTGTGCTGGACATCGAAGCCGACGTCCGCAACGGCAACCTCAGGATCATCACCAAGCCGGGCATCACCGTCGACACCGACGACGTCCAGGTGCGCAGCGGAAACATCAAGGTCAAGGCCCCGTGGGGGACCACGGTGCCCGTGCTGCTGCAGATCAACCTGACGGGCAGGGTCGGCAGCGGGAACATCAGCGCCCGGCCGCCCCGGCGCACGTTCTGGCAGTGGCTCACCAGGCAGCCGCGCCCGTTCGCGGCGCTGGCAGGCGGCCAGGCGCGCCAGCTAGGCGCTTCTTAACCAGGCGGAGCCTAACCAGGCAGTGCCTAACCAGGCAGTGCCGCGACTTTTTCCAGCGCGAGCTTGAGCATCTTGGCGTAGACGACGCCGCCAGCGGGCTGCGGGTGGATGCCGTCCGGCCACAGCAGGTCAGTGCGGTGCTCGATGGTCCTGAACCAGTCGGCCAGCATCACGCTCGACGGGTGGGCGGCAGCGGCAGCGGCGAGCGCAGAGTTGACTTCCTGCTCCCAGGACCTGTCCTCGAAGGTGTTGACCAGCACGAGCCTTCGGTCCGGCCCGATCTCGGCGAATAGCTGGCTGATCTCCTTCGAGGTCACGGTGCCGTTGGTGCCGAGCCCGACGACGACGATCGGCCTGAGCAAGCCCTGGGCCTTCAGGCCGGCGATGACCGACAGGCCGGTGCTGAACTGACGGCCGACTGCCGCGTCGATGTAGATGCCCGGCAGGGCCTGGTCGAGCGCGGGTGTCGCGGCGACCATCACCGAGTCGCCGACCGCCGTGACTGACCTGCCCGACACGCTGGCGAGGGCGGGCGGCGCGGGCGAGGCCGACGGGGCAGGCGTGCTGGCGCCCTCCTGACCGCGATGCGCACCGCTCGAAGCCGCGCCCTTCGAGGCGCCCGCCGAGGCGCCATGATGCCCGTCTCCGGCGGCCGCGCCCAAGTGCGCGCGGCTGGCGTCGCCGATCGCCGCCGCGTGGCCGGGATCGCCCGCCGCGAAGGACATCAGCCTGGCGCCGGCGAAGAAGCACAGCACCAGGGCCAGCACTAGCCCGCTGCTTCGCAAGGTGAGCGCCAGCCGCCCACGCCCGCCGCCTCGCCGCGGCACAGTGTTTCGCGGCACAGTGTCCCGCGGCACGGTGTCCCGCGGCACGGTGCGCGATTGCCTATGTTTCGCCATGAAGAATGCGATCCCTGAGGGTAGTCGGGAACTCAGGCACCCGGCTGCCCACCATACCTCGTGGCAAACGGCCCGGCCGTGCGAAGGACGAGATGCCGCTCGTTCCCGCGCTTGGCCCGCTAACCGAGAAATGACAGCCTGACCTGCCTGTCCGGGTTGTCGACGTTGAGATCGACAAGAGCGATGGATTGCCAGGTGCCCAAGGCCAGAACGCCGCCGGCAACGGGCAGCGTGGCGAACGGCGGGACAAATGCGGGCAGCACGTGCGACCGGCCGTGACCGCGCGATCCGTGCGCGTGCCGCCACCGGTTGTCCGGCGGAAGCCAGTCGGCCAGCACGGCGAGCAGGTCGGCGTCGCTGCCCGAGCCGAGTTCCATGATCACGATGCCGGCCGTGGCATGCGGCACGAACACGTGCAGCAGGCCGTCCCCGCCCTGCGCGGCCTGAGCGGCGAACTCGGCGCACCGGGCCGTGATGTCGTATACCCGGTCCCGGCCGCCGGTGGTGACCCCGAACGTGACGGTCTTCATGCCGGGCGGTCCTTCTTGGGCAGCTTGGCGACGACGGCTTCGTACGAGGCGTCGATGGCCTCAAGCAGCTCGTCGTCGGGGATGGCGCCGTCGAGGCGCAGCGAATTCCACCCTGAACGGCCTATGTAGGCCATCACTGTCGCGTCATCCGGATAGCGCACCAGCCACTCGTCCGCGACCTCCCTGGTCGGGCCGCACTTGATGCCGACCGAGCCGCCCGGCGAGCCAGCACGGTCCGATCCGAAGAACGCGAAGATCTTGCCGCCGACCTTGGCCACGACGTCGTCTTCCCACGGCTCGTCCTGCCAGGCGCCTGGTTTCGTCAGGCAATAGCTGATCAGCTCCGACCTGGTCACGCGCACCTCCTTCGTGCCAGTCAGAACTTACCGCGATGCGGCCGGCCATCAGGCGGCGCCGGGACGCGCGCCGGCGCCGCGGAGCATCCTGATGAGCTCCGCGACACCGCAATGCCGATAAATCTATAAGTATGAAAGCAACCCGCCGGGCGGCTGTCCTCAGCGGCCGCGTGAGGTTGCCATGCCGTCTTGCCAGGCGTTGGCACCGGCCTGCGTCGCGGCCTTGGCCTGCGAGATCTTCCGCTTGACTATCTGGCTCGGCGGTTCCTGCTGCGCCATGATCCAGCGCCTGATCGCGTTGACCGCTGCCGTGCCGCTGATTCCCATGCCGCACAGGCTGATCAGGCCACCGGTCGCCACCAGCGCGAACCCGACGATCAGCGCCTTGGAGTTGGTGGAACTGATCTGGATGCGAGTCGTCGAGGACTCTGTGGTCGTCATGATTTTCCCCCGATGTCAGTCGTGCTCAGTTCACCAGCGTTCCCGGCACGGCTGGCCTTCAGTCACCCTCGGCGGGTGAAGTCGCCCGGCGGAATCACGAAAACAGCACTCGCATTGCGCGGAAAGGGTTGTGCGGCCCGTTTGGTTACGCAATGCTGTTCGACGCCCGCCCGATAGCCCGCCGATTGCTGGGAACTCCGCGCCCAATGCAGTTATGCCTGATTACTGCCGTCATGACGGTTGCTGAGCAGCCGCCGCGGCACTTAGTGCTCTTACCGCAGCCGATCTTCAGCCGGCTGTCGAGTCCGCTTGTCTTCGGGCTTGGCATGGCGGCGGGAGCGCTCGCCGTCGTGCTCGTTCGCGGTACCTGGCGCTGGCGCTCGCCCGGGCGCCGGCACCGGTCTCAGGCCGGCCGGCTCACCCGGCCGGTTACCCAGCCAGCCAGCCAGCCGGCTTCGGCACCCGTCGCTGTCACTACCGTGCGGAAACCGGCGCGCGCTGACCGCCCGCCGGCCGGTCACGTCGCTTCGCTGATCGAGGTCAGGCCCGGTGCACAGGTACCGGGCGATCTCGCCGTAGTGCGCCGGCTGCTGCCGAATCTGGAGAAACTGAAGGTCACTCTGGCCGTCGGTCCTGCCGGGCTCGTCGACCGGCTGCTCGACGCCGCGGTGAGCGATCTCTCGGCCGGCGTCTCCGTGCCTTGCGAGCTCATCCTGGTCGGATTCGGTCCGGCGGCGGGCAGCGCCACGACGGCACACTGCGCCCAGGTCACCAGCGCACTCGACCTGCTGGCGGCAAGGACAGTGGCCGCCAGGCGCAGCCTCGGCGAGGCAGCCAGGCCGGCCGGGGACCCCGCGGGGACCGACCGGGTGCTCACCGTACTGGTCAGCAAGGTCGCCGCTACCGCGAGTGAGCTGTCGATGCTGATCGACCTGGTGAACGAGCACGGCCGGGCAGCGGCGCTGCTCGCCGCCCACCCCGGCCAGGGCGCCGGGCAGGCCGCCGTGCTCGAGCTGGGCCACGGCCGCGGGTCCTCCGGGCCGCTCGTGACCCGGCTGCGCACCGGCGAAGAGGCCCAGCCGGCGGGCCGGGGGGCACAGGAAACCCGCGCGGGTGGCTTGCGCATCGGCGTTCTCGGTCAGCTGACCATCAACGGCCAGCCCGGAGCCCTGCTTCCGGCGCAGACCCAGCTCATTGTCGCCCTGGCGTTGCACGGCCGCACCGGCCTGCGCAACCGTCAGCTGTGCGAGCTGCTCGGGACCGACTCCGAGCATCCGAAGCCGGCCGATTCGCTAAGGCAGCTCATCGCCAGGACCCGTCGCCAGCTTGGCCAGGCAGCCGACGGGCAGGAGTGGATCGAGCACCTGGGCCATGGCCGTTACGGCCTGCACTCCGACAGCAGGCTTGACTGGCGGGAGTTCGAGACGCTGACCGACGACGGCATCGCCGCAGGCGACGCGGGCAAACTCGCCGCCGCGCTGGCGATGATCCGCGGGCAGCCGTTTACCGGATGCTTCTACTGGTGGCTCGACATCGAGATGGTGGATACGGTCAGTGCCAAGATCCTGGCCGCGGCGTCCACGCTGAGCGAGCTGTCCCTGGACAGGGACGATCCGGTAGCGGCCGCGCGAGCAGCCAGGATCGGGCTGGTGGCCGACGGGACCTCCGAGCAGCTGTGGCGGCTGCTGATGCGGGCCGAGCACGCGGCAGGTAATCTCGCCGGGGTGCGGGAAGCATGGGCCCGCTGCGCCGACGCCGTCGCCGACATCGCGGCGGACGGGCAGCCCGACCCTTCGACCGCTGCGCTCTATCGTCATCTGCTGAGCCGCTGAACTGGCGCTACTTGGCAGCGACCGGCTCTAGCGCCGATGCTGTACCTAGCACAGGCTGGTGCGTTTCGCAGCTGATAGGCCAGTGACCGATAACATGCTCGGCAGCCACCTACATTTGGACGCAGGTGAAACAAACGTCATCGAAGGTCGCGCGACGAGAAGGCGGCCAGCGACCATGGCACAGCTGACCCGCGCGGCCAGCGGCGGGCAGGTGCCGGCGCACCAGCCCGACGTGCTGGTGGAAGATCACCTGGAACCCCGGGTCAGGATCCCGGCTGACCTGCTGCGCTGCGTTATCGCGGTGGTCGAGATCGCCGTGCTCGCCGGGCTCGCGCTGCTCGCGAGCGCGACGGCCACCGGCGTCGACGTCGACCTCGTAGGGGCCAGCGAACGCCTCCCGGCAGCGCTGCTGCACCTGATCGGCATCGCGGGCAACCTGGCGCTGCCTATCCTGCCGCTCGCGCTGGCGTTGCGGCTTGGCCTGCTCAGGCAGTTCCGCCGGCTGGCCGAGGCCGTCGCGACCGGGCTGATCGCGGTGGGCGTGGTGGCCCTGGCGAACTTCCTGCTCAACCTGACGCCGATGAGCCACCTGCAGTCGGCACTGCACACCGCCAGCGTCGCGACCGGGCACGAGGCGGCGCTTGACGGCTACCTGGCCGGCCTGGTCGCCTACGTGACGGTGGTCGGACTGCGCGGCCACGCGCACCTGCGGCCCGCCTTCCTGACCGGCCTTGGCCTCTATGGCCTGGCTACCCTGGCCGACCGCGACTCCACGGTCCTTTCGCTGCTGATCACCGTGCTGATCGGGTCGGCGATCGGGTCAGGCCTGCGCTACGCGCTCGGCACGATCTCTGGCCGGCCAACCGCGGCGGACATCGCCTCAGCGCTGACCACGGCCAGGGCTCGCGTCATCGCCATCCGCCGGGTCGGGAACGGCGGTTCAGAGGTACGCAGGTACGCGGCGACCATCGAGGGCGGCCGGCGTCTCGACGTCACGGTCTTTGACCGGGACCAGCAGGCGGCGGACGCGTTCTACCGCCTGTATCGCCGGATCAGGCTGCGCGGCACGGTCTCCAGGAGCGCGCCGCTGACGCTCGAGAGCGCGGTCGAGCGCCAGGCGCTGCTGATCTACGCGACCACCGACGCCGGGGTGCGCACCCCGAGGCTGCACGCCGCGGCCAGGGTCGGGCCCGACGCGGCCGCGATCGCCACCGATCATGCCGAGGGCCTGACGCTGGCCGGCTCCGGGGAGGCGACGTCCGACGAGCAGCTCAGGAGGGTGTGGGACACGGTGCTGCGGTTGCACAAGCACGGCGTCACCCACCGGGCACTGACCGCGGACCGGATCATGTTCGACGGGGACGAGGTGATCTTGCTCGATCCGGCCAACGGCGACGTCGCGGCCAGCGACCTGCAAGCCCGCATCGACCTGGCACAGCTCATCGCGCAGACGGCGCTGATCGTCGGGCCGGACCGGGCGGCCGACCTCGCGATCGAGAAGATCCGCAGGGAGGACCTCCCTGGCCTGGTGCCGCTGCTGCAGCCGGTCGCGCTCTACCGGTCCACCAGGTCGGACCTGCGCGGCAAGAAGAGCCTGCTGGCGAAGCTGCGCAAACGGCTGCTCGACGCCGCGCCCGACGGCGCGGTGCCGCCGGTCCAGCTGGAGCGGATCAGGCCGCGCACGCTGATCATGCTCGTGGCGGGCGTCTTCGCCGCTTACCTGCTCGCCGGCCAGCTCGCCGACGTGTCTTTCTCCAAGCTGTTCGCGCACGCCAATCTCGGCTGGAGTTTCGTGGCGCTCGCCTTCTCGGCGACCAGCTACCTGGGCGCGACGTGGGCGATCTCAGGCTTCGTGCTCGAACGGCTCAGCACCGTGCGGACGTTCCTGGTGCAGGTCGCGGCGTCGTTCGTCATCCTGGTCACCCCTGCGGCCGTCGGCGGCGTCGCGCTCAACGTGCGCTACCTGCGCAAGGCCAAGGTGAACGCCACCGACGCCGCGGCGAGCGTCGGCGCGACGCAGGCGATGTCGTTCCTGGTGTACGCGGTGCTCGTGCTGATCGCCGCTGCCATTTCCGGCCAGTCGCACGCGGCCAACGCGCTGAAGCCGCACGAGTGGGAGTACATCGCCTTCGGAGTCGTGGCCGGCCTCGTGCTGATCGTCATCGCGCTGCCGGCCGGCCGCAGGCAGGTCTTCTCCAGGGTAGGCTCGATCGCCGGCCAGGTGATACCGCGGCTGCTCGACGTCGCGCAGCGGCGCGGCAAGCTCATCGAGGGCATCGGCGGCTCGTTCTTGATCACGATCGCCTACATCTTGTGCCTCGCCGCGTCCGTCCGCGCGATGGGCGTCAGCCACGTGCCGATCGCCAGCATCGCCGTAGTGTTCCTCAGCGGCAACGCCGTCGGCTCGATCATGCCCATCCCCGGCGGGATCGGCGCCATCGAGACGGCGATGTCCCTCGGCCTGACAGCAGCCGGCCTGCCAGGGGGCACGGCGATCGCCGCCGTGCTCCTGTACCGGACGGTGACGTTCTGGCTCCCCGCCCCGGCCGGCTGGGCTGCCTTGCACTACCTCCAGCGCACCGGAGCTCTCTAGCCCCGCCCCACCCGGCCGCCCAGGCCACGCCCCGCGGCATAGGCGGCTGGCCGGGTCGGCGACGTGGCGTCAGCTGGCGGATCTCGGGATCAGCTCGGTGACGCTGCCGGCGGACTGGTTGGTGATCCAGACGCGGTCCCGGTACGCGATCAGGGCCGACGGGTGCGCGAGGCCCGAGCTGGTGCCGGCCAGCCTGGCGATGAACCGTCCGGATGCGCCGAGTTCGGTGACCGAGTCGCCCGAGCGGCTCGCCACCCAGAGCTTGCCGTTGCCGAGCGCCATGGCCGACGCGCCGGACAGGCGCGACTGACGGCGGCTGACCGTTCGCACCAGCCGGCCGGTTCTAGTGTTGATCTCGCTGAGAACGCCGGACGCGCGCCCGGCGATCCAGAGGCGGTCATGGCTCACAGCCTCGGTCGCTGGATCATTGACGCCGAGCCTGGAGCCGCGCAGCGTCCTGATCAGCGCGCCGCTGCCGGCTCGCAGCTCGGTGACAGAGCCGTTGCCGGGGCTGGCAACCCACAGCTTCCTGGCACTGATCGCCAGCGCGGACGGGTGATCGAAGTTGTACCGGCTGCCCCGCAGCACCGAAAGGACGTGCCCGGACCCGGTGTCCAGGCTGGCCACCGAGTTAGCGTTAGCCACCCACAGCCGCCTGCCGAAGAGGACAAGTGCCGTGGGGTGATGGATCCAGGCCTGGCCGCCGATGACGCGAACGACCTTGCCGGTGGTGGTATTGATCTCGGTGAGGGAGTCGGTATTGGCTACCCACAGCCGGTAGCGGCTGGCCGTCACCGCGCCAGCGGCCGCGAAGCCGGCTCCGCTGCCTGACCAGATCCTCGGCGCGCTGCCTGCCTGCCAGCCGAACTCGGTCACCGAGTCCGCCTGCGCATCCGCCACCCAGATCTGGCCACGGCACTCCGTGAGCGCGGTCGGCCGGCTCAGGCCGTACGCAGGCGCGGAGTCGATCACTATTCGTATCGTGCCGGCCGAGCCCGTCACCGTCAGCGAGGAACAGCCCGCCGGGGCGCGGCAGGCCGCGGGCTTGTCACCTGACGTCAAGATGACGACGGCGCCGCTCCCGGCCGAGACCAGCGCCACGGCGACCACGATCAGCACGAGAGTGCCCAGCCGCCGCGGGGGCGGGCCAGCCAGGGAACCGGGCGGGGGAGAAGCGTGCTTGGGTGAATACCCGATATTCAGTGCTTGCACGGCACTCATCGATCCTTTTGCGATTGACAGCGGGTTAAGAAATCGAGATCCCCTGACGCGTTATGGCGATCGTACCGAGAGTAGTTTTCCCAGGCCCGGAGCCGCGCGATATAGGTGGCTCTATGAGCCGCGCAATGCCAGGAAATCCCATCCGCCGTTTAAGCGCCAGAAAAGGCAGCGCCGTGCGGGAACTTAAAACCAGCGCCGTCCAGGCGTTAGGACGCGCAGCGCGGCTTATCGCCCTGAGTGCGCGAACGTCAATCAGCTGATGGCGGGCATGCCATTGCCGCGATCCTAGGCTGAGCGCGCCCGCCGCACGCCGATGACGGTGAGCAGCAGCCCTATGATCGCGACGGCCGGGCCGATGACCTCGAAGGCCGAGTTGCCCGACATGAAACTGCCGCCGATGGCGCCAAACCCCTGCAGCGCCCAGAAGGCCCCGACGACGATCAGCACGACTCCGACGATGGTCAGCAGCTTGTTGCCCACTGTGCACTCCTCTGGCTCACGGTAACCTCCGGTTCAGGCCAGCCTCGCCGTCGCCAAGGCGGCGGCCAGCAGGACAACTCCCCACGAGAGTGAACGTAGCGCCCGTTCCAGCGGTTCAAGCAGCCGCGCGACGTCCAGGGCGATCACGGTCCCGTCGGTCAGCGCCTGCGATCCGGTCAGCCCGGCGGTCCGGCGGCGCAGCAGTCGCGCCGGCGTGCTCAGGTGCCGCTGCGCGGCCGACAAGGCCATCGCGGCGCCGGCCATGACCACCGGCGCGATCGCGAGCCTGCCCGCCTGGCCGACATAGCCGGTCAGCGCAGGAAACGCGCCCCACGCGGCGGCGAAACCGAGGTCGGTATGGATGACCCCGCCGAACAGCTCGGCGTTATAGCCCACGACAAGCAGCGGGCCGATGATCATGAATGGCAGCAAGATCCAGCCAACTTGCGTGATTCCCCAGCCGCCCAGGGCCACTGCGCCCGCGAGGCCGGCGACGGTCGCGGCGATCAGCGCCGGCGACGGTATCCCGGTGTGAAGCGGCCTGCCCTGAAACTCATCCAGCGCATGCGCCGAAAGACCTACGGCGAGGAAAAAGGCGCCGAGCGCGGCCATCAGCCGATCAAGGCGGATCTCCGGGGCGAGCATCGCGCCGAGCACGACATAGGACAGGTGCCAGGCGGTGAACGGCGGATGCAAGAGCGTCCACCAGTCCCGCCAGCGGCCCGGGCCCGCCGCGTAGAAAGCGGGCCTGCGCGTGCTCGCCTGCGACTCAGCCACCTGACCTGGTTCCCCACATGATGAGGCCGCCGCCAAGGCTCATCAGCCGCGTGCCCACGTCGGTGAAACCGGCCCGCTGCCAGGCGCCGACCGTCCAGCTGACCGGGTACTTGCGGTAGTGCGCCGTGATGTTGGGCCCGAGGAACCGGCCGACATCCAGCCACTCGCGGCCCCCGGTCAGCAGGCCGCCGGCCGGCAGGGCCGTCCTGGTGTAGAGCCACCAGGCGGCGTGCCACACGGGCGACGGAGGCGAGCAGAACTCCAGGCTGGCGACAGTGCCGCCCGGCTTGACCACCCGGGCCAGCTCGGCGAGCGTGGCCTGCGGGTCATCGACGTAGCGCAGCAGGTAGGTAAAGGTCAGGGCGTCGAAGCTGGCGTCGGGAAAGGGCAGCTGCTCCGCGCGGCCGCACGTCAGGGCGATCCGGTCCGCCAGGCCGGCCGCGGCGACATTCCGCTTGCCCTGGCGGAGCATCTGCTCGGTCAGGTCAACCCCGACGACTCGGGCAGCCGTCCGGCTGGCGAGCTGGATCGCGACCCCTGCTGTGCCCGAGGCGACGTCCAGGATGACCCCGTCGCTGGCAGGGCTGATCCGGTCGACCATCGCGCGGCGCCACCTGCCGTTCTGCCCGAAAGAAAGCCATTCGGCCAGCCGGTCATAGCGAGCAGGAAGGGGAGTGAAAAGGTCCTGAGCGAACGCATTGCGATCGGTCGTGGCTGAGATCGGCACAGAGGTCTCCTTGACTGCTCGCGAGGCCCTGCATCCGGACTGGATGCAGGGCACCATTCGATCCTTCCCGCCCT
Source organism: Streptosporangiaceae bacterium (assembly GCA_035716545.1). Classification (GTDB taxonomy): domain Bacteria; phylum Actinomycetota; class Actinomycetes; order Streptosporangiales; family Streptosporangiaceae; genus Chersky-822. Next base: position 42,644 of record DASTJM010000028.1, read on the forward strand.
TTCGGCCGAATATGAGTGCCCGTTAGCCGGCGACCGGGCGGATCTGGCCGAATCTTTCGATTGCCGACGCCAGCGGCGAGCCGACCGCGACGGCGCCTGATCCCCACGCGACGGCGGCGACAAAGTCCCACGGCGTGCCGAACGTCTTGCCGATTGCCAGCGCTTGCAGGCCGGCGAAGAGCAGCAGGCCGCAGATGACGGCCAGCGCGGCGATGCTGGCGCCCTGGTCGGCCGCGGCGATCGCCGCGACCTGGTGCGCCAGCTCGCGCGGGCTTGGCGGCGGACTGCCGGCCAGCGGCAGCCCGGCCGGTCGCGGTAGCGCGCCGCGTTCGGCCTCAGCAGCGAACTCGCGGACCGCCACGCGCGGCTCGCTGACCGAGTTGAGCCCGTCCACGACCGTCCTGGCGCCGATGAACTTGTTCTGGTAGGCATCGCGCACCGCTGCCGGGGTCTCAGCTCGGCTGAAGCCGGCGAGCGCTTCGTCGAGCAGACGGCCGGCCCGCCCGATCTCGGTCTGCACCCGGGGATCGGACACTTGGTAGGACCTGAGCTCGTCCAGCCGTTCTCGTACCGCGCCGACTTGCTGGCTCGCGTCGGGAAGCCAGGTCGCGAGCTTGCGGGCATCCTCGGCATTCGCCGCGAGCTCGGTCAGCTCGCCGAGGGAGAGCTGAGCTGGGTGACTCAGGCACTGCCGTGTGACCGCGGCGCCCCAGGCCGGCACCAGGCGCGCGGCGTCCCCGCGCAGGGCGCTGGCCAGTTCCGTGAGGTCCTTCGCGACCGCCGTCAGCTGCCCGCGAACGCCCTCGATCGCGCTGATCCGCTCATCCAGCGCCTTGACCTGCGCATCGTCGGTTGTCAGGGACAGCCATTTGGCTCTTCGCAGTGCCGTCAGATCGGAGCTGATGGTCAGGCAGGTGCTTGTGACGCTGGCCGAGACGTCGATGCCGTCAGGGATGCCCGGCGCGCCGATCGCCGCCTGGGCTTCCTTGAGGCGCCTTGTCAGGCCGTCGATAGCGAGCTTGGGGCCAACGTGCAGCATGAGCAGGGCCAGCACGATTCCGGCTATGAGCGCGATGAGCGGCCAGAGGAGGTTCACCGACCGGACGACGGTGACCGCGACCTGCTGACCTCCTATGGTCGCGCTGCCTGTGTAGGTGGCACCGGTGTCGGCAAGCCCGGGGAGCTTCAGCACGACCACGCTAGTGCCCTTGACGCAGCTGCCGAGTACGCGCGAGCTGGCCCCTGAGGGTGCCTGCACGTAGCCGATCGGCGTGTCGTTCCTTAGCTTCAGCTTCGAGCAGCCGCCGCCGGTCAGCGGCAGCGCGGTGCCGGTCTGCCGTGCCCAGGGCCAGCCCCAGAAGGAGCTGACCATGACCGAGGTTGCCGCGGGTACCGGATCGGCGGCAGGAGCAGCCGGCGCGGCTTTGCTCGCCAGCGCCACCGAGGTGGGTCGCGCAGGCGCGTGTGATCGCGCGAACAGGGGCGTGATCGCCAGTGCCACTGCCGCGATGGCCGTCACGGCCGCTATTCGCGGCATCGCGGGTCCTTTTTTGTCACTCTTCCCCTCCTTTAAAGCACGAGCATTAAAAACCTATCTTTACCCTGAACTCGCCCGGTTCGCAGAATTTCGGCGGTCAGCAGGCCGCCGGTCCCGGTCAGCGGTGCTTCCGGCCCGGGCCAGCTCATCGCTAAGCTCGGCTGGCCAGGACAGCGGCAAAACGGGTTGATTGGAGCGGGTCATGACAGATCAGGCAGCGAAGCAGTACTCCGTGCGGGTCCCTGGTGGCAGGTCGGCTGAGGTACTGGTGGCCGGGCAGGCCGACGACGGGCTCCCGCTGGTGTTCCATACCGGAACGCCGGCCGGCCTGGCCGACTACCCGCCATTGCGGGAAGCGGCCGCCAGGGCCGGGCTGCGCTGCGTCATGTACGCACGTCCCGGCTACGGCAAGTCCGACCCGCAGCCGGGACGAAGGGTTGCCGACGCCGCCGGGGATGTCGCCGCGATTCTCGATCACCTCGGGGCCGCCACCTTCGTGACGGCCGGCTGGTCGGGAGGCGGGCCGCACGCCCTGGCCTGCGCCGCGCTGCTGCCCGGCCGCTGCCTGGCCGCCGCCACGCTCGCCGGCGTGGCGCCGTATGACGCCGAGGGCCTCGACTGGCTGGGCGGCATGGCCGGCGAGAATGTCATCGAATTCAGCGCTGCCGTCTCCGGCGAGGCAGCGCTGGCCAATGTGCTGGCTCCCGCTGCGGCGGAACTCGCCAGCGCGACCGCCGACAGTATCGCCGAGGCGCTCGGCACGCTGGTGACGGCAGCTGACCTGGCGACGCTGACCGGCGAGTTCGGCGAATACTCGGCGCTTTCGTCACGAGCGGCGATGGAGTCCGGCATTGAGGGATGGGTGGAGGACGACCTGGCCTTCGTCAGGGACTGGGGCTTCGAGGTTAGCGACGTGGCTGCCCCGGTCGCGATCTGGCAGGGCGGGCAGGACGCCATGGTGCCGTTCGCCCACGGGCACTGGCTCGCCGCCCATGTGCCTGGCGCGGTCAGGCATCTGCTGGCGGACGAGGGCCATCTGAGCCTGGTCGCCAATCACGCGAAGGAGATCTTCGCCGACCTGGCCGCGCTGGCCAGCCGGCCAGTGTGACCAGCCCGGCCTGACCAGCCCAGTGTGACAGTAGCTGTGAACAGCTCCTGTGCATGATCCTGTGGACAAAGCCCGGTATAAGCACCGCCTGCGGTGGATAAGCGGTGGATAATCCGCGCGGCCGCTGTGGATGACCAAAGAATCTTGGAACTTACGGCCTCAATGTCTTGTGCGGGCAGCCACAGTGGCAGTAGAAAAGCTCTCACCGCCGAAGCAGGCACGGCCCGGGGGAGGCCCCGGGACCGCGGGGAGACCGGATTTCCGGTGCTTCCGGCGGGTGTCCGGGTCCGGCGGGGACCGGGCAGCGCATAGCGGCCGGGCGATCGGCTGCTGGACGCGCCCCGGGTCGCGGAGGCCCCTCCATCTCATACGTGGAGGGGCCTTCTGCTATCTCGCTGAGCCCGCGCGGATCGCGTCGGCGGCCAGGCGCAGGTCCCTGAAATCCTCGACCGCGAGCCGCGCCGCCCTGATCATCCGCGCCAGGTCGCCACGTGAGCAGACCAGGATGTCGTCGATCACCGCATCGGGCGGCGTGATCTCCCCATAGCAGTCGTGCCAGCCGAACTCGACCAGCTCGAGCAGGTCAAGAGCGGCCTGCGCGTCAGCCTCGCCGACAATGGCCTTCACATGATCGGCTCTGGCGCTGCGGCGCGCGACCCTTCCGATTACCACGACGACCCTCCTGGAGGATGTGTCACAGTGACGCATGATGCCATCCGCGGTCCGCGCGGGGGAGAGGCGGGATGGAATGGACATTGAGATCATCGCGTTCGACGTGTTCGGTACCCTGGTCGACTGGCGGACCAGTATTATCGCCGAGCTTGCCCGGGTTGGCGATCGCGCCGGGATCCGAGCTGACTGGGCCGCCGTGGCTGACGGGTGGCGGGAGCGCTATCAACCCGCGCTGAACCGGGTGATCGCCGGCGACCTGGAATTCCAGTCTCTGGACGCGCTGCACGCCATAACGCTTGATGAGGTCGCGGCCGAGCACGGGCTGGACGGGCTGGGCCTTGCTGACCGGGCTGAGCTCGTCCGCGGCTGGCATCGGCTCGCCCCGTGGCCTGACTCGGCGCCTGGCCTCGTCGCCCTGCGCGAGCGATTCATACTCACCTCGCTGTCGAACGGCGGGATGGGGTTGCTGACCAGGCTCGCCCGCGCGGCGGACCTGCGGTTCGACTGCATCTTGTCGGCCGAGCTGGCCGGAACATACAAGCCTGACCCGCGCGTCTACCAGCTCGTGCCGCGCTATTTCGACGTGCCCGCAGACCGGGTGATGATGGTGGCCTGCCATCCGTACGACCTCGACGCCGCCAGGCGAGCCGGGCTCAGGGCCGGATATGTCCCGCGACCGCGCGAGTGGGGTCCTGACGCCACCGCGCCGGCCTCACCGGCCAGCGCCGACGTCGTGGCTGCCGACCTGGTCACCCTGGCCGGCCTGCTCTAGCACGGGCATACGCCGCGTGGCCGTACGCGACCCCGGTTGCCTGGCGTGGGTCTGTCCTGCCGGGCGGTGAGTGCGCGACGAGCCCGCCGGGTCCGGGACGGGGTCCGGGGTTGCCCGGGCGTGGTCCTCGCTGAGAGGGGTTCCGGGTTCTCCGGGGGAGGGTTTCCGGGTTCCCCGGGGGAGGGTTTCCGGGGTCCCCGGGGGAGGGTTTCCGGGGTCCCCGGGGGAGGGTTTCCGGGTTCGCGGCGGAGGGTTTTCTTGTTGTGGAGCGTTGCCGTGGTATCCGACGGGAAGTCTCCGCAACAGGAAAATGCTCCCGCAGGGACCCGGAACGGCTCCGCGATCATGACGACAATGCTCCCGTAACCGAAAACTC
>DASTJM010000029.1:0-21584 GCA_035716545.1 Streptosporangiaceae bacterium
TCGAGCTCAACGTCTTCAAGCCGGTGATGATCTTCAACTTCCTGCACTCCGTCGACATGCTCACCGACGTGTGCCGCACGTTCCGCGAGTTCTGCGTCGACGGGCTGGAGCCGAACCGCGAGCGCATCGACGAGCACGTCCGCCAGTCGCTCATGCTCGTCACCGCGCTCAGCCCCGTCATCGGATACGACAAGGCGGCCGAGATCGCCAAGAAGGCCCACCACGAGGGCACGACGCTGCGTGAGGCCGCCCTTGCGCTCGGCTACCTCACCGGCGACGAGTTCGACGCCGCCGTCCGCCCCGAGGACATGGTCCACCCCAAGGCCTGACCCGAGCCCGTCTTGTGAAGCGCAGTCCACACACGGTGTGCATGACGCTTCACAGAAGGGCCAGGACGTCAGCGGAGGTTCGTCGACAGGAAGTCGAGGAGGCGCCTCCACGCGTCGGTGGCCGCGGCCTCGTCGTAGTTGTCGGAGCCGTCGCGCATGAAGCCGTGTCCCGCGCCCGGGTACACGACGACGTCGTCGCCGTGGCGCGCCCGTACGGCGTCGATGTCGGCGGTCGGGATCCATTCGTCGGTCCCGCCGAAGAAGGCGAGCAGCGGGCACGACGGGTCGCCGAGCGCCTGCGCGATCCCCGCGCCGTAGAACGGGGCGGCGCAGTCGACGTCGACGCCGCGCGTCGCGGCGAGGTACGTCAGGCGCCCGCCCATGCAGAACCCGGTGACGCCGACCTTCGTCGCGCCCGTCGAGCGCAGTGTCGCGACCGCTTGGTCGAGGTCTGTCCTCGCGTCCGTCCACCGTAAGGACGAGAAGTGGTCCGCGGCCTTGTCCGGGTCGGTGCCGCCGAAGCGCCAGAACAGGTCGGGCGCGATCGCCGCGTACCCCTCGCGTGCGAGCCGTTCGCACACGCGCAGCAACTGGGGGGACATGCCGTTGCCCTCGTGGACCACGACGACGCCGGGCCATGGCGGCGCCGTCGACGGGCGGGCGAGGAAGTAGGGGAGCGCGAGCTCGGTCACGGGGACGCGACGCTACGTACGAGGGCGAACCGGCGCACGTGCGAGGCTCCAATCCCTGCGTCGGCACGCGACGTAGAGCAACTGCCCGACGACGAAGGAGCCGACGTGACCATCCACGACACGCCCGTGCGGACGCTGTCCGGCGCACCCGCCTCGCTCGCCGACTACAAGGGCAAGGCGCTGCTGATCGTCAACGTCGCCTCGGAGTGCGGCCTGACGCCCCAGTACACCGGGCTGCAGCAGCTGCACGACACCTACGCCGTCCGCGGGTTCGAGGTGCTCGGCTTCCCGTGCAACCAGTTCGGTGCCCAGGAGCCCGGGACGCCGGACGAGATCGCCGAGTTCTGCTCGACCAACTATTCCGTGACGTTCCCGCTCTTCGAGAAGCTCGAGGTCAACGGGCCGGGCCGCCACGCGCTGTACGACCAGCTGACCGCGACGGCCGACGACGACGGCAACGCCGGCGACGTCCAGTGGAACTTCGAGAAGTTCCTGATCTCGCCCGACGGCGAGGTGGTCGCCCGGTTCCGTCCCCTCGTCACGCCCGACGACGCCCAGCTGACGACCGCGATCGAGCAGCAGCTCCCAGACGCATAGCCCCGCCACAGAATGCCGGGAGCGGCACCTCCGGTGTGAGCAGCCGTTGGCCGGCCCGCGCCGCTCGCCACCCTCGGGCTCGCCCCGCGACGACTCCGGGGCGGCGCAGACAAACAGGGAATGACGGGAGCGCCTCGCTCGTTGGATCGGTGACCATCAAACGTTCAACGAGGTGAGGCTCTCATGGCGGACTACGCCGAGAACCAGATCGACACCCTGGTGCTCCCGCTCCTCCCGCTCACGACGGGCGTCGTGCTGCCGCAGATGGTGGTGACGCTCGCGCTCGAGACGGACGACTCCAAGCACGTCGCCAAGGCGGCCACGGACGGTGAGCGGCTGCTGCTCCTCGTGCCCCGGATCGACGGCCGCTACGCGCGTGTCGGCACCGTGGCGCGCGTCGAGAACGACGGCGAGCTCCCGAACGGCATGGGCGCGCTCGTGCTGCGCGGCCTGTACCGCGCGGTCGTCGGCGTCGGCGTCCCTGGCACGGGTGACGTGCTGTGGGTCGAGGCCGAGCCGGTCGAGGACGGTGAGCCGACCGAGCGCGCGCGCGAGCTCGCGCGCGAGTACCGCGCGATCGTCGCCGCCATCGCGGACCGTCTCCACTCCCGCCGCCTCGTCGAGGTGCTCGCCGGCGTGACCGACCCGGGCGCGCTCGCCGACACCGTCGGCTGGTGGCCGGAGCTCGCGTTCGAGCGGAAGGTCGAGGCGCTCGAGACGGTCGACGTCGAGGAGCGGCTCGAGAAGGTCGTGCAGTGGGCCCGCGACGCGCTCGGCGAGCTCGAGCTCGCGGAGAAGATCCGCAGCGACGTCAGCGAGGGCATGGAGAAGACGCAGCGCGAGTACCTGCTGCGCCAGCAACTCGCCGCGATCAAGAAGGAGCTCGGTGACAGTGGCGACGACGGCGACGTCGTCGAGGAGTACCGGCGCAAGATCGCCGAGTCGAAGATGCCCGGCGCCGCGCGTGAGGCGGTGACCCGTGAGGTCGACCGGCTCGAGCGCATGAGCGAGCAGAGCCCCGAACACGGCTGGGTGCGCACGTGGCTCGACACGGTCGTCGAGCTGCCGTGGGGCACGTTCTCGGACGAGAACCTCGACGTGCGCGACGCGCGCGCGGTGCTCGACGCCGACCACACCGGTCTCGACGACGTGAAGGAGCGCATCGTCGAGTACCTCGCGGTGCGCAAGCTCCGGGCGGACCGCGGCCTCACCGACGAGGGCGGTCGCGGCAACGGGTTGATCCTGTCGCTCGTCGGCCCCCCGGGTGTCGGCAAGACGTCGCTCGGCGAGTCGGTCGCGCGGGCCATGGGCCGCAAGTTTGTCCGGGTCTCCCTGGGCGGCGTCCGGGACGAGGCCGAGATCCGCGGCCACCGGCGTACGTACGTCGGCGCGCTGCCGGGCCGGCTGGTCCGGGCCATCCGCGAGGCCGGCTCGATGAACCCGGTGATCCTGCTCGACGAGATCGACAAGGTCGGCTCGGACTACCGTGGCGACCCGTCCGCGGCGCTGCTCGAGGTGCTCGACCCGGCGCAGAACCACACGTTCCGCGACCACTACCTCGAGGTCGAGCTCGACCTGTCCGACGTGCTGTTCATCGCCACGGCGAATGTCGCCGAGGCCATACCTGAGCCGCTGCTCGACAGGATGGACCTGATCCGTCTCGACGGCTACACCGAGGACGAGAAGCTGACGATCGCGCGCGATCACTTGCTCCCCCGTCAGCTCACCAGGGCTGGCCTGGACCAGGGCGACGTCACCTTCACCGACGACGCCTACCGCAAGCTGGCCACCGAGTACACCCGTGAGGCAGGCGTGCGCTCGCTGGAGCGTTCGATCGCCAGGACCCTGCGCAAGATCGCCGCGAAGCTGGCTGTGCCAGCCGGGCAGTCGGGGACCGCGGGCGGGCTGACACTGCCGCTCACGGTGGACGACGCCGGCCTCAAGGAATACCTGGGCCACGCCAGGCACACCCCTGAGTCAGCCGAGCGCACGGGAGTCCCCGGCGTGGCCGCCGGGCTAGCGGTCACCGGCGCCGGCGGCGACCTGCTCTTCATCGAGGCGTCGCTGGCCGACAAGGCGAGCGGCGGCACCGGAGTCACGCTGACTGGTCAGCTCGGCGATGTCATGAAGGAGTCAGCCCAGATCGCGCTGTCCTACTTGCGGTCGAACGGCCCGAAGCTGGGCCTGCCGGTCGCCGAACTGGCCGAGCGCGGCGTGCACCTCCACGTTCCGGCCGGCGCGGTTCCCAAGGACGGCCCGAGCGCGGGCATCACGATGACGACCGCGCTGGCCTCGCTGCTCTCAGGCAGGCTGGTCAAGTCGGACGTGGCGATGACCGGCGAGGTGTCGCTCACCGGCCGGGTGCTGCCCATCGGCGGGCTCAAGCAGAAGCTGCTGGCGGCCCACCGGGCGGGCATCACCACCGTGCTGATCCCAGCTCGCAATGCTCCTGACCTGGACGAGGTGCCAGAGAAGGTGCGCGAGGCGCTGGACATCCACCTCGTGGCGGACGTCCGCGAGGTGCTCGACACCGCGCTTGAGCCTGAACCTGCTCAGCACGCGACACCAACCCTGCTGGCCGCCTAACACCAGCCTAGGCTGCCCAGCGGCCGCCTGGGCTGCCTAGTTCACCCGGCGATCCAGGCCCTCCCAGTACGGCGCCCGCAGCTTGAACTTCTGGAGCTTGCCGGTCGCCGTCCTGGCGAGGGAGTCACGTACCTCCACCGAGGTCGGGCACTTGTAGTGCGCCAGCCTTGACCGGCAGAAGTCGATGACCTCGCGCTCAGTTACCTCATGCCCGGAGCGCACCACGATCAGCGCCTTGACTGTCTCGCCCCACCGCTCGTCGGGGACGCCGATCACGGCGGCCTCGGCGACGGCGGGGTGCTGGAACAGGCAGTCTTCGACCTCGACGGAGCTGACATTCTCGCCTCCGGAGATGATCACGTCCTTCTTCCGGTCCGAGATCACCAGGTACTCATCAGTATCGATGTGACCCTCATCCCCGGTGTGGAACCAGCCGTCCACCAGAACCTTCGATGATTCCTCCGGCTGCTGCCAGTAGCCGGCGAAGACGTTGTTGGACCTGGCCAGGACCTCCCCTTCGCCATCGGCGGCGATCTGGACGCCGACCGCCGGCGCGCCGGCCCTTGACTGCAGCCGGGCGCGCTCCAAAGGAGGCAGCTCGTCCCACTCGGCCGGGCGGCGGTTGACGGTCAGCAGCGGTGCGGTCTCGGTGAGGCCGTAGATCTGGATGAACTCCCAGCCAAGCTCGGCCTCGACCCGCTCGATGGTCTTCGACGGCGGAGGCGCGCCAGCGACGACGATGCGCATCCGGTCTCGCCCGGGCACCGGCACGCCGGCCGCCCGCCGGGCACTGGCGGCGTCCAGGATCGCCGCGACGACGGCGGGCGCCCCGCACATCAGCGTCACGCCGTGCTCGTCGATCCGGCGGAGCAACTCCTCACCCTCGATGCGCCGCACCACGACCTGCGGCACGCCCATCGCGGTGACCGCGTACGGCATCCCCCAGCCGTTGCAATGAAACATCGGCAGCGTGTGCAGGTAGACATCACGGTCGGTCACCGTAGTGTGCCAGCCGAACGTCGTCGCGTTCAGCCAGCAGTTACGGTGAGTGAGCTGCACTCCCTTGGGCCGCGCCGTGGTCCCGCTGGTGTAGTTGATGCTCGCGGTCGCGTCCTCGTCCGGCTGCCAGGCGACCGGATGGGCGTCGTCGGGGGCCTCTGCGAAGAGCCCCTCGTCGGCGACCCCGTCAAGCACTATCCGGTGCTTGGCCTTGACATCGCGCAGCACTTCATCGGACTCGGGATCGATCAGCAACGCAGAGGCGCCCGAGTGCTCCACGATGTAGCTGACCTCATCGGCGTTCAGCCGGTAGTTGACCGGCACCAGTACCCGGCCGTAGCCGCTGACGCCGTAGTACAAGATCCCGAACCGCGCGGCGTTCGGGCTCACGATCGCGACGCGCTCGCCAACGCCGACGCCCATCTCGTCAAGCGCGAGCGCGACGCCCCGAGCCCGCCGCTCAACCGACCGGTAAGTCAGTGTCCCGAACGAGCCAGCGGTCCCCGGCTCGTCGATGAACGCCGGCCTGTCGCCGTAGACCAGAGCTCCCCTGCGCAGGAAATCAGCTACTGTCAGCGGCACCTTCATCGGTAGCTCCCATGGCTTGGTGGGTGTGTTCGACATTACGCCCGCGCCGGCTTGGCGGCTATGCCAGCATGGTCAGATGCACCGGCTTAGCCTATTTCGCGGAGAACGTCGGATCACCAGTATCGGCATTACCGCAGTAATTCTGGCATTGGGAGCGAGCGCCGCCTTGGCGACCTGGGGCAGCGCGACGGCGGCCCAGCCGAGCGCGACGACCGCCAAGACGATCACCACGAGGGTGCCAGGCGCTCCCGACTGCCCGATGTTCCCGGCGAACAACATCTGGAACACCGACATCTCCAAGCTGCCGGTGGACAGCCACAGCGCCGCCTGGCTGCGCGGCATGGATGCCGCGCACACGCTGCTGCACCCGGACTTCGGCCCATCGGGCGGTTATCCGTACGGCATCCCCTACACGATCGTCGACAACTCGCACAACCTGGTCAGGATCAAGTTCAGGTACGGGCCGCAAAGCGATAAGGGACCCTACCCGTTCGGCGCGGACACCAAGATCGAGGGCGGCAAGAACGCGGGCGGGGACCGGCACGCGCTGATCGTGAACAAGAAGACCTGCATGCTGTACGAACTGGACGGCGCGCGCTTCTCCGGGCACCCGACGGCCATCTCAGGCGCCATCTGGGACCTGCGCTCCAACGCGCTAAGGCCGGCGGGCTGGACATCGGCCGACGCGGCCGGCCTGCCGATCCTGCCCGGCCTGCTGAATTTCAAGCAGGTGGAATACTCCGCCAGGACCGGCAAGCCGATCACGCACGCGATCAGGTTCACCGCCGAGATGACCAGGACGTCCTTCATCTGGCCAGCCAGGCACGAGGCCGGCCACGGCAGCAGCCGGAACCTGCCGCCGATGGGGGCCAGGTTCCGGCTGAAGGCCAGCTTCAACGTGCGCGGCTTCTGCCGGAACTCGGCACCGTACTGCAAGGACGCCAAGGCGGTCCTGATCGAGATGCAGCACTACGGGCTGATCCTGGCCGACAACGGCAGCAACTGGTACTTCCAGGGCGCGGCGTTTCCCCAGTGGCCCGATGACCTGGTGAGCCTGCTGAAGGGCATCCCGGCCAGCGCATTCCAGGCGGTGGACACCTCGTGCCTGATGGTCAGCCGCAACTCAGGCGCGGTCAAGGCCAAGCCAGGCTGCCGCATCGGGTGAGCGCGCGGCTACTCCCGCACGACGTCAGCTGGATCCTTATCCTCCCGGACGCCGAGGTAAGACGCCGCCCTGAGCCGGCCGGAAGCCGTCCATTGCCCGAACTCGACCTCGACGACGACCCTCGGTTCGGCCCAGACAGCATGACGAGCATGCTCAGGAGGAACGCTGGTGCCGAACGGCGATGTGCGCCTTCTGAGTGGCTCAAGGCGCCGGGTCAGCGACCGCAGGCCCTGATCGGTGAATCCCGTGCCGACATGGCCGGCGTAGACCAGGCTGGCACCTTCGTATATCCCGACGATCAGGGATCCGATGAGGCTGGATCGGTTGCCCTCGCCCGGCTTCCAGCCGCCGACCACGACTTCCTGCCGGTGGACGTTCTTGATCTTCCGCCAGCTAGCTGACCGCTTCCCTGGCTCATAACGTGAAGCGAGCCGTTTCGCCATGATGCCTTCAAGGCGATGCTGGCGTGAGACAGCACGCACATCCGAACCGCTGACCCCGATGAACGCCGGCGGCGTCTGCCAGTGCGATCCGTGCAGCCCTAGTTCGTCGAGGCGGGCGCGGCGGCGTTCATAGGGCTGGCCGAGCAGCCACCGGCCGTCGATCGCCAGCAGATCGAAGGCCAGGTACGTGACCGGGATCTCGGCGGCCAGCTGCCTGACCTGGGCAGGCGAGGAGACGTTCATCCGCTGCTGGAGCACCTCGAAGCTGGGCCAGGCTCCGGCGCCGAATGCGACGACCTCGCCGTCGAGCACGGCCCGGCGCGCGCCGGCCTCGGGGGCGAGGCCGGCGAGCTCGGGATAGCTGGCCGAGAGGTCCCGCCCGGTCCGGCCGACCAGCCTGACGGCAGCGTCGCTGACGTGGGCGATCGCCCTGATGCCGTCCCACTTCATCTCGTATGCCCACGGCGCGTCCTCGGCGGGCAACTCGCCGGCGACCGCGAGCATCGGCCGGACCTCACCTTGGCGGTTACTCACCTGGCATCCTTACCTGCGACGTCGGAGCGCGTGAAGCGCGCACCGTCCTCGAGGCGGTGCTCCTGCTCATCATGCTCTGGCAACTCTGGGCGGCCGTCGCGGGAACTGGTGAAAGCTGCTAAGCGACTGGCCGGCCGCGTCAGGCGGCTGCACGGCGCTTCTGGATGGCCTTGGAGATGGTGCGCAGGCTGAAACCGGGGGCGTAGCGGGTCATCCGCCAGGCCACGCGGGCCGAGCGCGGCGCCACGATCAGCGCCTTGTCCTTGGCCAGGCCGGCCAGCACGTCCTGGGCCAGCAGGTCGGCTTTGTAGAGCGGACCGACGAGCCGGGCGAGATCCTCCGCGTTCGTCGCGGCACTCGTAGGGGGCAGGTCCTGGTTGACCCGGCCGAGCAGCGGGGTATCGACGAAGCCAGGGCAGATCGCGCTGAACCGGACGCCGCGCCCGGCCGACTCAGCCCGCAGCGACAAGGTAAGGCCGACGACCGCGTGCTTCGCCGCAGCGTACGGCGCGAGCATCGGGCCGGGCACGAGGCCAGCGAGCGAGGCGGTGTTGACGATGTGCCCGCTGCCCTGAGCCAGCATGACCGGGTACGCCGCCTGCACGCCGTGGATCACGCCGCGCAGGTTGACGTCGATCACGCGATCCCAGTGCCGCAGCGTCAGTTCCTCGGCGACGCCGCCGACCCCGATGCCCGCGTTGTTGAACATGAAGTCGAGCTTGCCCTGTTCGGCGGCTACAGCGGCGACGAGGCCGGCGACTGCGGCGGCGTCCCGCACGTCGAGCGTCACGCTGCTGACGCCGGTCAGCTCGGCGGCGACCGACTTCGCGGCAGCCTCATCCACGTCAGCGATCACGACCGTGGCCCCCCGGGAGGCCATGGCCCGCACCAGTGCCGCGCCGATGCCTGACCCGCCTCCGGTGACAATGGCTACCTTGCCGGTCATGTTGCTCAGATCAGTCACTACCGGAAGGTAACCCACGCGATCTCAGGCCGGCAAGCAACGTGCGCTAGGTGGCAGCTCACCTGATTAGCCGCAAGGTCCGCGCGGCCAGCCTGAGGCCGGCCCGATGCTGGCCCGCCGAGCAGGACACGGTCACATGGCCACAGCGAACAGCCCGCTCCGGCCAAGGTGGCTACTCGGCGCAGAGGGCGAGCAGCTTGGTGATGGTGTTCCAGTTCCTGGCCGTGCCGGCCGCCGCCGGGCTCGCCCGCTTGGTCAGGAGCGCTTTGGCTAGCTCGCTGGTGCCGAAGCCGTCAGGAGTGTGCACGTAAAGGACTCGGCCAGCGAAGGTCGCCTCGTCTCTGCTGCCCTGATTCTGAGCGGCGGCGACCTGCTCGCGCACCCAGTCAACACCAGCCTCGCCGGGCTCGGCTGCCAGAAAGATGCCGTGCACGTACCTCGGCTCAGGCTCGCCGGGGTACGGGTTCGCGCTGATCACGCCGGCCAGCTCGGCGCAGGAGATCACGACTGCTGAGGTGCGGAGCCCGAACTTCTCGGTGATCGCCGCCTGGAGTTCCGCTGCGAGGGCGGATGAGCCGGCGCCGGCCGGGTGGCTGCCGGCCGGCGTGAAGAGCACGTTTCCCGACTGGATGTAGGTTTTCACGTCGCGGTGACCCAGCGAGGAGACCAGCGTGCGCAGGTCCGCCATCGGGAGCTTGCCCCCGCCCCCTACATTGATACCGCGCAACAAGGCAACATGGGTCGGCATGAGCCCATCTTGCCAGCTTCCGCCGGCCGAGGGCGTCTACGCGCTTTTGACCGACGGAACGACCGTACTCATCAGGCCGGCCAATCCCGGGGACGCCAGCGCGGTCCAGCGGATGCATGAGCAGATGTCACCAGACAATATCTACCTGCGCTTCTTCAGTCCGAGCAAGGTGTCCGCGGGCCGGGAGGCACGGCGGGTCACCAGGCCCCCGGGGCACGATCATGTCGCGTTGCTCGCCTGGCTCGGCGACCGTCTCATCGGGGTAGCCAGCTACGAGTCAACCGACAAGCCCGAAGTGGCCGAGATCGCCTTCGCTGTCATCGACGACATGCACGGGCGCGGTGTCGCGACGCTGCTGCTCGACCACCTCGTCTCGATCGCCAGGCTGCGCGGGATCGTTGCCTTTACCGCCGAGACGCTGGCTCGCAACGAGGCCATGCTGCGGGTGTTCGCCGCCGTCGGCCTGCGGGCATCCAGACGGGTGTCGCAGGGTGTCATCCAGACCACGTTCCCGTTGCCGGGCGAGGACGCTAGCCAGCAACTCCAGGACTATCTGGACACTGTCGCCCGGCGCGAGAGCCTGGCCGACGTGGCCAGCCTGCGGCCCTTGCTCGACCCGGCGTCCGTGGCCGTCGTCGGCGCCAGCCGTGATCCGGCCAAGGTGGGCCACGCGATCTTGCGCAACGTCATTTCCGCGGGGTTCGCCGGACGGGTCTTCGCCGTCAATCCCGACGCGGCGTCCGTGGCCGGGGTCGACGCGGTGGCATCAGCCGCTGATCTCCCGGAGCCGCCGGACGTCGCCGTCATCGCCGTGCCAGCGGCCCGCGTCGTCAGGGCGGCACGCGAGTGCGGCCAAGCGGGAACGCGCGCTCTCGTGGTCATCTCGGCCGGCGTCGAACCGCACACAGCCGCCGAGCTGCTCGCCGTCTGCCGGCGCTATGGCATGCGCCTGGTCGGCCCTAACTCCTTCGGGATCGCGGTACCCGGGCTAGGGCTGAATGCGACGTTCGCCGGAACGAAACCGCCGCCTGGCGTCGCCGGGCTGGTCATGCAGTCTGGCGGCATCGGCATGGCCGTGCTCGAGCACCTGTCCAGGCTGGGCATCGGCGTTTCGTCGTTCGCCTCGACCGGAGACAAGTACGACGTCTCCAGCAACGATCTGCTGACCTGGTGGGAGCAAGATGAACTCACCAGGCTCGCCGTGCTCTACGTCGAGTCGTTCGGCAGCCCGCGGCGATTCGCGAAGACCGCGCGCCGGGTAGGGCGCAAGTTCCCGGTACTGACGGTGATCGGGGGCCGGTCCATGGCCGGGCAGCGTGCCGCTGCCTTTCACGTGACGCCCGCCGCTTCCCACGCACCCGTCGCGGGGACCTCGCTGATCGCCCAGGAGGCGCTATTCGGGCAGGCGGGAGTGATTGCCACGGCCAGCCTCGGCGAGCTGATCGACGCTGCCGCGCTCCTCGCCTCTCAGCCGCTCCTGGCCGGCAACCGGATCGCGATCGTGTCCAACGCTGGCGGAGCCGGAGTGCTGGCCGCCGACGCCTGCGGTGGCAACGACCTGGTCGTCGCCACCCTGGCCGGTCCAGTCAGGCATCGGCTGCGCGAGTCGCTGCCTGATGGCGCCATCGCGCAGGGCCCGGTCGATACGACGGCCGCTGTCAGCCAGGCCGCGTTCAGGTCCTGCCTGGAGCAGGTGGCGCTTGACGATGGCGTCGACGCAGTGATGGCGGTCACTGTGCGGACCGCGCTTGGCGATCTCGCACCCTCGGTGGCGGCGGCGGTGCTGGCCAAGCCGCTCGTCGCCGTGATGCTTGACCAGCAGGACTCCGTACGGCTGCTCCGGCAGGCGGCTGGCGATGCGGGCCCGCGTGGAGCCGTGCCGGCGTACCTGTATCCGGAAAGCGCGGCCCGCGCGCTCGCTCACGCGGTCAGATACAGCTCGTGGCGGGCGGCGGGCACAGGTCAGATACCTGAAGTAGCCGGGATCGACCTCGGCAGCGCTCGCCGGCTCGTAGCCCGCGTGCTCGCGGGCCAGCGGCTCGGTGGCTGGCTCGAACCGTCTGAGACGACTGCCTTGCTCGCCAGCTTCGGCATCGTGCCCGGCCCGCCGGGCGCGGACACCGGCGCCGGCGACTCCGTGCCGTCGGTCAGACTGCTCATCGCGGTCAGGCACGAGCCGGTTTTCGGCCCGCTGGTCGTCTTCGGCCCGGCCGGCGGGCCGGGCGACATCGCGCAGGAGCAGATCGCCAGGCTGACCCCGCTCACCGACACCGACATCGGCCAGTTGATCAGAGGCACCCGAGCCGCACCGCTCCTGCTCGGTCAGCGCGGCCCTTCCCCGGTCGACCTCGACGCGCTCACCGATCTGCTGCTCAGGGTGTCCAGACTGGCCGATGACCTCCCCGAAGTCGCCGAACTCGAGCTCAGTCCGGTGCTCGCCCGCCAAGACCGGTCCGGTGGCGTGTACCCGGTCAGCGCCAGCATCAGGCTCGCCCCCGCCGAGCCGCAAGATCCGTTCCTGCGCCGCCTGCGCTGACCCGGCGTGACCGTCAGCCGCCTGAGCCATGATCAGGCTTGGAGAGGTCGTCTTCATATGACCACCATGACCTGGGCGTACCTTGTACGCACGCCAACGTGCCAGGGTCGAGCGAAAGGAGCCCGGTATGGCCAGGGTGATGCTTGATTGCCGCAGGATGCCCAGTGAGAGCCACTGCTCGCTCACCATCGCGGGCACTGAGGAAGAGGTACTTGACACCGTTGCCGCGCACGCCGTCACCAAACATGGCCATGAGGACACCCCGCAACTGCGGGAGATGCTCAGATCTGGCCTTGAGGTAGCCGAGCCCTCAATGGTCTGACGACCCCGCGGCGAAGGCGGGCAGCCGGGCGCATCAGTGAGCGATGCGGCCCGGCTGAGACTCTGGTGCTGGGGGGCCACCGCCAGCGGCACTAAGCCAGCGGACGTCCGAACGGTGCCACCGCCATGATTCCTATGATGTTGGGCGGAGTGCGGAATACCCAGGCCACGTGCTTGGTGTGCGGGTTGAACCACACGAGCGCGGCGCCGGCGGAGCAGCCGTTCTCAGGCTGGACGAGCAAGTTGGCCCCGTGCGCGGTCACGATGTGGTCGCTCCCGTAGCGCACGCCTGGCAGCGTGATCGGCTTACCTGACAGCCCCGCCACGTACTCGCTGCCGCAGGCGCCGGCCGCCTGCAGGTAAACGCCGCTGGTCAGCTTCCAGGCATCGAGATCGCCCAAATCCGGACCCCTTCCGCTGCGCTGCGGTGTCAGCGCGGCCGCCTTGCCGCCGCCGGCCGGAAACAGCCAGAGCCGCGCCGGCTTCACCGAGTGCAGCTTGGAGCAAGTGGCCAGGATCGTCTTGCGGTTCCAGAAGCGAATCGGCTGGCAGAATCCGATCCCGGCCGGCGGCCGCAATCTCCTGACCACCCCGCCGGAATTGCCCAGCACCTCAAGGCCGGATTTGGTGCCCAAGATCACCGAGGTCCCGTCCGGCGAGTCGATCCCGCCGAAGTTCGCCTTGGAGAACACCTTCTGCAGCTTGCCGTGCAGGTCGTACCTGCGCAGGCCCTCGCCGTTCGGACCCGACGTCAGGATGTTCTCGCCGTGCGGCCTGGTGTAGCTGAAGGCCTGGATGCCAGCCGGCAGCCTAAAGGTGTTGATCACCTTGTCGGTTTTCAGGCTGATCTCCTCGAACTTATTAAAGAAGTTAGCGACGAGCACCCGCTGGCCGTCACCGGACCAGTCGATAACCGAGAAAGTACTCGTGCCCGGGAAGCTGGCTGGCCAGCTGAAGAATGGGTATTTCTTGCCCTGCGGACTCACCGCGTAGAGCGTGGTCTTGCCCTTTTCACGGTGCTTGGCCATGTTAACAGTTGCCGCCGAGTACTCAGCGATTGACCAGCCGGGGGCGACCTTGCTGAGCGGAACCAACGACGATTTCGTTTCGTTCGCTTGATGGGCCGGCGGTGCCGCGAGGGCTACTCCCGCGGCGCTCCCGGCCACCGTGACAGCAACCGCTGTCAGCACGGGCACAGCGAGAGCGACACCTTTCAGTACAGGCATGGTACGCACGATGCGAGGTGACATTATGAGGCCTTTCTTAGAACTCCGACCACCTTGGCTAGCGTCTTCTATGACTCACCCGCGCTCCGGTCGGTTGCGCCACTTTCTCATCCAGGCAGGCGATACCTCGTGCCAACACGCCAGACTGCCCGCCACGCCAGACTGCCCGCCACGCCAGACTGCCCGCCACGCCAGACTGCCCGCCACGCCAGACTGCCCGCCACGCCAGACTGCCCGCCACGCCAGACTGCTTGGCTTGTCGGGTTGCCGGGCTTGCCGCGCTGGTTATGTTGCCGATGAGGCGAAATAGGTTCCCTGGGGTAACCGTGGTTCGCGGACTGGGCCGATTTGCCCGAAGCAGTACTCGCCTTAAACGCGCTTCGGTTGCCTGCGGGAGGGTTTTCGGATTCCTGGTGGAGAGTTTTCACGTTGTGGAGCCCTGCCGTGTTATTCAACGAAAAATCTCCACAACGTGAAAAGGCTCCCTCAGGAACCCGAGACAACTCCACGATCATGACGAAAGTGCTCCCGTAAACGAAAACTCTCCACCCAGAAACAATGCCGCCTCGCCTGAATTCATCCTGGAAGCAATTGATCATGGAAGAAGGCGCGGTGCCGGTCGCGGTGCCGGATCAGGTCCTGGCGAGTCGTCCGCGCTGGCGCCTGAGTTGCTGACAAGGCGGAAGCGGCTGATGTAATTGCCGGGACCACAGCACGGGGCACCTGGATGCGGGAATCGCTGCCGGAAATCAGGCACCGATCCGCGCACCTATGTTGCCCGGGCTCAGGGCCGGCTCAGGGCCGGCTCAGGGCCGGCTCAGGACGGGCACAGGGCAGGCTCAGGACGGGCTCACGGCCGTTCTGGACCAGGCTGTCGGCCATGACTAACCAGCCCCGCCGCACACCGACCCGCACACCGACCCGCACGCCGGCCCGCACGCCGGCCCGCACGCTGGACCGGGCTAGCCGCCGCGCTCGTGCGTCGTCATCCCGAACCTCAGCACCAGCTGGGGCACCTCGCCCCCGACTAGGTGCACGGCGATGAACTCCCGCAACTGCCCGAACTCAAACGGCCTGGCGCTGATCGCGGCCTCCACACCCTGACCGCCGGCGACGAGCAGCAGCCGCTGAAGCGCCTGTCCCGCCTGTACCCAGTCGGCGCGCTGATCGGCCGCCGTGGTCAGGACCGCGACGATGCCGGCCGAACTCGGTTCGAGGCCGAAATCCGGCGTGCCTGGCACGGCCCAGGTCGCCCCTTCGCCGGCCAGCGCTGCGTCGAGCCGGAACGCGCTGTCAGCCGCGGCCATCACGGCCAGCAGCGCGGCGCGGTGATCGTCGGCAGCCATAACACGCAACGTCGCACGCTCCCTGGCGGTTTCCTCCGACAGCCTGGACATCAGGCCAGCGGGCAGCCGCGCGCCATCGAAGCCACCGCGGCCACCCAAGTCCCGGTGCAGGAGCGGTATCTGCTCGAAGAGCGCGCGCTCGTGGTCCCCGGGTTCCTTGCGCTCACCGTCCCAGCTGATCTTGGCAATCAGATTAGGCACATCGGCGTCGGGCAGCACCCGGACGCTGGGAAGCAGGCCGAGGTAGCGCACGGCGATCCGGGCGGTAAAGACGGCGGCGCCGCAGCTGATCGTCAGCTCCCGGCCCGCCGGATCGGCCACGGCTAGCTTGCGCTCGACATCCGCGCGCACGCAGATCTCGGTGTCGGTGGTGCTGAACCACCACGGCGCGGTGCTGGACACCGAAGGGGCATTGGCCGCGGCCTCGGCGACGAACTTGGCGATCTCGTCCGGCGATGCGGCCGCTGACTCGTGAGGAGTTTGGCGCACAGTCATGCGTCAATCCTGTCAGGTCCGCCGTCACGCCCCGGCCACTAGCCACCTGTCGACGATGCTCGTAGCCCTGGGCGCGCCCCCGCAGCACCCAGAGCCACGACCGCCGTCAGCCACCTCGGAGATGCACCCGGGCCGGGCCCGAGAACAAGGGCCAAGTTACACTAAGTTCCGGATTGACTACAAATAGCATTGACGACGGGCACGTCACCGACCCTGCGAGTGGATGCGACTTCACGAGGCCGCCGAGATCCTCGGCGTGCATTACCAGACGGCGTACGGATGGGTGCGCGAGGGGAAACTGCCCGCCCGCATGGTCGCGGGCGGTTACGACCTCACTGAGGCCGACGTGCAGGCGTTCAAAGCCCAGCGGCAACTCGGCCGCGAGTCGGCCAGTCAGATCCAGGTCAGGGACTGGGCCGCTCAGGTAGGCAGGCTGTACCGGGCAATCGCCAACGGCGAGGAAACGCAGGCGCGGCGTGCGATGGACCGCCTGGCCGGTGCCATCTCGATGACCGACCTGTGCGATCGCGTGATCGCGCCAGCGCTGCGCCAGATCGGCGACGCCTGGCAGACCGGCGCGGTCTCCATCGCGCAGGAACACCGTGCGACCGCGATCTGCGAGCGGATCATCGCAGCGTATTCGAGCCGGCCTGCCGGCCGTCCTCGCGGCGTCGCGGTCGCGGCCACCCCGGCCGGCGAGCGCCACGCCATGCCGTCGCTGATGGCAGCGGCGGCCCTGCGCGAGAACCACTGGCGGGTCCACCATCTTGGCGCCGACCTGCCTGCCGCCGAGATCGCCACGCTGGCCGCCGACAGCGGAGCGAGCCTGGTGGTGCTCTCCACCGCCACCGCGTACGGCGTCACCAGCGCGCTGCAGGCCAGAAAGCTGATCGAGCGAATCGTCCTAGGCGTCACCGTCCTGACCGGCAGGTCGGGCGAGACCCTGGCCGGCCTGGCGGCAGCAAGCCGCTCGCCAGCGAGTTAATGCGCGTCGATCCCCGGGCTGACGGTCCCGGCGTTCACTGGCACGAGCGTCGAGGTGTTCCGGCTGGTCGCGCCGTTGAACCACTGGGTGGTGTACTTCGCGATACCGCAGCCGCCGGTGAACTCGACCCGGTAGCTGTCCGGTGCCGCGCCGTTGATCTCGTAGCTGCCGTCAGCAGCTGACACCGCCACCAGAGGCGCTCCGCGGACGACAGTCGGGAAGGCGATCACGCACACCCCGGCAGCACCTGATCCGGAAACCTGAACGGTCCCGGCGATTCCGCCGTCGGCATCGAGCGGCCCGTCGACTCCGCTGGTGGTTGCCGAGGACGTGACGGTTACCGGAGACACCAGCGACTCGTCGACGAAACCGCCCGTGCTGCCCGCGCAAAGCGAGCTGAACGTGACGCCGTACTGGCCAGGCGGGAGACCACCGAGCACGTAGGTCCCATTCGAGCGGGTGAAAGCCGGGCCGAACAGGAAGCCCCTGGGTGTCTCCGCCACGACGCAGGCGCCAGCCACCGGAGCCGCCGAACTCCCGCCGGTGACCTTTCCGGAAATCGACCCAGCCAGTGGCAGCGCGAAGTTGATTCCCTTGACGGACTGACTGCGGCGCACCCGCACGTTGTCGTTGACCTGGTTCGCCACACCACCCGCGGCGCCCTCGCACGCCAGGACCTCGACCGAGTACGAAGCAGGGGCGAGATTCCCGGCACTGTAGTCGCCGTCCGCATTGGTGAAGGCGACGCCGGCCAGGTTGCCGCGCGGGTCGAGAACGAGCACGCAGCGACGGGCCACCGGCTTGTGCGTGCTGGCGCTGGTGACGCGCCCGGAAATCGAGGTTCCGACGATCATCGTCTGGTTGATGCCGGCCGTGGTGTGACCGGCCCGCACCGTGAGCGTCTTAGCCGACGCCTGGCTTCCGGCCTGCTTGTACCAGGTTTCGGCGTAGTCGGTCTGGCCGCATGGTGCGAACGCGACCTGGTACTTACCTGGCGCCAGGCCCGTGATCCGGTAGGTGCCGGTTTTGCCAGTCTCGGGCAGGTCGTCATCAAGCTGACCGACCGGCGGCTGGCCGGAAACCCCGGTCGCCAGGACGCACACCTGCGGCGCCGGCTTGCCTCCCGGCGCGCGGACAGTGCCGGTAATGGTCCCCGGAGCTCCCATTTTCACGTTGATCCCGCGGACTGTCCCCGATCCCACGGAGACCACGGCCGCGCCGTTGCCACCTTGCGGCGCGAACCAGCGCGCGGCAAACGACGTCTTCAGTCGCCCGCACCCAGAGGTGAAACTCACTATGTAGTCGCCGGGCAGCAGATTGTTGACCTTGTACTGGCCGCTCTTCGTGTTAGCGAAACCAGCCAGATCCAGGCCAGCGAAAGACGCGAGGGTCGAACCCTGCGGTGCTTCATCGGCGGTCGATGCCACCGAGACGCAGATCCCGGCGAGCAGGTGACCCGCCGCGTCCCGCACCGTGCCTGTGATGATGCCGCCCGTCGGCATGGCGGCGTCAATGCCGGTCACGGTCTGGCCGGCCGCCACCGGAACCTCGTCCGCAGCGGCCTCGCTGACCTGGTTGTTGTAAGCCACGGGGGCGAAGCTGCCGCTATTGCCGCAACCCGCCGTGAACGACACCTCGTACTTGCCCGCGGATAGGCCCTTGATGGTGTAGGTGCCATCGGCGCCTGTAACGGAGGCTCCGAAGCCCGCGTCGCTCGTCGTGCCGCCCGCCGCGACACAGATGCCGTGCACCGGCACGTGGCTGGCCGCGCTCGTCACCGTTCCCTTGATCTCACCGCCTACCGGCACGAACCAGTTGACGCCTCCGGTGGTTTTGCCGTCCTTGACCGCAACATCTTTCGGGAAGTTACTGGGCGCGAAATTGCCCGTGGCGCCGCATTCCGGATCAAAGGTTAGTTGGTAACGACCGGTGCCAAGGCCCTTCACCAGGTACTTGCCGCCCTTGCCCGTGGTGACCTCGGCAAAGACATCGGATACCGGGCCGACCCCATTGACGTCAACGCACACACCTCGCAGCCCGGTACCTGAGTTGCTGCCGCCCCGCACGGTGCCGCTGACCGAAGCGCCAGTCACGAGCTTGGCGTCAATGCCGGTGAAGTGGCTGCGCTTGCCGACGATCAGCACCTTCGCCTTGTTCCCGTTGCTGGTGAACTTCCACCATTGCGGGGCGTAATTGCCCGTGTTGCCGCAACCGGCAAGGAACTGGACAATCCAGCGTCCTGCCGTGACCTCAGATCCCAAGCCATAGCTGCCGTCCTTGCGGGTGACCGTGACCGTCACCTTGCCGCTGGCCTCATTGCCGTTCTGGCTGGTCGAGCTCGCGATAACGCAGATCCCCGACAGACGCTGACCCTTGGAATTCGTCACGCTTCCAGAAATGACCGGCTTCCGCGACGCGTCGGCTCCATTAACGCGGTGTGCGATGTACCGGCTCGCGGCAATGAGGCCCGCGCTGGTGGCCGGGCGGAGCACGACAGGCCCGAGCGTGGTCGGCCGGCCGACCCGCACCGCGACCAGGCCTGCGACCGGGCTGACATACCTAACGCCCTCACCGCACGCCTGATAACTGATCCGGTAGCGGCCGGGCAGCAGTCCGCCGATCACGTACCTTCCTGCCGGGTCTGATACCGCTGACGCCACCTCCGGCCGGCCAGCGGCGGTACCAGCCGCGGTCACGCAAATGCCAGGCAGCGCCGCGCCGGTTATGGACCGCACGAAACCGCCGACCTCACCACGCAGGGCGGGAACGGAGTGCCGCAGCGCCATAGTGTTACCACTAGGCCGGCCAGCGGGAGCGCCAGCTGCCGCGACGGTACCTGAGGCGGCGGCTATGACAGCGCAGGCAACGGCTGAAGCACAGGTCAGAACCGTAAGCCTGAGAAGAGGAAGGCGTAGAGTCACGAGCGACGAGCGTACCTTTTTTGTCGGTATTTGTGAACACATCGAGTACTCGCTCAGAAAACTCAGCCAGAACTCAGGAAAGTCAGTGCGAATCCTGGATTCCGGCTCAGCGTGCCAATCGTAACCTTGCGATGCTTCGCCAAGCGGCGGATGCGACCCCTTACCAGAAAATGTGAGGTTCACGTCAATGGTCAGACGTCAGATGACGAGGCTCGCCGTCGCGGCGGCCGCGGCTGGCACGGTCTGTGCACTCGGCGCAAGCGCCGCTTACGCCGCGCCAAGTTCTTCGTGGGCTGGCCCGTCGGGCGCGGTCCCAGGCGCGATCACAAACAGCACTCCTTCGCTGAGCTCAGTTTCCTTCCCTGGCTCGATCGGCTCGGGCATCATCGTTGCCTGGCGCACGCGCGGCAACGTTGGCCACATTAAGTTCCGGTTCAAGACCGCGACCTTTAACAAGGGCCACTGGTCCAAGGTCGGCGAGGTGCCAGGCACGAGCGCCATCACCACCAACCCGCCTGTCATCCGCTCCTACACTGACCCGTTCGGCCACAGCGCCGTCGTGGTGTTCTGGAGCGGTCACCTCGACCACCACATCTGGTGGGAGCAAGGTGAGACCAAGTCCGACGGCTCGATCTCCTGGACCAAGGCGGCCGTCCTGCCCAAGAAAGTCCAGTTCGACAACACCACCTCCGGCCCGACGGCACTGTTCACCAACAAGGCATTCCTCGTGCTGCTGGCCTGGCGCGGCCCGGCCAACCACGACCGCTACGCCACCGGGCAGCCATCAGGCCGCGGCTTCAAGTGGTCGAACTCGCACATCATTCCTGGTCCGCCCGTCACCTCCAACTGCAAGAACGCCCCATGCACGGGCAACACTCCTGCCCTGGCCGAGCAGCAGACCAGCACCTCGAGCGGCAAGATCTACTACTTCTGGCGGCAGTCGAGCACCAAGGCGGTCAAGTACGCAACGACCGCTGACACGTTCGCGAACCTGACCAACGGCAAGACCTCGTGGACCGCGCCGGTCCAGGTACCTGGCGCGGCGACGATCCTGGCTCCGGCCGCATCGGACTCGACGACGGCTGGCTTCGGCCCTCTGCTGCTGGCGTACAAGGCCGTCTCGAATACCAACGTCAGGTTCCAGACCTTCGACAACGGCACCTGGAGCGCCGCAGCCCGGATCCCGACGACGCACACCACGGTTGCCCCTGACCTGTGGGTGAACAGGCTGGCCACCACCACGCCTGGCACCGACGGCAACATCGTCCTGCACACGTTCACCCCGTGACGCAGGTCGCTCGCTAAGCAAGACCCGGATCCGGGTGCTGGGGTTCCTCGTTCCCAGCATCCGGATCTCGTTGCGCGCGCTGGCATCAGCCCCGGAGAATTGGCTGGCCGGCCAAAGTGATTCCGTATCTAAAACGTATTGCCCGGCGTATCGGGTGTTCTGCAGGTCGGTCATAACATTCCGGCTTAAAACGGAAACCATACCCGAGATATGGGTCCCGGTCTGCCAGCAACCGGTCCGGGCGCTTGATCCGATC
The DNA here is from genome assembly GCA_035716545.1 of Streptosporangiaceae bacterium. GTDB lineage: Bacteria > Actinomycetota > Actinomycetes > Streptosporangiales > Streptosporangiaceae > Chersky-822. Next base: position 21,020 of record DASTJM010000029.1, read on the forward strand.
CCGCAAGCCGTATATGCCGAAGACACGCCCCGTATATGCCGCGCTGCGAGCGCTGCAACAGAAGACACACCGCGAGGCTGCACTCGGGACTGACCACTGGCCTGCGCCGTCCGGTTGAGTTCGCGGATCAGTTCTCGCTCTTACAGGGATCCTTTTCACCCCAGGAGAAAACTCGCCCCGATCATGGAACCGCGCACCGCGAGCTCTTCGGATCCGGAAGGGTTGTCCGTGGTACCTGGCGGAGGTTTCCCGCGCCCGGGAGCATTGGCCGCAGCCCTGGCGGAGGTTTCCCGCGCCCGGGAGCATTGCCCGCAGCCCTGGCGGAGGTTTCCCGCGCCCGGGAGCATTGCCCGCCGCCCTGGCGGAGGTTTCCCGCGCCCGGGAGCATTGCCCGCAGCCCTGGCGGAGGTTTCCCGCGCCCGGGAGGATTTTCGTGCCCCACGACGAAAAAGCTCCCGCACCCGAAAACGCTCCACTGAGAACCCGGCAACCCTCCCCGCTACGCCGCCAACCCGCCTACTCCGACAATCCGCCTACGCCAGGAACCCGCCCCGCCCCCGGACCC
>DASTJM010000030.1:0-112743 GCA_035716545.1 Streptosporangiaceae bacterium
GCTCAGCAGGCACGCCAGGTGATGCAGGGCCCGCGGATCAGCCGCCATCGCCTCGAAAACCCTCACGTAATACCCGCGCATCAACAGCACCTGCTCATCGGCAAGCACATCGGCGTGATAGTCCAAGGCCAGCAGCAGCCGCGTGGGGGAGGGGCCGTGCAGGAAGCTGACGTTCAGCGGGAAGGTCGCTGGGTGCTCCCGCACCGTGGCGACGCTCTGGCTCTTGTCGTAGGCGAAGTTGACCTCGAACAGCGCCTCGTCGCCCAGCCTGCGCCGCAGCGTTTTCAGCGGATAGCCCAGATGGGGCAGCATTTCCTGCTCCGCGCCAAACGTCGCCCTGATCAGGTTCTCCCAGCTCCCGGCCCTCAGCCGGAGCCGTAATGGCGCTGAATCCAGCCCGACCAGAAGGTCCGTGGTCCCCGTCACCAAGCTCATCACCCGCAGATGCCCAGCTAGCAGCACCGTCGCGAATGGCACCCCGCACCGCCGCGCCAGGCCATCAAGTTGCCCGGCCAACTCCGCTGACAACGGCATCTCCGCCGAGCCATGCCCCGCCTTCCCGGCCTGGCTGGCCTTCCCGGCCTGGCTGGCCTCCCCGGTCCGGCTGGCCTCCCCGGTCCGGCTGGCGTCCCCGGCCTGGCTGGCCTTCCCGGCCTTCCCGGCCTTCCCGGCCTTCCCGGCCTTCCCGGCCTGGCTGGCCTCCCCGGCCTGGCTGGCCTCCCCGGCCTGGCTGGCCTCCCCGGTCCGGCTGGTCCGCCATCGCGGCAGCCGGCAGTCTGGCCGGTCCGCAAGTTTCTCCAGCCAGAACGCCTCGGCCTGCGCCGACGCAACCTTGTCCGTCCCCAACTGCCCCTTACCGTACGTCGCCGTGGCCACTGGATCATCCTGGTGCCCGCCGATGCTGTTCAGCCCCCCTCTTAGGCGCTTTTGCCGGAAAAAGCGAATGAAGCTAGATCAAATTGATTTCGAGCCCAGTGTCAATGCAGCAAATTCCCAGGTGCTCGCTCAGGCCAATTCCTAGGTTCGCGCTCAGTCAATTCACAGATGCTCGCTCAGCTGGATCACTAACGGTGACCGGTATGGGTCTCATCGTCCCAACGGGGAGCACGCGCGAGAAAGATGGACTTTGGGACTAGTACTTTCAGGCGTAACCCGCGCGACCTGCGGCGCACTCTCGGACGACGTGTCGCCGCGCGTTGCCTTGCAGCGTGCACCCGGCCAGGGGCGGACGGGTACGCGACAGAACGCCGGGAACCTCCGAGCTTCGGAGGCGCCCAGGCACTTATGCTGCATTCATGGCGGGTAGCGGAGCGGAGCAGCCGGGAAGCCAGGCGGAGCAGGTCGAGTACGTCCGCCAGGACGGCACCGGAGGCCCGGACGGCTTCCAGAGGCTCTGGATGCCCCACCGGATGGCCTATATCAAGGGTGAAAACAAGCCAGCCGGCCAGGGCGAGGACGAAGGCTGCCCGTTTTGCCGGATTCAAGCGCTGTCCGACTCCGAGGGCCTCATAGTGGCGCGCCGCACGCTCGTCTACGCGGTGCTGAATCTCTACCCGTACAACAGCGGCCACCTGATGATCTGCCCGAACCGGCACGTCGCCGACTACACCGAGTTGTCCGACGCCGAGACTGCGGAACTGGCGGCTTTCACCAAGACGGCGATGAGCGTCCTGCGCTCGGTCTCTGGCGCACAGGGATTCAACATCGGCATGAACATGGGCGGCGTCGCGGGCGCGGGGATCGCCGCTCACCTGCACCAGCACATCGTGCCCCGCTGGGGCGGGGACGCGAACTTCATGCCGGTCATTGGCCAGACCAAGGTCTTGCCGCAGCTTCTCGCCGACACCCGCGACATGCTCGCCAAGTCCTGGCCTCCCACCCCAGCCTGACCTTGCCCGGCCTGACCTTGCCCGGCCTGACATTGCCCGGCCTGACATTGCCCGGTCCGGTCTGACCCGGCCCGGCCCTGCCCGCCCCTGGGCAACTGCCGTTGTGCCGGGCTCTTGGCGGGAGAGCTTTCGTTTGGTCCGGGAGGATTGACCGTGGTCCTGGTGGAGGGTTTCCGGGACTGGGAGGGTTGTCCGTGTCCTGGTGGAGGGCTTCCGGGTTTGGGAGGATTTTCGTGCCCCACGACGAAAAAACTCCCGCACCTGAAAACGCTCCACCAGGAACCCGGCAACCCTCCCCCGTAACGTCGGCCACCCTCCCCAGTCCGAGAACCTCCGCCCGGAACTGCCCCAGATGCGTCGTCCGCCCGGAACTGCCCCAAGTGCGCCGGTCCGCGCGGGACTGCTCAGGCGCGCCGACCCGCGCTGGTCCCGCCCATGTGCATCGGTCCCGCCCGGGGACTGCCCGGCTCGCCCGGGGACTGCCCGACTCGCCCGGGGGCTGCCCGGTTCGCCCGGGGACTGCCCGGGGCGCCCCAAGACCCAGCAGCGCGCCTCGGGCAGCGTAAACCCAGGCGCTAGCTCTTCGACTCCTCGGTGACCTTGTCCTTCAGGTGCGAGGGCAGCGGCTCGTAGCGAAGGTAGGACCGGGAGAACGAGCCCGTCCCGTGCGACATCGACCGCAGGTCGATCGCGTACCGGGTCAGCTCGAGTTCGGGGATCTCGGCCTTGACCAGCGTGCGCCCGCCGGCCACCGGCTCGGTTCCTAGCACCCGCCCGCGACGCGACGACAGATCGGACATCACGGCGCCGACGTAGTCGTCGCCGATCAGCACCGAAACCTCGTCGACTGGCTCAAGCAACTGCGGCGTCGCCTTCTCGGTCGCGTCACGGAGCGCGGCCCGCCCGGCTTTCTGGAACGCCATGTCGGACGAGTCGACCGAGTGCGCCTTGCCGTCGTACAGCGTGACCTTGATGTCCACCATCGGGTAGCCGGCGACGACGCCCTGCTCCATCTGGGCACGGACGCCCTTCTCGACCGACGGGATGAACTGCCGGGGTACTACCCCGCCCACGATCTTGTCCACGAACTCCAGGCCACTGCCGGACGGCAGCGGCTCGAGCTCGATGTGGCAGATCGCGTACTCGCCGTGGCCGCCGGTCTGCTTGACGTTGCGCCCGAGGCCCTGAGCCTTGCCGGCCACGGTCTCGCGCAGCGGCACTCGCAGCGGCACCGTCTCCACCGCCACGCCGTACCGGCTCGACAGCCGGTCGAGCAGCAGGTCGGCATGCGCCTCGCCCATGCACCAGAGCACGAGCTGGTGGGTCTCGGCGTTGTTCTCCAGTCTCAAAGTCGAGTCCTCGGCGACCAGGCGGGCCAGCGCCTGCGACATCTTGTCTTCGTCGGCCTTGGATTTGGCCACGATCGCGACCGGGAGCAGCGGCTCGGGCATGGTCCACGACTCCATCAGGAGCGGCCGCTCCTTCTCTGACAGCGTGTCGCCGGTCTCCGCCGAGGTCAGCTTCGCCACAGCGCAGATGTCGCCGGCCACGCACGCCGAGATGGTGCGCTGGGTCTTGCCGAGCGGCGAGGTGAGCGCGCCGAGCCGCTCGTCCTCGTCGTGGTCGGGGTGCCCGCTCGCCGAGCGCCCGTGCCCGGAGACGTGCACGGTGACGTCGGGGCGCAAGGTCCCGGAAAACACCCGTACCAGGCTGATCCGCCCGACATACGGATCTGAAGTAGTCTTCACGACCTCAGCCAGCAGCGGGCCGTTCGGATCGGCTTTGATGTCGCCGGCCGGCTTGCCGTCGGGCGTGGTCACCGCCGGCAGCGGGTGCTCATCGGGCGCAGGGAAAGCCTGGGTCATCAGCTCGAGCAGTTCCTCAAGCCCGATGCCGAGTGGCGAGGAGACACCGATCACCGGATAGAAGCTGCCTCGGGCGACCGCCTTCTCCAGGTCCTCGATCAGCACTTTCTGGTCGATCACCTCGCCGGACAGGTACCTGTCCATGAGGCTTTCGTCTTCGCTCTCCTCGATGACCGACTCGATCAGCGCGCCGCGCGCCTCGGCGAGCCGGTCGAGATCCGCGGCATCGGGATCCCGCTCGGTGCGCTTGCCGCCCGAGTAGTCGAAGTAACGCTCGGACAGCAGGCCGATCAGCCCGCTGACCGTGCCCTGACCGTCGCCGACCGGCAGGTAAAGCGGTGCGACCGAGTTGCCGAACGCGGACCGGCAGGCCGCGAGCGCCTCGTCGAAGCTGCCGCGCTGGTGGTCAAGCTTGGTGATGACGACCGCGCGCGGTGTGCCAGCGCTCGCGCACTCGTCCCAGAGCATCGCTGTCAGGCCGTCCACGCCCTCGGCCGCCGAGACGGTAAACAGGGCGGCGTCGGCCGCCCGCAGCCCGGCCCGCAGATCGCCCATGAAGTCGGCGTAACCCGGCGTGTCGAGCACGTTGACCTTGACGCCGGCGTGCATCAGCGGCGCCAGGGTGAGGTTGACAGAGCGCTGCTGCCTGATCTCGACCTCGTCGAAATCGCTGACGGTACTGCCGTCCTCCACCCTGCCCGCCCGACCGATGGTGCCCGTGGCTGCCAGCAGCGCCTCCACCAGAGTGGTCTTGCCTGCTCCGGAGTGGCCGACCAGCACGACGTTTCGCACGCTGTCAGGCTGGCCGGCCGAAGGTGCCCTGCCCGCGGCGCCCGATGTTGCCTTCTCCGCCATACCACCGCCTCCTTGTGTTCATGTTGGCTGCTGCTGTTGCCAGCCTTTACCCACGGCACGCTGACCACAAGCCCCCGGCGGTAATCAGCGCGGTGGTGAACTGGATCGAACGCCCGCCAGTAAGATCAAACGGACATGCTGAAGGTACTCAGACCTGGCCTGGGCCGCCTGCTCACGCCGGCAGGCAAGGCACTCGCCCGCACCCCGGTGACCCCGAACATGCTGACCGTGCTCGGGGCTGTCGGCGTGGCGGCCGGCGCGCTCACGCTATTCCCGACAGGGCATCTGTTCGCGGGCTGCATGGTCTGCACCGGCTTCGTCCTGACCGACATGCTCGACGGCGCGCTCGCCAGGATCAAGGGCACGACGGGCACATTCGGTGCCTTCCTCGACTCGACGCTTGACCGGGTCGGCGATGCCTCGGTGTTCGGCGGCATCGCGATCTGGCTCGTGACCGGCGGTCACGACAAGGTGAGCGCCGCCGTGGCGCTGTTCTGCCTGGTGGCCGGCTTGCTGGTGTCCTACGCGAAGGCCAGGGCCGAAGGCCTGGGCGTCAAATGCGACGTCGGCATCGCCGAGCGCACCGAAAGGCTGATCATAGGGCTTGTCGCCATCGGCCTTGCCGGACTTGGCGTACCGTATGTCCTTTCCGTGGGGCTCTGGATCCTGGCTGTGCTGAGCGCGATCACCTTCGGCCAGCGGGTATACGCGGTGCGAAGGGCGACAGGGTCAGGCGGCACAGCGGACGGCGCCCCGAGCGGCGTGCCGATCGGAGGTTAGTGGTGCCTGGCAAGTCCGGCATAAAGGACAGGCTCATCGGAGGTGCGTACGCCTTCGGCTGGTCCGCGCTCTGCAAGGTGCCCGAGTCCTGGGCCGCCGGCGCCTTCCGGTTCGGTGCCGACATCGCGTGGCGCCGCCAGGGCACCTCGGTGCGGCTGCTCGAGGGGAACCTGCTGCGCGTGCTCGGCGACGGCACGACCGGCAAGGAGCTGCGCGCGATGTCACGCGAGGCCATGCGGTCCTACGCGCGCTACTGGCTTGAGGTATTCAGGCTGCCCGTCATGTCCGAAGACCGATTGCTGAAAGGTATGTCCGAGCACGGCCATGTTGAGGACATGCTGGCCCATCTCCAGGCCGGTCGCGGGGTCGTCGTCCCGTTGCCGCACTGCGGGAACTGGGACCAGGCCGGGGCATGGGTGATTGGCCGGGGCGCTGGTTCGTTCACTACGGTGATGGAGCGTCTGGAGCCAGAGTCGGTGTACGAGCGATTCATGACCTTCAGACAGGACATTGGCATGGAGGTGCTGCCTGCTACCGGCGGCGCCAGCCCGTTCGGGGCGCTGGCGCGACGGCTGCGCGAGGGCAAGCTCGTCGTGCTGCTGTCCGACCGCGATGTCGCCGGCGGTGGCGTGGAAGTCGACTTTTTCGGGGAGAAAGCTCTCATGATGGGCGGCTCGGCGGCACTGGCCGTGCAGACTGGAGCTGCGCTCATGCCTGCGACGCTGTGGTTCGACGGCGACGGCTGGGGCGTGTACATCCACGAGGAGATCCCGGTGCCGGCGACCGGCGACCGGTGGCAGCGGGCCGCGACGATGACGCAGCAGGTCGCGAGCATCTTCGAAGAGGGGATCAGGCGGCATCCGGCCGACTGGCACATGCTGCAGCGGGTGTTCGTCGCCGACCTCGATCCTGAGCGGCTCGCGGCCGCGAAGGCGAAGGTCGCGGCGCGGGCGCGCGCGGCGGCGCGCCACGGCAACAGCGCGGGCGTCTCATGAGAGCGATGAGGATCGGCCTGGTCTGCCCGTACTCCTGGGACGTGCCCGGCGGCGTGCAAGAGCACATCAGGGACCTCGCCGAGGCGCTGATCGACCTCGGTCACGACGTATCGGTGATCTCACCCGCCGACGAGGAACACACCCTGCCCGGTTATGTCGTCCCCGCCGGCGGCGCCATCGCCGTGCCGTACAACGGGTCGGTCGCCCGGTTGTCGTTCGGTCCGCTGTCGGCTAACAGGGTGCGCCGCTGGGTCAAGGACGGCAGCTTCGACCTGTTGCACGTGCACGAGCCGGCCGCGCCCAGCCTCGGGCTGCTCGCCTGCTGGGTCGCCGACATCCCGATCGTGGCGACCGTGCACAGCGCCAAACTGCGATCCCGGGTGCTGCACGTGGCCGAGCCGATGCTGCGGTCGGCCCTGGAGAAGATCAACGGCTGGATCGCCGTCTCCGAGGCGGCCAGGTCGACGCTCGTGCGCCACCTGGGCGGCGACGCGGTGCTGATCCCCAACGGGGTGACGATCAGCAGGTACGAGAAGGCGGAGCCGCTGCCGGGCTGGCCGGGCGAAGGCGGCGCGATCGGGTTCCTCGGGCGGATGGACGAACCGCGCAAGGGCCTGCCCATCCTGCTCCGCGCGTTCGAGATCATCGGCGCCGAGCGGCCTGAGCTGAGGTTGCTGGTCGCCGGGCCGGGTGACCTGGTCGAAGTGGCCGGGCGGGTGCCCGCCTCGATGCGCGACCGGGTCGTGCTGCTCGGCCAGGTCAGCGAGCCCGTGAAGGTGCAGGTGTACCACTCGGTCGACGTTTTCTGCGCCCCGAACACCGGCGGTGAGAGCTTCGGCATCGTGCTCGCCGAGGCGATGGCGGCCGGGGCGCCGATCGTGGCCAGTGACCTCGACGCCTTCCGCCGGGTGCTGCGCGGTGGCCGGGCCGGCGAGCTTTTCCCCAACGGGAGTGCCGAAGAGCTCGCGGCGGCGATCGGCAGGCTGCTCGATGATCCGCAGCGACGTGCCGCTTTGTCAGCCGCCGCGTCGGCGGCCGTGAAGGACTACGACTGGCCTAAGATCGCCCGCGACGTGGTCAAGGTCTACGAGGCCGTGCTCCCCGCCGCTGGCACCGCTCCGAGCATCGCGATCGCGTGATGACGGCCCTGATCAGCATCATCGTCCTGGTGGCCGTCGCCATGACCGGCGTTTACGTCTCCTGGCGGGCTGGCAGGCTCGACCGCCTCCACACCAGGCTGGAGACGGCCCGTGCCTCGCTCGATGCCGCGCTGGTGAGGCGCAGCTCCGTCGCGCTCGAGCTGGCCGGCTCTGGCATACTCGATCCGGCCAGCAGCCTGCTGCTCGCCGACCTCGCCCACAACGCCAGATCGGCGCGGAACAGGCGCGAGCTCGCGGAGAGCGAGCTGACTCGCACCATGCGCACCGTGCTCAGCCAGCCTGATTTCCGCGCCTGCCTCGATGGCAAGGACGGTGCCGACGAGCTGCTCGAAGAGCTGGAATCGACGGCGCACCAGGTCTTTCTCGCCCGCAAGTTCTACAACGACGCCGTGGCAACCACGATCGCGGCCAGGCGGCGCTGGCTCGCGCGGGTGCTCAGGCTGGCGGGCGGGGCGCCGATGCCGGACTTCTTTGAGATCGATGACACGCTGGCGCAGACTGAGATGGACGAGCTGGGAACCGACATGCCGCACCTGGCGGGCTGACTCATTATTCAGTCCTCGCCGGCACCCCATACCATGGAGTTGTACTAGCGACCGCGAGATAAGGAATCCCCGTGTCAGTCCTTGGCGCGACAGAAGACACCCCCGCACCCACCCCCGGCAACGGCACCACCATCGGCACCCAGCGCGTGAAGCGCGGCATGGCAGACATGCTCAAGGGCGGCGTGATCATGGATGTCGTCACTCCTGAGCAGGCGAAGGTGGCTGAGGACGCGGGAGCGGTCGCGGTCATGGCGCTTGAGCGCGTCCCGGCCGACATCAGGGTGCAGGGCGGCGTCGCGCGGATGAGCGACCCGGACATGATCGACGGGATCATCTCCGCGGTGTCGATCCCGGTCATGGCCAAGTGCCGGATCGGGCACTTCGTCGAGGCGCAGGTCCTGCAGGCGATCGGCGTCGACTACGTCGACGAGTCCGAGGTACTGACGCCGGCCGACGAGGCGCACCATGTAGACAAGTGGGCGTTCACCGTGCCGTTCGTCTGCGGTGCGACCAACCTGGGTGAAGCGCTGCGGCGGATTACCGAGGGTGCGGCGATGATCCGCTCCAAGGGCGAGGCAGGCACCGGCAATGTCGTCGAGGCCACCAGGCACATGCGCAATATCAGGGCCGGCATCCGCCGGCTGGCCGGGCTGTCCGAAGAGGAGCTGTACACTGCCGCGAAAGACCTGCAGGCTCCCTATGAGCTGGTGTCCGAGGTAGCCAGGGCAGGCAAGCTGCCCGTGGTGCTGTTTACCGCGGGCGGCATCGCCTCGCCAGCCGACGCGGCGATGATGATGCAACTCGGCGCCGATGGCGTCTTCGTGGGCTCCGGCATCTTCAAGTCGGGCGACCCCGCGGCCCGTGCCGCGGCCATCGTCAAGGCCACGACGTTCTACGATGACCCGGGCGTGATCGCCAAGGTGTCGCGCGGCCTCGGCGAGCCCATGGTCGGTATCAACCTGGACACGCTCGCCCCCGCTGACCGCTACGCCGGACGCGGCTGGTAGCGAGGCCGCACCCGGATCGGCACCAGCAACCACCCCGGGCCGGCCGGCTGGCCGGCGCTGGTGCGAGGGTGTTATCGGGGGGAAACCATCCCTGGTTGCGGACCAAGCATTCGTGCCGGCTGGCCGGCGCTGGTGCGAGGGTGTAATCGGGGGACAAAAAATCCCTGGTTGCGGACCAACACGGCCCTGCCTGCTGTCGTCGTACGAGGGTGCTGAATTGGGGAGGCCGGCCTGTCGCGGTTGCCATGCCGTGCCGGGGCCCGGGTTTCATGATCGCGGAGACTTGACCGCGCTTTACGGGGAGCTTTTTCACAACGGGGAAAGTTCACCGCTCCCAGGACGAAAAAAACTCCCAAACGCGAAAACTCCCCCCGCAGCAGCTGACATCCCTCCCCGGTCCTGGCCGGAGCGCTGACAACCCTCCCCGGTCCTGGCCGGAGCGCTGACATCCCTCCCCGGTCCTGGCCGGAGCCCTGACATCCCTCCCCGGTCCTGGCCGGAGCGCTGAGTAAAGAGGGTCGTGTGGCTGCCGGGAAGCGCCAAGCCAGCTCGCAGCAGGACACGCGCCGGCCGCGTCCGGATTCGGCCGGGGCGGCGCGCCGTCGCTCCGGGCCGGCGGGCTCCTGGGCGGCACCCCGGCTCGCCTGGACCTCGTAGCACATGCTCCCCTGCCAGCGCATAGGTCATGCGTAAATCGGATAGTAGCGATGCGAGAAGCGGATTGAGGTCAGTTCCCGCATGAGCTTACTCTGACGACTTGAGCGGACTTGAACTAAGCATTCTAAAGCAGCGCTGAGCAAAGCGGGAGGTAATGCTCGCGCCGCTGACGGCTGCCCATCTCAGGTCTCGGAAGCCCGCGAAGAGGGAAGCACCGATGACAACTAATTCCTCCGTAAACTCACGCCGCACTCTTGACCAGGTCGCGTTCGACAGTCATATTGAGGAATTCGCGAAGCAGACGGACCTTTTGGTGAAATCGCAGCAGTACCGTCGGGAAGGCTACACTAAGCTGCGCGGCCTGATTCCCGAAAACGTCTTCGCTCAGGTTACTGACGAGGTCCATAGCCTGCTCGATGAGCACGCCCGCCGGATCGACATCGAGCTCAGGGAAACAGGGAACTCGCCGAGAAAAATGCGCACTGTCAGTGCTGCTGCCATCTCCAGCGATTCGAAGCTTATCCCTGAGATCTACAACTCACCCAGTCTCATGGGAGTGCTCGGCCAGATCGCCAGGCAGCGGGTCCTGCCGTGCCCGTGGGAAGGCGAGAAGTACGTTATTATCCGTCAGGATCAGCCTGGTGACACTCATGGATGGCACTGGGGAGATTTCAGTTTTACCCTTATCTGGATAATCCAGGCGCCTGGTCCTGAGGTAGGCGGAATGCTGCAATGCGTGCCGCATACCAACTGGGACAAAGAGGACCCGAGGGTGCACGAGTATTTGCAGCAGAACCCGATCCGCACCTACGCCAACGCAACCGGCGACGTGTACTTCCTGCGATCGGACACCACGCTGCACCGGACCATACCGCTTCGGTCGGCAGCCACCCGCATTATCCTCAACACGTGCTGGGCGAGCGAGAGTGACGCCGGGAAGGCTGTCACGCACGAGACCATGGACGCGATGTTCACCTAGGGACTTCCCATCCTGCGAAAGGATGCGCCATTGAGTGTCATTCCTGATCACTACGCCGTCGACAACCTGCACGGCCTGGTGAACGACCTGGTGAACTGCGACGACGTCGGGTCGCTCAACGCCCGGGCAGGCGACGACCGGTACCGCCAGGCGGTCGCGGACGCAGCCAGGACCCTGGCCAGCCAGGCCTTCACGGATCACGATGAAGACGCGGCGCGGCGAGCCCACGCCACGCTGGCCGTGCTTTATGACTGGTATTTCAGCCCGCCGTCGGTCGACGGATCCGAGTCCTTGCTGCAGGTGATCGCGGATGACATCAGGCGAGTGCTCGAGAACGTGATGCTCGACGACATCTACGGCCGGATGGACCTGAGCTCCCTGTCAGGCGTCCCTGAAGATCATGAGTCGTTCCTGCCCTGGTACCGCCACTTCATCAGCATCCATCAGGCCAGCAACCACTCCTTCTACCGTGACTTCCTGGAGAACCGGGCGACGCCGGAGGATTTCAGGTTTTACCTGGCACAGGAGACAGTGCTCGACCCCAGATTCGACGACATCCTGGCCATGCTGATCGTGGGAACGGTCGGGCCAGAGAAAATGGAGCTGGGCGGCAACCTGTGGGATGAGCTTGGCAACGGCGATCCGGCCGATGTACATCCGACGGTCTTCGCGCAGACGCTGCGCGACGCCGGCGTCCAACAGGACTTCGTTTCAGGCAACATCATGGCGGAGTCGATCGCCAGCGGCAATGTATCAGCTGCCCTGGCTCTGTCTAAACGTCATTACTACAAGGCCATTGGCTATTTCGGCGTCACTGAGTACCTGACGCCGCGCCGGTTCCGCTCGTTCGTGCTCGGCTGTAAGCGGCTTGGCTTGCCGGAGGCGGCCTACCGGTATCACGACATGCATATTCAGGTCGATGCCAGGCACGGCCCCTCATGGTTCAAGAACATCGTGCTCCCGGCGATTGCCCGCGAGCCGCGCAGCGCCCGGGATATCGCTTTCGGCACGCTCATACGAATGGAGACCTCTACCTGGTTCCTCAACGCCATACAGCGGGTCCTTGACGTGTAGGTGCCCGGCCCGTGATCTCCTGACGATCTCAAGCGCAGGCAGCGCGCCCGGCCGCGGCCGGGTGAACGTCCGCAAGCGCCCGCCGGACCCGCGGCTAGCGCGGCAGCATGGGTTCGTCAGGTACGCACGGCGCGGAGTGGTGACATGGGGCCGGCCGCTTCGTGACCATCTGGCTTGTGACTCTTCTGCCGGGGCGCCATGCCTGTTTCCAGTCATGCCCGACCTGTCCGCGTGTCTGCGCCTCAGCGCCCGATCTCCGGGCGCCTTCGCCATTCCGGGCAATTTATTTCGCTGACACCACTTCATTGCGCGTAGCTATTCAGCAGGGGTGAGCGGCAGGCCGTTGAGCGCTGGGCTGGTGCGGATGGCGGAGGCGTGCCGGCTGATCGCGGAGTTGACCGCGCGGGGCGGGCTGCCGGGCGTCCGGGCGGAGCGGCTTTTCTGGCAGGGCGGGGGCGGGGCATTGCTAACTCGCCGGGAGCGGCAGCCGCCTTCGCTGCGCCCGCGCCTCCGGCCGCCGCCAGTTCCCGCCCGGAGGGCGGCAGCCTCCGCCGTCCGCGCCCGCCGTCCGCGCCCGCCGTCCGTGCCCGCTGTCCGCGCCCGCCGTGCGCCGCTAATCCGCCCGGTGCGGCGACCGCGGCCTGCGGCGACCGCTGCCCGGCGGCGGCTGCGGCCCGGTGGCGGCTGCCCGGCGGCAACGTCGCGCCTGCGCTGCTGGCACGCCACCGGCCACAGCAACGTCGCCGCGTTCTTGCTGCCAGGGCGGCAACGTCGCGCCTGCGCTGCTGTTGACCAGGGGCCGCGAACAGCAGCGAAGGCGCGGCGCTGCCGCGGGCGGGGGCCGGCCGGGCCGTTGCCGTCGGCGGCTGAGGCGGCCTGCCCGGCGGCGGCTGCCCGGCGGCAACGTCGCGCCTGCGCTGCTGCTGGCACGCCACCGGCCACAGCAACGTCGCCGCGTTCTTGCCGCCAGGGCGACAACGTCGCTCCTGCGCTGCTGTCGGCCAGGCGCCGCGAACAGCAGCGAAGGCGCGGCGCTGCCGCGGGCGGGCCGGCCCGTTGCCGCAGGCGGGCCGGCCCGTTGCCGCGGGCGGGGGCCGGCCGGGCCGTTGCCGCGGGCCGCTGAGGCGGCCTGCCCGGCGGCGGAGCTGAGCGGGTGACGGGACCGGGCCAGCGGCGGGCGGTACGGACGGGCCGCAATGCGCTCAGCCAGGCAGCAAGCATCCCCTCCGCGCCGCCGGGCCGCGCCCTCACAAGGTTCACGGCAAGTCAGCCCGGCGGCGAGCCGCTCCGGAAAAGGCCTGAAACTGTAACCGCGACCTAGCTAACTACACTTGGTGAATAGCTACGATCAGCTTGTGGGCAGATAACCAGGATGAATACGAGAACTTTCCTGTTCGTCGCGGACCTGCATGCGCTGACAATCCCTGAGGCGGTCGCGGGCACCAGCCTGCGCAGCCGGGTCGAGGAGATCTTCGCCCTCTACATCGCCTGTGGCATCGAACCGCAGAACTCGACGCTCTTCGTTCAGTCCGACGTGCACGAACACGCGGAGCTGGCTTGGCTCATGACATGCGCGACCCCAGTCTCCTGGCTGGAACGATCCACCCAGTTCAAGACCAAGGGCAAGATCGCAGATGTTGACGCCGGCGTGGGCGCCGGACTGCTGTGCTACCCGTCCCTGCAAGCCGCTGACATCCTCCTGTATGAGGCGGACTTCGTTCCGGTAGGTGAAGATCAGAAGCAACACGTTGAGATGAGCCGGGACATCGCCAAGCGCTTTAACGCACTGTTTGGCGACACGTTCAAGGTTCCCGGCACCCTCATCCGGGAATCTGGAGCCCGGATAATGGGCCTCGATGACCCGACGGCGAAGATGAGCAAGAGCCTGGCTGAGCGTCATCCAGGTCACGCCGTCGCCCTGCTCGACCCACCCGACCAGGCACGTAAGGCGATCATGCGCGCGGTCACCGATTCTCAGCCGGCTGTTGATTTTGAAGCCGGTATCGCCCCTGGCGTGGACAATCTGCTGACCATCTTGGAATCCCTCAGCGGGACCACCCGCGGGCAAAGTCAGCAACGCTTCGACGGCGCCCGCTACGGCACGCTCAAGACCGCTGTCGCGGACCTGGTAACCGACCGGCTGGCCGTCATCCAGAGCGCCTACGACGAGATCACAAGCGACCGGGCGCAACTCGCCAAGCTGATGGCCCTTGGCGCCGAACGCGCCCAGGCTGTCGCGGCCAAGAAACTAGCCCAGGCATACCAAGCGTGCGGGCTCCGATCATGACCCCCGTCGCCGCGCGCGAGCACAGCTACACCGAAGATCCCAAGCCGAACTCGGCAAGGCCATCGCGCACGCACCTACTTGGCAACCCACAGTCCTGGCACCTGGAGCCTCCAGATCACTGGACGCGCCGGCTGCCCTGCTAATTGGCAATCGGTACGGCGATGACGTCCCTGTGCCGCTGCACGAGTTCATGCTACAAGCTGTTTGCACTACAAGGTCATTCGGAATCCACGCTGCGGTGATCGGGACGGCGCGTCGCCACCTTGACGACCGCAGTCACCAGATCATCGCAGTCCGCGACGGTCAGGTTGGCGGACAGAGGGATGTCGATCGCTTCGCCGACATAGCGTGCCGCCTGCGGCAGGCGGGCACGTGCCCGCTCGGTGTCTGGGCCGAGCAGGAACCGCCAGTGCCAGAACGCGCGCACGTTCACGTGAGCCGGGTCGCCAAGTGCCCGCGCGTCGATTCCTTCGGCGGTGAGTGCCCGTGCGAACCAGGCGCACTCGCCAGGCGTGGCGCCGGGCAGCCGGAACATCACAGCCTCACCGAGGTAGGCGCCGTCGTCCACGGGGCGGCGCAACGCGATGCCCTCCTGGCTGGCCAGCCCGGCAACCACGTAATCGTGGTTGCGCCGATGGGCGGCCAGCCGGTGTGACAGCCGGCCGAGCATGGCACCGGCGAGCGCGGCGCGGATCTCGTCCATACGGAACCCGTAAAGCGGATAGGCGAACTCGTCAACGGCTGGCGCCTTGTCAGGAAAATGCCGGTGCATCCGTCCCTCATAGGCGCCGGAGTACACCACCGCGCGGGCGTAGGCTTCCGCGTCGTCAGTCAGCAGGAAACCGCCCTCGCCTGTGTTGAGTGACTTGTCTGACTGAGTGCTGAACGCGCCGAAGTCGGCGAACGTGCCGAGATGGCGGTTGTGCAGGCGGGCACCGAGCGCGGGCACCGCATCCTCGACCACCCGCACGCCGCGGGTACGAGCCAGGTCCATGATCGCCGGCATGTCACTGGCGTAGCCGCGCATGTGGACGACGACGGCCGCCCTCGCCCCGTCATCGAGTACGTGCTTCAGGTGGCCGAGATCGAGATGCAGGTCCGCGTCGCACTCCACCAGCACAGGGCGATGCCCGGCCAGCAGGATCGCGCTCGGCGTGGCGGGGAATGTGAACGCCGGGCACGCCACCGGCGAACCTGGTGGCAGGTCGAAGGCGAGCAGGGCGAGAGCGAGCGCCGTCGTCCCGCTGGTGCAAGCTAGCGCGTACCGAGCGCCGAACACCTCACACAGGCGGCTCTCAAGTCGCCGGGCCCAGGTCTGCTCGAACGGACGGTCGTCGTAGCGGAAATAGCGGCGTGCCTGGATGGCCGATAATGCTGCCGCCTCGT
Organism: Streptosporangiaceae bacterium; assembly: GCA_035716545.1. Taxonomy (GTDB): domain Bacteria; phylum Actinomycetota; class Actinomycetes; order Streptosporangiales; family Streptosporangiaceae; genus Chersky-822. The sequence goes on from DASTJM010000030.1 coordinate 15,480, forward strand.
CTTCGGCAGAAATGAACACATCCCCCTTCTCGTAGGTAGGCCACGGCCGCGTCCGCACGGGCTGCCCGCCGGCGATCGCAAGCTCGGCGGATTCGGGTCTGGGCCCTCGTTGGCCTGCAAAAGTCATCTGCCCTCCTAGCCGTGTCCTTAGGTCATTACACGGGGGTCATTACGGCGAACGTCGCATACGTGCGGTGCAGCGAGATCGGGCAGTCACGGCAGCGGGTTCGCTTGCCGCCGTGGCGGCCCGGGCCGTGGCGAACAGCAGGATGCCCTGAACGCTGGTCGGGGAGATGCCAGCGAGCTGCTCCACCCGGTTGAGGCGATAGTCGAGCGTGGAGCGGTGGACGCCAAGCCGGCGGGCGGTCCTGCCGCGATCCAGATCGGCCTGGTAAAACTCGCGAAGCGTCGCCCACAGATCTGGCCGCGAAGCAACGTCCGCGACCCGCTCGGCCAGCCGCTGCCGCAGCCCGTCGTGCGAGCCGACCAGGATGTCGAGCGTTATTTCCTCACTGAACGCGACGCGGCAGCGCCGGTCAGAGCCCGCCAGTATCGCTGAGATGTCGATAGCTTCCCTTGCTGCCTGGGCGACCGTGGCCGCTGTATCGTTCATGGCCAGCCCGGCCACAAAGACGTGGCCATAGACGGATTCGCAGGCATCGACCGCTCGTTCCGCCATCTGCTTCACAGCACGCACAGATGTCCCCACTGATGCCGGCGGTACCCCGATCACCGCGACCAGCGCCGACCTTTCCCAGTTCGCGGCGCACAACATGCCGGGGACACCACTCAGCGCGTCAAGGACGCCGCCAGGTGGCGTGGTAAACGAAAAGCCCTGGCCGGGACCGCTGCTGTCGGCACAGGTGAGCGCCAGCACGGCGCAAGGTTCCGGCAGCGGCCTGCCGACCGCGCACGCGACCGCCGCCGCGTCCCCGCCGTCGAGCAGCGTTCCGATGACGATGTCGTCATCGCGCCGCCTGCCGCCAAGCCGCCGTATTTCGTCGATGTACGCGGCGCGCAGCACAGCCAGGGCATCTGGAAGCTTGTCCGCGGCCCACCGGCTCAGCCCCAGCATGGCGGTGCAGTTGCCGGGCTCGCTCGTCCCCCAGAGCACCTTGCACACGCAGCCGAGCACGATCTCGCAGGCGCGTTCACACTCATGCAGCGGGACCCAGTCGCGGGCGGCGCGCCTCGCCGCATCCTCCAGCCGGCCGCGGCTGCCGCCATCCGGCTCAGCCTGGGCGATCGCCAGCTCCAGGACGGCGGTGATCGCCGATGGCAGCACTTCAGGCCAGCAGTACCGCCGTCCGGCAGCGGGCAGGTTCGCGGCGATCAGCTCCTGGGCTTGGGCGGCAATGGGCTGCACGACGGGATATATGACGCAAAGATCCACGCTTCCAGCATGCAAGAGCATTTACACCTGGTCTAGGGTTAATCCCGTTTCGCGACTCCGCGTCACATAACACCATCGGACACCGCTACTCGCTTTACGTCACTTATCGATCAATTTTCACGCAAGTTTTTCTAGTTGCATTCGGTCACGCAAGTTGCGTAGTGACGTTATGCCCTTATTTTGTTATCTTTATTGTGGTATCGAGAAGCAACTCCGGGAGCCAGGTAATGGAGGCCGAACCCGTCACGCGCACAATCCGCCATCGTCATTCCGAGTCAGGCCGCCGCCGGGAGCCGACGATGCCGGCTGCCGCGCTGCCTGCCGCGGGCGGCATCCGTTGATTCATTCCGGCGTGATTCTGGCCGGGGCGAGCGAAGGCCAGCCGGCGGCCGCGCTGTGATCCGGTGGCCGCGGTGACCAGCGACCGCGGGGACAGCCATCTCGTCCCGCTGCCCGGCAGCGGCTGGGCGGTCTGGCGGGACGCGCAACTCCGGTCAGCCGGATTCCCCGCCGCGGGCCTGGATCGGTTCTCGGCCCCTGAGTGCGCCGCGACGGCCGACGCTTTCCTTGACGCGCGAGCCGGGCGGGCGGAGCTGGAGGCAGCCCATGCGGCGGCGGTGGCACGCGAGAGCAGGGTGGTCGCGGAAATCGCCGCTGACCCGCTCTTTCGTGAGGCGCTCAGCTGGCAGAATCCCGGCGCTGCCGCCCGTATCGCGATGCAGGCGCCGGCCGGCCAGAGCGCCTGGCAGCGCAGGAACCGGAGTAAGGCCAGGGACAACCTGGTCACCCGGTACTGGCAGCGCTACTGCGCTAAGAACGACACGATCGGGTTCTTCGGCCCGACCACCTGGGTCAGTCTCGATCCGCACGCACCCGCTGTACGCGCCAGCCACGGTGACCGCCTGGTCCGGGCCCGCACCGTCTACTTCGAGTACTGGGCGCTCGAAGCCTTCGCCAGCCATCTGGCCGCTGACCCGCTCATCCGTCCGTGGCTCCCTGTCGGCCTCTGGCCGCACGTCACCGTGGCCGGCCGCGAGGTGCTGATGCCCGGGCGGGATCCGCTGCCGCTGACCGGAGCCGAGGCGGATCTGCTGGCCCGCTGCGACGGCCTGACCTCCGCCGCGGCGGTGGCCGGCTACCCAGAACATGCCCCGGCGCTTGCCGTGCTCGACGGGCTGGCCGCGCGGGGCGTGATCTGGTGGGGGGTGGACATGCCGCAGAACCCAGGCGCGGAGAAGGTGCTGCGGGCCACCCTGACCGCCATCGCCGACCAGCCGGCGAGGGAGCGGGCACTGGCGTGGCTCGCCCGGCTGGACACCGCCAGGGACGCGGTCAGCGGGGCGGCCGGCGACCCGGACAGCCTGGCCCCGGCCCTGGGCCGGCTGGATGCGGAGTTCACCAGCATTACCGGCGCCGCGGCTGAGCGCAAGCACGGGCAGATGTACGCGGGCAGGAGGATCTGTTACGAAGAGACGGTACGCGATCTCGAGGTCACCTTCGGCGGGCCGGTGCTCGATGCCATGGCCGGACCCTTCGGCAGGGTGCTGCTGCCCGCGGCGAGGTGGCTGTCGGCGGCCCTGGCGGACGCCTGCACGCAGGCATTCCGCAAGCTGTATGCGGAGCTTGGCGGGTTCGCCGCGGCAGGGATCCCGCTGCACCGGTTCTGGACGGCCGCCCTGCCGTTGCTCACCGATCGCGGGCCAGTTGTCAGTGGCGTCGCCGGCGAGTTCGGGGCGCGCTGGGCTACCTTGTTCGGCCTGGACCAGTTGCCGCCCGAGGCCCGCCGGGTGACGCTGACCAGCGCCGAGCTGGCAGGGCCGGCGGCCGAGTTGTTCGCCGCGCCGCGGCCGGCCTGGGCCGGAGCGCGGATTCACAGCCCGGACCTCCAGATCTGTGCCGCGAGCGTGACCGAGCTGGCCCGCGGTGAGTTCACGATCGTCCTCGGCGAAATGCACGCGATGTGGCCAACGCTTGACAATGCGTCGGTCGCCGACCGCCACCCGGAACCGGCCAGGCTGCGGGCCGCCGCGGCCGCCGATATCGGCCCGCAGATCGTCCCGTTCTACGCAAGCTGGTGTCCGCAGTTCACCCCTCGCATGGCTTCCGTCCGGTCTGATGACTACCAGCTCGCCTTCACCCCTGAGGCAGGCGCCGACCCGGCCAGGCTGCTCCCGTCGATGACGATCACCGTGACCGAGCAAGACGGCGAGCTGATCGCGGCCGCCGGGGACGGCCGCCGATGGCCATTGCTCGCGATATTCGCCATGCCCATTGCCTGGTCAGGCACTGACCTGTTCAAACTGGCCAGACCGGGCCGCCACGTCCCGAGAATCACCATTGACCGGCTGGTGGTGGTGAGGGAGAGCTGGCGCACAACCGTCGCCGAGGCATGGCCAACCAGATCCGGCGGGCTGCCCGAGTATCTCGCCGCCCGCCGTCTGCGGCTGGCGCTTGGCCTGCCTGACAGGCTCTTCGTCAAGATCAGCGCCGAGGTCAAGCCGGTCTACGTCGATCTGACCAGCCCCCGTTCTGTGTCCGCGCTGGCCACGATGCTGAGAGCCGCCCGGGAGCGAGCAGGAGCGCAGACCGAGGTAGCGATGACCGAGCTGCTGCCCGGTCCCGACCAGGCATGGCTGCCAGGCCCAGGCGGCCAGCGCTACTTCAGCGAGCTGCGGGTCCAGGTGCGGGACCCGGTACCGGCCGACGGCCTTGACCGCATGGAGGATCGATGAACGACGTTGCCCAGGCTCATCAGGGGTATTACCGGGCCGGATGGTGGCGGCACGAGACCTTCCTCGACGACCTGGATCGCCACGCGAGGGAACGGCCTGCCAAGACAGCGGTGGTCGGGCACAACCTCGCTACCGGGCGGACGGACAAGATTGACTACGCGGAGCTGTCCCGGCTCACCGACCAGATGGCCCGCGCTCTGGTGAACCTCGAAGTGAATCGGTGTGAGTGCGTCGGCGTCCTGCTACCCGACACCTGGGAGATGCTACCGCTCACCCTGGCCTGCGCCAAGGCAGGCGTACGGATCGTTCCGATCCCCCCGGAGTTCGGGCGCGCCGAGATGGAGTTCGCGCTGCGGCTGACCGAGGCCCGGTTGCTCATCGCGGCCACAGAAACGTTCGGGGGACGCTCGGCCGACATGGCCTTGGCGCTCTCCCGTCAGATCGGCCTGCCCGAGCGCATCGTGGTGCTCGGCGATGACCGGCCGCCTGGCACGCTGTCGTTCGCCGAGCAATTCCTGACCGAGCACAGTCGCGCGGAGGGTGAGCTTGCCGACCGCCGCCTGGGCCCGGACGAGCCATTCGTGATTCTGTTCACTTCAGGGACGACCGGCACCACCAAAGCGCCCGTGCATAGCCAGAACACCTTGTACGCCGAGATCCGCGGGTACTCCGAAGCACTAGGATTCGACCACACGCTGGTCAACACCACGGCGCACAGCAACATGTACCGCGCTGGGCTGGTGACCCGGCTGCTGGCCTCGCTGGTTCTCGGCGGCACCGCTGTCTGCCTGGACACCTGGGATCCGGCAGCAAGCCTTGAGCTGATAGCGCGGCACGGCGTCACCACCTTCTACGGCTCACCGCACTTCGTGCGTGAGCTGCTGGACGCCGCCCGCTCTCGCCCAACCCGGGCCACCCATCTCGATAGCATCGTCACCGGTTCAGCGCCGGTGCCGCCGCAGCTACTCGACGAGGTCAGCGCCGCGCTCGGCGTGCGGATGTTCTCGCTGTGGGGCATGACCGAGAACGGAGCGGTCACCTGTACCCGGCGAAGCGATCCCGAAGACTGGCCGACGCGCAGCGATGGACGGCCCACCGGGGGAATGGAGATCCGGATCGACCCGGTGGAAGGCCTGGACAAGGGGGAAGGTGCGCTGTGGGTCCGCGGCCCGGCCCAGTGCCTCGGCTACTACAAACAGGACGACATCTATGCCGCCGAACTCGACGGGAACGGCTGGTTCAGCACCGGCGACCTAGTGCGCGACGACGGGCGGGGTGGTATCCGCATGATCGGCCGGACTAAGGACATCATCATCTACCAGAGCGCGAACGTGCCGGTCGCCGAGATTGAGGCGGTGCTCGGAAAGCACCCGAAGGTGGCGGACGTCGCGCTTATCGGCATTCCTAATCCAGCGACAGACGAACGGATCTGTGCGGTCGTAACTGCCGCGGCCGGGTCCCCGCCGACGCTCGCGGAACTGAAGGACTTCCTGTGCGATGCCGGGATCAGCAAATGGTACTGGCCAGAGCAGATAGAGGTGCTCGATGACATGCCGCGGACGCCTATGGGTAAGATTCGCAAGACCGATCTCCGGAAGCGCTATGCGGCACCCTGACTTACTGTCTTCACAACGACACAGGAAGTCTCCTCTTTCATACCGCTGGCGGGGCTATGGGCACGGTTTCGGTCAACGCCGACCGTTATGCATCACTTGAGTACCAGGGCATCTACCTGCGCAATGAGTGGGGTGACGTCCTCTTCCCTGACCTGCGTACTGACGGCGCCCAGGGTTCGGCAGAAATGGAGCCCCTGAAGTCGGACGAATTGATCGGCGATGGCCGGCCCGGGCGCTTCTACCAGCGGGCCGCAGCCATCACGGCTACCTGGGCCGCAGGCCTGGGCATCACCGCGCGCCGGGTCTGTGACGTCGGCGGCAGCACTGGCCGCCTGCTGCACGAACTGGCCGGACGCGTGCCCGACGCTGACGAACTAGTGCTGGCCGAGCCGTCGGCCGCCTTCTGCACGTGGGCAAGGCGATTGCTGCTTGGTGAAGATTTCGACCGGTGGGTGCCTATGCCTGGCCCTTATTTGCGGGCCGACCACCGGCTGGTCGAGCCCGCCTCCCTGCCCAAGCCGATACCGAAAGCGCTCATCTACGGCGTCACCGCCTCGGACATACCTAGGCCAGAAGGCTACTTCGACGTCGTGACGTGCATGAACGTCCTGGACCGGGTGGACGACCCTGCGGCGTTCGCTGGCGAGCTGCTGCGCCTGGTGCGGCCGGGCGGCCTCCTGGTCATCTCGAGCCCGATGCATTTCGACGAGCATTACACCAGCCGGGACAGGTGGATTGGTGACGTGCATGAGGTGCTCGATCCCGTTTACTGGCGCGTGGACGACCGCGAGGTAGACGTGCGCTACGAGGTCTGGCAGGCGCGGCGCCGGATCATCTCCTATCTCAGCCAGGTAGTGGGCGCGGTCAGGCTATGCCGGCCAGCGGGGACGACCCCTTAACCTCCCCGGCTGTGCCGGCCAGGGGGGACGACCCCCTAACCCCCCGGCTGGACCGGCTTGCGTCCGACGCCGGCCAGGATGCGCCCATCGTCGCGGTTCGAAGGCGCGGCCGCCGCGCCGCAGGCCGGATCCCACTCCCGGGCATCGACCAGGCCAGGGCCGATGAGCTCCAGGCCGCCGAAGAACCCCGCGATCTGCTTCGGGGAGTGGTTGTACAGCGTGCCCGCCTTGTATTCGCGGTTCAGCGTCCCGCTGGCCTCCTCGTCCCCTGCGCTCACGCTCATCACCATGTAGCTACCTGGCACGATGGATTTTCTCAGTTCAGCGGCGACCGCGTCAGCGGTGCCGAAATCGAGGAAGTGCAAGACCAGGGCGAGGATGACGGCGACGGGTTGCCCTCGCTGGAACAGCCCGGTCCGCGCGGCGGCAGCGAGCACGGCGGCCGGGTCACGCAGGTCCGCCTCAACAGCGGCCACGCCGCTGCCGGCCAGCAGGGCTTGCGCGCGCGCTACGACCGCCGGGTCATTGTCCGCGTAAACGACGCGGCAGGCCGGGTCGCCGTCCTGGGCGACCTGGTGGGTGTTGCGGGCGGTGGGCAGTCCTGAGCCGATGTCGACGAACTGGCGTATCCCCTGCCGCGCCAGCCAGCCGACGGCCCGTGACAGGAACAGGCGGTTCTCCCTGACCAGAGCGGGCATCGAAGGGGCGCGCCGGATCATCCGCTCGGCTTCACCCCGGTCGACGTCGAAATTGTCCGTCCCGCCAAGCAAGTAGTCGTAGACCCGGGCGATGCTGGGCCTGCTCACGTCCTGTGCCGCGACCGCGGGGCCAGCGCTGTCCTCGTCCTCGCGTGTTGCCATTGACGCCCCGTCATCGCATCCTGCACGGCCACCGACAGCGGTCCAGATACGCGGGAAACGCGCAAGATCGATCTGCCTGCATAATGGCCCTTAAACCGATTCTACCGAACGCTCAGGCGGTTCCCCGGTCAGGCCGCGCGGAATACGGTTGCGGTTTGCCGCCCGCCCCGCTGGCGCTGGCGCTGGTGCTGGTGCTGGTGCTGGTGCTGGTGCTGGTGCTGGTGCTGGCGCTGGCGCTGGTGAGGCGAATGGCAGCCCGAGGCCCACCTGTGGGACATCCATAGCGCTGGGGCGCCACCTATGGGTCATCGATGGGCCTGTTTAACTGCTCCGGCGCTGCCTACGGGTCTACGTATAGTGCCGCGCCGCAAAGGCTTTGATAGCATTTGCCGGAAAGTCACCCGACGGCCGGGAGTGCCGCCCTGATGGCTGACTGACGACCACCGGACAGCTACCCGGAGAGGAACTGGCACGCGCTATGTGAGGGAGTCGCCTTGACGCTGACTCATCTTCCTGACCTGGCCCCCGAGGACATCCCGTTCTTCCCGATGGCCCGCGCCGCCAGTTGCCCGCTTGATCCGGCTCCCGCTCTCGGCGACCTGCGATCCAGGGCGCCGTTTGTCCGGGTCCGGCTGTGGGACGACAGCACGCCGTGGCTGGTGACCAGGTACGCCGAGCAGCGTGCCCTGCTGGCCGATCCGCGGGTCAGCGCGGACCCGTACCGGCCGGGCTACCCCTTCCAGAGCCAGGGCCTGCGGGACATCACTGAGGAGTCGCAAACCTTCCTTAACATGGATGATCCCGAGCATGCCCGGCTGCGCCGGATGGTCGCCGGCGCGTTTACCGTCCGGCGGATCGATGAGTCACGGCCCGCGGTCCGCAAGATCGTCGACGATCTCATCAGTGACCTGCTGGCCGGCCCGAAACCGGCCGATCTGGTGTCGCGGTTCGCGCTGCCAGTTCCGTCTCTGGTTATCTGCCACCTGCTCGGCGTCCCTTACGCCGACCACGATTTTTTCCAGCGCACCAGCGCGACGCTTATTAGCCGCGAGACTTCCACCGCGGCCATGAAGGACACCATGGCGGAGGTGAGCGGCTACCTCGGGCGGCTGATCAGCCGCAAGCTCGCCGCCCCGGCCGACGACCTGCTATCCCGCCTGACCAGCGAACAAATTCAGGCCGGGCAGCTGACCCAGCAGGAGCTAGTCAAGCTGATCTCGCTTCTGCTGCTCGCGGGGCACGAGACCACCGCCAATATGATCGCGCTTGGCACGCTGGCGCTGCTGCGCGATCCTGCCCAGCTCACCCAGCTGCGGAGCGCCGATGACCCAAAGCTATTCGCCAGGGCTGTCGAGGAACTCCTGCGCTACCTGTCCGTTGTCCATACCGGCCTGCGCCGGCTGGCCCTGGAAGACATCGAGATCGCCGGGCAGGTGATCCGCGCTGGCGAGGGCCTGGTCATCCCCATCGAATGCGCCAACCGCGACGAGGCGGTGTTCCCCCGCGCGGGGATGCTCGATATCCATCGTGACGCACGCAAGCACATCGCGTTCGGGTTCGGCGTGCACCAGTGCGTCGGCCAGCAGCTTGCCAGGGTCGAGCTCGAGGTCGTCTACGCCGCCTTGCATCGCCGGATCCCGACGCTGGCCCTGGCCGTCGATCCCGGTGATCTTCAGTTCAAGCATGAGGGACTCGTTTACGGCGTCTATGAACTGCCCGTGACCTGGTAACCGGAATGACCTGAGGGAGAAGTTTGTGCGCGTTCAGGTTGACCAGGACAAGTGTGCCAGCTCAGGACAGTGCGTCATGACCGCCCCGGACGTCTTCGATCAGCGCGACTACGACGGTGTCGTGTCCCTGCGAACGGACAGGCCGTCGCCAGAGCAAGCCGACAGCGTTCGTCACGCCGCCTTGATCTGCCCGTCACGGGCGATCACGCTCACCGGGGAATTATCCTCTTAGGGGTAGACGTGACTGGTCATGGTGCTACCTCCGAGGCGGCCAGGCAGGCGGTACGGATCGGCTTGCTGCCAGCTAGCACCGCGATCAGGCCGAGCAGTCCCGCGCACACCGGTACCACGAAGGCGTAGTCCGCCCCGAGCGGCGCGATCGTGGCGCCGGTCAGGAAGCTGCCCGCTGTCATGCCGAAGGCGATCGCTGTCGTGTCCCAGGAGATCGTCTGGGTCAGCATGGCGTGCGGCACCACGCGCTGCATGACCTCCATCGCGGTAACCGTCGCAGGCGCCATCGCCAGGCCGGCGAGCGGTAGCAGGCCGATGAGGGAGGACAGCCCGCGGGCGGCGAGCAGCGGGACTCCGCCCGCCGCGAACAGCGTGACGCTGACGATCAGCCGGCGATGCAGTGGCATCTGCTCCTTCAGCGCGCCGTAGCCCAGCCCGGCGATCAGGCTGGTCACGCCGTATAGCCCGAGAAACAGGCCGCTGAACGCGCGACCGTGGTGCGCGCTCGCGAACGCGATGAGCGATACCGGCATCGCGCCGAACACGGCGCCGACGCAAAACCGCGCGGCGTACAGCGCCTGCAGCGCGGGGATGCGCAGCGAGCTGCCAGACCCGCCGCCCGCGGCGAGGCCGGCCGGCTCTGGCTCAGTGCCGCGCTGTGCCGCCAGGGCTAGCGTTCCGCCGAGCGCGCAGGTCAGCACGGCGGCAAGTCCCGCCAGCGGTCCGATGCCGGTGACAAGCGCGGTAACCAGGATCGGTCCGACGATCTCAACAGTCTCGATGGTGGCGCTCTCAAAGCCGTAGGCGATGCGAAGCTTGTCCGTGCCCTGGTAGATCTTGGTCCACCGGGCCCGCACCAGCGGGCCAGCCGCCGGCATCGGTACGCCGGCGGCGGCAGCCAGCACGACGAGCAGCCACTCTGGCCCGCGCGCCTCGACGGCGACCGTCAGCAGCAGCATCAGCACCCCGAAGGCCAGCGCCATGGGGACGAGCACGCCGTGCTGTCCGTACCGGTCGATCAGCCTGCCGAATACCGGAAGGGCCAGGCCAGCGGCCAAGGTGAGCGCCGCGATCACCGCCCCGGCGCTCGCGTATCCTCCGCCGCGTTCGGTGATCGCAAGGATCAGGCTGACGAACACCATGGACGAAGTAAGCCGCGAGATAAAGCCTGCGGCTACGAACCCCTTGGTACCGCGCTGATCAAACAGGCTGCCGTAGGCCCGCAGCACGCGTAACGGCGCCCGGAACCCGAAGCTCACATAGCGCCGCCGCGGGATCAAGATCGTTTACTGCGATAGACAAAGAACGCTCGCTCTGATTCGTCGTCCGGTCTGCCTCCGGCCGAATCGGCGAGATCCAGCAATTCAAAGTCAGATGACATTGCTTTTAGGATCTGACGGATTTCTACCGCGAGCTCGCGGAACTGGCTACGATAGAGTCGGTACCGATCGCCGGTCACACGCTCGAAGATCCGCAGGTGCCACTCGTAGACCGGGCGTTCTTCGGCGCTGACGTTGATGATGACCGTGTTGCCGTCGAATTCGCGCACCTGGGGCTGTTCGCACGCCACCTTGTCCAGGTGGCCAACCGTATTAATATCAAAGATAAACAGTCCGTATTCTGCCAGATGTTTGCGCGCACAGGCGAAGCAGGAGATCCAGCGATCAAATTCCGCCAGATGGTTCAGGACGTCGTAGGTGCATACAATGACATCGAATCGGCGCCCAAGGTCAAAGGATGAAATGTCGCCCTGTATAAATTGCACGCCAGGGAGCCTCGTTCGTGCCACGTCAAGCATATTAGGCGAGATATCCATGCCGGTCAGCGAGCCCACTGCCGAGAGCCCCTGAAGCACCGCGCCTGTCCCGCAGCCGAGTTCAAGGAGGGATGAAGCGGTCGGGCAATAACGCTCAATGCAACTCATAACCTGCTTAATTCTGAGCGATGAGTCACTCATCAGCCGGTCGTAGAATTTAGCAAGCAGGTCGTAGTCGGCCATATGCCAATAGTACCCGCCACCAGGAGGTTCGGCCTGCTATGGCACTTCCGGCCGGCCGCGGGCCGGGGCCTGGCCCCGGGCCATGGCGGAGTTTTCAGTGCTTGCGAGGATGATGGCGGCGGTTTTCAGCGGCCCGGACTGTGATCGCGGAAAGTTGTCGGTTTCTGCGCGCAAATGCCAGTGAGCCTATTTTGATCATGCTCTGACCTGCAGGTGCCTGCGCAGGGTTCGCCAAACTCTCCTACTCCCGCATCAGGCACGAGTAAATGCCCCGCGGCTCAGCGGTCCTTTGCCGGGTACTTCAGCGTTACGGGACGTCGGTGAGATAACCGGGCCGGCGGCGGCGACGCCGCGACCTCGCGGTCCGGCACCGCGATGATCTCGGCGGCCACGGCCTTGTTGACCGCGTCCAGCCGGGATACCGCGCCAAGTTTCTTGAACACGCTGCGGATGTGACGCTTGGTCATGGCCTCGGAGATGTGCAGGCGGCCCGCGATCTGCCGGTTGCTCATCGCCCGGGCGACCAGTTCCAGCACCTCGCATTCCCGGTCGGACAGCGGGACCTTGTCGTCGGGGCCGGCCGGGGCGGACCGGGCTGGCGTGGAGATCTCGATCTGGCTGCCGTCCCGCATCACACTGCGCAGCACCGAGATAAGACGTTCCCGGCTGACGCTCTTGTGCAGGTAAGCGCGACTGCCCGCGGCCAGTAGCTCGCTGAGGCGGCGCGGGTCGTCGTGCATGGTCAAGATGACCACCGCTACCCCGGGGCACACGGTGATCAGCCGCTGCACCGTGCTGGTCACCGGACCGCCAGGCATGCTCACGTCGAGCAGCACGATGTCGGGGTGCAGCGCGGCGGCCAGCTCGACCGCATGGTCGCCGTCGCCTGTGGTCCCTACAACCTCCAGATCGTTCTCCACCGCCAGCAGTTCCGCGAGCATGTCGCGCAGCAGGGTGTGGTCTTCGGCGATCAGGATGCGCATAGGCTCAGGCGGCGTCGCGGTGCCGATCGGACGGCACGGGAACCCAGACCTCCACACGCGTGCCTAGTGACGGCACGCTGCGCAGATCCCAGCCACCGTGCAGGATCTCAAGCCGTTCCTTCATGCTCAGCAGTCCGTCGGCGCGCCCCTGCCTGATCACCTCGGCACAGTCGAACCCGATGCCGTCGTCCTTGATGACCGCGCGCACGGTACCGGCCGCCACCCTGACGTCGATCGCGACGTGGCTAGCCCAGGCGTGGCGGAAGACATTGCGCAGGCATTCGCGCACGATCAGGTAGAACTCGTACCTGACTGGTACGGGCAGGCAGCTCTCGTCTCCCGCGATGTGCACGTGAACCGCTGGCTGGCCGTCTTCGTGCGGCCCGTCGCGGGAGGTAGCGAACGCCCCGATCTCCCGGGCAAGCGAGATTGACCTCGGAGTGTCGCGCAGGTCGGTGATGAGATCGCTGATGGACCCCAGCAGCCGGAGTAGTTCCTGCCTGGCGGCCAGCAGGTGCGCGTCGGCCCGCTCTGGATCGATCTGGCGGAAGGCGTCGTGCAATTCAAGCCTGCGCACCGCGACGCTCAGACCGCTGCCCACGTGATCGTGCAGCTCTCTGGCTAGCCGACACCGCTCCCGCCCCATGACCTCGGGTATCTTCTCACCGAGGTCACTGGATACGACGTCTCTCATGATCTCTTAGCACCATCTTCATGCAGACCAGTTCAAAGCCAACGGTTCTTGTCGGGAAACCGTCCTCAACCAGAATGCATTACGCCCCTGACAGGCGCACACATTGGGGGCAGGTGGTGCCGGAGATCTCAGCTGCAGCGACCACCCAGCCCGAATGCGTAGAATGTAGTGCTCTGGGTGCCGACACCATCAATCCCGTAACCGTTTCCCCAGTACACGCAGCTTCCCACCACGGCCGGTCCCGCGTTGGACGAGCCGGCTCCCTGATACTGCCACAGGATCGCACCGTTGGCTGCATTCAGGGCGTACATGGTGCCGCTCATGGAGCCGGCGTACAGGACGCCGTTGGCCACGGTCAGGGCCGCCTTGTCCGCCGCGCCCTTGGGGTCGGGGACTTGCCACAGCACCCGGCCGGTCGCCGGGTCCAGGGCGGCGAACGAGCCGTAATTGATCGTCTGGCCAGCTGGCAGCGTGTAAGGCAGGCTCTGGTCATCGGCCTCGGCCGCGTAGATCCGCTGACCGTCCGTGGCCGAGCCCCACATGATCCCGCCCTGGAGCCCGCCCGGGCCGACCCGGGTGCCCCACAGAATCTTGCCGCTGGCGGCGTCGACCGCCCAGTAGATCCCGCTCTTCTGCCCGGCGAAGATGACCCGCTCCCGCTGGCCGTGGGCATTGCGTAGTACTGACAGATGCGCTCCGTCGGCGAAATCGGCGTCCGGTCCGGTGTCCGCCGGGCAGTTCCCGTTATGGAACTCCGGCAGGCAGCCGGCGTTCCAGGCGTCGAACGCAGGCATGCCGCTTGTCCAGCGGACCGCGCCGGTGCGCAGGCTGAGCGCCATGATGGAGTTGATGTGATCAGCCGGAGACAGGCACTGTGCCGCCGTGCCGCCCGCCTGCTGGCAGGCCAGCACGCTCGGCGGCAGCTCGTAGTTGTTGCCCGTGGTGATGACCACCGTGCCGTCGGCGGCATCGATCACCGGCGTACTGCTCCAGACCGCGCCTCCGGGGTAGCCGCCGGGCTGGCCGCCGTTAGGCGGTACGGTGAAGGTCTGCCACAAGACCTTGCCGGTCGTGGCGTTCACCGCCACCAGGCTGCCCCTGAACACGCAGCAGTGATACGACGGCTGGGTGGCCATCGGCTCCTCGCGCGATGACACCGCCTGATAGACCACGCCGCGGTAGATCACCGGGGAGCCGGTCAGGACAGCTGAGTTCTGATCGTCCACCACCGTCTGCCAGCGCAGCCGTCCGGTCCGTGCGTTCACCGCTATCAGGTGCGCGCCGAGCCCGCCGGCGACCGGGCTGGCCTCGCTGTTCTGATCGCCGATATAAACGGTGCCGCCGCTAACGACCGGGCTGGTCCTGGCGATGCTGCCGGGAATCCCGTCGTAGTCGGAGACTGGGTCAGACCAGATCACCCGGCCGGTGGCCGCGTCGAATTTGGTCAGGTAGCCGCCCCAGTCCGTGACGTAGACCGCGCCATGCACCACGGCGGGGGTGGCCGAGACGCTCCCGTGCACAGTGGCCGACCACACCAGCTTGAGCTGGCCGGCGTCGCGGGGCGAGATCCGGTGCTCGGCCGGGTTGGACCGGGTGTTGGCGTCGTTGCCGCCGCCCATCGGCCAGTCGTGTCCGTCTCGGCGCCACGCGGGCAGCGCGGACTTCGTGGCGGCAGTCCGCCCGGCGGCCTGCGGTGCCCCAGCGGGCCCCTGGGCCGCCAGGCGCTGGGGTCCCAGGGCCAGGCTCAGTCCCGCCAGCGGAACCGCGATGAGGGCGATGCGGGTCAGTTGCATGTCGTCACCTCGCCGTGGCAGTGAAAGTAACCGGCAGTTCGATTAGCCCGCGCATTAGGCTCGGCCGCCATCGCAGTTGCCCGGCGGGTACGGCCAGCTTGATGTCGGTCAGCCGGCTGGCCAGGGCGGTCAGCGCGATCTCGGCCTCCAGGCGGGCAAGCGAGACACCCAGGCAGTGGTGGATGCCGTGCCCGAACACGAGGTGCCCGGGACGGGCATGGTGCGGGTCGTAGCTCTCCGGATCGTCGAAATGGCGCGGGTCGCGATCCGCCGAGGCGAGAAGCGCGAGGACAGCCTGCCCGGCCGGGATGGTGGTGCCGGCGATTTCCACGTCTTCGAGCGCGAACCGCCAGGTGCCGAGCGCCGGTGATTGCAGCCGCAGCAGCTCATCTACCGCGCGGGGCCAGCCGGACGGATCGCGCCGCAGCTCGTCGAGCCGCTCGGGGTGGCTGATGAGTTCGAGCAGGGCGTTGCCGATCAGGTTTCCCGTCGTCTCCTGGCCGGCGATGATCAGCAGCCCGGCCATCGAGATCAGCTCGAGCTCGTCCAGCTTGTCGTCCTCGTCACGGGCCGCGATCAGCGCCGTGAGCAGGTCGTCAGCCGGATTCTCCCGCTTGGCCGAGACGAGGGCGCCGATCATGCCGATCAGTTCCCACTGCGCGGCCGTCACCTGCTCCGGATCCACCGGGCGGCCCACCATGATGAGGTTGGATACCGTCTGGAACCGTTCCCGGTCGGCCTCGGGCATGCCGAGCAGCTCAGAGATCACTGTGAGCGGGATCAGATAGGCGTAGTCGTAGATCAGCTCCGCCCGGCCCTTCGCTGCCAGGTCATCGAGCACCTGCTCGCACAGGGACGTAATGTACGGGGCGAGCTGCTGGATCCGGCGCGGCGTGAATGCCTTGGAGACCAGCTTGCGCAGCCTGGTGTGCAGCGGAGGGTCGGCGTACAGCATGTTCTCCGCCACGATGAACTTCCCGTTCTCGTCCCGTAAGAGGCCGAACTGGTCAAGCCATTCCTGGGGACCGAACCGGGGGTTGGACGACAGCCGCGCCGGGTCGTCGAGCACGGCCTGCACGTCCTCGAACCGGGTGACGACCCATACTTTGCAGCCGTCCACGACCTCGGTGTAATGGACCGGGCCGGCTTCGCGGAACGTACCGTAGACAGGGTGCGGGTCGGTCACGGCGTTGTCGCCGAAGGTCCTGGGGAAGATCAGAGCCGAAGCCTGATCGCTTCCGGTCATAGGCTCGTCCTTTCTACATCGGGGGACGGTAATACGGAGGCACGCTGGGTCCTGGCGGCGTACGAACCGGAGAACAGGACCAGGGCCAGGACAGCGAGAATGCCGCACGCCACCGGCAGGGTCCTGGCCGAGGTCGCGGAGAGCAAGGCACCGCCGAGCCCGGCCGCGAACGCGATGCCCAGGTACAGCGCGGAGCTGTTCAGCGCAAGCAGTTCGGTGGCAGCGGTGGGGGCCAGCCCGGTCAGCCGGTGCTGGAACGGCACGTAGACGAACGTGCTGGTGAACCCGAAACCCGCCAGGAACAGGGCCGCTGATACATGCGCCCGGCCGGCGTAGGGCACGAGGATGAGCACGGCGGCCATGGCCACCAGCCCGGCAGCCGCTACCCGGCTCACCGGATAGCGGTCCACGAGCCAGCCGCCCGCCTGCCCTCCCAGTACCCCAGCCACCCCGTTGATCAGGAAGTAGACCGGGAGCTGGTGCACGGTGACGTGGGCGATCGACCCGAGCTCGGAGGCCAGGTACACATAGAAGCCGAATCCCGCGGCCGAGCCGACCAAGGCGGCGGCCAGCACGGTGACCACCCGGGGATCCCTGAGCATGACGATCCGCTTGCTCAAGGACACCTGGAACGGCGGAGGCAGCCGGCGCAGCCAGACCAGCACGCCGGCCAGCGCGACGGCACCCAGGCCGGCGACGAACACGAAAGCCCACCGCCAGCTCGACCCGACCGAGATGAACGTGCCGAGCGGGACGCCGAGCACATTGGCCACGGTCAGCCCGCCGAAGACCAGCGCCAGCGCCCGGCCGCGGACCTTGGGGTCAACGCTCAGCGCGGCGGCCGCGGCTGCGTTCGGAGTGAACAGGCCCGCACCGAACGCGGCGACGACGCGGGTGACCGCCAGCACGGCGAAGTCCGGAGCCAGCGCGGAGCCGAGGTTCGCCAGGACGAAGATGGTCAGGGCCAGCAGGAGCAGGCGCTGACGTGGGTACCGGGACAACGTGGCCGCCAGGACCGGCGCCGCCAGCGCGTAGGTCAGCGCGAACAAGGTGACCATCTGGCCGGCTGCCACCACCGACACGTGCAGGTCGTGCGACACCTGCGGCAGCAGGCCGGCGATGACGAACGCGTCAGTGCCGACCGCGAACGCGCCGACGGTCAGCGGGAGCAGCGCGAAGAGCCCGAGCGGCCTCGCCTCGCCCTCCCCGGCGGGCTTGCCAGCCTGGGTCTTTGCATTCATGGTGAGTAGTCTCCTTAGGTTGCCGCCCCAGCCGGCGCAGTCCCTGATGCCACCGAGGCGACTGCGGTCTGGAAGCGGGTGATGTCGCCGATCAGGCGGACCCTGGTGGCTTCGTCGGTCACGCCCAGCCCCGGCCGGCCAGCCAGGCTGAGCACGCCGATCTTGCCCAGGTGCTCGCCGCGGTGCATCTGGGCGACCGCCTCGGCGACATCAGACAGTTCGACGGTGCGGGACAAGGTGGGGTGGATAAGCCCCCGGCAGGAAAGCCGGCTGGCGAGCAGGCTTTCCTCATACGTGCCTCCGTGGGATCCGATGATCCGGCGCAGGTTCATCCAGAGAAAACGGTTGTCGTAAGTGTGCTGGTAGCCGCTCGTCGACGCGCAGGTGACGACGCGGCCGCTCTTTTTCGGGACGAAGACACTCGCGGGGAACGTCTGCCGGCCGGTGTGCTCGAAGACGATGTCGGGGTCCTCGCCGGCCAGTTGCCTGATCCGGCGGCGGAACCGCCCGCATTCCTTCACGTCGGTCACGCCATTGTCCAGGAACTGGTATCCCTCGGCGGCACGGTCGATGACAGCCTCGTAGCCGGCGGCGTGCAGCACCGCCTTCTTCTGCGGGCTGGAGACCACGCAGACGGGGACGCCGCCACCGTGACGGACGTACTGGGCCGCCATGCAGCCCAGGCCGCCGGCCGCCCCCCAGACCAGGACGATGTCGCCCTGGCGCATCTGCGCTCCGTGCGTGCCGACCAGCATGCGGTAGCAGGTCGCTGACACGAGCTGAAGCGACGCGGCTTCCTCCCACGTAAGGTGCCTGGGCTTGGGCAGCAGCTGGACCACCTTTACCAGCGCGAACTCGGCGAGGGCGCCGAAGTTCGTCTCGAAACCCCAGGCCCGCAGTCCGGGATCGGCCATGGTGTCATCCACCTGGGACATGCCAGGGTTTTCCAGGTAGGTGGGGCAGATCGTCACATGGTCGCCGGGCTGGAACCGGCTGGGCCCCTCGCCAAGCTCGACGACCACGCCCGCCGCGTCCGAGCCCAGGATGTGGTAATCGAGAGCGTGACGAGCCGCGGACCCGCCCTGCAAGGCAAGCCGGTCCAGGTACGTGAATCCGGAGTCTGGCTCGAACCGCGAGGACCAGACCGTGTTGTGGTTCAGGCCCGCCGCCAGCACGGCCACCAGCGCCTCCCCCGGCCCGGGCCTGGGCACTGGCACCTCCATGACATGCAGGGACTTGCGCGGGTCCTTGTCCTCGCTGGCCAGGCCGGCGAACCCGGCTGCCTCCGAGCGCAGCAGGGCGGCGGCCCGCATGGTCTCCGGCGGGGTGAACGCGCTGAAGAAGGAACGCGGCGCGCCCGCGGTGATGGCTTCGGTCAGTTCGGCGGTCGCGCTGCTCATCGCCGGTCCTCCGGAGCCTGGGCGGGCGTGGGCAGGTAGCCGATCTCGGTGAAGTACCGGGTGTAGGTGGCGAGCAGGGCCTCATCGAGCGGCGGTGTCACGATTTGGCTGCCCTCCAGCGCGGCGGTCAGGTGCCCGCTCTCGAACTGCGGGCTGCCGTTCTGGTATGCCAGGTCCTCGGAGGGGCCATCCTCGCCGAGCAGCGGCATGAACGGGGCGAGCGCGTTGTCCTCGCCGCGGCTGGTGGCCTCGGTCAATGCCTCGTACCACGTGCTGTAATGGACGCGCCGCACGGGATATCCGCAGGCGCTGATCATGTCGATCACCCGGATCCAGTGCACGGACTGCTCGCCAGGCAGGTGAAAGATCCGCGGCCCCCGCACCGCGGTGCCGTCCTGCGCCGCGCCACCGTCCTGTACCGAGGCGCCTTCCTGTACCGAGGCGCCGTTCAGTACGACGTGGGCAATGGCCGCCGCCGCATAGTCGACCGGGACCATCTCGACCATCATGTCGGGGTCGGGAGCCAGGCCGAGCTGGATGCAGCTTTTCATCATCGCGCAGACAAACAGCTCAGTCGGGCAGGCGCCGGTGTCCGAGGCACCGGTGATCTGGCCGGGCCTGTACACCGAGACCGGCAGCCCGCGCCGGCCGGCCTGCGTGACCAGGCGGTCGCTGACCCACTTCGTCTGAGGGTAGCCGCCGACCACGCCGTCGGGGTCGTCAAGCTCCTCCTCGCGGAAGTGCTTGATCTCGCGGTGGCCGGGGAAGACCGCGAGCGACGACACGTAGTGAAATCTCTTGACCTGCTCCCGGCAGGCCAGCCGGAGCAGTTCGAGCGTGCCCAGCACGTTGACCGGCTTGAGCCGGTCGTAGGGCAGCACGAAGCTGGACCAGGATCCGTTGTGCACGACCGTGTCGGCCTTGGCCGCGAGTTCGGCGTAGCTGGCCCTGGACAAGCCCAGATAGGGCCGCGACAGGTCAGCGGGCACCCCGGCGATCCGCTGTCCGTCCTCCTCTCGCCACAGCCGGTAGGCGGCCATGTTGGCCTGTATCCGGGCGATCGCATCGGCTGGGTCACTGGCCCGCACCAGCGCCCAGACCCTGGCCGGGCTGCGGTCAAGCAGCTGACGGAGCAGGAACGCGCCGGTGAATCCGGTCGCGCCGGTCAGTACTACCTCCCGGGTGACGCCAGGGACCGGCCACCTGGCACCGGGCTCGGGTGCCACGTCGGACGGCAGCTCGGCCTCCGCCGCCAGCAAGTCCGCCGGGATGCTGCGAGAATCACCGGTCTGCGCCGGCAGGTCGGCGGGATCCGCTGAAACCATGCGGGCAAGCTCGGCGATGGTCGGGCGCTCGAACAGCCGCCGGAGGCTCAGTGCCGCGCCGAACTCCTCGCGCACCCTGGCGATCATCCGCACCGCGGTGAGCGAGTTGCCGCCGGTCTCGAAGAAGCTGTCCTCCACGCCGGCCTCGGTCCCGAGGACGTCGCGCCAGATCCTGGCGATCTTCGCCTCGGCGGCGGTGCGGGGCGCGATGTGCCGGGCGGCCGGTGCGGTGGCGTGAGTGGCAGCCGCTACGGCCGGCAGCCGGCGACGGTCGATCTTGCCGTTGGGCAGGGTGGGGAGCCGGTCGAGGATCAGGAATCGCGCGGGAACCATCGCCTCGGGCAGGCGACTGCGTGCGTAGTCACGCAGCTCCCGCCGGAACTCGGCCGATTCGGAGGTGGCCAGCGGGTCGTTGGCCGAGGCGGTCCTTGTCATCACGCCGTCTCCCTTCTCGGGTTGAGCTTGGCCCGCCGCGTGCTGTCCGGCGCCTGGCGCGGACCGAACCGGGCCTCGAACAGGCCGGGCGGGCCATCGGACGGCAGCACCAGGCGGACCGTGCGTCCCGCCGCGGCCGCCGCGCAGGTAACGTCATCCGGGTCGGCCGGGGTCCCCTCCCCGACGGACCAGAGCAGCCGCTCAAGTTCCCATGCGGTGCGCGCCGCCGCGCCGTCACCGTCTTCGCGTAGCAACTCCAGCAGGGCGAACGGCCGGGTCAGCCTGCCGTTCGGCAGGCCGGTGACGGTGACCGGGCCTGGGTCGCCGGCCAGCAGCCTGGCGAGGCCGGCAAGGCCGCCGTCCAGCGTGTCCCACGGCACGGCCGGGCCTGGGTCACCGGTGTCCTCTGGCTTCCCCGCGACCAGGGTGACGTCGTAGCGGAACGCGGTCAGCTCGGCCGGGGCGCGGCCTGGCTTGAGCTCCACCCGCACTTCCCTGATGCCCTGCAGCCGGGTGGCCAGGTCGTAGAAGTAGGCGGGGCGCAGGCAGAGCTCGGATTCCCCGGCGACCTCGCGCGTCACGGCGGCGGCGATCTCGCCCGCGGGCTGGAGCGGCGGCGCGCGGTGCAGGCGCACGGTCGCGTGGAAGGCCTCGAGCAGCCCCAGATGACGTACATCCCCCACGAAAACCGCGCCGTCCGGCCCCGCCACCCGGACCGCCTCCCGCAGGATCCGCTCCAGGTACTCCACCGAAGGGAAGTACTGAACGGCCGAGTTGATCACGACAGTGCCCTCGGTACCGGCCTCCAGCGTCGCCAGCATGGTGGCCTCGCCCTGGAGGAACCGGACGTGACCGTTGACGAGCCCGCCAGCGGCGGCGCGCAGCGCCGCCGCCGACAGGTCGATGGCCACGTACCGCTGGGCCAGCGGGGCCAGCCTGCGCAGCAGGGCACCCGTGCCAGCGCCGACGTCTGTCACTGTGGCCAGCGGCAGCGCGGCGATGCGGCTGACTGTGTGGTCCAGCCATTCGGCCATGTCGCCGGCCGGGATCGGGGCATCGGTATAGCTGCTGATCCACCCGGCGAACTCGCCGTCGTCGGCGATGGTGTCGTACGCGCCTTCCCAGATTTCCCGCCAGCGGCCGACGTGCGCGGCCTCGAGTTCGGCGGCCTTCGCCTGGCGGGCGGGAGCGACGTAGGCGATCAGCTCCGTGCCGCTGGTCTCCCCGGCGTGCGCGGTGACCGCGACCTCGGCCACCCCGGAGTGGGCCGAGATCACGTGCTCGACCTCGCCGAGCTCGACCCGGTGGCCGAGGATCTTCACCTGACGGTCCATCCGGCCGAGGAAATCGAGCGCGCCGTCCGCGCGCCAGCGGACCCGATCCCCGGTCCGGTAGCCAAGACCCGCCCCGGCAGCGGCGGGCAGGCTGGCGAAGCGCTCGGCTGTGAGGACCGGCTGTCCCAGATAGCCATCGGCCACGCCATCGCCGCCGATCCACAGCTCGCCGTCCACGCCCGGCGGCACCAGCAGGCCGCCTGGGCCGGTCACCCTGATCGTCGTGTTGGCGATCGGGCGGCCAATGGGGATCGGCGCGCCCGCGACGTCGGTGCCCGGGTCCAGCTCATGCGCGGTGGACCAGATCGTGGTCTCCGTCGGCCCGTACATGTTCAGCACGCGTACCCCCGGCAGCGCCTGGACCAGCCTGGACGCCAGGCCAGCCGGGAACGCCTCGCCGCCGACGAGCACGGCTCGCAGGCCGCGCAGCGAAGCCAGCGCGGCCGGCTCGGCAGCCACCGCGCTGAGCAGGGACGGAGTGCCCTGCATGAGCGTCACGCCGTGCCGCTCGCACAGCTCCGCCAGTGAGTGACCCTGGTCGGCCACCTCTTCGGTGTGCAGCCGGCGCAGCTGGTCGAGCACCGGCAGCGCGGCCAGCGCCTCGTCACTGGGGACGCCGAAGTCGATCAGGCAAGCCACCTCATCGGCCCCGGCCGCAGCGAGCCGCGCGAGAATCGGCGCGCAGGTGGCCGGCGACCCGAACAGCCCGGAGCGCTCGAAGTACCGGGTGACCGCCAGGTCGAGAACGGATTCCAGGTCATCCGCGGTGATCGTTTCCGGGATCTCGACTCCGGTGGCCGCGAAGAGGACCCGCCACAGCTCCGTCGAGCTTCGCAGGTACTCGCGGAATGGCTCGCGAGCCCTCGCCCGTGCCTCCTCGGCATCGGCGAGCAGGAAGGTGTGCGCCATCACGGTGACCCGGCCAGGGCCTGGATGCCCGTGCTCGGCCCTGGCGGCCCGGTAGACGGCGATCTTGCCGGCGAGGTCGTCGATCTCCTGGCCGAGCATGTGGGTGAGCACGTTCACGCCCAGCTTCCCCGCCGCCGCGAACGTCGCGCTGGTGCCGGCTGAGGTCATCCAGATCGGCGGCTCCGCCTGCACGGGCGCCGGGAAGATGCGCACCTGCACCGGCTCGCCACTGCCGCCGGTCAACTCCACCGGCTCTCCCCGCCACAGCTTCCTGAACTCCTGGATCTGATCACGGACAAGGTCGCGCCGGCCGGCAAACGCATCGGGGCGCAGCACGAAGTCGTTAGAGTTCCAGCCTGAGGCGAAGGCCAGCCCTACCCGGCCGCCCGACAAGTTGTCGACCAGCGACCACTCCTCGGCGATCCGGACGGTGTGGTGCAGCGGCGCTACCACGCTTCCGCAGCGCAGGTCCACGGACGTGGTGATCGTGGCCAGGGCGGCGGAAAGCACCGACGGATTGGGGTAGAGCCCGCCGAACTCGTGGAAGTGACGCTCAGGGGTCCAGATTGCCTCGAACCCGTGGGTGTCGGCGAACCGGGCTGCCTCGCGAACCAGCCGGTATCCCTCTGCCTGGCTCTGCTGCGCGGCCGAGGCGAAGAAGAACATGCTGAAGCCGAGAGGCTGAGGAGGCGCCTGCCTGGTGTCCTGCGCCGGAGCGGGAGCCGCCGGAGCGAGGTTGCCGATCACGTTGCCGCCGGCCAGGACGACCCCGGCCCCGCGCGCCAGCGGCCAGAGCAGTTCAAGCACCGAGATGTCGAACGAGACGCTGGTCACAGCGAGCACGCGGTCTGCCTGGCCGATGCCGACCCTGTCGTCCATCCCGGCGAAGAAGTTGACGACGTTGCGGTGCCGCACGACCGTCCCCTTCGGCTGACCGCTGGAGCCCGAGGTGTACATCACGTACACGGGGTCATCGCCGCCCGCCGACGGGGCCACCGGAGCCGCGGGGCACGCGGTGATCTCCTGTGCGGCCGGGCTGATGCGCACCGGCTGCGTGATACCGGGCGAGCCGGTACCCTCGCCCGGTGCGTCAGCTCCCGCGAGCAGCCCGTCCTCCTCAGACAGCAGGAAGCCGATCGCGGCGTCGCGGGCGATGTAAGCCAGGCGGCCCGGCGGGAAACCAGGATCAAGCGGGACATACGCCGCGCCGGCTTTGAGCACCGCGAGCAGGGCGATCACCAGGTCAGGGCCGCGCCGCAGGCAGACCCCGACGCGGCTGCCGCGCTGCACGCCGCGCTCTCGCAGGTGGTGAGCGAGCTGGTTCGCGCGCGCGTCCACCTCGGCGTAAGTCAGGGCGACGTCCCGGTGGACCAGGGCCACCTGGCCCGGGGCCTGCGTGGCGGCCAGCTCGAACAGGCCGTGCACGGTGGCGGTGCGGTCATAGTCCGTGGCGGGCCCGCTCCACGCGGCGAGCTGCTCAACGAGCGCGGGCTCCAGCAGTTCGCGATCCGCGAAGGACCCGCTCGGGTCCTCGGCGATCGCCGTCAGCGCCTGACCATAACAACTGGCGAGAGTCCCGGGCAGGTCATCGTCGACCTGAGCAAGGTCGCAGTCAAGCATCAGCCCCAGATCGCCCCGTACGGGATCGACCAGGAAGTTGGCGGTCAGCGCGAAGTTGGTCTCGGCGACCCCGGAGGCGGCCAGTACTTCCACCCCGGTGCGCTCGGTCAGCAGCGAACCAGGATGGAAGTCGACGAAGTTGACGTATCCGTCCAGGTCAAGTTCGCCGCCGAAGTCTTCCCGCAGCCGCGCGTAGGGGTAGCGGCGGTGCGGCAGCACATCGCGCTCCCACTCGAACGCCTGCCTGGCCAGTCCGGTCCAGCTCCCGCCCCTGGCGTCAAGCCGCAGCGGCAGGGTGTTGAGGAACACGCCGATCACCTGGTCGGCACCAGCCCGTTCCGGCCGCCCGTTCACCACCGTGCCGGTGAGAACGTCCTCCGTGCCGCACACCAGGCGCATCACCGCCGCGTGGGCCGCGGTAAGGACCGACTTGAGCGGCAGTCCGGCGGATGCCGCGGCCGCCCTCAGCCTGGTCGCCACCTCCGGCGGTATGGGCACAGGCACGGCCCGGTGACCGCCCGCGCATGGCCGCACGCCGGCGAGCGGGCGGGGCAGGCGTGACGGCTGCGCCCCATCGAGAGCCGCGGCCCAGAATCGCCGGGCGTCGCCGTCTTCGGTAACCCTGCGTTCCTCGGCGACGAATTCGCGGCACAGCGGCGGCACCTCGGGCAGTTCGAGCCGGCCGCCGCCGACTGCGGCCCGGTAGGCGGCCACGACCTCGGCCAGCATCAGTGCGTCGCTCCAGCCGTCGAGCACCACGTGGTGCTCGGCCACCGACAACTGGAACGAGCGGTCGCTCCTGCGGTGCGAGGCGAACTCGACCAGCGGCGCGCGGGCCAGGTCGAATACCCGGTGCTTGGCCCTCTCGATCCAGTCCTGCACCGCCGCGTCCTGGGCCTTTGCGCCAAGATGGGACACGTCGAGCGTCTCAAGCGGCACCTGCACCTTCGAGTGCACGAGCTGGAGCGGCTCGGAGTAGGCGGCCACGTCGAAGGACGAGCGCAGCGCGGGGTGCCTGCGGAACGTCGCGGCGAGGCCCTCCCGCAGCGCCGCCTCGTCAAGCGGCAAGGCCAGGTGCAGGGTGGTCACCACCCGGTAGGCGGCGCTGTGCTCGTCGTACTCGGCGTGGAAGACCATGCCAGACTGCATCGCGTTGAGCGGGAACGCGTCGTCGAGGTCGGCGGGCAGCAGAGCCCGGTCGGCCGGGCTGAGCAGGCCGAACGGCTCCACTCTCGGCGGCGCGCCGGCTTCGTCCTGACCGACCGGGCGCACCCGGGGCGCCAGGCCGGTGATGGTCGGAGCCTGGAACAGGTCGGCCAGGTCGAAGGTCCAGCCACGTCGCTCTGCCTCGGCTCGCGCCCTGATCGTGAGCATCGAGTCTCCGCCGAGACCGAAGAAGGACTCATCCTGGCCGATCCGCGGGACGCCCAGGACGGCGCACCAGATCTCGTGCAGTAGTTCCTCGCGCGGGCCCCGGGCCGCCGGGGCCGCCGCCTCCCCTGGCCGCGCGGCCGGGAAGCCGTCCGGCGCGGGCAGAGCGGCCCGGTCCACCTTGCCGTTAGGCAGCAGCGGAAGCGCATCGGTCACGACGATGCGGGATGGCACCATGTAGCCTGGCAGCTCCGCGGACAACCACGTGGCCAGGCCAGCCGGGTCGATCAGCTGGCCGGAACGGCAGGTGACGTAGGCGGCCAGCCTCCGGTCTCCCGCGCCTGTCTCCCACGGCCGTACCACTGCCTGCGCCACCGCGTGATGCGCGCGGAGCCGGGATTCGATCTCGCCCGGCTCGATGCGGAACCCGCGGATCTTGACCTGATCGTCCCGGCGGCCCAGGTACTCGATCGCGCCGTCCTCGCGGTACCGCGCGAGATCGCCCGTCCGGTATAGCGGGGCCCCGGTTGCCTCATCGGTGCCGAACTGAGCGGCGGTCAGCGCGGGCTGCCCCAGGTAGCCGAGCGCTACCTGAACGCCCACGATGCACAGCTCGCCAGGGATCTGCCTGGGCACCGGCCGCCCGGTCGGGTCGAGTATCCGGATGACCGTATTGGCAACCGGGCGGCCGATCGGCACCGGCCCGCCGGCGTCCTCCTGGCCGCACCGCCAGGAGGTGACGTCGATGGCGGCTTCGGTCGGGCCGTACAGGTTGTGCAGCTCGGCACCAGAGCGGGCCAGGAAGGCCGCCACGGTCTGCGGCCGCAGCGTCTCGCCGCTGCAGAACACCCGGCGCAGCGTGGGTACCTGGCCCACGCCAGGATCGGCCAGGAAGGCATCAAGCAGCGGCGGCACGAAGTGCGCCGTGGTCACTCCGCTCGCCCGCACGGCCGCGGCGATGGCCCGCGGGTCACGATGCGCCCCGGGTGCCAGCAGCACCAGCCGGGCGCCGGTGATCAGCGGCCAGAAGAACTCCCAGACCGACACGTCGAACGTGACCGCGGTCTTCTGCAGGACGCGGTCCCCGGCGTCCAGCCGGTATTCGTCCTGCATCCACAGCAGCCGGTTGACCACGGCGCGGTGCGGCACGACGACGCCCTTGGGCCGGCCGGTAGAACCGGAGGTGTAGATCACATAGGCAGCGGCCTCACCGCCTGCTGCCGTGGCTCCCGGCTCGGGTCCGGCGTCCTGCTGTAGCGCCGGGGCTTCACTGTCCGGCTGGTCCTGTCCGTCACCCACCACGGTCGTGACGCCCAGCCCGGACAGGCTGGAGTCAAGGCCGGCATCGGTGAGCACAACCGTGATGCCTGCGTCAAGGATCTGGAAGGCGTGCCTCGCCTGAGGCTGCCCGACAGCCAGGGGGACGTAGGCGGCGCCGCTCCTGAGCGTGGCCAGCAGCCCGATCACCAGATCCGCCGAACGTTCCCGGCACACTCCCACCCGGCTGCCAGGCACGACACCGAGCCGCGCCAGCCTGGCACTGAGCCGGGCCGACCGGGCCGAAAGCTCACCGTAGGTCAGCCGCTCATCACCGGACTCAACGGCCACCGCGGCCGGGGTTCGCCGCGCCTGCTCCTCGACCAGCTCATGCAGCGGCCGGGTGAGGTCGTAGGGCCGGACCGGGCCGGTGCCGGCCCGCTCGATCGCCGTGCGCTCGGCCGCGCAGAGCAGAACCGCCTCGCCGACCGGGCGGTCTGGCTGGCCGGCGAGCCAGCCGAGCACGGTCGCCAGGTTGCCTGCCATGTTCTCGGCGAAGCCGCGCCCGTACAGATCGGTGTTGTATTCGATGGTCAGGCTGATGCCGCCGTCGACTTCGGCCGCGAACAGCGACAGGTCGAACTGCGCGGTCCGGTGCGGCAGGTCGAGCGAGCTGAAGGTGAGGTTGCCGACCCGGCCCGACGCCGCGGGGCTGCGCACGCCGAACGCGGTCAGCCCGGCCTGGCCGCTGCCCTGCGCCCGCTGCCAGACGAACATGATCTGGAACAGCGGACTGCGGCCAGGATCGCGGTCCGGCGCCAGCTCGGCGACCAGCCGGGGGAACGGCAGTTCCGCCTCGCCGAGAGCGGCAGTCGCTTCGGCACGTGCCCGCGCGACGAGCTGCCGGTACGACGGATCGCCGGTCAGGTCGGCGCGCAACGGCACCGGGTTAACCAGATAGCCGACCAGGTCACCGAACCCGGCTCGGTTCCGGCCGGCGCTGAGCGTGCCCACGGTGAACCGGCCGGTGCCGCTGTAGCGGCCGATCAGCACCTCGACCGCGGCCAGCACGGCCGCGAACATCGTCGTGCGCTCGTCCCGCGCCACCGCGCGGAGGCCATCGCAGGTCCCGGGGCTCACGGTGAACGAGATCTTCGCCCC
This sequence comes from Streptosporangiaceae bacterium, assembly GCA_035716545.1. Classification (GTDB taxonomy): domain Bacteria; phylum Actinomycetota; class Actinomycetes; order Streptosporangiales; family Streptosporangiaceae; genus Chersky-822. The sequence continues at coordinate 43,709 of DASTJM010000030.1, forward strand.
GCTGTAGCTCCGCACCGCCGGCCGATTCCTGGCCGGGATCTCCGCCGGCGGGTAGTCCGGGCTCAGCCTGGACCGCCAGAAATCCAGGGACCGACGACCCTGGTCGCCGCCCAGCAGCGCGTTCTGCCAGGCCACGTAGGTGCTGTAGACCGGGGCTGGTGCCAGGGCCGCGCCCGGCTCCGCCGCGAGCAGGCGTCCCAGATCGGCCAGGATGACGCCCAGCGACCAGAAGTCGGCGACCAGGTGGTGGACAACCAGCAGGATCAGGTGCTCACCGGCCGCCCGCCGGCAGACGTGCACCCGGCACAGCGGTCCGCGCCGCAGATCCATCGGCTCGTGTACCAGGCCGGCCAGCCGGTCGCGCAACTCGTCGAGCGGCTCGCCAGCGGCGTCCGCGACGGTGAAATACCCAGGCGACAACGGCTCCGCCCGGCGGACCGGTCCGGCGCTGCCGTAGTGGAAGGTCGAGCGCAGGCTCGGGTGGCGGGTAAGGATCTTATCGAATGCCGACCGCAGCGCGTCCACGTCAAGCGAGCCCTGGACCAGCACGGCCTCGCCCACGTTGTAGGCGGTGGAGCCGGGCGCCGCCTGCTGGAGGAACCACAGCGCCGCCTGCCCTTCCGACAGCGGCAGGTCGGTGAAGTCCTCCTCGCGCTCCGGCTCAGGCTCACGCTCCGGCTCAGGCTCCGCCCCGCCATCGGCGACAGCCACCTCGACGAGGTCAGGTGCGCCACCGCGCGCGTGCCGGAGGGCAGCCACGACGTCGGCGCCAGACATATCACGGAGGAGCTGCCGGAGTGGCAGCTCGACACCGGTGCGCCGGGCAAGCAGGTCTCGCAGCTCAACAGCCAGGATGGAGTCCATGCCCAGGTCCAGGAGCGACCGTTGCGGATCGAACGCCTCCCGCGGGATGCCAAGAACGTCGGCCACGGCCTCGAGCAGGTCGTCGTCGCCAGCCCCGGGCCTGGCCCGTGACCCGGAATCGGCCGGGCCCTGGCCGGCGTCGGCTCCCGGTACGCTGGGCCGCCAGGTGGCTGCCGTCCAGTGCCGCCCGCGCCGCCACGGCCGCGACGGCAGCGGATAGTGCCGCACCGGAGACGGGTAGACAGCGGCGAAGTCGACGCCGGCGCCATGCACATAGGCGGCCATCAGCGCGGTCAGCAGCTGATCGCGTTCACCCTTGCGCGGCCGCAGCACCGGTACCGCGTGCACGGGGCTGACACGCCGGGCCGCCGCGGACTCCACGATCGATGGCACCAGGGAGGGAACCGCGCCGAGTTCGAGAAAGAAGCGGACACCGCTGCCGAGCATCTGGTCGACGGCCTGGGCGAAGCGGACGGGCGCCCGCAGGTGCCGCCCCCAGTAGTCGCCGCCAAGTTCGGTGCCGGGCAGCCGGTCGCCTGTGACCGAAGAGATATACGGCACCGTCCCCAGGCTCGGGGTCAGTCCGGCAAGTGCCCGGGCGAGTTCGTGGTGGTGCGGCTCCACCAGCACCGAATGGCTGACCCCGAGGCCCTCAATGTACCGGGCGCCCACCTGCCCGCCCCACCGGCGCATTACCTCGGCGACAGGCTCGGGCGGCCCGGCCAGCACGCAAGACACCGGGCTGTTCTCCGCCGCGACCTCGAGCTCGGGATAGGCGGTCAGGATCTCCGCGAGCACCTCCGCCTCCGGCTGGATCGCGAGCATGCGGCCCGCGCCGCCCCGGCCGAGCGCGGCGGCCCGCTCGACGACGACCCGGCAGGCGTCCTGCAGTGACAGCGAACCAGCCGCGCAGGCGGCCGCGACCTCGCCGGTGCTATGGCCGCAGATCGCCGCCGGCTCAATGCCCCACGAGCGCAGCAGGGCGGTCAGGCTCACCTGGAGCGCGAAGTTCCACATCTGCCGGACGAGCAGGTCCGGATCGGATCCTGGGTCCGTTGCGAGCGCGGCGGCGGCCGGAGTGAGGACGGCAAACGCGGCGGTGCAGGCCGCGAAGGCGTCACGGAAGACCGGCTCGGACCGCCGGATGTCAAGCCCGGCCGCATGCCATTCGCTTGCTGTCCCCGCGTAGACGAACGCCAGGTCGGCCGGCTCGGCCTGGGTCGAGCAGGCCACGCCGGCGGTCGGCCTGCCCTGCCGGAAGGCCGTGAGGCCCTTGACCAGACCGGGACGGGTGGCGGCCAGGACACCTAGCCGGTACGGCAGGTGCTGGCGCCGCACGGCGGCAGCGGCACATGCCGCTGGGACGTCATCCTCGGGCACCCCGGCCAGCATTTTCTCGTACCGGCCCGCCGCCTCGTGCAGGCTGTCCGCCGACGTCGCCGACACAGTCAGCAGCAGCGGGGTCTCCGGCGCTTCCCGCGAGGTCAGCCGCTCCCGGAAGGCCGGAGCCGGCCGGGGCGGCTCGGTCAGCACGACGTGCGCGTTGGTACCGCCGAACCCGAACGCGCTGACCCCGGCGGCCAGCGGCCTGGCGGGGTCGGGCCACGGGCCGTGCTGCTGGCGCACGCTCAGGCCGAGGTTGTCGAACGGGATGAGATGGTTGAGCCGCCTGGCGTGCAGGGTCGGCGGCAGTTCCCGCCGTTCAAGTGCCAGCGAGGTCTTGATCAGTGACACGATCCCGGCCGCCGCCTCCAGATGGCCGAGATTGCTCTTGACCGAGCCAATCGCACAGGGAACAGGCCGCCGTGCCGCCTGGCCAAGCACCTGGCCAAGCGCCGAGGCCTCGATCGCGTCGCCGAGCGCGGTACCGGCTCCGTGGGCTTCTACGTACTGAATCTGATCCGGGCCGATCCCCGCTCGCGCCAGCGCGGTGAGGATCACCTCCTCCTGGGCGGCGCGACTGGGCGCGGTAAGGCCGTTGGTGCGCCCGTCGTTGTTGACGGCACTGCCGCGGACCACCGCCCGGATACGGTCTCCGTCAGCCAGCGCTGCCCGGGTGGCCTTGAGCACGACCACACCGCAGCCCTCGCTCCGCACGATCCCGTCGGCGGCGTCGCTGAACGCCTTGCACCGGCCGTCGGCGGCCAGGCCTCCCCCTCGGGAGAAAGCGATCGAGGTCACCGGGCTGAGGATCACGTTGACGCCGGCGACGATCGCGAGATCGGCCTCGCCGTCGCGCAGGCTGCTCACGGCCTGATGGAGAGCCACGAGCGAGGACGAGCAGGCGGTATCGACCGCCAGGCTCGGCCCGCGCAGGTCGAGCAGATAGGAGATGCGGTTGGCAGCGATGCTGTGCGCGTTCCCCGGAGCCGCGTGCGCGTCGATGAGATCAAGCCGCGGGAAGCCGGTCAGTGCGTAGTCACTGGTGCCGATGCCCACGAACACGCCAGTACGGGTGCCTGCGAGCGCCGCGGCGGGGATCCCGGCGTCGGCGAGCGCGTCCCAGGTCGTCTCAAGCAGGATCCGCTGCTGCGGATCCATGGCAGCCGCCTCGCGCGGTGAGATGCCGAAGAACTCGGCGTCGAATCCGGCGACGTCATCCAGGAAACCACCCCAGCGGCTGACCATCCGGCCGGGCTCGTGCGGGTCAGCGGACAGGAGCTCAGCTGCTGGCCAGCGATCGCCTGGCACCTCACTGATGGCGTCGCGGCCGTCAGCCAGCAGATCCCAGAACGCCTCAGGCCCCTCTGCGCCGGGGACCCGGCAGCCTACTCCGACTACTGCCCAGCCGCCCGTGCCCGCCCCGTCCGGCTGGCCGGCGGACCCCTGAGTGCCTGCTCCGGTGCCCGTCTCCCGTTCCCCGGCGGAACCGCCCCCCTGCCCTGCGTGACGGCTTATCTGGGCGATGGTCGGGAAATCGAAGCACAAGGTGGCCGGGAGATCGGCGCCGAGCCAGCTGCCCAGCGCCTCAGGCAACTCGGCCAGCAGCGCCGAGTCCGCGCCCAGGTCGTGCAGCGGCACGTCGGCAGGAACGTCCTCGGCGGACAGGCCAAGCGCGTCCGCCACGTACGCGGTCAGCCAGCGCGCGATGTCGGCGGGCGCGGCGGCCGCGCCGGCTCCCGGCTCGGGTACCGGCGCCGCCGACGGCGCATGCCACCACTGGGCGATTAAGTCGAAGCCGCCTGCGGCGAACAGATCCCGCGCCATCGAGCGCTGCACCTTCCCGCTGGAGGTCTTGGGTATAGCCCGCGGGGCTACCAGCGCGATCGCCTGGGGATCAATGCCATGTTCGGCCGTGACCGCGCGGCGTACGGCTCGCAGTGCCCTGCCCGGGTCAGCCGCCCCGGGCTGAAGCTCGCTCAGGATAATCAGTCCGCCAAGTTCTTCCACCTGGCCGCTAGGCGCTGGCACCTGGCCGCTGCCGGGTGCCTGGTCGAGCATGAAGGCCGCCGAACCTCCCGGGCGCAGATCAGGATCGGCCCGTTCGGCGGTCTGCTCGATGTCTTGCGGGTGGTGATTGGCGCCGCGGATGATGATCAGGTCCTTGCGGCGGCCGGTCACGTACAGCTGACCGCCGAGCATGAAGCCCAGGTCGCCTGTGCGCAGCCAGGCAGCCTCGTCTCCGGGCAGGGTCGCGCCGAACGTCTGAGCGGTCTCCTCGGCTCGCCGCCAGTACCCGGCGGTCACGCTCGGGCCGGCGCACCAGATCTCGCCCACTGCCCCCTCGGGCAGCCGGGTCAGCCGGTCAGGGTCAACTACGGCGATCCGGTCCTGTCCGCGCGGGTAGCCGCAGCTCACAATGGGGACGGCCGAAGAGTTCGCGCCCGCGCCAGGCGCGACCCTGGCAACCCCTGACTGGAGCGCCTGCCGTTCGAAGAGGGAGACTTTCGGCTCCTGATCCGTAGGTCCGCCGGTCACGAGCAGGGTGCTCTCGGCCAGCCCGTAGACGGGGAGTAGCGCCTTACTGCGCAGTCCCGCGCTGGCGAAGGCGCGGGTGAACCGGCCGAGCGTGTCAGCCCGTACCTGTTCCGCGCCGCAGAAGAGGATCCGCAGCCCGCTGAGGTCCAGGTCCTCCCGTTCGTCAGGCCCGACCTTGCGGACGCACAAATCGAGAGCGAAATTGGGGCACCCTGTGAAGACCGCGCGATAGCGGGACAGCGCCCTGAGCCAGCGGCCAGGACGCTGCATGAAATGCACCGGCGACATCGTGACGCAGGTCGGGCCGCCGGCCAGGGCGTACAGCATGGTGACCAGCCCCATGTCATGGTAGGGCGGAAGCCAGAAGACCGACGTGTCCGCCGGGCCGGCCTGGGCACCCTCATGCATGGCGGCCAGGTTCGCCATCAGGTTGGCGTGACTGACCATCACACCGCGCGGAGACCTGGTGGAACCTGAGGTGTACTGAAGGAAAACCAGGTCATCGGGCCGGCAGCTGGCCGTTTCTCCGTCGCCGGCCGCCTCCCCGTCATCCTCGTCTACCGCGAGCCAGGTCAGTGCCGCGGACTCGGGCAGCCCGTCGAGCACCGCGCGCAAGGCGGGCAGCACCTCCCTGGTCGTCAGGGCGACCCGTGCTCCGCTGTCCGCCATGACATGGCGAAGCCGCAGCAGCGTGCTCTCCAGGCGCGGCGGCCCGGGAGGGTAACATGGCACTGCCACTGCGCCCGCGTAGGCGCAGCCGAGCAACCCGGCAACGAAACCCGGTCCAGGCGGCGTCAGCAGCAGGACCGCGCGGTTCTCCGCGCGGGGCGGCAGGCTGGAGCCGATCGCGGCAGCGACACCCCGCGCCCTGGCATCCAGTTGCGCGTAAGTTACGGAGTACTCGGTGTCCTCGCCGTCCGCCAGGTAGCGCAGCGGGACCCGGCCGGGAGATGCCTCGACCTGCTTCCTGATTGCCTCGACCAGCGTGCTTCCGAAACGGTTACTGGGCACCAGATCGATCCTTCAGCTAATGCAGACTATAGGAATCCATCGAGCTCAGATATCAGTTTTGCCTTGGAACGAGCGCCGACAAACTCCTGAACGGGCTTACCGTCCTGGAAAACCATCAGGGTCGGCATGGCCAGGACAGAATACTTACGAGCAGTCACCGGGTTCTGGTCCACGTTGACCTTGATCACCTTGATGCGGTCCGCGTAGTCGTTGGCTATTTCGGCGAGAATCGGCGAGATCATCTTGCATGGCCCGCACCAGTCCGCCCAGAAATCGACGATGACCGGCGTGTCCGCCGTCTGCACGACCGCTTCGAAGTTATCGTCCGAAATCTCGTTGATTTCTATAGTCACGATCTCAGCATCTCCCTTACGGCGCTGATGTGTATGGAGTGGCAGGAGTCCGGCCAGGCCTGCTAGGGGGAGCCCGCCTAAGTGCTGGGGTCGCCCGGCTGGCTAGCTGCGGTAATGTACTTTGCGATCCCGTGGATCGTACCGAGCGCCTCCCTGGCCACCGAATCCGAGATATCCATATTGATGTCATAACGGGCCTCGATGGCCTGCACCAGTTCGATAATGTCCAGGGAGTCCAACCCGACTGCCTCGCCGGAAAGACGAACATCGGAGTGGATTATATCCCGGAGATCCTCCCGGCCAAGTAAGTCTATTATAACTTCCTTTACCTCAGCTTCTAATACTTCATGGTCAGCCATCGAAACCCCATTCGAAGTTCACGATCAAAGTGCGATGCGCTGAATGCCTCTTGCGCATATCAGCGTAACATCGCCCAAGCATCAAAGCGCCGTCGCGGACCTAAAGAACTCGCGAGGTATCGAAAGATAATCGGCATCCGCAAGTCACGACCGTGCGACGGATGTCGGCCTTGCGCGAATACGCGCCTAGCTAGCGAAGCCATGGACCGGCGCACTCGCCGACGGCCTTCGCCAAGCCATGCGCATGACGAACGAGTCGACAGCAAGGACCTTCGGCCCTAGCTGTCAATGTCCCCGTCCGTGCCGGCGCGCGGGTGCTCAGGTGCGGGGACGCGCGGACCTGGCCGGCCGCACAGCGGTCTGCCGGCGGGCGAGTTCCCGCAACCGGGCCACCTCGGCCTGCAACTGGCGGGTCTCTTCCTGCAATAGCAGGACCCGGCGGATTCCGGCCAGGTTCAGCCCGTCGGCGGAAAGCACGCAGATTTCCCTGAGCCGGTCGATGTCCCGGCGCGAGTAGCGGCGGGTTCCTCCGGCGCTGCGCGCGGGGTCCAGTAGTCCTTCCCGCTCGTAGATCCGCAGCGTCTGCGGGTGCAGCCCGGCCAGTTCGGCGGCCACCGAGATGCTGAACAGGCCCCGGTCGAGGTCCGCCCATCCCGGATTCACCACAGCCGGCCCCGAACCCGGATCAGGAACCGCAGCGACAACTCTGCCAGCATGGCTAGCCTCATATCCTCCTCATTCCCGGCATCCGGCCGAGGCGCCAGACGGGAACCTTCCACCCAAACCGGGCCGACCCGCAGTGGCGGGCCGGGCACCCGTGCCAGCGGTTGCACCTCACCCGCCGCGCCGGGACCTGATGGCCGCCGCACCGTGACCCGCACCAGGCCAGGGGCCTGCCGCTCGCGGGCGAGGGAACGGTCATAGGCGGCGCGGCTGGCCGGATCGCCGAGCACCTGCCAGGCCTGGACCAGCGCACGGAACCGGTCTGGCGCGCCGACGTCGTCCGGCCTGGCATCGGGGTGCTCGGCCCGGGCGCGACGCCGCCAGGCCAGCGTGATCTCCGCACGGGAGGCCTCCCGGGACACGCCGAGCAGCTGGTAGAGATCAGGGCCAGACCCCCCGCGATCCGCCGCGGCCATGACTGTCACCTCTCCTTCGCCAGCGGGCAAGCGATACCGTTGCCTCTAGTATGCGACAAGATAAAATCTCAGTCGAGTCTTGTCAGATAACTCGCGGACATGTTATATATCCTCACTAAGCGTGACATGACCAGCTGACATGACCAGCTCAGACAAGCAAGGAGGCACCCGATCATGCTCATGCGGACCGATCCCTTCCGCGAACTTGACCGGCTCACCCAGCAGGTGCTCGGCACCGCCGCCCGGCCGGCCGCGATGCCCATGGACGCCTACCGCAACGGCGACAATTTCTACATCTGCCTCGACCTGCCTGGCGTCGACGCGGACTCGATGGACCTGACCGTCGAGCAGAACGTGCTCACAGTCCGCGCCGAGCGCGCTCCGGTCAGGACCGCCGGCGCCCAGATGATCGTCGCCGAGCGCCCGTCAGGTACCTTCACCCGGCAGGTCTTCCTCGGCGAGACCCTGGATGCCGAGAACATCGCCGCCGACTACGCGGCCGGCGTGCTCACCTTGAATATTCCGGTCCGCGAGGCTGCCAAGCCCCGAAGTATCCAGGTCACGAGCGGCGACGCCGAGCAGGCCGTCACAGCCTGACTCGCGCGGTGACGCGCGATCTATGGCGCGGGGCCGCGCGGTCGGCGGCCCCGCGCTTGCCAGGCCTAGAGGTCATCCATGGCGTAGCAGCTTGCCGGGTGCAATCGGCAGGCGGTGCCTGGCCTCATGACCGGCTGCGTCAAGGCACGGCGACAGCCGCCGGGATGCCGGCGAGTTGCTGCTGGATGCGGGCGGCGTCGGCGGTCCGGTGCTGGATGTTGTACAGGCGCAACGCCTCTTCCCACGCCGTGCGTGCCTGGCCAGGCTCGGCACACGCGGCGTGAACCTCGGCCAGGCTCGCCTGTATGTCGGCTTCGATGTAGGTGTGGCCGAGGTCGCGGCACAGCGACAGGGCCTGTTCGTAGTATTCGCGTGCCGTTCCATGGGAGCCGGCCAGGAAAGCGATGTAGCCCAGGCTATCCAGGTTCGAGGCTTCGCCTTCGAGGTCGTTGATCTGACGATAGAGCGCCAGGGCCGCTTCGCAGGACTCGCGGGCCTCGCCCAGCCGGCCTAGATGGGCCTGATGCCAGCCCACCGAGCTGAGCGCCTGGGCTTCCCAGGCTGGCCGGGCGAGCGGCTTGAACAGCTCGAGGGCGCGCTGCGCATGCTCAAGTGCCTGCTGGTGGCTTTCGCGCAGCCCGCAAGCGCGCGAGAGCTGGAGATGGCTATAGGCAAGGGCAGTGGTGTCACCCGCCGCTCTGGCGAGGCTGATCGCCCGCTCGAGATGGCGGAAGGCTTCGCTGTGGAAACCTGACTGGGCGCAGGCCTGGCCCAGCCAGCCGTGTGCCAGCGCCTGTACCGAGACAGCGCCGAGCTTCTCGGCCGCCGCGATTCCGGTCCGCAAGGTCTCGATTCGCTCACGGCGGTGACCGCGGAACGTGTGAAACGCGTTGAGTGCCCACGCGAACTGCCAGACGCGCGAATGCCAGCCGCGCTGTACCGCCACCTTCTGGGCGGCGAGCAGGCAGGAGTGCTCAGCGTCAAACCATGCCAGCGCCTGCGCTTTGCCCGCATGCGCTAGCGGGCGGGAGCCCGCGGCTGGTGGTTCTATCTCAACTGACGGGCGGTGCGGGTGCAGCAGCTTGTCGCCGGCGAACGCGCTGTGCAGGTAGAAGTCGGTGACCCGCCGTAGCGCGGCCGCCTGCGCCTTCCTTGACATCTTCCTTGACTGCTCAACGGCGTACAGGCGGATCAGGTCGTGCATCCGGTACCGCCCTGGCACATGCTGGCGTACCAGGGAGGCGGCTTCCAGGTCTCGCATCAGTGCCCGCAATCGGTGCGGGGGCAGCCTGGTCAGCGCGGCGGCCGCCGGTACGCCGATGTCAGGTCCGGGAACGAGACCCAGCTGGCTGAATAGCTTGGCTGCCAGCGGTTCCAGAGCGCGGTAGGACAGGGCCAGCGCCGCTCGCACGCTGACGGTCAGGTCTTCGGTGTCCAGCGCATCCAGGCGAGTCGATGCCTCCCGCAATTCGCTGGCAAGCAGGGCAAGCGGGAAGCCGGGATGGCGGGCGGCGCGGGCGGCGACGACGCTGAGAGCAAGTGGCAGCCCGCCGCAGCACGCTAGCAGGACTGCCACCGCGTCAGGCTCAGTGGCCAGCGAATCCAGGCCGACATAATGCGCCAGCAGTTCCCATGCCTCATCACCGGAAAGCATGTCGAGGTTCACCCGCTCCGCCCCGTGCCCGGTGACCAGCCTGGTCAGCTGGTGACGGCTAGTCACAAGCACAACGCAGGCCGTGCTGCCTGGCAGCAGCGGAGTCACCTGGCTGGCGTCGCGCGCGTTATCCAGGACCACAAGCATCCGCTTGCCTGCCATCAGGCTGCGATACAACGCGGATGCCGCGTCCAGGTCGGCAGGAATCTCCTCAGGTTTGACTCCGAGAGAGGCCATGATTCTCCGCATCGCCACAACGGCAGGCACCGGAGGCCCGGCTGGATCAAACCCCTGCAGGTTTACCCACAGCTGCCCGTCAGGAAAGCGCCGCGCATGCTGATGGGCCCACCTCAGGGCCAGCCAGGTCTTACCGATTCCCCCGGCGCCGCAGATGACCGCGACCGCCGCTCCGTCACCTGATCCCGCTCCGTCGCCTGATCCCGCTCCGTCGCCCAGCATGGCGGCGAGGCAGGCCAGCTCATCGGAGCGGCCCGTGAAGTGCCGTGGCGCCGCGGGTAGCTGGCAAGGCACCGGCGGTCGCGCCGCTGGCAGGCCCGTCCCCTGGCCCGGCAGGGCAAGCTCCGGGTCGGCGGTCAGGATCTGCTGATGGAGCAGCTGAAGCGAGGGGCCCGGATCGGTTCCCAGTTCATCGGCGAGCAGGCGCCGCAGCTCCTCGTAACGTTTCAGCGCGTCCGCCTGCTTGCCGCAACGGTACAGCGCGAGCATGTGCTGACCAGCCACGCGTTCGTCAAGCGGGTACTGCACCGCCTGGCCGGAGAGCAACGCAAGCAGCTCGCCATGCTGGCCGCGGCGCAGCTGAATATCGATCAGGTCGCTCTGGGCCGCCTGACGCTGGGTGGCCAGAACGGCCCGTACTTCAGCGGCCCAAGAGGTGTCCAGCCCGGCTAATGGCTCACCGCGCCATAACGCCAGAGCCTGCTCAAGCATGACCGCAGCTTCGTCATCGTCACCCGCGCCGTTCGCGCGGGCGATCAGGCTGCTGAACCGGTGCAGGTCAACGGCCTGCGGGTCGACCGTCATCTTGTAGCCGGGCGCCTGCCAGGCGATCGTCGCGCCCTGCACCCCGGCCAGGGACCGCCGCAGCAGCGAGACGTAGGTATGCAGCGCGCCGGCCGGGCTGGCAGGAAGCCGGCGTTCGCCCCATACGCGGTGAACCAACTGGTCCCCGGACACCACCCGGTTCGCCTCCGCCGCCAGCACGGCGAGGACCGATCGCTGGCGGGCATGGCCGACGTCCACGATCCGGCCAGCGACTCGTACCTCGATGCCACCAAGCAGACTAATTTCGACCAACTTACCGTGTCTGTACCTTTCTGCTGGTAATGGCGTCGCCAGAATCCCGCATGCCGACCATGACTGCCAGATTTAGCCTCGCACCAAGCCTGTCTCAAAGCGATACCAAAGCCTGATCGGGCACTCTAGGTGCCGTACTTCCGGCAGGTCAGGCCGGAACGAGGATCGAGGAGGCGCCAGAAATGAAGCGAGGGAAATGGTCGGTCGTCCTGGCCACCCGGGTTCTCGCGGTGCTTGCGGTGCTTGCGGGCGTGCTCAGCGCCGGGCTTCTCATCGCGGCCCCTGGTCGGGCCGCGCAGCAGGGGGAGGCCGCCAGCTATCACCATGAACGCCCGCTGACGGGCTGTTGGCCACCATGGTGTTTCTGATCTCCGCGGACAATCTCGCCGACCGGGCATTCGCGCGCGTCACGGACGCCGCATCGGCCATGGCGGCCGCGGGAAAGGAGATGCTCGCCGCCGGCCGGTTCGGCACGGCCGTGCGGCTGCTCGACAGCGCTCGCGTCTTGCTCTCCGTCGTCGACGATCTCGAGTTGCGGGCGGGCACCCTTGAGGCCCTGATCGGGGCCTACGTGGACGCCGGCCAGGTCGAGCTGGCGGAGGACCTGAGCGCTGAAGCGGACCGGCTCGAGTGCTCTGGCCTGCGGCCCGAGTCGCTGGCGGCCTTGCGCATCCAGCTTGCCTGGGCGGATGTCCTGGCCTGCGATGCCGGCCGCGGACTAGCCCGCGTGCGCGACACGAGAGCGCTGCTGAGCGGCCAGGGCAGTGATCACCTGAGCCTGGCGCTCGACGCGGTCGAGTGCTGGCTGCTGGCTCAGGCCTCCCAGGAGGCAGCAGCCAGTCAGCTCGCCAGCAAGGTGGTCGGGGCCGCGAGCGAGCACGCCCAGCCGGAGGCGGCCTGTCATGCATGGGAATTGCTCGGCGCAGTGGCCCGGCGAACCAATCCGGCCGATTCCACCGCCGCCTTCAGGCGAGCGCGCCTGCTCGCGCTACGGCACGGGCTGCCCTCGCATCGATTACGCGCGCAGCTCGAGCTGGGCGCGGACGAATGGACGCGCACGGGTGACGCGACCAGGCTCACCTTGCTTTACCGGGAAACCGAGCACTCGCACTCGTTGCCGGTGTCGTGCCTGGCCGGGACGATGATCGCCATAGACCTCACGCTTCGCGGCCATTACCCGCAAGCGCATTCGCTCATCGAGCGGCATCTGGCTCAAGCGCGCGACGCCGGCCTGATCACGGCGCTGCGCTGGGCCCTGCTGGCCCGCTCGGTGCTTGCCGGTCACCAGCGCAGGCGCCGCGACCTGGAAACGGCACTGAACGACCTGGCCTGCCAGGGCTCTGACGGGCCTTACCTCATGCCGCTCGCCCTGACGCTTGGCGCGACTGTCTGCGCCCTGCTCGAGGCCGACCGGCAGCGCGCCGCGCACGAGTTACGCCGCGCCGCGGCCCTGGATGCAGCTCGCCCCGGGCCGTTCCCTGTGACCGGATGGGACGGCTGTGAGCAGCCGTTCGGAGGAAGCGCTGACCTGCCCTTCTGGAGCCGGCCGTTCGCGCAGCTGAGCCGGGGAGCCATGCTCGGCAGGAAAGGTCACCGGGCCGAGGCGCTGGCAGCGGTCACGCTGGCCGGGCGAATGGCAGCGCCCTATCCCCTGATGCACCACCTGGGCCTGCGGATGATCGCTGAGCTTGCCCACGATGACGGGTGGGGAGCGCCGGTCGCCTGGCTCAGGCAGGCTGAGGCGTTCTTCCATGACTTCCCCGCCCCCGCACTCTCGAATGCCTGCAGGTCGCTGCTGCAACGGATGGGTGCGCCAGCGCCGCAGCACAGGCAGGACGCGGACCGGATACCTGGCGGCCTTCGCGCGCTGGGCGTGACAGTACGCGAATACGAGGTGCTCAAGGCGATCGCCGGCGGCCAAGGGAACAAGGACGTCGCTGACGTGCTCTGCATTTCGCCTCGGACCGTTGAGAAGCACGTCGCCAGCCTGCTGGCGAAGACCGGCCTGGCTAGCCGCAAGGCACTCGCTGAACTGGCAGGGCTTGATCCGCCGTTAAAAACGTCTAGCTGAAAATTTGCCGTGGCTGGTCGCCCGGTCATGACGCCAGCGCTTGCCCGAGTTCAGCATGGCAGGCGGCTTGCCGGGCGAGCAGTTCTTCCTGATCGGCGCCCGGCAGCAGCAAGGCCGCGCCGAAGTCGTCGATCGCGGCCTGCCAGCGTCGCGCTTGCGCGTGCACCCGGCCCCTGTTGTAGAGCAGGTCGGGATCTCGGCTCACCTCGATGGCGCGGCTCAGATCCTGCGCCGCCGCGTCCAGGTCCCCGGCCTCGTAAGCCAAAGTCGCGCGCCCAGCCAGCGCGGCTACCAGGCTGCCGTCGGCCGCGAGTGCCCGGTCGAAGTCAGCAAGCGCGCTCGTGGTGTCGCCGGCCTCGATGGCCAGGCGCCCGCGTCCGCAGAGCAGTTGCCCGTCACCAGGCGCCCGCAGCAGGCCCTCGGCGACGTGCGCGCCCGCCTCGGCCAGCCGGCCGGCTTCGATCAGCAGGTCGACAGCGTTGACGCGGGCATCGAGCCGGTCAGGCTCCAGCTCAAGCACCCGCTCGAAATCGGCGATGGCACCTTCGATATCGCCCTGCTCCGCCCGCAGGTCGCCTCGGTTGTAGTGCAGTTCCCACACACCGAACATGCTCGTGATCGCGGCGTCATAGTCAGCCATGGCGCCTTCGGCGTCGCCGAGCCGGCGCTTGACCGTGGCCCTGTCCAGGTAGTACTCGGCGTAGCTTGGGTCCATCTCGATGACCCTGTCGAAGTCGGCCAGAGCCTCGTCCAGGCGCCCGGCGATCGCCAGCACCGTGGCACGGTTGTGAGTGAGCACCGACCTGTGCAGCAGGTACGTGCCGGGCGCCAGCTCCCGGTCAAGCCGCTCCCGCCCTCGCGTGACGAGCCGGATGGCTTCTGGCAGGTTACCCAGGTGCAGCTCGATGAGCGCGAGCCCGTTCTCGTTGAAGACGACATGGAATGGTCTTTCGGCCAGGTCTGGCCACAGCGACGCGATCGCGATCGCGTTGGTGGCGTATTCCTTGGCCAGGTGATGGTTCCTGCGCTCGCGCGGGAAGTGGCGCGTGTACATCATGGCCAGCGAGTAGCTGGTAACGAGGTGGATGTCATGCCGCGTGCTCTGGGACCGCAGCTGCTTCATGATCGATTCCGCTTCGTCTGGCCTGCCCAGGGCCGCCAGCGACGTGGCCGCCTTGCTGCTCAGCACCCAGTACTGCTCGTCCTGCGCGGCGGGATCGGTGACAGCCCGGCCGCGGCGGCCGTAGTCGACCACCGCGTGGTGAAAGCCGAGCGAGAAGCAGTGGAGCAGCGCCTCGCACAAAGCCGCGCCGCCCGCTTGCGCGGGATCGCTGCCGTGCTCGGCGTGATAAGGGATGGCTCCCAGGCGCAGGCTCCACTCCCCCTGGCGCCTGAGCGCCGCGGCACGGGCGTCGTGCAGCGCGGCGCGCTCGCGCGGCTCGGTCTCGGTGTAGGCCGCGATCTCGGCCGGGTCGCTCGACGTGCCATCGGCCTCGACGAAGGCCCGGGCTAGCGCCTCCCGATCGCGGCCGGGCCGGACGGCAGGCGCCAGCTCGGGGAGCCTGACCTGACGGGCATATCTGTCCAGCGCTGCCGCGAGTTCGGCCGGTACTTCCCCGCTGTCGGTGCTGACCGAGACCTTCACCTGGCCTGGCCGGGCCCGGCGCACCAGGATCGCGAGGAACTCCTGATCAGTATGGTCGGCGTGATCCACGCGGGTGAAGGACAGGGTCAGCGGGCCAAGCTGGCCGGGCGCGGCGCACGCCAGCAGGAAGTCGACGACTCCGTTGGCGATCCTTCTGGTGCGCGCGGCCGGGTAAAGCCTGGTCTGCTCTTTGTACGGGGCCAGCGAGGTGAGCGTTCCCTGAGCTTCCCCGACGATGCCGGCCAGGTCTGGCGCAACGGCCAGGATCTCCGTCGAATGCCTGTGCACCAGCGCGGGGTCACGCCTGCTCACCTCGGGCACCAAGCCGCGAAGCACGGCACCGAGGCCCGTGTACGGCCCTCGCAGCAGGCGGTGGCAGCTCACCTCCATGGTGGCGTCATCGTGACCGGCCAGATGCGAGCCGATGAGCCAGCGGTGGTGATCCATGTGCGCGCTCCTTTCATACTTAAGGGTTCTTAGCTGGACCTGTACGCGCGCTCTGGTCACGCGCACAGGCCAGCAGCCCGCCTAGCAGGTGAAGAACGGGATGTACATGGCTGGGGCGGCGACCTGGACAGGACCGCTCTTGCGGATGGAGATCGGCTTCATGCGTGGCACCTCCTTCCCGCCGGCGGATTCGCTCGCGCGGTGCCGGCTGGCTGTCACACTGCCACCGGCTCAGGTAGCGGGCATGGGTACGGCATCCCCGCATTTGCACGCCGTGCCCGGCTGAATATGGGGTGCGCGCCCGCATGCGATGGCCGCAGGCGCGGGTCAGGCTGAGCCTATGGACGACAACGCACTGACCGTCATCGTGTGCGGATCGAGCGCCGCCATCACGGTGCCCGCGTATCTCCAGTGCCTCGATCAGCAAATCGACCTCTGCCTGCGGGTGCTGCTGACCAAGAGCGCTGAGCGGTTCGTGAACCCGCAGGTGGCAACCTGGCTGGTGGACGAGTGCTACTCAAGCGACGACCCGGCTCTGCGTCCTATCGAGGTGGCGAAGCGGTCGTTCGGCATCGTGGTGCTGCCCGCCACGGCCAACATGCTGGCCAGCGCCGCGCTCGGACTCGCCGCGACCCCCGCGCAGACGGTGCTGCTAGCCAGTGAACGGCCGGCGATGTTCTTCCCCAGCATGAACGCATCCATGCTGTGCAAAGAGTCCACCAAGCGGCACATCGCCACGCTCCGCTCGGAAGGGCACGTAGTCGTCGACCCGCGGGAGGACAGCATCTACGAAATGTCGACCCGCCAGGTGGTCGTCGGCCCCGCCCTGCTCCAGCCCCCGCTGCTCGCCGAGGTCGTGATCAAATGGCTCGAAGACCGCGCTACGGCCGGGTAGCCGGCGACCAGTCCGCGCTGGAGCTTACTCCTCACCCGGCATTCCAGCTGCTCCCTGACGACGTGACCGGGCGCTGGCCTAAAGGCCGGCCCCTTCAGGGGATCCAGCGGCTAGATTCTGTAGCCAGTCATCGAGCGCGGCGAAGTCTGCGCTGGTGAGACCGATCAGGGAGTCGACGCGGTGCAGCAGCGCATGCCCTGGGTGGTGTGATGAGACCCACGCCCGGTCCAGATCGGTGATTTCATCGTCGACCCAGGCGAACGGGCGTCCGCCAGCGGCTTCGATGAGTGCCCGGGTTTTCCAGTGCAGCACGGCGGACTGATCCTCATCTGGTGCTTCCGGCAGGTCAGCGGCTGGCAACTGCGGCAGCCCGAGCAGCGGGGCGATCACCTCGTTGGCGTAGTGCATCCATGCGGTGGCCCACACCAGGTCACAATGGAGGTCAAGCAGGCGGGGGCCGTGCCGGCGGTCGATTTTGGGCAACTGCGGATTCGACGGGGTCTGCCAGTCAATCCAGCCTTGGGGCGCTGACGGGAGCTGGGCTCCGCCCAACGGCAGAAGAGTCCCGTCGACATCTAGGAACAGCAGCGGGCGCTCGGACCCTCGCCAGGGACTTCGCCACCGGCCCGGACGGGCAATTGGACCGCCCGTCTCGCTTACCACGAAGTCTGCATGCGGCAGGCGGGCACCTCCTTGTTCACGCTAGAGGACCATACACGCACCGTCGTCACGCCTACCACGAAGCCGGGGTGAGACAGGTGGGGCACCCTGGTGCTGCGAGAACGACAGCGGGGTGCCCCACCAGACTCAGCGGCGCGTCCCGTTCCTGGTCAGGTTCACATAGCGACCTTCTGATGGTGTATGCCGGAAGGCCAGCGCGTGCCTCGAGGTCAGCGACCGTGTTTGATCCATCTCCAAGCGCCTCGTAGACCACCTGGTCCCGCGGGCCGGGAAGGTGGACGGGTGCAGCCGATGGCAGGCTGCACGGCAGCACGAACGATCCAGGCGACCGGGATTACAGCCCGTCCGATGCAAGTGGCAGCGGCGGTGACTCCCGGCGAGCCTGTCCAGGCGCCGGCCGTGACGTCAGCGCCGGATGACCGGGAGGATGAGACGAGATGGAGTGGCCCGGGCGTGGTGGACGCGATTGACCGCCTGCCGCAGGTCCGATTCGCCCTCTGTGGCGATCACGCCGCCCGTGTTCGTGTTGCGGTCGAAACGGGGGAAGTTGCTGCTGGAGACTTCGAGCCTGATCCGGTGCCCGGCGCCGAAGACGGCGGCCGTCGCGACGAGGTCGATGGTGATCTCATACGTCCTTCCCGGTTCGAGCAGCGACGGCTCCGCCAGTGACTCCCTGTACCTGGCACGCACGATGCCGTCAGCAAGATTCTCCGCCCGGCCGTCCGGAGCGACATCGACAAGCTTGGCCGTGAAGTCGGTATCAGGGGCGGATGAGGACACGTGCAGCACGGCCGCCACCGGGCCGATCACCTCGAGCGGTTCGGCGAGCGGTCCTGTCGTGTAGCACAGCACGTCGCGCCGAGCCTCGACGGAGCGCTGGTCGCGCGGCCCCGCGTTCGCACCGATAAACAGGCCAGGGAGGAACGTCGCGCCGCCCGTCGTCGGTACCGGATCCCTCGGGTCGTAAAGGTAGACGTCCTCCGGTTCGTCGCCTGGCGCGTCGGCCGACAGGCAGCCGTCGCCGCCCGCCGTATTGGCCAGGCCCCCGCTATGCAGGAAATAGCTGACGTACTCAGTATCAGGCAGGGGCCAGTCGTCCTCGTCCCGCCACTGGTTGGCTCCCATCACGAATAGCCTGACTGGCTTCTCAGCGGCGAGGCCGGTGTCCTCGCCTTTCAGCAGCCAGTCGAACCAGCGCAGCTGCAGCCTGGTGATGTCGGCGGTATCGATGCCGGACATGAGCCCGTACGAGCGCTCGGGAAACCACCCGGACATGGCTCCATGCGCCCATGGCCCGATCACGAGTCGTTGTCGCTGCCTGGCGGCCTCGCTGCCGCCGTGAGCTTTCATCCCGGTGTAATTCGCCAGGGTGCCTTGCAGGAAGAGGTCATGCCAGGCCCCGATGTTGAGCGCGGGAACGGTGATCCGGTCGTAGGACTCCCGCGGCGCGGTCGCACGCCAGAAGTCGTCGTAGCTGGGGTGGCTGAGCCACTCATCGTAGTAGGGCGCCAGTTCTCTGAGCTCGGCCAGCCCGCGAAGTGGCAGGCGCCGGTACAACTCGTCATTGCCGTCGATCGCGGCAGCCAACACCGCGAAGTCCTGACCCGATGCCTGACCCGATGCGTGGCCAGCGCCCATCCGCCGCATGACCTCGCCTACCGCCAGGCTGGAGAGCGTCCAGTGCAGGTTGAACCCGAGCTGGAACGCGCCGCCCTGGTAAGCCCAGCCGTCGTAGTACTGGTCGGTGGTCACCATGGGAGCGATAGCTCGCAGGACGCCCGGCGTCTCCGTGGCCGCCGTCCACTGCGTGGCACCGAAGTAAGAGCCGCCGATCATCCCCACCGCGCCCGTTGACCATGGCTGAGCCGCAGCCCACCCGATCGTGTCGGCACCGTCACGAGCCTCATCTGAGAACGGGGTGAACTGGCCGCCAGATGCCCACCGTCCCCTGGTGTCCTGAATCACGATGGCGTACCCGGCCTGGGCTCCCCGGAAGATGTCGAAATACGACACGAGGTATCGCCCGGCTTCCTTGTTGTAAGGCAGCCGCATCACCAGCGTCGGGAACGGGCCGGCTCCATCCGGCCGGTACACGTCCGCGGCCAGCACGACGCCGTCGCGCATCGGCACCGTCACGTTCTTGTCGATAATGATTCGCATCGCCAGCGGCCCCGCTCTTCATCAGTCGTACATTTATCCGGATTAGGTACCTATTATCGCCTCACCGTCGGGCTACGTGACCGGGGGAAGCGGCCAGGAAGAGCAGGCGGCGCGTCGTCACCGTCCGTGCAGTCTCCGCGATCATGAAAACCGGGCCCCGGGCACGCCAACCGCGACAAGCCGACGCCCGGCCTCCCTGATTCAGCACCCTCTCGGGACGACATCAGGCAGGGCCACGTTGCTGAGGGGCCGGGCAGTTTTCAGCATCGCGGTATCTCCTTGCTGCTGTCCCGCCGCTCGCCTGTAGCTCGCCTGATCGCAAGATGGCCTTGCCGAGAATGCTTCGCAACACTACTCTCGAAACATGTCTCTCGAAAGAGATGCGGCGAAGCTGTCCGAAGGTCGCCGCCCACCGCTGAAACTCGATGACCCGCTAGCGATGCGGGCGGTCGCCCATCCGGTCAGGCTGGCTCTGCTTCAGGCTCTCGGCCAGAGCGAGCCGCTGACCGCGACGGAAGCGGGGCAGATAATCGGTGAATCTCCGACAACCTGTTCATTTCATCTGCGGACGCTAGCCAAGTACGGCTTCGTCGAGGAGACCGGCAAGACCAAGGGACGCCGGAGGCCCTGGCGGCTCACGCACGCGGGCTTCACCTTCCCGGCCGTGCACCCGGATCCGGAGACGTCACTGGCGGCCGGCGCGCTAGATCAGCTGCTGTGGCCAATGATGCTTGAGAGAATTCGCACGATGCTCGCTAACCGGACCCGATTTTCCGCGGAGCATCAATCGGTCACCAGCGCGGCCGAGACGGTTGCGTACGTGACGATCGAGGAAGCCCAGCGTTTGAAGAAGGATCTCTGGACGCTGATAGACAGCTATCGCGAGCGGCAGGAATCACCCGGGCGCAGACCCCCGGATAGCATCCCGCTCGAGCTCCTAGTTTTCACTTTCCCGCTCAACGCCGGGAAGGCTGTCACGATCCAGCTAGAGGAGTAAGTCGTCACGATGTTGCAATTGTTGCGCGACCGTAATGTTGCCCTGTACTTGAGCGGACAGATGGTGTCTGCCTTTGGCGATAGCGCACTCTGGCTGGCCATGGGCATCTGGATCAAATTACTGACCGGCAGCTCATCACTAGCCGGGCTTTCGTTCCTCGCGCTCGCGCTTGGCGCTTTCGCCGGTCCGCTGAGCGGCTGGGTCGTCGACCGCACCAGGCGGCGTCCCCTGCTGATCGTGACCAACGCCGCGACCATGCCCTTGGTACTGCTGCTCCTCCTGGTCGACCGAGGCAGTCAGGTTTGGCTTGTCTACGTCGTGGTTGTCGCGTACGGCGCCTCCTCATCGCTGATCGGGCCAGCCCAGGTCGCGCTGACGCAGACCGTCGTACCCAGCAGCCTGCTCGGCGACGCGAACAGCGTGATGCAGACTGCTCAGCAGGGTTTTCGGCTGATAGCCCCGCTCGCGGGAGCAGGACTGCTTGCCGCCTTCGGCGCCAGGCCGGTCATTATTGGCGACGCGGCCACCTTCATGGTCGCGATCGCCACTCTTGCCGCGGTCAAGGTAAGCGAGACCAAGCCGCTACCGTCCGGCGAGCGCTGGCGCCGAGAAGTTACGGCCGGCATCAGGTATCTCCTCCGCACGGCGAGGCTCAGGCAGCTTGTGATCACGGCGGCGCTGGTCGTCACTTCCTACGGCATCTCGGAGTCATTGCTCTACGCCCTGACTGATCACGGCTTCCACAAGCCTGCCACCTACGTCGGCCTGCTCACCTCGGCGCAGGGACTAGGAGCGATCATCGCCGGGCCCCTCGCACCGGCTATCATGCGCCGGCTGAACGAAGCCACTCTGGCATGCCTTGGAATGGCCAGCGCGACCGCGGGGTACGCTCTGCTGATCCTCCACCAGATCCCTCTTGCTCTCGTCGGCTCCGCCCTGCTTGGAGTCAGCATTGCCTGGATTATCGTCGGAATCATTACGCTCCTGCAGCGAAGCACGCCTCCCGACCTCATGGGCCGCACGAGCGCGGCGTTCAGCTTCGCTTACTCGGTACCGCAGACCCTGGCGATCGCACTCGGCGCCAGCCTCGTCGACATGCTCAATTATCAGGTACTGCTCGTCATTGTCTTGTCGATCATGGTGCTGGGTGCCGCCTACCTGCTGACTCGCCCAGAGCAGTCGTTGTCCGTGAAAAAGGCGGCAGCTAGCGCAGCCATGGTAGCTGGCGATGGAGCAGAGGCGAACCGGGTCAGCAACGTCGCAGCGCCCCGCCTGGCCAGCTCACCGAGCCCGGCACGCACACCCGCATCCGCCCCGGCACCCGTCCCTGACACCGCCGCGTACGCCACCCCCACATCACGCCACAACGGTCCCATCGACAACCCTTCACACGCAAGGTAATGCAAAAGCCACAACCGCCGCTGCGCAAGGGGACGGCGGAACCATTGGTATCTCGCCTCACTCGCTCGCTGGCATTGCCATAAACGACCTGATGCGATTTCCAAGCATCTCGACCGTCTCTATGTCGTTATCCATCCGCGAAGCGATGAACTCATTGTAGATTTCGGTAACCATGAGCTCATCGAGGATGGTGTCCTGCTTCTCAAGCAGATATCTGAGAATGGCACGTCCCGAATGACGCCCAACCAGCAATTGACGCTCACGCCCGAAGCGATTAGGCTCCAGATACTCGTACGTCTCCGGCTTCCGCAGTACGCCATCCTGGTGAATTCCGGCGGCAGTGGCAAAAGCATTGACTCCGACTATCGCCTTATTTCTGACGTTCTCCAGGCGCATGAATGACTTGAGCTCCAGATAGGCATCGTAGATACCCTCAGTCTTGATCTTGCTGCGGACACCGCACTCTGTGCCCTTGTAAGCGAGCACCGCCGCGAGTTCCTCGAGCGCGGTGTTTCCCGATCGCTCGCCGACCCCGCCTAAGGTCGTCTGTACCTGGTCAGCACCCGCCTGGATACCCATCAGCGCATTCGCGAGCGCTAAGCCCATATCATCGTGGCAGTGCGTGGCGACTGTAGTTTCCTCAGGGACATAAGCGCGGATAGCCGCGATCAGGTCACCGTATTCCGCGGGCAGCAGGCATCCGGAGGTGTCGCCGGCGACTACGGTCGTCGCGCCGGCCTCTACGCACTTCTCGACGAGGGCGCGTATCAGGTCTGGCGCTCCGCGGGTCGCATCCTCAAGGCCCACCGAGACATTGCCGACGCCCAGTGACCTGGCAAATCGTACGGCCGATACCACCTCGCGCACGCAGTCAGCACGGGAGATGCCGCGCTTGTGCTCTAAGTGCAGGTCGCTGGAGGTCGCCAGAAGCTGGATCTGGTGCGCGTCTGTGCCTGCCGCTTCCACTGCCTTGACGATGTCGGATTCGACGCACCGGGAGAAGGTGGCAAGAGTGGCCGTTGTCAGAGCCTGCCGGGCGAGCATTGCCGCCTGGTAGTCGTTGGCGGAGGAAGCCGGGAATCCGATCTCGATGACATCGACCCCTAGGGCCTCAAGCCGCACCGCCATGGCGACTTTGTCCCGGGCGCTCATGCCGTTTCCGGGCGCCTGCTCGCCATCGCGCAGGGTGGTATCGAAGATCGTGACATCGCGATCTGTGCTCGCCTGGCTCATGTCGCCACTCCCTATCCGTTCTCGCGTTTAAGCTCTGCGATGACCGCTCTCCCGGCTTCGCCGGTCGACAGATGGCCACCGATATCGGGCGTGCAAGCCCGGCTCTGACGGCGGCGAGGTAGCTCAGGATGTCACCATAGGAATTCTTCGTCACTAGAACGTCAAAGGCAGCAGGGTACTCGAACAATTTCATCGCGGCAGCATCGGCGAACAGATGCCGCGTGGCGAGCCCGCAATGTCCCGCTGCTACCTCTACCTCCCGCCAGGCGCGCTTCCAGGCACCGCCGCCGAATTTGACAGCATTGAATTTGTCTATCATGCATACCTCGGCCCGGGTGATCCGGAATGCATATTCGACTACCCTGCTTACTCCGTGAGAAGTACTCACGTCCGCGCCTTTCGCGACCAGTTTCCACGTAGCATCCTTACACGAGCTATCGGGCTGGGTTATCGCCAGCCGTTAGATCAGCACGTACCTTGACGCGTAGCAGCGGTGAGAGCTTTAAGACTGCCTTGACGTCCTATAGATTTGCTATAGGTTCAGTATTGTGCAGCGGCACCTCACCTGGCCAAGCCGCCTGGGAGGACTTATCCCAGGTCAGTCTTGAGCCGGCGCATTATCGTCTCGGCCAGCCCCTTGTAGACGGCAACTTGCTGGGGCACGCTGCCGGTAACCAGGACCGGGCTGCCTTGATCCGCATCCATGGCGGCCTGCGGGCTGAACGGCACGCTCGCCAGTTTCGGAATCAGATCCCAGATATTGTCGCTTTCAGGCGCGGGCGGGAACAGCGCGGTCGTCTCGCCGCAGTGCGGGCAGATGAAGCCGCTCATGTTCTCCACTCCGCCAAGGACATCGACGCGGAGCATGGCAAGAGAAGCGATCAGGCGCCGCATGTCCTGGTGTGCCACCACCTGCGGAGTGACCACGGCAAGTACCGATAGCCGTTCGCGCTTGAGCGCGAACACGAACTGCTGGATGTCCGCGGCTCCCGGCGGCAGGTCGATAACCAGGCAGCCTGGGTTGTCCCAGAGCGTGTCGGCAAGCAGCCTGCGCACCAGGAGCTGCGCGATAGGCGCTTCGATGCTGAGCCCCTGGTTCTCCCCGAGCAGGAAGGCCGCCGACACTAGCTGCACCCCGTGCCGCACGGCTGGCTCGAGCCGGGCGCCCGGGGTTCCGGGCCTGGCGGACACCGTCACGGTCGCGGCGTCGGCCGTCCGGCGCAGGCCCATCATGCGCGGCACATCCGGACCGTACAGATCCGCGTCAATCAGACCGACACGCACGCCCTCCGCGGCAAGCGCGAGGGCCAGGTTAACCGAAACCGTCGTCTTCCCTACTCCGCCTTTGCCGCTGGCCACCGCCAGGACAGGGACCTCCGGTATGCCCCGGCCTTCTCCACCAGCCACTCTGGTCTCCGTCCGCGCTACTCGTCAGCCTGCCAGTTCGCGACGCATCTTAGCGACGCCGCCACCGACTAC
Organism: Streptosporangiaceae bacterium; assembly: GCA_035716545.1. GTDB lineage: Bacteria > Actinomycetota > Actinomycetes > Streptosporangiales > Streptosporangiaceae > Chersky-822. Next base: position 67,927 of record DASTJM010000030.1, read on the forward strand.
TTGGCGGCATTCACCGCACGCCGTAACGATCATTTCAATATTCGCATGGAAGCTTGCCTGACTTGTCAGTGCCAGGAGTTCCCGGAGCTGTCAGCGCCGGTTAGCTGGCCGGCGAGGCGTGCCCGGCCGGATCAGCTGACGGGCAGTCGGCGACTGGCCCGGAACCGCAGCGGGCTGTGGGTAGCGGCAGCGGCATTACCCCTGATGCCCGCATGACTCCTGCCGCCGCCGCTGCGCAGGGCTCGTGGCGGGAGGGCTTTCGCGTCCGGGAGGGCTTTCGCGTCCGGGAGGGTTGCCCGCAGTCCTGGTGGAGGATTTCCAGGTTTGGGAGGATATTCGTGCTCCGCGACGAAAAAGCTCCCGCACCTGAAGAAGCTCCCGCAGGAACCCGCCAACCCTCCCCCGTGCGCCGACAACCCTCCCAAGCCCGGGAATCCTCCGCCCAGAACCCGGAAAGGTCCCGCCGAGCCCGCCAGCGTCGCCGGCGCGGCTGGCGTGGTCGCGACGGCCGTAGTGGTGCCAGCACTGGCGCGCACCCAGATAGCAGTCACGATGCACTGGCGCATATCAGGGCGCGGGAAGGAGGCACGGCTGGGCGGCCGGGCACGACCTGCCGTACCGAACCCCACGCGACCACGCGGTGATTAGTCCCGCGTACGCCCGGCTTGACCGACCCGGCGTTTATCTTTCCCCTGTGACATGTGACTTCCTGATCATCGGCGGCGGCGTCGCCGGGGCAAGCGCCGGTTACTTCCTCGCGGCATCGGGCAGCGTTACCCTGGTCGAGCGGGAAGCCGTAGCTGGCTGGCATTCCACCGGCAGGTCTGCCGCCTTGTTCACGGAGTACTACGGCAATGACCAGGTGCGCGCGCTGACCGTCGCCAGCCGCCCGTTCTACATGTCGCCACCGCCAGGGTTCACTACCCCGCTGGTCACTCCGAGGGGTGTGCTCGCGCTCTGCCCCCATGGCGCCGAGGAGCGCTTCGCGGAGATGCTGGCCAGCGGGCTGGCCGCCCCGGTGCCGGTCCGTGAGCTGAGTCCGGGCGAGGCACAGGCCTATTGCCCCATCATCAGTCCGGGTTGGTATAGCAGGGCAATGATCAAGCCCGGGGTCATGGACATCGACGTCGACGGGGTCCACCGTGGATTTCTCCGCGGCATCCGGGCCCGCGGCGGCCAGGTAGCGTATCGGGCGGGACTGCGCTCTCTCATCAGCCGCGGCGGGAAATGGCACGCGGTCACCGACGCAGGCGACTTCTCCGCGCGTACCGTGGTCAATGCGACCGGTGCCTGGGCTGACGAGGTCGCGGCCCTGGCCAGCGTGCGCCCGGCAGGGCTGACACCGCTGCGACGCACGGCTTTCATCGCGGCCCCGCCCGGCGGCGTCACGGTCGCGAGCTGGCCCATGGTCGCCGACGTGACGGAGACGTTCTACTTCAAGCCCGAGTCAGGCCGGCTCCTCATCTCACCCTACGACGCGACTCCGATGCCTCCGGGCGACGTCCGGCCCGATGACCTGGACGTAGCGGTCGCCATCGACCGGGTGCAGGAGGCGACCACGCTAGTGATCCGCCACGTCCAGCGGGCCTGGGCTGGATTGCGCACCGCCGCTGACGACGACACCCCCGTGATCGGCGAGGCGCCAGATGCTCCTGGGTTCTTCTGGCTGGCCGGCCTGAGCGGCTACGGCATCCAGACCGCGCCTGCGGCAGGCAGGCTCACCGCGGCGCTGGTGACCGGCGGTGAGCTCGATCCGGCCCAGTTCGATCTGACCAGCATCGATCTAGCCGCACTATCACCGCGCCGCTTCTTTTAGACCGGGATATGGCTCTTGCCGGGTCCAAGTGCCCGGCTTAGACTCCGGAAAATGTGAGGTCTTGTAGATGAGCGGGCACACGCCACGATCGAGTGACATTTCCTTACGGTTAATCGCCGGCGACCGGGCTGCAACCCGCCATCTGGTCCCGCACCTGATCGCAGACATCTCCGCCCGGCAGTCCGAGCTGAGCCCCGGCTGTTTCCCCTGCTCGCCCGGCCGTCATTGCGGGCTCCTTCGGCGAGCGAACCGTCCCTGCACGCGCGCTGGCAAGGAGCAAGCATGGTAACCGCTACCGTTCCAGGTACCAAGGCGACAACCGCTGTCTCCCCCGGCACCGCGTTCGCCGCCGCGTTCGTCACCGACGGTGACCGGGCCGAGGTGACCTACGACTACACGATCACCGACGCGCACAAGCCGGACCGGCCCAAGCCAAGGCTCACCGTGCGCGGTCTGCTGAAACGGCGCCGCGCGGAGAGCGAGGTCACATCGTTCTGGTGTGAGCACGGCCCGAGCACCGACCAGGCCGCGGCGGTCGCCGAGTCCGGGCTGCGCCGGGAGGCTGCCTTCCAGACCGCGGTCGCGCAAGCCTCGGTCTACCCAGTGCAAGCCTGGGTGCAGATCCCCGGCGAGCTGGCAAAGGACCCTGGCGGGCTGGCTGAATACATCGACCACCGGCTGCTGGTCAGGCTGGCCACGGCGGAGAACCAGGCGCTGACCATCGGCCCGCACGGGCTGCTGCACCATCAGGGGATCGCCAGGCTGCCCTACGACGGGGACTTCGCCGACGGGATGCTGGCGGCCCTGGATGAGGTCGAGCAGGTCGGATCCACCGCCCACGCGGTGATCATCAACCCGGCCGACTTCTACCGCCGGCTCGCCGGGCGCGGAAGCTTGCTCACCGATCTGGCCGCCAACGGTACGCTGATCAGCCGGACCCGGATGATCCCGGTCGGCCAGGCACTGGCCGGTGACTTCGCCGAAGCGGTCCGGCTGCTTGACGCGGGCAGGTCGGTGATCCGCGTAGCCGAGCCGCCGCCTGGCACCTTCGCCGAGCCTGGCCTGGCGGTATGCGGCGAGGTCTACGAAGGACTCGTCGTCCACCTGCCCACCAATCTGTTCCTCGCCGTCCCGGCGGAGAGAGCGGACACGCGCACCGACTAGGGAGCCAAGCATGCGGCCAGCGGGCCAGACGCTCCATTTCTACCGCCCGTTCCTGCCCATGTTCGGCGGCATCTTCTGCTGCCTGCTGGGAGTCGGCGCGTCCCTGGCCACCGTGCCTTTCTTCGTCCTGCGCGGACTGCACGGGGGCAACGTCGAGGTGGGCGTGGCGGTCGCGGCGCTCTCCGTTGCCGCCGTCGTCGGCAGACCGGTGGCTGGCCGGGTAGCTGACCGGCATGGCTACAAGGTGGTCATGCTGGCCGGCACCGTTATCTGCGTTCTTGCCGGGGCCGCTTACTACGGCGCCGTGAACCCCGGCCTGCTGGTGGCCGTCCGGATCTTGCACGGCGCCGGCGAGGGCACTGTCTACACCGGAGGCGCGGCGTGGCTGGTCAGCCTCTGTCCGGCCGAGCGCCGGGGCCGGGTTGTCGGCCTATACGGCATCTGCATGTGGCTGGGCATCACGCTCGGCACGCTGGCCGGCACCGTCGCGATGCGAGTGGCCGGCTTTCATGCCGTCTGGGGCCTGTGCGTGGTGGCGGGGGCGGCCGGCTTCCTCTCCGTCGTCGTGAAAGCGGCCCCGCCTCGTCAGCGAGCCGCGACCGTGCGCAGTTCGATCCTGCCGGCCGCCGCCGTCATGCCCGGGATCGCGGTCTCCCTGGCCGCGCTCGGCTACGCCGCGCTCGCCGCCTTCGTCTCGCTGCATATGCTGACCCGCGGAGTGCCTGACGGGATCGCCGCTTTCGATGCCTTCGGCTTCACCTACATCGGTGTCCGGCTCTTCATCGGGAACACTCCTGACCGGCTGGGCCCCCGGCGCGTCGCGTTCTGGTCAGCGCTCGTGGAAGCGGTCGGGCTGATCATCGTCGCGCTGGCGCCGAACCTGCTGGCGGTGATCGCCGGAGGCCTGGTCATCGGGGCGGGCCTGTCGCTGCTATTCCCCTCCTTGGCGCTGATCGTCATCAACGCCAGCCATGAGTCGCAGCGCGGCGCCGCGCTCGGGGCGTTCACCTCATTCTGGGACCTCGGCATAGCGGTAGGGGCGCCCGCCGCCGGACTGATCGCCAGCCTCACCAACTACGCCGACATCTACTACGTGATGGCGGCGTTCGCGGTCGCCTCCGCCGCGCTCGCCGCACCGCATTCGCCGCGGCGCGGCGACGGGACCCCGCCGCCAGCGGCGCAAGCCGCCGGTGAGGCGGGCATGCCGGTCAGCTCAAGCGATCCGGGCGCGCGCGGATCGTGAACCGGTCAGGAAGCTAACCGCCGTGCCAGCGGTTAGCGCGACTCGCATACGTAACTGCTCGCGACAGCCAGGCTGCCATGGCCGGCGTAACGGGCGGTTCGCGGATACAGGCACAGCGGCCTGGTCTGGGTGACCTGGTTCGTGGCAGGATCGGTCACGGCGCCCGGGATCGTGGTCGGTGCCTTGCCGGTCTCGACCCAGCGGGTGAGTGAGTCCAGCGGCTGTCCTGGCATGGCCGGCGCGGCGCCGGCACCGCTCGCGCAATGCTCGGCACCAGGTGCGAGAAAGAGCCTGGCGAAGGAGGTGACCCGCCTCGCGCCGCCCATCGCCCGCTGCATCCGCTGGTAGTACTTTACCGTCCCCTGCGGGAAGATGAGCTGATCAGACAGCCCGTGCCAGATGATGATCTTGCTGCCGTCTTTCCTGAACGCGGACAGGTCAGGGTTGTTGGCGGCGAAAGTGCCTGAGAACTCGCTGACCGACTGCCTGAAGAGCTGGTCGAACTTCGCGTAGGTCAGCGTATGCCAGTCCCACGAGGGATTCCGCTGCAGCCAGGTCCCCAGCCAGCTCACCGGGATGGGGAACGGCTGTCCGTCCATGCCGGCGATGGTCGCGCCGAGCCCGGCGGACAGGCTGGTGCCGCGTTCGGCGCCGTACCAGAGCCGCTTGCCGCTGGCATCCCTCGGCCCTTGCCAGATCTTGTTCATCACGTCGGCGTCCTGCTGCGTGATGACACCGCACGGCGTCCGCACGCCCGCGAGCTTGCCGGCGTTCCACTGACAGGCGGACGGGTTCGCGATGACGCCCCGGGTGCCGCACGCGTGCACCGCCGCGCTGGCGAAAGCCGCCTCCTTGCAGGCTGGCAGGAAGTCGCGGGACCTGTTCATCACCAGCTGCGGCCAGATCTCTGCCGGGATGAACCGCGTCCAGTTGATCGCGGGAGCTCCGGACACGATGCCGTTGTAGTCGGCAGGGTATCGCTGGGCCTCTACCAGGCCTTCCCGCCCGCCGGTCGAGCACCCGTTGAAGTAGGAGAACCGCAGCGGTGCAGGGTAGTAAGCGCTGGTGACTGCCTTGCCGGCCACGGTCATGTCATGGATGCCGGCATAGGCGTAGTCGCGAATTACCGGCCAGTTGAGTTTCCCGCCCTTCAGTGCCCAGCTGGCCGTCTCCCTGTCCGCGGGCGAAACTCCGCAGTCAGTGGCGGCAACCGCGTAGCCACGCTGGATAGCCGGGCTCATCTCGTAATAGAACGGCCCGCACGCATAGATCGCGCCGCCAACGCCCTGGAACCGGCCGTTCCAGGACCTGGGCAGCCAGATCACGATGTGGCTGGGGGTGCCGGTCCGGTCCGTTTTAGTGAGGTTGACATCGCAATAGGAGGGCGACCCCGGTTTGGCCTTCATGGTGGCGGAATCGACGCGCACGCCGGACAGGTGCAGGCTGGAGCGCAGGAATCCCACGTTGCAGCGCGCCCCTGAGACCGTAATCGTGGCTGGCGACCTGACGCCCTGGCGCTTGGGGACCGTCTGCCGGGACGAGGCAGATCTGGCGGCTGGATGCCCTCCCGCCCCGCCATTGCCGCAAGCCGCGATGACCGGCCCGACAGCTCCGAGCAAAACGAGCAGCGCCAGCCAGGCGATGACCGGCTTGGAAGTCGCCTGAACGTGATTCTTAAAGAAAATTAGCCTCATGTCAGGAATTCCAGTTAGCGGGTTGCTGACCTGCGAGGTTACCCGCGGGATGGCATCAGTCTGTCCAGCTGAGCTGCCACCGCGACTCCGCCCGCCGGCCGGGCGTCAGGCGGCCGGGCGTCAGGCGGCCGCGAACGCGCCTCTGGCGATCTTGCGGGCCAGGGCCGCCGTAGGGAGGTTCGTGTTGGCGCGCGGCACTGCCGGCATGGCGGAGGCATCGGCTACCAGGCAGTTGACGAGGCCGCGGACCCGGCCATCTGGGCCGGTTACCGCAGCCGGGTCACCTGACGGTCCCATCCGGCAGGTGCCGACGGGATGCCAGTAGTGATGGTGCGCGCCGCGGATCCACGCGGCGAGCTCCGGGCCGGTGAGCCGCGGCTCGATCTCCTCGCCGATGAGGGCGCTCAGGCCGGGAGCGCTGGCCATGCGCCGGGCAAGGTCGATGCCGTCGGCCAGCATCCGCACATCGTACCCGGCTTCATCGGAGAGGAAGGCATGGCTGATGGCCGGCGGCGCGTCAGGATCGGGCGCGGTCAGGCGGACGGTCCCGCGCGACCGCGGCGTCAGGCCGGCGATCGGGAGCACCCAGCCCCAGGCCCTGCCCTCGAATGGTGTCTCAGCTACCGGAAAGACGTGGAGGTCGAAGGCGTCGCCCGGGAGCGAGGATCGCGCCTTGACGACGATGGGCTCCTCCGCGACCCGCGTACGCTCCAGCCACGCGGCCATGGCCTTCTCAAGCCCGGCGGACCCCGCGAAACGGACATCGACCGTTGGATGATCGTGCAGGTTGGCGCCGACTCCAGGGAGCGGGAGCACGGGCTTGATGCCAACCCGGCCGAGCATGGCTGGCTGTCCGACACCCGAGCGCATCAGTATCGCAGGCGATCCGAAGACTCCGGCGGCCAGGATCACCAGACCGCCGGCTAGCCGCACAGGACCGGCAGGTCCGATTACCCGGATCGCCGTCACCACGTTGCCGCGGATCTCGAGCTTGTCCACCAGGTGGCCGGCCAGGATCAGAAGACGGCGATCCCGGCGCAGATCGTCGAGAAACGCGAAAGCGGCGTTGTAACGAGTCCGCCCGGTCACTGTCCTCGGCACGGTTCCCACGCCGACATCGCTGGCGAGGTCGTTGACATCCTCCTGGAAATCGAAGCCTATTTCCATCGCCGCCCGCAGGCAGCCTGCTTGAAAGGGCGTGAGGTGGTCAGGCGTCACCTGACGCACGCCGAGGGCTCGGTCAACAGCCTCTAGTTCTGGCCTGAACGCGTCCGCGCCCCAGCCAGCCAATCCGCGGGCGCTCTCCCAGCCGTTGTAGTCGGCTTCGCTGCCCCAGGCGGCCACGCAACCGTTCACGCTGGAGCAGCCGCCCATGACCTTCCCGCGTTCAATCGGAAGAATCCTGCCACCGGGAAGGGTCTCGGCGAAATTCCAGCCGTGGCTGGCCGGCAATGTCCAGGGTTCTAGCAGTTCGGCGGGCCAGCGCCCGGAATCGCGGCGGCCATAGTCAGGCCCTGCCTCGACAAGGACCACGGCGAGACCGGCCCGAATAGCTTCCGCCGCTACGACGCATCCCGCTGTGCCGCCGCCCAGTACCACTACATCGGCAGTTATCGCTGCAGTACTCAAGCACGCCTCCCGGTAGATTCAGTGTATGGCGACCGGCGCCGACGGCAGCAGTGAGATCTTGGGGCGCCTCCAGGCCGACCTCCAGGCATTAGGCGGCGCGCATCCGCCTGTTTTTCTCATTCCGGGGTTCCTGACCGGGAGATCGGGCACGTCGCTGATCCGGGTCGATGGCCCGGAGTTTCTCCTGTCGTGCCTTCGGGAAATCCTGAGCCATGACGCGGCCGAGCCTGACGGGGTTCCCGAGCTTGTCTACGGCATCTTCATTCCGTCTTTCGCTTCCTTCGGCGAGCGAATCGGCTCGCTGCTGAGCTTTATGCCGTTCCTGCCGTTCCTGCGACGCGACTTGCTCGTCGATACCGTGATCACCTTGCCCTTGTCCCTGATCGGGCGGGCCAACAAGAAGGGCATTCGCGGCTCGCCGTTCGCGGCCAGGGACCCGTTCGAGATAGATCATCGCTACGCTGATGCGCTGCTGCCCTCATGGAGTTCCCACGATTTGTATCGCGCGGTTATCGGCGCGGCGAGGCATCTCGGCGTCAGATTCGGTTCTATCGCGCCCCTTGCCACGCTGAGCATCGACAGTCCGCTGATCACGCGGTTCCCCGACCTGACCTACTGGTGGCGGGCTCGTCGCGGCGAGTTGCTCGTGCCTGCGGGTACGGAATCCGCTATCACCCCGGCCATCCGTGCTCGGTTCGAGCGCCCCCCGGCCGCAGGCCAAGTCCGGTTGGAACCGGATGTGCCCGTTGCCTGCAGCGCCCGCGGCGGGGCGCTGAGGCCCGCGAATGCCATGCCTGATGTCAGCCCGGACCTGAGCGCGACGTACACCTGGGAGGACGTCGTGTCGGTGAACTACACCGCACTCGACTACCCGGTCCCGCATGCCAGCTACCGCCGGGCACCGCTCGATCAGCGGCGAAGTGCGTGGCGGGTAATGCCCGAAGTAATTGCCTGGCACCTGCGACACGGCGAGCGGGCACTGCTGATCGACGTCCAGTCGAGCGTTCCAGACGACGTGCTCGCCCGGGGCCTCGACCTGGCCCGCGGCACGGCCAGGCTCAGCGTGGCGCCGCCTTGCTGCCCCTTGGCGTGGAGCCCGCCTGACTCCGCCGCCGAACCGTGGATCGTCAGTGAGGAACTTTGGACCTTCGCCGGACCGGCACGTGCGGATGCGGTGGTCGGCCCGCTCATTTACTGCGCCTGCCCGTACGCCCGTGACCGGGCGACTCTGATCCGGTCGCTCGACCACCAGGTCAGCATGCTCGCCGCCACGACGCGGCCTTCGCCGTTCCTGGCGGGCACGGGGACGCATGACACCATTCCGCTCGATCCCGATGTCGTCAGGCTGCTGCTGATCTACCTGTGGTTTCTCCCCGGATCGATTCCCTTCCTGTTTTCCGGTACCGAGCACGGCATTACCGTGCCCGTCAACAGGGAGTTCGGATTCACCAAGGCCGAACAGGACGCGCTCTCCTACGACCAGCTTCAGATGTTCTCGCCCGCTCCGCTCGACTGGAACCGGTGGGACGCCACCGCGCTGCGGGCCGACCTGCCCAAGTTCGTGAGGCTGCTGCTGAGCGTGCGGCGCACCATCCGCGACTGCCTGCGCTCAGGTCGGCCGATTCTCCGGGTCGAAGTCACCGGGGAGTCCGCCGCGACCGGTCACGCGACCGGTTACGCGACCGGTTACGCGACCCGCGCCGGCGATCACGGCCTCGTGGTGGCCGTCAACCTTTCCTCGCTGCATCCGGCCCGGTTGCCGGACCCGTATCACGCGACCGGCCCGCGGTCATTGGTCTGGGCCGGATCGGGTCCCCCAGCGAAGGCGGGCTCCCAGCTCATCCTGCCGGCCTGGTCAGCCTGCGCCCTGGTGCCGGCCGACCTTCAGGTTGACCTGGCCACCTGTCCCAGCCACTGCGGGGTCCGGGTCTGGAGCTAGCCGCGCGCGCGACCTGAGTTGGCTCATTTAGTGCGCGTCTCGGTTTCGGTAGCTCCAGGCACGGGCGCCGTGCGGGCGGGTTTGCGGCAACGTCGCGCCGTTGTTGCTGCTGGCGGCGGGGTGCTGACGGCAACGTCGCGTCGTTGCTGCCGCAGGGGCGGCAAGATCGCGCCGTCGTTGCTGTTCTGGCCGGCCCGGGAACGGCAACGTCGCGCCTTTGCTGCTGTTCACCGGGCTGCGGGGCGAGGGTGGCTGCGGGCGCCGGGGAAGCAGGTGACGTGCCGGCGCGGCCGGCCGGAGACAGGGAAGGCCCGGATGCGCGGCGATCTGCCTCGCTCGCCATGGCCTTGAGCGGGTCTGCGGCCTTGGCCAGGGCACGATTTCCGCCGCTGCGGGCAGGGAACGCGCACGTCACGGCCTCAAGCTGAGCCACAATCCAAAATGGTGAGCCAACTCAGGTGCCAAGGCCGGCCTCCCAGCTCATCCTGCCGGCCCGGTCAGCCTGCGCCCTGGTGCCTGCCGACCTTCAGGTTGACCTGGCCGCCTGCCCCAGCCACTGCGGGGCACGGGTCTGGAGCTAGCCGCGCGCGACCAGCAGGCGAAGTCCCGCGCTGCCGGCCAGCTCCGCGGCGCACAGGCGGTCAAGCGCGACCCGGTAATCCGCGACGATCCCGGGGGCGGCTTCGGCCAGCATCAGCGGCGCGAGGATGGCACCGTGCTGCGCGTCATCGGAGGCCAGGCAGGTCGCGACCGCGACGAGGAGCCCGTCGAGCACCGTGAGCGCCACGACCCGGGGGCTGCCGGCAGGGACGAGCCGGCTTGCCCCGGCGGCCGCCTCGACGCAGGCGCTCCCGGAATCGCGGGCTGGGCCAGCGGGGCCGCACGCGACGCTGGCCGCCCGAAGACCGAGCCAGACGGCCCTGGTGATCCTGGTAGCACCGTAGGGCATGACCCAGCGATCGCCCTGCTGGCCGGCAAGGAACCGGGTGGCCTGGAGCTCGCATTCGGCCCAGGCACCGTACAGGTCGAACGCCGATTCGCGGAGCAGGGTCGCGCTGGCTGTGCCCAGGCTGATCGAGGTCGCGTAGTCGCCGGCACGCCTGGCCATGACGCTCTCGGCTAGCATCACGCTGGCGAGCGCCCGAGGGTTGCAGCCCCGCGCCACCAGGTGTCCCTGCTCGGCGTAGCGGGCTACTGAGCCGGCGTCGAGAAGATCGGCATGGGCCCAGCAGAGCGTGGCCAGGCACGCGGCCTGTCCCCAGCGGTCGCCGATCTCCTCGTAGATCTCCATGGCCGCGAGCAGCTCGGCCACGCCTCGAGCTGGTGCTCCCGCGGTCCGCTCCAGGTTGGCAAGCCCGCAGCGGACATAGGCGATCAGCCCGCGGTCGCCGATCCCTTCGGCGAGTTCCATCGCATCGTCCAGCCGCCTCCTTGCGCTGGCCAGGTCCCCTGCCAGGCGGTCGCTGATAGCGCCGTTAAGCTGCGCCGCGGCCCGCAGGAACCGGGCGCGGGAGGCCTGCGCGCCAGCGGCCCGCGCGCTGGCAAGTTCCTGCGCCCTGCCTGTGCACGCCAGGGCGGTATCCAAGAACCCGAGCGAGCGGACCGTGTGGGTCACCTGGATGAGTCCCCTGGATATGACCAGCGGGTCCGCGCCGGTCGCGGCGGCAACCCGGAAGGCGCGGATAAAGGCGGGGAGCGACTGGCGAAGGTGACCGGAGTCGCGCTGCGATGCGGCCAGGTCCACCAGGATGGGCCCAAGCTGGTCCGGGTAGGCGAGCGCGGCTTCCTCGGCGCGCGTCAGCCACAGTGCCGACGCGGCCGCGTCGCCCGTCAGCCAGTACAGCCGCCCGAGCCGCATCGCGTTCGCGATCCACGACTCGCCGCCGACTCCGCCGGCCAGAGCTACGCGCAGGTCGATGACGAGCTGGTAGTAGCCCCAGAACTCGAGCAGTTCATCAAGCTGGTCAAGTACCTCTAGCCCGGCCGCGAAGTCCTGGCAAGCCAGCAGATGCTCAACAGCGAACAGCAGCGGCCGCGCACCCTCGATGTCCTTTATGCCGGCCAGGTCCGGCGCCAGCGACAGGTAGTACTCCGCCGATCGCCGCCGGATAAGGGCCAGCGTCGCGGCCCGCTGCTCAGCGGCCTGGCTCAGCAGGTAGGCGCGATCAGCCGGATGCAGCGCCATGTGCCTGGTGAGCTTGTCCACCGACACGATCTGAGTGCGGATAAGCCTCCGGACGATAGCGGGAACGTCGGTACCGGGAGCGAAAGGGCGCAGGACGAAGTCGAGCGCGTTCAGCGACTCAGGCCGTCCGAGAACGGCCAGCGCCAGCAGCACCCACCTGGCCGGCTCATCAAGCCGGGCGTGGGTCTGCATGATGATGCCGTTCAGGGACTCGTCGACGAGGTTAATCCGCGAGTCCGTCAGATCGGAGACGTCCAGCATCGGGTCGTTGGCGAGCAACCCGACGACCAGCTGAAGCGCACGGGGGATGCCGTGCACCATGGCGACGAGCGGGCGAAGCGCGGCCAGCGGGGCCTGTGCCAGGCCGTATTCCCCCTGCGGGTCGAGCTCGCGGAGCATCCTGATGGACTCGTCCTCTGGCAACCCGGATCTCAGCTCGACAACCCGGGTCCTGCCGATGGCGCTGGCGTCGAACTCGACCCGCTCGCGGCTGGTTATCAGGAACTTGAGGCCGGTTTCTGCGGCGATCAGGCCGCTCAGCAGTTCGGCAAGCTCGTCGCCGCCGCAGATGTGCCCGGTCTCGTCGAGCAGGTCCTCGAAATTGTCCAGCAGGACGACGATCTGCCTGTCGCCGGCCGCCTCGATGACCTGCGCAATCCGCTGGGCGATCGGCGTGGTCCGAGCCGTCCAGGATCTGACGATGCCCGGAGCGCCGGCGAGGCGCGAGAGCTTGAGCACCACTTCGGCGCTCGTAATGCCCGAGCTCGTCCTCGTGGACAGGTAGACGAGCCCGTCGATCCGGGGGCCGGCCGTCGCGTGCATCCAGCGCTGCCGCCGCAGCGCGGCCATAACGTGCGCCGCGAGCGCCGTCTTGCCCATGCCCGCCCTGCCGACGATTCCGACGATCCCGACCGTGCCGTCGGCCAGATAGGAGCTCACTCGCTCCGCTTCGGCGGTGCGGTCACGAAATAGATGCTCAGGATCGATGGGGCGAACCCCGGCCGAGGGCACCAGGCTGGCCGGTTCCTGCGATCTGGCCTGCAGCGTCTGGGTACCGGCTGTGATCCGCCGGTCCTGGCGCTCGACTCTGGTCGGCCAGCCTCCTATCAGCGATCGCAGCTCGTCGATGTGCGGCTGGAACCTGATCGGATCGGCCGATCGCGCCTGGATCTCCTCCAGCGAGTCGGACAAGGCGGACAGGCTAGCCAGCCGGATCTTGTCTTCGGAAAGACTCAGCACCGCCTCGGCCACACGCTCGGCGGCGGAGTCCGGCTGACCTGACACGACCGGCAGGCCGCGAAGGTAGGGCGCAAGCCCGGCGGCTGAACTTGCCACCACCACCACTGGTACCTGCCGCAAGATCGCGCTGACCACGACATCGCGGGCCTGATCAGGGTCTGCTGCCAGTTCGGGCCCGATGAGCACGACCGCCCAGGCGTCGCCGAGCTCGCTGACGATCCGGGAGCGACTGTCCAGCGGGAGCACGTCAAAGCCCGCCCTGGCGAGGGCGGCGTGAATGGCCTGCACGCTCCCGCGCAGGACGCCGGCGCTGGCGGCGGTGACGACCAGGACCCTGCGCGCCAGGTAGCCATCACGCGTCTCGGCCTGGCGAGCCTCCACTTCCTCTAGCCGCTTCCAGAATTCGGCGACCCGGTACAAGGGCATGGCCAGCACCGTGTCCCTGGCCCCCCGGCCGCCGGTGACAGCTTCGATCTGGAGCGCAACCACCGCCCCTGACCTGCTGCTGGCAATGGGGCAGCCGCTGTAGCCTTCCTCGGCGAGCTCGATGCTCCGGCATCTGAACAGGCGGTTCGCTGAGCTGTTCTGCGGGTCATAGGGGCCGACGAATTCTCCGCTGGCAGCGCTGATGCTCCGCAGAGTGAGACCGTAGCCCATGGCCATCAGTGACCCGTGCGGTGCGCGCTCCAGGGAGATAGGTACCGCTGGCACGCCCTCAGGTACCTCGCACTCCAGCACGGCGAAATCGATCCCGCGATTCGGCTCGTGGGCCGCCTGACGCACCTTGGCGGGCCTGGCCCGGGCGACGTCGGGAAAGGACACGCTGACGGGCAGTGAAATGTCATCGGCAATCAGGTGGCCTGCCGTCAGGACAATCCCGTCGCCGGTGAGAAGCCAGCCTGTCCCCGTCCTTGCCCGGTTTCCCACTGTGACCTGGCAGACGGCCCTGGCCAGGATCTCTTCAAGCTCGCGCTGCGACGTCATTGGCCGGCGGTTCCTACGTATTCCAGACGAAGGTCGCCTTAAGCGTGTATTCTCCCTTACCGGACAGCCAGACTGGCCCGGCTTGTGCCGACAGCCCCAGGCACACTTCCGCTTCGACCGATGAAGGCCGGTTCGCCACAGGTATCGCGGCGACCCCGCGCCCGATCTCGTCTGCGACATGCGAGAGCAGCGTGGCCAGCCCGGTAATCCCGCTCTCGGCCCGCTCTCGCAGGCCGGTCGGCGTCGTGAGCCGGTCATCGCCCGCCGGCAATGGCCCTTCGATGGCGATAAGCTGCACGCCGAACGTCGAGCCGTCGGCAAATCTGGCGACCGCTACCTCATCCACATGCGACCCCAATCTAGAAAGGTCCACCGATGTCATGGACAGTGAACCAGGTCGGCAGCGGCACTGGCCGCCGTTCTGATAGCAGCCACCTGCCGGGCTGATGTTCTGTGAACCCCGCCGATTGAAATAGCCCGTGGCACGGCTCATTCAGCTGAGTGTGCACCAGCCTGGCGGTTATCGGTACCCCGCAGCGGCTGATCACCCGGTCGAGAATAATGTGCTCGACGCCATAGCCCATCGCCCGGCAGCTCATTACGAATGACTCGATAACTCTCTGCTCACGCTCGACGATCACAACGGCGATGATCCCGAAGTCGCCGAACTCGTCCTTCAGGTGACCTACGAACACATCGTGGCTGCCGCCGGCCTCCATCAGCCGCAGCAGCTGGCTTCTCGCGGGAGCGACGCCCGTGGTATTGAACTGGTGCGTCCGCCGCAGGAGCTCAAGCACGCGGGCGAGGTCAGCGGCGGCCATCTGCCTGAAGGTAAGAGTCAGGCCGAGACCGCGCATTCGCTCTTGCACAGCGGACGCTTCCGACACGAGCAGTCGGCGCGCCTGGTCAGCCTGGTAGCGCTCCGTCCGATGCCTGGCCTCAGCCGACCGGCCGCCGCGAGTGACGCCCGGCAGCAGGGCAAGGCGCCGCCAGGTAGCGGCGTCATCAGGATCAAGCGTCCGCAGCCCGGGAAAGGCGGCAGCGAGAAGGGCTCGCTCAGTGGGATTGTCGTCGATCGCGGCAACATGTTCTTGACGTATCCTGAGCTGGCTCATTATCTGCCGCAGTGCGATTTCCTTGGCGCCCCAGCTCCGGTGAACCACCGCGAAGTCGCGCTCAGTCAGGTGCATTTCGCCCCAGCGCACGCTCTCCGGCGATCCCTTGCTCAGCCCGGCAAGCACGACGCCGCTCTGCCTGAGCCGCCTGAGCAGTGCCTGCCGGTCCGCGAAATGCTGTACTGGCCCATCTGCCATGACACCAGACCAGAGGGTGCCATCGAAGTCAACCGCCAGCGCTCTGAGCTGGCCTAGCTGGCTTCGGACCTCGGCCAGTTCCCAGTAGGACGCGCCCAGTTCGCGTCCGAGCCTGCTCGTGTGGAAAAGCGCGCCGGCAACGGGACCGCCGGGAATCGCGGATTCGGTGGCGCGCCTGAGCCCTAGCCGATCCGCTGCCCGGACTTCGTCGATGAGAGTGACCCGCTCCCGGCTGGCCACCAGGCGCTCAAGCTCGGCATTGAGCACGCCGATGGCGGCGCGGCCGCGGTGAGTCAGCGGGGGCAAGCTCGTCAGCAGCCCGCGATCCGGGCCGACCGGTGCCCCGCACGCATTGTGCAGCAAGACCGGCGCGTCGATGAGACCAGCGAGTTCCCCGACGATTGCCTCGATCACTCCGACTAGCGTCGTTACGGACTTCGCGTCAGCCTCAGCGTTCTCCGCCCTGATGAGCAGCTCACGGAACAGCGGCAGGCTGTCGAAGGTGCACGGGCTTAACGCCACGAAGTCAATCTCGTGCTCGTCGGCAAGCCGGCGGACTGAGCCGACGTCGAAAGGGACGCTCAGTGCCCCGCTGAAGTACCGGTGATATCCGCGAACAGCGACGCCAGACCGACGTCCGTATTCGGTCAGGAAGCACCTGATCTCGTTCATCAGGCAGTCGCCGAGCAGCAGAAAGGCGACCGGCGCGGCTGACCGGCAGGCGGCCGGCGGCCCGTTGAGGTCATCGAGCGCTGAAAGCAGCGCTGTCCGCTGCGCACCTGTCATGACGCTTTCCACCGCGGCGCGCTGCGCGGCGACCAGGGCAGTCGCGCTGGCACGGCGCGGCGCTGGCACGGCCGTCAGCGCTAGCTCATAGCGGCAAAGCTCGTCCCGGTACACCGCGGCGAGGTCGGCCGAGGGCCGCTGGATCTGCCTGGCGACGAGCTCAAGCAAGCCTGGCAGGTAACGCCCGCCGATGTCACCTGGTGCGTCAGCAGACAACTCGGCTGACCACCCCGTGCTCTCGAGCTCGCGGCGCCATTGGCTGGCGATCACGTTCGCGCAGGCCCGCAGCGCCGTCGCGAGATCATCCGCACCGGCGGCGGGCCGCCGGGCCCCCTTTGTTCCCACCCAAGCAGGTTAAGTCAACACCTGGTAGTCAGAGCCTGCCGCGCAGCGCCCCGGTGGCTACCACGTGGACCACGAAGTCGGCCGTGTTCCGCGCCGCCAGGGGCTGATGGTCATCGGTTTTGGCGCAGCCCCAGTCTGAGATCGCCTTGACCATGATCCAGTTCGGCTTTACGCCCTCCCTCGCCGCTTCGTAGACGCCCGTGCCTTCCATCTCGCCCGCGAGGGCGTCAGGGAACTCCGCCCGCAGCCTGGCCACCAGCGACCCGGAGTTCACTAGCGTGGACGAGGTCAGCACCTGGCCAAAGTGAACGCGAGCGCCATCCCAGGTGGACGCCGCGGCCTGAAACCGGTCGAGCAGCGCTGGGGAGGCCTGGCCGTGCGCGCCACGGCGGATGGTGCGCTCGACGCCGCGATCTTCGACCACCTTGCGGTGGTCGATGTTGTGAACCTCCTCGGCGACGACGATGTCACCAAGCCGCTGGCCGTCGCCGGGCCGCAGCCCGAAGCAGATACCGGTAAGGATGACGTGGTCAGGGCGGCACTGGTCGATCGCCGATTTCGCCGTTTCGTACATTCCGCTGGCCGAGGCGGTGCCCTGCGCGACGGCCTGGGCAAGCATGAGCTCGGTGCCGGCTATGGAACCCAGCGCGCAGACCGTGCGGCGGCCGTCATAGCTCTCGGCGGGCCGCTGACCGACGTACCGGCGTACCGATCGCAGGAGAGCTTTTCGTTCCTCTTGGGTGACGACCAGGATCAGCACCCGCGTGGTCTCCGCGACCTGCCTGTAGTGCTCCCGGTGGCGGCTGTTTTCCTGCCGGTTGCGGGTGATCTGCTGACGGGCGGCCACCCAGCAGACCGCGACGAGCATCGCGCCGGCCAGGCTTACCAGCCAGCCGAGCACAGTTGCCTGCGCCGTGCCTGCGGACAACCCCGCGGGGTCGGTGAAGAACAGGCGCTGGCCCAGCCATCTCAGCGCCAGGAGGTAGGTCACCGGATGCCCGCGACACGATGCCGGGACGCACGCGCTTGCCTCGGTGTCCGCGACGAACCTGGCGCAGACTGCGATGACCACCGCCAGCCCGCCCAGGTAGAGCAGCAGGAACCCGCCGCCCGCGACCTGCCGGGCCGGAACCTGGTCCTGCCTGCGCGGCGGTGCCAGCATGATCACGCCTTCCAGCGGCGCCGTGGTCCGGATCGCGCGCAGCGATCTGGCGACTTCCTTTCGCGCCTTCGGCGTGGAGATGCCGCTTTCCAGGATGACAAGCGTCTCGGTCACGTCCAGGCCGCTAGCGCGCGCCGTGTGCCCGGTGAACGCCTGCACCTCGGCACGGATCAGCGCGGCGAGCCGTTCAGTCATGAGCCTCAGCAGGTCATCGAGGAGATCCGGGTCAGGCTGGTGCACCAGCGGTGCCGACCAGTGGTCCCAGCGCAGCGACTCAGCGGAGGGGGAGGATGCGCCCATCCGCGCTACGCAGCCAAGCTGACGCACGGCGCCGCCGGTCAGGAACACGCACACCCAGAGCATGGCAGCGAATAGCACAAGCACGGCCCCGAGGCGTGCCACCGGCAGCGGCAGGACCAGCGCGGCGGCGACGACGGCGGCCGCGGGCGGGATCGCGAAAACCGCCAGGTCCCAGTGGTGATCGAGCCAGCGGAGCAGGCGCAGCCAGGGCCCGCCGGAGCGGACCGCCCCGCGGGCCGCCGGCCTGCGCAGGACAGCGAACCCGCCGCTGTCCTGCTCTACCACCTGCCCGTCCAGCCCGGCCAGGTACAAGAGCAAAGCCAGCGGCGCCCGCGACCTGGCCAGGCCGGATACCCCTGGCGGCCTGAGGGTCGCGATGGCCTGATCGCCGAGCGGCGCCGCCCGGATCTCGGCCGCCGCCCGCCGCGCTCGCGCGAACGACCACCGCGGAGAAAACGACCACCGCGCAGGATCAGCGGCGATGTCGCGCATCGGCTATCTCCGCCTGACCAGGTACCTGATGCCGAAGACCAGCGCCCGTACCGGGGCAAGCAGCACCCACCTCACCAGCCACCAGTAGCCGCGCCATAGCGGTTCCCCGAGAGGCGGCAGCATGATCTTCATCAGCAATGGCACGACGGCCATCAGCAGGATCAGCCCGATTACGCTGACCAGCAGGCTCGACATCTCGCTCAGCAAGCCATTCATGAACCTTCCCCAGGTTTAGCTGACCCGTACCAGCGACTGGCCAGTGAGGCTGACAACGACACGGCCAAGGGCCAGGCCCGTGGCCTCCGCATCCGTACCGTCGAATACGTAGGGCACGGCGGACGGGAAGCCCTTGACCCAGATGGGGTCCACCTGAATGGCGGCACCGGGCACCAGCAGCCGGATCTTGCTGATGTGGTGCGCCAGCAGGAGGCTGCGGCCGGCCGCCTGAGTCTTGGGCAGGTCGATGAGCTGAGCGTCGGAGATGAGCACCAGCGCGGTGTCACAGCGGGTCGCCGGGAGCTGGTCCACGTCAGCCAGGATCGGGCGGAAGTAGGTGTAGTAACCGTCTTCCGCTCCGGCCGGCGGCGGGAGAGAACCGAGATCCGCGACGGTGGTCGACATCATGCGGATCTTCGCGACCGCGGCGAAGTCGATGATCGCTACCTGATCGTCGGGCCGCAGGTTGGTCTTGACCCAGCCGAAGAGCTCGGTGAGCGCGTCATCACGAGGAACGGTGAAGCCGCGCATGGAGCCGGAGACGTCGACCCCGATGACCAGGCGCAGGCAGTTCAGCTCGTCGCGAGCCCCCCCGGCGCGGTAGCCGCTGAGCGAGGCAGGCGCCTGCGCCTGTCCCGGGCTGGGCCACAGGTACCAGACGGCTGCCGCGAGCATGCCGATCATGAGCAGCGGCAGCAGGTAGACACCGGTGCTGCCCATCGGCCCTTTCAGGCCGGATGGCCGGCCCAGCCGGATTCCCCTGGCAAATGTCATAGCCCATCCTTCCCGTCGGCATCGTTGTGGCTGGCTTGGTGGCCACCGCCGTTCTGGTCTTTCGGCCCGTGCCGTTTCGGTAGCTCGATCGGCCGGAAGCCTGGCCCGCCGGCCACGGGCCCGGACGGCTGCGCCGCCTCTTCTGACCGCGAGTTAGCTGGCGGGAACGGATACAGCCGCTCCGCCATGCCTCCCACGTGGGAAGCGAGTTCTGCCTGGCGGAGCGATGGCCACTCGCGCAGGGTGTCCACCGCGTCCGCGATGACCCTCGGCCGAACCGGAGCCAGGTTCACCCCGAGAAGCTGGAGCAGATCCAGGGAAGGCACCGCCATGTGACTGGCGGTGGCGTCATTGGATGGCGCATGCTCGGATGGCGCGTGCTGGCCGTTGAGGGCGTGGGCCTCCCGGATCCCGGCCGTCGCCTCCGGCAGCGATGGGGAAGCCGTCCCGCTACGGGCACGGTCATCGCTGATGATGCGAGCACCCGCGGCGACCACCCGCTCGTCGGTGTCGAGTTGCCGCTGCACGGCGTTCCGCAGGTCGAGCCAGGCGCTGGCATGCTTGCGATTCGCGCCCGTGGCGCGCGTGGCCAGCTTGTCGATGTGCCTGTGCCGCTTCTCGGTCTGTTTCCGCACCTCGGATACCAGGAAGATCCTGGCGATCATGTCGCCGGCTAGCACGACGATGAAGACCAAGGTCATGGCTAGGGCAGGCGGCTCGAACGCGCCGATCTCCCCCGGCGCGTGCTGGTCGAAGCGGGCATGGATCACCATGAAAATGGCGACGATCGCCAACCCGGCGACGGCGGCTGACACTACCGCTCCGACGTACTCGATGCGTCCGGTGCCTGGGTACTTGCGCATCACCCGGTGGGCGAGACCGCCGATGATCCTGGCAGCTACGATGCCCGACAGCGGAATCATGACCGACAACAAGATGTCGCTAATCCTGGTGGGATCAAGCGCCGACGCATGGGCGTCAACGTTGAGCGCGAAAACTCCGTACCAGAAGACGAACTCCACCGCCACGAACACCGCCTCGATGGCGAGCAGCGCGCGTTCGGCGATCAGCGGCGAATGGGGATCGAACATCTCGCGGAACGTGCCGTGCCCGCCAGCCGGACGCGCCCTGCGCCAGCGCCGGGCGAAGCGAAGACGGTCATCGGGACTGTCGCCGGCGGGACTGTCGCCGGCGGGACTGGTGCCGGCGGGACTGTCGCCGGCGGGACTGGTGCCGGCGGGACTGGTGCCGGCGGCCTGCGCGGTGCCCTCGTTAGCCAGGCGCGGATGTGCCTGGGCGGCGCTGAGGCGGCGCATCGCATTGATCCTGGCATGCGAGGCCCTGACCAGCGCCTGCTGCTTGCGGAGCAGCGCCGCGGCCTGACGGCGATCCCGGCTGGCCAGGGAGTCGACGATGCTGACCACCACGGACTTCTCGGCGTTCTTAGGCGGCCGTGCGGCCACCTCGGCAGCGGGGTCGCCGACAGCCTGCGGCTTCTCATCTTCAAGCAGCGTGATCAGGTTCCGGCCGGTGAGCCCGAAGCCCAGCCGGTGCAGAAAGTTACTCATTAGCCACACCCATCCTGGCTGACGGTGATGATGACTCTCCTATTCGCGGCGGCGGCGGCCAGGTCGTGCCGCCCGCCAGGGAACTCGTTCTCAGCTGGCCGCCCGGATCCGTATCCGACGATGCGCAGCCTGGATCGCCTGACTCCGTCCGCCTCGAGGATCCGGGCGACGGCCTGGGCACGGGCGACCGACAGGCTGTGGCGGTAGGCATCGGAACCGAACGCCGCTGTATTACCGGCCACAATGGCGGTCGAGCCCGGATTGCTGACCAGGTCGTTCCGCGCGTCGTCGAGGACCGCTGTGCCACCGTGCACGTGAGCGTCTCCCGGCTGGAACAGCAAGTCCGTCGGAACATTGAAGGTCTTTCGGCAGCCCTTGATCACGGTCGTCACCTTGGGCAGCAGGACCGCGTCAGCCGGCGTGCCCGCCCGTGGCTTGCCTGCCGGGGCCTGATCAGGGAGGAAGGTCACCGTGGTTCCTGCGCTGCGCAGTATCCCGGCCCAGATCCGCTTCAGCGAGTCCCGTACGACGCCGGGCAACGGCTGGGCGGTCACCCCCAGGTCAGCCCACAGGACCGGGATCCTGGCAGCCGCATGGTCGATCGAATCGGTCCGGTTCAGCGACGCGACAACACTGCCAGCCTGTACTCCGTAGCCGATCTTGTTGAAGTCGAGCGGATCGACGTTGTCCAGGCCGTCAGACATGACGATGATGCGGCTTGGCTGACGGCGGATCGCCTCGTCGACCGCGCCGAGGATGTCGCTGCCAGGACGGGTGGGCGCAGCTGCTCGTGCGGTGATCCAGCGCGGAACGCACGCGATCGTCGCAGCCCGCGCGCCGTTGGCGATCGGAGATGTGTGCCCGGGTGCGGGATCCAGCGCCACCGTCCTGACAAACAGCGGGTTGGCGCCAGCGCCGTTGACGGCCAGGATGACGAGCTCGCCCTGGGCGGCCTGCGCCTGCTGCAGCGTGGCCGCCACCGACGAGGGCAACGTGTCCGCGCTCACCGGTCCTGACCTGGTGTCGTCGGCCACGAGAACCACCACTGGTCGCGACGGGGCGGGCAATGGCACGCTGGCGGCTTCCGCGCAGTCGCTGGCAGAGGGGACCCCCGCGACGGCGGGATCGCTGGCGGCGCCGCCCCCGCATGCGCTCAAGGCCAGAAGTACGGCAGCGGCCACGCAGCCGCGGCGCACAATTCTTACTATCGCTAGTCGACCGGTCATGATGGACTTACCTCCAGCCCGCAGGCTGAGGGCTGGCCGGCAGGCCCGGGTGCAGGCCCGACGACGCCCCCGCGGATCGTGAACTGTCGCTATCAGATTCGTAGATGGCTCTTCCGGAGATCTACCGACGATCTACTGACAGATCATGAGGATGTGGTTCCAGTTGGTGCCTGCCGGGCAATCGGCGAGTGCGACGCTGTGGCGGGCCGGCGCGGGTGACGCGTGCGCCGGAGCGCCAGCGCAGATGAAGGTTGCCGCAAAAGCCAGCGAGACCGAGCGCGGGAATGCGCGCATGACAAGTCCTTTCCGTGGGTGAGGAGGGCGGACGCCGCACTCACCGCCACCCGGCTGGGTGACGGAGCGGGACCTGGCCTGGCCCCAGCGCGGCGCCCCTGCGCGCACAGTTGTTACTGTCACAATGACAGTAACAACGATTCCATATTTATGTCAACTAGACATTAATGGGACGGGCGGCCCCGAGCAAGTCCCCGGTCCTGACCGCTACCTCGCGGGCGGTCGTCCCGATTGACCGCAACGCGCGCCGCTCGCTGTCGGTCACCGAATCAAGGTTCCCGTGACTACGGCAGAGGCGAGCCTGCGTGACCGGGACGGGTATGTCCGCCAGGCTTGTCATCGTCACCACCGCCATCGCCCGCCTCATTTGCCTGGGTTAATTAGAGCGCGGGCAGCTTCCGATTTCCTACCGATAGCGTGCGGAGGCATGCTTACTGGCGTACCGTCAATAATTCGTGCGTCGTTTGCGGGTGATTGGTGCGATCCAATGGGGGAAACGATCGGCCGGGTAGTAAGGTCCTGCGGAGGCCTGCCGCTTGCCCTGCGCATCGCCGGAGCGCAGCGCGTCCACGACCACACGCGCCCGACTGCTGAACTGGCGGATCGCCTGGACCGGCAGGGCCTTGACGGCCTGGTGTACGGGGAGCTCAGCGTCGCTGACCTGCACGCGGCGGCGATCTTCAGCGGCTGCGGCGCGGCTTACCTTGAGATGCAGGCCATGGCCGCGCTTGCCCGCGCCAGCACCAGCCAGGGGGACGTCGCCGGCGCTGCCCGCGCATGGGCTTCAGTGGTGCGGTTGCGGGACGCCGCTAACGTGCCCGCAAAGGACCGCCTCTATAGCCGGCCAGGCGCGGCAGCATGAATGCCGTGCATGCCGACGTCGTGATCCTCACGGCTCTGGAGGAAGAGCACGCGGCCGTCGTACGCGTCCTTGGTGATTGCACGGCGCAGCGGTGGCGCGGGCGCACGCTGCGCACCGGTCAGGTAGGCGCGCTCCAGGTGCTGGCGTTCCCGATGGGTGGCATGGGCAACCCCGGCTCCGCCCAGGCGGCCACCCTGGCTATCAGCGTCTGGAACCCCGCGTACATCATCCTGACCGGGATCGCGGCGGGGATTCCGGGAGGCGACCTGCGCCTTGGTGATGTCCTGGTCCCCGATCGGATCGTCGGCTACGAGCCGGCGAAGGTGCGCGCCGGAGGCGCTGAGCATCGTTACGAAGTGCTCCAGCCCGACTGGGAATTACTGCAGGCCGCGCAAAGTCTCGACCCGCGTGACTGGGCCCTGGGCATCTCCGCGCCTCGCCCCGACGGGCAAGGCAGGCGGGTGATCCCGCGAGCGTTCTTCGGGCCGGTGTTTTCCGGTGAGAAGGTCCTGGCCGATGGTGCCGTCGTCGCCGCCCTGCGGCAGGACTGGAGCAAGGCTATCGGAGCCGAAATGGAGGGGCTCGGCGTCGCGGTGGCCGCTTATCGCGGCGGGCCGGCGTTCCTTATGGTCAAGGCGGTCAGCGACTTCGCCGATGGCGAAAAGAACGATGACTGGCATGCCTACGCGGCTGAATCGGCCGCGCGTTTCGCTATCGCGGTACTTAAGACCGCGCCGGCCCGGCCGGAGGCTAGCCGCGCGGTACGAGCTCGCAACGGTTCGCTGGCGGCCGATGTCACCGACTTCACGGCGCTGATCGACGAGCACACCGAGGAGTTCGTCGGCCGCCGGCGCTTCGGCGAACGGCTCTGGGCCACCCTGGACGACGACGACTTCGGCTCTGGCTACCTGTTCGTGCACGGCGAACCGGGCATAGGCAAGACCGCGCTGCTGGCGAAGCTGGTTCGCGAACGCGACCTGATCCACCATTTCAACAGCGTCCTGATCGGGATCACCTCGCGTGAGCACTTCCTGCGCAACGTCTGCGCGCAGCTCATCCTGCGCTACGAGCTTTCCGACGAGCGGCTGCCCGCTGACGCGACGTCGCACAGCGGCGTACTGCTTGACCTGCTCAGCCGTGCCGCGGCCCGCAGCGACCAGGTGCTCGTCGCTATCGACGCCATCGATGAGGCCGTGGCGGCCGAGAACGCGGAGAACAGGCTGTTCCTGCCGCCGTCCTTGCCGCCCGGCGTGTTCTTCGTGGTGACCATGCGCGACCCCGAGGATGTCGAGCTCTACGTAGACGAGCCGCGTCACCTGCCGCTTCTGGAAGCCGACGCCGAGAACCAGGCCGACGTGCGGGAGTACATCGCAGCGTTCCTCAAGCGGCATCGGCGGGCGATGAGCCGGCGGCTAGGCGAGCTAGGAGTCCGGGAAACGGACTTCGCCGAGACGCTCGCGGATCGGTCCGAGGGAAATTTCATGTACCTGCGGCATGTGCTGCGCGGTGTCCGCTACGGGACGCTCGGCGGCCTCGATCCGGACGGCACGGACCAGTTGCCGCGCGGGCTCCGCGCTTACTACGCCTACCTGGAGAAGCAACTGCTCCGCCGGACCGGCAACGATCCAGAAAAGGAACTGGCGATACTCGGCGTGCTCGCGGCCTGGCCGTCGCCGCTGACGCGCCGGCGGCTTGCCCGCTTCGCGGGGGAAAACACGACGGTTGCCGGCGCGGTACTGCGCCGCTGGTCGCCTTTCCTCAACGAAGTCCGTTCGGGCCAGGAGCCGGCCTACGCCCTCTATCATGCGAGCTTCCGCGATTACCTGGCCGAACGCCTCCCTATGGATACGGTCAGGGAGGGGATTGAGACGGCGATCGAAGCCGAGCTGACATGAGCGATTTCTCAGGTGCTCGCACCGACGTGCTGATGCATTATGTCCAGGACATCCTGGTCCCCCGCAAGAGATACGGGCGCATCCGGGAACTGATTACCTCCATCGACTATCTCGCGGCCAAGGCCGCGCGAGTCGGACCCGAGCATCTGGCGGGAGATGCGCGCGCCGCGCGCCGGCTCGCGCCTGACAGCGCCTCCGCCGCGCAGCTGCGTACGCTGGAAACCGCGCTGATGCAGATAACCAGGCTCGTCACGGACGAACCAGGCCAGCTCTGCGGGCAGTTGCTGGCCCGGGTTCCGCGCGGCGTCGCGCCCGACCTGGACATGCTGCTCGACGACGCGGCTAGGTGGCATGAGCGGACCTGGCTGCGCCCGCTCACGACGATCCACGGCGACCTGTTCCTCAGGTCGCTCGGCCCGGTGAGCGGGTTCGCCGGCGCCGTAGCCATAAGCGACGACGCCGCGCTTATTCTCGTCGGAGACGGCACCGGCCGCCTGAGCGCCTGGGATGCTGACAGCGGCGAGCAGCTGTGGTCGGGCGGCGCGGGAGCGGCCGTCAACGCCGTCACCTACCGGCCCGGCTCATTCGAGGCGCTGGTGGCGCTCGAGGACGGGACGGTGGCGCGCTGGTCTCTGGCCGACCGGCGGGTGCGGCCGTTCGCATGCGACCCAGGTCGCTCGGTAGCGGGCCTCGCTGCGGACGAGAACATCGCCCTGTACTGCGCGGGTGCGAGCGTCTATGCCTACGACCTCTCGGCCGGCACGCCTCTTTGGCAAGGTAAGCAACACGACGCCGATGTATGCGGCGTCGCGATTGCCGGAGATCGCTGCGTGTCCGTCTCAGGCGATGGCGCCCTGGCCGTGTGGCGGCGCCGTGACGGGCGGTTCCTGCGAATCATCCCGCTTCCAGCGGACGAGCCTTTGTGCCTGGCTTCGGTCCCCGGCCGGCCGCTGGTGGCGCTCGGCACCCGCAATCGCCGCGTGATCATCGTTGACACCGATACCGGCCAGGCCACGATCTTGCGCGGTCACGCCAACCAGGTGTGCGCGGTGACGGCCCTGGCCGACGGCAGGGTGCTCAGCGGCTCGTACGACGGCCAGATGCTCGCCTGGGATCTCTCCGACAACAGCAGTCGCAGGGTCGGCGCTCATGACCGCTGGTGCCTGGCCGTAGCGGCGCCCCGCCGGCCCGGTCCGCTCGTGAGCGGGTCAGACGACGGCGTTGTCCGCGTCTGGAACGCCGACGGTCCCGAAGTCCCGCACCCCAGGAAGGTGAGGATGGGAGTGCGTGCGCTGGTCGTAGGCGGAGGCACGGCGTACGCGAGCTTTGACCGCGCCATCCTCAGGCTAGATCTTGCCAGCGCGACGCACCGGCCCAGCCTTACCGGGCACCGCAGCCATATCGACGCGCTGGCGATCTCGTCGGACGGCAGGCTGGTGTCCGGCTCGGCGGACAAGGACATCAGGCTCTGGGATGTGGCGTCCGGCTCTTCGAGGGTGCTGAAGGGACACACCGTCGGGGTGGACGGGCTCACCCTCACCCCTGACGAGACCGAGATCATCTCGGTGTCGCGCGATGCAACCTGGCGGCGCTGGAGCCTGGCCGGCGGGACCGCGGGACCAGTCGTCCGTGGCAGGGAGCCGTTCAACGCGGCAACGGCCGTAAGCCCCGACGGCACGCTGCTCGTGACCGCCACCCAGGAACACACCATCGAGGTCTGGGACCTCCGCAAGGGCCGTCAGGTCCTGCCGCCGCTCTACGGACACAGCGGTTACGTCGAGCATCTGGCGTTTACCCCGGACGGCCGGACGCTCCTGTCAGGTTCCTGGGATCATTCGCTGCGGGTCTGGGACGCCGAAACTGGTCAGCAGCAAGCATGCTTCGAGCACCCGGCCTGGGTCAGCGACCTCGTCCTTACCTCGGACGGACATCTGGCCATCACCGCGCACGGCGGGATCAACGTGTTCGACCTGTCGGCGCTTGAGCCGCGCGAGCCGTTCAGCGGAAGCGCCTTTCACCTAGCCCTGGCACCAGACGACCGCACGCTCTTCGCCATAAGAGACCAGACCTTGTGCGCGTGGGACGTGCCGACCAGGAGAGAACTCGCGGTCTTCCCTGCCGAGGCGTCACTCACGCGCCTTGCCATCGCAGGTCCGGATCTCATCGTGGTCGGGACGTCGAAGGGCGCCATCATCCCGTTCCGCTTGCAGCGCGCTTAGACCAGCAGCCGAAAGCGGCGCCGCCGACCGTCATGCGGCAGATGGCGGGCTGTGGCTGTGGTAGGTCTTGGTGCCGTCGGGGTTGGTCATGGTGGTGGTGCCGTCGGGGTTGAGTGCGATGGTCCAGCCCCAGGTATGCACGCAAGCCATTCGCAGAAGTAGGCTACTTGTCTCTTAGGGCTGCACAGGGCAAGCCAACCGAGGAGCGCCCATCAATCTCGCCTCAGGGGCCTGTGGGATGAGCGAAACAAATGCATCCTGCCACCTAGACGGTTCGATATAGGGACGGGTCCGGTAATCTGCGCCGCATCTTCGACTCGGGTAGGGCAATCTGTGCCGCAAATGTCCGCCTGGCAGAGCGCATCGAAACACGGTAGTAGGTACGCGAGTGTCCGTTGTATCATCCGCTTCGCTACGATGCAGTCCAACGGTGAGTCGGCGCAAGCACGCGAGTACCATGCGCCGGAACGAAGACGAAGCTAGGGTCAAGTCCGAGTTTCGCCTGTTGGACTACCAATCAGATTGAGGGTTGGCGAAGTTGGCTGACGAAGATCTTGACCTCGGCGAGCGCGATGACACTAGCGAGTCGGACTTCCCTCCCTCGGATCGCTTGATTCATACACAAGCGTACGACCTATCCATAAATACTCTCAAAGAGCAATGGGATGACGGGACACTCATAATACCCGATTTTCAACGTGAATACGTTTGGGACAACGCCAAGGCGAGTAGGTTAATCGAATCACTCCTGATCAATATACCTATCCCCGTCCTCTTTTTCGCCGAAACGCCAGACGCAACGTATCAGATCGTCGATGGGGTTGAAAAAAGAAATAACATAGCTCACGGTGATTTCACGGTCGAGGCGACCTATCTTGATGTCGTTCAATACTCGTCTGCCGTTAAGATTTTCTGCGCTAGCGCTGACAAGCGTCTGTCCCGCCAGATTTCTGCGATTAGTCGGGTCACGACCGTGGTAGCGCCATTGCCACCTTGAGTGGTCGACTTCTATCCTGGGCGCAGATTACATCGGTCAACCATCCGTCGGCTCGTGTATCTCTACTCACATTGGCGTCGCTGGTAGCACCGGTTGTTTCCTGAATTGCGTCCTGCGAAGGAGACCGTCAAATGGTCGATCACCCGCCACGTTAAGGTAGGCCGACCTGCTTGGCCTTAGCGGCGCAAGCGGCAGGCAAGGAAATACCTGACGCGAGGAAGCATCGAAATGGCCGCGAAGATCGCCGCGCCTACCGTTGTTGCTCAAGTGGTCTGCCTGACTCGACCCTCTGAGCTAGCCCTGCTCCAGGTCGTCCGGGAGGTCGTCGTCCATACGTTCGACGGCGAGACGGTGAGCGAGATCGTCATACCAGCCGAGTGCCCATCTGCGCAGGTCGGCGATCCTGGCTTCGTCTAGTCCGTATCCGGCGAAGTCGTCGTCGGGAAAGATGCTCACGCCGGCGAGATGGTTAAGTATCGCTTCCAGGTCCAGGTCGGGTTCATGGCGGCGGGCAAGGTTTTCAAGATCGATGTAGGAGAAAGTGTCGGCGACGGCATGCAGGTCGATGATGTCGCGGATGACGAAGCGGTCATGCAAGGCGCGCGCTTTGAGGCCCACGGTGTCATCGAGCGACAATGCCCGCATGCTTGCTGCGTCGGTTATCTGGACCGTTATCCATCTTGGCTCTAGTGCTTCCTTGAGAAGATCCATCTCCAACTCGTCGCCAGAACCAGGGAACTGAAGCACCAGCCTCGCGCGGCGTAACCCGCGGAATGGAAGGCTTGCCGGACATGCTCGGCGATCTCAGGCAACGGGGTGGCGTCGCCAGTGGCAAGGTCAAGGTCCTGAGATGGACGGTGCAGGAGCTTGTGCGCTCTGAATGCATATCCTCCGGCTAGCAGCAGTCCGTACCGCTCGAAGACAGGCGATCCGTCCAGCAGTGCCTTCAAGTGGATGGCAGGCAGCTCGTTCAGGCTCGCCTGCGAGTCGGCGCCATCAGCTCTTGCTCCCACTCGCGGCGGGCATGCGGTCCAAGCAGACGCCGCAACCGGGGCCAGATTCTCACCAGCGACTCGCAGTGCACAAACCGCTCAAGATCCTCGCACTGGGCCTCGGCGAGGAGCAGCGCGTAAAAGACCAGGCGCTGCTCGTCCTCTCCGACGTCGTACGCGCGGCGCCCCGACCAGGCCACATGCAGCGGGAGCTCAACGGTGCCCGCAGCCGGCCCCCTCAGATCGTCCAGCGAGGCCGGCAGGCGGCGCGCATAGTCGGTCCAGCGCGGTGGCAGAGCATCAGCCTCCATGCGGACAATTATCCACCTCGCCGGCGTCAGGGCATACAACACACTGATCCTCTGGCAGAAGTGTCCCGCTCAGGTGTGGTCCGGTGGGGACATAGCGAGCACCCGCCCGCTTAAGCGGCGGAGGAAGCCGGCGGGCTGTGGCTGTGATAGACGCGGTCGCCGTCCGGGCTGGTCATCGTCGTGGTGCCGTCCGGATTAAGCGCGATGGTCCAGCCCCACTGGTGGACCAGGATCAGATGGTGAAAACTACACAAAAGCAGCAAGTTGGTCAGCTTGGTGACGCCGCCCTGGGCCTTGGGGATGATGTGATGCACCATGCAGGCGGCCGGAGGCTGGGCGCAGCCCGGGGCGGCGCAGTGCCTGTCGCGGGTGATCACGGCGCGGCGCAGGTGGGGCGGGATGGTGTCGGTGGGCCTGCCGAGGTCCAGGGGCAGGCTGACCGACGCGGCCGGCGGGGCCAATGTCCCGGTGCGCAGCCAGGAGGCCAGGCCGTGGGGTCCGGAAAGCAGCGCGGCCGCGTTGGCCACGATCAGGTCCCGGACGTGGCGGCGCACCTGGTCCCGGCTCGCCGCTCCGGACCAGGCACCGCACGCCGGGCAGCCGCCGCTGGCCGGGTGGCCGGGGCGGGGTCGGGTGAGCAGGCTGGTGAGCCGGTCGAGCAGGTCGTGGTCGACGTGGCCGGTGACCATCGGGATGATCGTGGCATCGCATTCATCTCCCGGTGCCGCGGCGGCGCCGGGCAGCGGGGGTTCGGGGGCGGCGCCGCCGGGGGTCAGGCGCGGCCACATCGGGGCCGGGCTGGTGCCTGTGCTGGCGGCTGGCGGGGTGTGCGGGCGGCTGGTCCGGCGGGTTAGTTCGTCCAGGCCGATGTGCAGCTGGATCTGGGTTGGCTGCCCGGCTCGATCGGGCACCATCCCGGCGGTGATCAGCCTGCGCATGGCCTCCTCGAGTGCGTCATGATGACGCTGCCGCAAGGTACGGGTGTCCTCCGGACCGGCCCTCTTGCCCAGCGCATCCAGGACGGCCTGGACCGCTGCGGCGCACCTGGGGGTCAGGTCCCCGTCCAGCCGGCCGGTACCGCCGAGCGTGGCCCGCAGCCGGACCTGCCGGTCGGCGTGCCCCGGCGGCGTCCCGTCGTCTTGACCGGGGCATAGCCGGCGGCGGATCTGCTCCGCCAGCGCGGCCAGGTCCGTCAGCCTGGCCCCGCCGACGGCGGCGGCCAGCAAGATCAGGTCCGCGTCCTGCCGCGCGGACCCGGGCAGCGCATCGGTCCAGTCACAGATCTCCCGCGCCCACGACTGCGACACCTGCCCGCCCGCCAGCGCCTCCCGGACCGCCTGGTGCGAATCCAGCCGCCGCATCCACCGCACCGCAGCGCCCGCGGCCGGGCCGGTGACCTTGGTCTGCCACCGCAGCCATGACCGCACCGACCCCTGCCCGTCCCCTTCGTGCCCGCCCCGCGCCTCGAACGCCGACAGCACCGCCGACCGGGCAGCCACGTGCACCGACTCCGCCCGTTCCAGCCCGCGCAGGCACTCCGCCTGCACCTCCGCCGGAACAGACGCCACGTCAGCGGAGGCGAGCCAGCCCAGCCCGGCCAGCACCATCTCCACCGCCTCACCCGCCGAACCCGGAGTACCGGGCTTGTTGCCGCCGCGCATGCCAGCAGGCGATCCCGCCGGCACGCCAGGCTGCTGATCTTGACCGCACATCGGGACCACCTCCTCGCAAACGCCGACAACAGAACCGGCCAACGACAGTGGAAAGACAGCCGAAACGGACCGCCAACACGAAGACGATCAAGCAGCAGGCACAACACCCGCGCGACTGAGAACGGAGGGCCACTCGGCCGGGACAATCTCCCTCAACGGGAGTCCAACACTTCTGATGACCTCGAGCTACAACATCCCGGCGATGCCATCTCTCTGAAGAACTACCGACAAGGCTAACACCACCCTCTGACACTCAACCTCGCCAGAACGATGTCAGTGTGACTACAGCGACAGCAGAAAGGCTGAGGAACATCGAGGCCAAAGTTATTTCTGTGATACGTGCATGTTCGCCTGACGCAGCGCCGAACGCGGAAGCGCCCGAGGTTGAGCCTCAGCCCGTCAGCCCGCAAGCCCGTCAGCCCGCAAGCCCGGCTTTGTCGAACCTTTCTATCAGGGTGGATTTGCGCAGGTGCTCCGACGGCGGGGCAGCCAGGCGCATACCGAGCTCACCGGCCCGACCATCGCGCGCGGCGAGTTCCGCAAGTCCACCAGAAGGGCAACGGCCTCGTCATAACGCGCAGGCACTCTGGTGTCGATAAGCGTCCTGATCTCCGCCCAGGCCGACTCGGGGTCCTTGGCTAGTTCATCCAGGCGTCGTTGCCTAGCCTGTGCCCCCTGCTGCTCCCGCAGGGCAGTCCGGGCAGCCGCTTCGGCCTCGGCTTGGCGCTGGCGTTCAATGCAGATTTCCCGCAGCCGTTTCGAGCAGTATTGCCGGGCTCCTGGCGCCAGGACGGTGAAGTAACCGGGCTCGATCACGGCTCCGCTCTCAATCTTGCGCACGGTTGAAACTGCCACCTCGGCTCCGTATGCGAGTTGCTCCTGGCTCCATGCCCCTGCGCTCACGCAGATTGACAGATAGCTCGGCCGCCTGCATCGAGTCGCGGCTACCTGTGACGCCGAGGGGATCGAGCGGCCCGCAGCCGCGGGCCGCCGAGCTGACCGGGCTGCCGGACCTGTCGTCCTGGCCCAAGGGCATGCGGGTCATCGCCCGCAAGGAACGGCCCCGCCTCGGCGCGCAGCCGCGGATCACCGACGTCGACGGCCACCGGTTCACCGGCTTCGCCACCAGCACCGGACGCGGCCAGCTCGCCGGCCTGGAACTAAACGCCTCCGCCTGCGCCTGTCATCCGCTGGTTCTGGAACCCGGTCATCACCGCCGCGTTCAGCCTCTCCGCACTCATGCCCGGCTGTGCGCGAAACCAGTCACCTGTGACCAGAAAGGACAAACACGCGGGCCGGTGGAAGCCGCTCGCCCGGCACAGCAGCCGGAACACAACAGCGGTCCCGGCCAGAAAATACCCGCAGATACCGCCTCACACTCGGAAAACCGTGATTACGAAAGACCAAGCGGCCGTCGCGTAATAACCCGCAGGTTGGCGATCTGGCCTCCCGAAATGTGATAGCGCCCCGGCGAACTGTCTGGCGGCTGGCCCGCCGATGGCCCAAAGGTGGCGCTGGAGCGCCACCGATGTCCCAAAGGTGGGCCTCAGTAGGAGACAAACCCGCGTGTTACTAATCTGCAAGCCCCAAGGATAGTGCCAGGAACTCGAGTACTGATATTCGCTCATCGCCAGCGATTATGGGGCAAGGCGGCGCCACCGCAACGCCAGAACAGCGGTGCGGCCGCCGCGTACAGCGACGGCCGCACCAGCGAGTGGTCAGTGCCAGCGAGTGGTCCGCACCAGCGAGTGGTCCGCACCAGCGAGTGGTCAGTGCCAGCGGGCGGTCAGTGCCAGCGGGCGGTCAGTGCCTGGTCGCGCCCGAAAGGCGGCAATGTGATCTTGCCCCAGGTGACGCGACGCGGAAGGTTGCGGTAGATCTGCGCGGCGGCCTTGGTGCCGAGCACCGCGACGTCGACAGTGCAGGCGTCGAGCAGCGCCGGCACCTTCACCCCCGCCTGGGTGCAGGTCGCCCGCGCGACCCGCGCGAGCTTCGGATCGAGGTTGCTGGCGTACATGAGGTTGGCCGGGTCCCCGGTCGCGACCTTGAGGCCGCAGTCGGACAGCAGCGACTCCTTGACGGGGACGTGCCAGCTGTTGCCGTACTTGGAGTAGAAGGTGTTGAACGCGAACGGCGCGTGGAACACGACGCCGGGTCGCGAGGCGAGGGCCGTGACGTCGGTGCCCGCGTTGGCGAGCAGGCCGTGCACCGTCTCTGGCCAGCGCCCGAGGCCCACCGACACGTCGATATGAGTTGGTGCGCCAGTGGCGATCGCCGCGGTGAGCGAGTCGCCGCGCGCACCCCTGATCAGGTACTGCTCCTGGCCGAACTGGTTGATGGCCAGCGAGACATCGCCGCCGTCGCGGAGATTGCGCCGGCCGCCGACCGGGAGCGCCACATGTTTGTGGTTGATAAAGAGGCTGGCCCCGGTCCTGCCCTCGCTCTTCGGGTCCACGCAGACCGCGACGTCGGAGTTGCCGATGCGGGTAGCCACCGCTTCGTTGACGGCGGCGTTGGGCCAGCTCGGCGCGCCTGAGATCTGCCTGTTCTCCACGACGAACTTCGGTCCGGTCGTCGCGAGCTCGTAGTCGCCATACGCCTGGAAGTCGTACAGCAGGTTGCGGAACGTCGCCAGGTGAGTGTCGCCGACGCCGGCGGCAGCGGAGCACCCGGCCGTGCCCGGCGCGTAGGTCTGCTCAGAGGCGATGGCCGGGGCAGGCGAGACGCCGATCGCCGGAGTGCCAGCCAGGTGCAGGTTGTTGGTTTCGCCCGTGAATCCCTCCACCACGCAGGTCGGCGCCGTCGTGCTGCCGTGATGCACGGTGGTATGGACCTGAAGCGAGGAACCGGCGTTGAAGTTCGCCTGGGTGTCGCAGCAGTCGCCGACGATGGTGAACTCCACGCCGTTCCAGCCGTTCGCCAGGTGGAGCAGGCTGTCGGCGGCGGTCGCCGAGGCGGTGCCCGAGCCTGTGGTCATGACGACCGAGTCATTCCCGCCTGATGAGGCGCTTCCGGAGAACGTGACGCTGGCCAGGCTGGAGACCGCCGGGGGTCCCCCGCTTAGCGTGCTCGCGGTCGAATTGGTATAGCAGTCCGTGTCCGGCCCGATCGGCACCGCGGTCCAGCCAGCCGGACACGCCGCGTTGTAGACCAGCAGCCAGTACTGCATGAAGACCATGTTGTACGTGGTCGAGTACAGGAACTGCTGCCAGCCTTTGCACGAGGACGGAATGGCCGCACCCGAGCACATCGACGTGGCGAACGGCTTCGCGTTGATCTGCAGTGAGTAGGTGTTGGCGACCTGGGGGCCGCCGCCGTTCTGCTGACCGGTCTCGGTGATCCCGGCGCTGACCGAGGTGAAGGTCCCGACCACGCTGGAAATGTGGTTGGAGACCTCGGCCGAGTAGTCATTGCCGTTGCCGACGGTAAACGGGTGGTGCCCGTGCGCGGGCGGATAGGGCCGGTGGGGAGCCTTCTTGCAGGCGTGTTTCACCCATTCGACCTTAGGGGACTTCGCGGTGAAGCAGCCTTTGCCCGGCACCTTGAGCTTCGCGATGGCCTGCTGCCATTTTGCCGTGCCACGCTCGGACGGGCTGCTCGCCATTGCCCCCGATGACACCCCGAACGAAGTCAGGATGCCCGCGACGGCTATCACCCCGAGAGTCCCCCGCATTCGGGCAGGGAATCGTGATCGATGCATGTACCTCTCCTTTTAGCGTTGGCCCGCCCCCGAGTCCGAGCCGGGCGACTGGTCCGGCGCCGCAAGACGCCGTGCTTACGCACTAATGTGCGCCGGCCGGCCGCGGGCGGACCATGCGTCATCGCCCACAGGAAAGTCACATAATGAACTGTGCCACGCCGCCAGAAGGCCGCCAGAAGGCCATCAGCAGGCCGCCAGAAGTCAGAGCTAAAAGACCCGCTTACCGGGAGCCCGGAGTCACGGCTCGGCAGCCCGCGCAGACGCGGACGAACGGCTCGTAGAACACGTCGCCTGGGTCTTCAGCCGCGAGCAGGCCCGGGCTGATCGCGGTCCCGTTGAAGCTACGGATGTGCGGGACGCTGAACGGACCGGCCACCCTCCCGCCGCTGGCCAAGGTGACGTACGACAGCGCGGACCCGTGTCGCGCCCGGTACACCACAAGCAGCGGGAAAGCCGAGTCCTGGCCGATCGCTATCGCGGAGGGCGCGGCTCCTGTGCTGACAGCGGGCGGCAGGGCACGCGGGACGCTCCATTTCAAGGCTCCCTGCGCCGTGTCGGCGGCGATCGCGAACTGGACCCGCCCCGTGCTGCCCGGGACTTGCCAGACGGCGAAGATCCGGCCGCTCTCGCTGCCTGTGCTTACCTCGGCGATGGCCGGTGTACTTGCCGTCGTGGCAAGCGGGATGGCGCCGCCAGTCGCCCACTTCACCAGGCCGGACGCGCTTGGGAACCCGACGATGTCATCGACCGCGCCCCCGGCGCCCCTCCAGGTGACCACGATGGCATCGGAATGCAGCGGCTGCAGCACCGCCGGGCCAACGGAACTGGCGGCACCCGGAACCGCCTGGACGCCAAGCCAGCGCAGGACGCCGCCCTTGTCCTCGTGCCCGATCGAATACAGGATCCGCGAACTCGCCGCGTCTCTCCAGACCACGATGACCTGGCCCGATGTCGCTGACCCGATCGGTGCCGCCGCCGGACGGCTGCGGGTGCGCACCTTGCCAGAAAGCACTTGGGCCGGAGCCGACCAGGTGTCCTTGCGCAGGCTGATCGACCTGGCGTAGGAGATCTTGAATCCCGGCGGATCACTAGGTGCGGTCCAGAAAAGGAACAGGTCTGATCTGTGCGTACCCAGGCGGACGTCGGCGAGAGCCGGGGCCGTGCTCGTCTTCGCGCCAGGAACGGGCCCCAGCCTGGGTGACCATTTCACCGGGGGTGCCGTAGCGGCCGCCGCCGAGGTCGCCGGCAGCTGCGCTGCCAGGCAAATGGCCGCAAGAATGCCCGTAGCCGGGAATACGGCCCTAGCCAGCGCCCTCCTGGCCGACTTCCTGGCTCCTGGCATCGCCGCCCCTGGTCCCTTCTCGTGAGCTTTAACCTAGTGTAAGAACTGCCATTGCGGTTGGATGAGGTCTCGCGGATTTGCGGCCAGCGATAGGTGGGGCGACGATGGGGCCTGGGCCTGCGCGGGAGCCGCAAGGGAGCACCTTCGCCGGGCTGCTGAGGCAGTTGCGGATCGGGGCCGGACTGACCCAGGAACAGCTCGCGACGGCGGCGGGCCTGAGCCCGCGCTCGATCAGCGACCTGGAGCGGGGCGTTAACCAGACAGCCCGCAGGGAAACTGTCCGGCTGCTCGCTGACGTGCTGAAGCTGACCGGCCCGGCCCGAGCGGCGTTCCAGGCCGCGGCCCGCGGGCTCACTGCCGTCTTCCCTGCTGGCGGGGCGGCGACGGCGACCCGCACCTTGCCAAGGGACATCGGCGCGTTCACCGGCCGCCAGCCAGAGTTGCGCGCCGTGGTACGGCTGGCCGGCGGCACCAGGAAGTCGGGCGGAGTCGTCGGGATCTGCGCGATCGGGGGCATGGCGGGAATCGGCAAGACGGCGTTCGCCATTCATGCCGCTCATCAGCTCGCGCCCAGGTACCCCGACGGGCAGATCTTCATGAGCCTGCACGCCCATACGCCCGGGCAACGCCCCGTGGACGCGGCGAGCGCGCTGGCCAGCCTGCTGATCACCGCCGGGGTCGACTCAAGCCAGATCCCGTCTGGCGTGGAAGAGAGAAGCCGGCTGTGGCGTGACCACCTCGCAGGCAGGCAGGTCCTGCTGCTGCTCGACGACGTCGCCGGTTATGAGCAGGTCAAGCCGTTGCTGCCAGGCGCCGCGGGCAGCCTGGTCCTGATCACCAGCCGCAGGCATCTCACCGCGCTTGACGATGCGTGCTCGATCAGCCTCGACACGATGCAGCCCCCCGAGGCCGCCGAGCTTCTCATCCGGCTCTCCGGCCGGCCCGGCTTGTCCGCGACGCCAGCAATGGGTGAGATCACCCAGATGTGCGGCTACCTGCCGCTCGCGATCGGGATGATGGCCGGGCGGCTCAGGCACCACCCGGCCTGGTCGGTGGCCGATCTCGCCGCCGACCTGGCGTCAGCACGGGACCGGCTGGATCTTATGCGCACCGAGGACCTGTCTGTCGCCGCCGCGTTCGACCTGTCCTATCAGGACCTGGAGCCCGCTGTGCAGCGGCTGTTCCGCCGCCTTGCCTTGCACGGCGGTACTGACATCGACGTCTGCGCGGCGGCGGCGCTCGACGACGCCGACGTGGGCACGACCCGCGCTCGCCTGGAAGCCTTGTACGACCAGCACCTGATCGCCGAGCACGCCGCCGGACGCTATCGCCTGCACGACCTCATGCGCGAGCACGCCCGCAGCCTGGCCGCCGCCGATCCGGCCTCCGAGCGGAGCGCTGCCGCTGACCGGCTGATGGCCTACTACCTGCGCGCGGCCCGTGCCGCCGACGTGCATCTGGCCAGGCGCGACCCGGTCGAGGGCGATGCTCCCGTCTTCCCCGCCCGCGAAGACGCGATTGAGTGGATGGAACGCGAGCGGCTGAATCTCGACGCGCTGATCATGGAGGCCGTCCAGCGAGGCCGGCCCGCTGTCGCCGTCGAGCTGGCCGCGGCCATGCACGCGTTCCTGCGGTTCCGCGGCCACTGGGATCACGCGCTTGAGCTGCACAAGGTGGCGCTCGACGCAAGCGCAGGGATGGGGGACGAACGGGCCGAGGCCAGGGCGCTCACCAATCTTGGTGACATGGAGATGGCGGCGCGCGACTATCCGGCCGCCGCGACCACCCTGAGCAAGGCGGTGCAGGCCTGCCGCAACCTGCTCGACCGGCCGGGCGAGGCGGGCGCGCTCACTCAGCTCGGCGCCGCGCTGTACCTGACCGGCGACCACCAGACCGCCGCTGAGCATCTGGGCCGAGCCCTTGAGCTATTCCGCGAGCTGGGCGACCGGTCAGGAGAGGCACTCGCGCTCAGCCGGCTCGGCAGCGTCCAGATCGTCACCGGGGACTACGCGGCAGCCGGTGCCGGCCTGGGCAGGGCCTTCGAGCTGTACCGGCAGCTGGGAGATCGCCTCGGCGAGGCCTACGCGCTGAACGATCTCGGCGCCGTCAGGCAGGCGACCGGGATGTACCACGAGGCGACCGCAGACCTGGAGCGCGCGCTCGAGATCTACATCGAGCTCGGTGACCGGCTCGGCGAAGTCAACGCGCTGCTCGACCTGGCCAGCGTCCAGCAGGCGACGTGCGACTACGCCGCCGCCCTCGCCGGCCTGACCAGCGCGCTTGAACTCTCCAACGCACTCGACGACCGGCTTCGCAAGGCGAACGCGCTGCATAAGCTCGGCTGCGTCCAGCAGGCCACAGGCGACAGCCAGGCCGCCAGGCAGAGTCAGCGCTCGGCGCTCGAGCTGTATCGGCAGCTCCGCGACAGGAGCGGTGAAGCCGACGCGCTCGCTGCGCTGGCCGAAATCGAGCTGGAGTCTGGCCGGCCTGCGGAGGCAAGGGCGTTTTTCGAGCAAGCACAGACCATCGCGGTCGAGATCGCCTCCCCGCTGGTCCAGGCCGGCGCCATCGAAGGCCTGGGCCGCTGCGAGCTGCTAGCCGGCCGGTCCGGCGCGGCCGCGCTGACCGAAGCCCTGGCGATCTACCGGCGGATAGGGGCACCCCGCGCGGATGTCGTGGCCCAGGCTCTTGACGAGCTCGGCACCCCGGGATTGTGAGCGGCGCGTCCGGTGCGCGTTGGCGTCGCCGTTCAGCCGTAGGGCACAATGGCATTGGCCATTGCTTTGCAGGCCGGCTGACCGGCCTAGAAGGTCCAGGAGCCCCGGGACAATTTTTCACCCTTGGTTTTTGAACTAATTGCCCTGGGCGAGATCTTTCCTTCTAGGCCGGACAGCGCTTAGGTTCAGCCCGTGAATCCGGTGAAGATGCGGGTGAAATCGAGTGAGGCCTGGCTGATCTCCGAGCACTGGGACAGCGTGTTCGCGCTGCCCGCGCACGGCTGGTCGCGGTCGACCGACCAGAACGACAGCCTGCCGAGGTGGTTTGCCTGCGCGAAGCTGACCAGTGATCGGGCGTCTGCCTCGGTGAAGTCCTCAGCCGAGTCGTCGTTGATCCCGATCATCGGGGTCACTCCGATGTTGGCGAAGGTGTCCGACGGCCACACGGTCTTGGCGAAGGACAGGGTGTCCTGCGCGGCCTCGATCGCGTAGGAGCCCATGTCAGAGCCGGCCGTGTCGAAGCTCGCGCCGTAGTCCATGGTCATGATGTTGATGATGTCGATCCGGGCGCCGATGGACTGCGCCTGCTGCAAGAACGCGTCGCCCGAAGCGACCGGTCCGGTCGGCAGCACCGGGATGGTGACCGAGACGATGAGGCCGGGATTGGCCGCCTCAAGCGCCTTGATCGCCTGGAACCTGGTGGCGTTGTTCGCCGTTTCGGCGATGGCCGAGCCCTCTATGTCGAAGTCGATGTGCGTGACGTGGAGGGTGTTGATGACGGACTGGTAGGCCGCCGTCAGGCTGGTCAGGTTCGTGCAAGACTGTGCCAGCTCGACACCTGAGGCGCCGCCGAACGAGACGATCGGCTGGGCGCCGTCGGCCTCGGCCGTGTTGATCTCGCCCGTCACCGTCGGGTCATTGGTCACTGGCAAGGTGTCGCCCCAGATCGGCGTGCAGCCGCTGCCGATCACGAACGCCGTGGTGAATGCCTTAAGCCCGGCCGAGGTAGCGGCCGAGTTGAGCATGGGCTCCTGGTTGTTGGTCAGGTCGGCGTAAGGCGCGACGGCGAAGCTGCCGGGCGGGGCACCGCCTCCCCCTCCGCCGGCCGCCGGGGTCGTGGCGGAGACCGACCCCGACTTAGCCGACTCGCCCGCGGTGTTGGTGGCCGTCACCGCGAAGCTGAAGGTGGTGGCAGCGGCAAGGCCAGTCACCGTGGCTGACGTCGTGGTGACCGACAGCGCCTTCGTGCCGTTTTGGTAGACGTTGTAGCCGGTCGCGCCGCTCGATGCGGTCCAGGAGAGTGAGACTGATGAGGCCGACGTGCCGGTGACGGTCAGCCCGGTCGGCGCGGACGGCACCGTCGTCCCGCCTCCGCCGCCGCCGGCACCGGCCGCGCCGCTGAGAGCCAGGTCGTCGGCGAAGTAGGTGCCCTGCGCGTACCAGCCGTGCACGTAGATCGTGACGCTGGTCGTCGAGGCGCCCGTGGTGAAGGAGGTCGATAGCTGCTGCCAGGTCGTCGCGGATGGCGTCCAGCTGTCCGTGTCGGTGGCCCCGGTACCGCTGTCGCCGATGAAGACGTAGTTGCCCTCGACCCAGCCGGTCAGCGTGTACGACGAGCTCGGCTGGACGCTGACGGTCTGAGTGCACTGTGCGTCATCGGAGTTGTTCGCCGCGCCCTGCAGGGCGCGGGTGCCTGAGTGGACGGGGCTTGCCGTCACGCTGTCGATGGTGGAGCAGGTCCAGCCGGACAGCGTGCCGGTTTCGAACCCGGGGTTGGCCAGCAGGTTGGTGGCAGCCGAGGCCGGCACGACGCTGGCCGCGAGCGCGAAGGCACCGGCCAGGAGTACCGCTGCTGAGCCTGTGAGCAGGCGGGTTAACGGGCGAGGAGGTTCCATGCTTTCCTCCGGGGGTCAGGGTGTGCTATAACTAATAGGAAAGTTTCCTATTAGTTATAGATCCTACGCCGATGTCCTAGCCCGTCAAGGTTCACGCCGCGGTCGGCCGCCTGCTTTCGCACCTCAGCGCGAGCCCGGCCCAGGGGGTGCCACGGGCCGTTTAGGCGCGTGCAAATCAGTGTGTCGCTATCTGGGGGCAGATGCCCCGAAAAAGCCGCATGAATGCGCGAATCGATGCTGGAAACTGGGTATCGAATCGCGCATTGACGTTGACGGATCTGCGATATGCGGTGGACATTGCAGAAAGAAAGCGCGATGCTATGGGTTAGGCGCGGGACGAACCAGGTTTTAAACGGGACGAAATACCCCGCTTAGTCAAGGAGGTAAATCATGCACCAGACGTTACGGCAGTCCTTATCATCACGATTATCCGCTGCATTACGATTAACTGCGGCAAGGGTAACGCTTGCCATCTCCGCCGTGGTAGCCGTGGCGTGCGGCACCGTGGCGGGCGTCGCTTTAGCCGCGGCCCCGCAGACTGTGCCGCCGCGAACTGTGCCGCCACCGGCTGTGGCCGCACCGCCTCCAGTCGATCATCAGCTGTGCTATACGGCCTCGGCCACCGGCTTCAAGATCCCGCAGGGCGTCATACTGAAGAACCAGTTCAGTCCGAATGGCTTCGCGCCCGTGATCGGCGGCCTCGCTATCCACTGCAATCCTGTGCAGAAGACACTCCCCAGCGGCCAAAAATTCCCGATTACCAATCCGGACGCGCATCTGGCGTGTTTCACCATCACTGCCCCGATCTCGCAGCCCACTCCGACGGTTCAGGTCACCAACCAATTCGGCTCGGCAACGCTCGTCCCCAGCCAGCCCAACCTGCTGTGCCTGCCCTCATGGAAGAGCCTGACAGGCCCGCCGAATATGACGCCCAGCCAGCCACCCGGCCTGAACCACTTCACCTGCTATCCGGTCAAGGTGCGGTCCGGGTCGTACGCACCGCCGCCAGTCATGCTGCAGGATGAATTCGTCTCGACCGCCGTATCCGCGCAGGTGAGCCCGACTCCCAATGAGCTGTGCCTGCCCACG
Organism: Streptosporangiaceae bacterium; assembly: GCA_035716545.1. Taxonomy (GTDB): domain Bacteria; phylum Actinomycetota; class Actinomycetes; order Streptosporangiales; family Streptosporangiaceae; genus Chersky-822. Next base: position 110,027 of record DASTJM010000030.1, read on the forward strand.
GAAAAGATCGTGAGCGGCGCTGACTTCCCGATCATCAACGCGGTAATGCACCTGCTGTGCTTCCCGGTCAGCCCTACGCCGATCAGGCCGCAGGTCTGGGACCAGAACCAGTTCGGCACCTCGGTCGTCACCATCGGCAGGACAACTTCGCTGTGCCTGCCATCGACCAAGCAGATCGTGACCGGCTAGTACCGAGGCCCGGCTGCCCGCACCGCCCGGAGCATCACCCCTGCGCCGGCGGGCGCAGGGGTGATGATTGGGACATGACGCTCGGAGAGTTCACTAACGCCCATCCGGCGCTCACGGAGTTCTGCAGTGTCCCTACCACGGGTGGCGGTTCACACACGATCGGCGGCGCTGGCCCCGAGGTCATACCGAGGGCCGAGGTCGACCGGCAGGGCCTGTCGTTCACCGCGGTGCGTGAGCACACGTTCACCAACCTGACCGATCCGGCGGGTGCGCGACGGAGCCAAGCCAGCCGTGCAGCGGCGGCGGATGACCTACCGGTACCAGGCTCCCCGCACGGCGACGTTGCTGCTCGAGTACCTCGACGCGGAGGGCTGGCAGTTCCTGACCTTCGTGGTCACGCCTGAAGACGCGAGCACCTGCCGGGTCTACCAGACCGTGACCGGCCCTGGCCTCGCCGACCAGTACCAGGCCGAGAGCGCAGCCAAATACGAGATGTCGATCTTCGACGAGGACCTGGAGCTGCGGCGACGAGCCCTGTCCGGCCTTGAGTTCCCGCTCGACCCGGGCGCCGAACTGCATACCAGGGCCGACCGGGTGTGCGTTGAGTCCCGCCGGGTACTCGCGGCCGCCGTCGCGCCGGAGGTCCGTCTTTAACCCTCACCGCGCGGGCCAGGCCAACCCGATGACCCGATAGGCACATATTTGTGCCTTGACACCCATACATCACTGATGTTTAACCAAGTTGGCGGCCGCGTCAGGCGTCTTGCCTGACGCGGCCTGGACCTGAGGAGGGGTCTTGAGCAAGATCAACCGAAGCCTTGGTGCCTTAGCGGCGATAGCGCTCGCGACGATGGGCGTCACCACCGGGTCGGCCCTGGCGGCCACCCACCCGACCGTCAAGACGAAGGCGCAATGGCGGGCAGCCATATCGCAGGTGCGCCAGCCGGGCGCCGGCTGCTTCCGCGCTGCCTATCCCGTGCTGAAGTGGCACGCCGTCAAGTGCGTGACCGCGCCGAGGATACCCCTCGTGCCGAGGCCGTCATCGCGATCAGCAAGGCACGCGGCACCGCAGACCGTGGGCGATGGCCTCGACTACTCGGCCGTGGTGTCGGGCAAGATCTCCAAGGCCGTCGGCACGTTCACCGGTGTCAGCTCGAGCATCACTGAGACAGGCCAGAACGGCGGCTCGGGCGGGCAGGTCGCGAACGCGTTCTCGCTCCAGCTCAACACCCAGTTCATCTCGGGCGACCCCGCCTGCAACAGGGCTGCCACCCCGTCCTCCTGCCAGGCGTGGCAGCAGTTCGTGTACACCTTTAACAGCCGCACCACCGGCGAAATCTTCATGCAGTACTGGCTGATCAACTTCGACAGAACCTGCCCGTCCGGCTGGTTCACGTTCTCTACCGACTGCTTCACCAACAGCAACGCGACCACGGTGTCCACGGTCACTGCCGCGCAGCTTGCCTCGGTGAGCCTGACCGGCAGCGCCGTTTCGGGCGGCCTGGACAGCGTGGCGCTGGCCATTGGCACGGGTCACGCGACGAGCGTTACCAACAGCGACAGCAAGATCGACGTTGCTACCTTCTGGAACACGACCGAGTTCGGCGTGTACGGCGACGGCGGAGGCAGCGCGGCCAACTTCGGCGCGAACACGACGCTGTCAGCGCAGACGGTCATCACGGCCACCAGCACTGCCGCGCCTTCCTGCGTCCAGGAGGGCTTCACCGGCGAGACGAACAACCTCAAGCTGACCACCACCCCGGCGCTTGGCACCGAGGCATTGCCCACGATGTCCGCTAAGCAGACCAACGGCACCAGCGGAACAGCGACCTGTGCCGTCGCCGGCTAGGCGCTGACCTTTCCGAACATGCGGATCGCCGGGCTGGCGGACTGTCTGGTCAGCCAGGCGATCCGTCCAACATCGGCCCTCCGCCGCTGCCGTGCAGATTCCGCGGATCATCAGCGGTGATGTCGAGGCTGGGCGCTTCGGCCACGGACCGCTCGGCGAACTCGACCTCCGCGCGCCATGCCGCCCAGGTAGCTATTCAGCAGGGGTGAGCGGCAGGCCGTTGAGCGCTGGGCTGGTGCGGATGGCGGAGGCGTGCCGGCTGATCGCGGAGTTGACCGCGCGGGCCGGGCTGCCGGGCTGCCGGGCGGAGCGGCTTTTCTGGCAGGGCGGGGGCGGGGCATTGCTAACTCGCCGGCAGCGGCAGCCGCCTTCGCTGCGCCCGCGCCTCCGGCCGGCGCCAGTTCCCGCCCGGAGGGCGGCAGCCCCCGCCGTCCGCGCCCGCCATCCGCGCCCGCCGCCCGCGCCCGCCGTCCGTGCCCGCCACCCGCGCCCGCCGTCCGCGCCCGCAGTGCGCCGCTAATCCGCCCGGTGCGGCGACCGCGGCCTGCGGCGACCGCTGCCCGGCGGCGGCTGCCCGGCGGCAACGTCGCGCCTGCGCTGCTGCTGGCACGCCACCGGCCACAGCAACGTCGCCGCGTTCTTGCTGCCAGGGCGGCAACGTCGCTCCTGCGCTGCTGTC
>DASTJM010000031.1:0-2278 GCA_035716545.1 Streptosporangiaceae bacterium
CATCATGAGCGCATCGTAACAGCGTGCAGCGCTGGAATACTGGCGACACGCCGATAATTCCTGACTACACGCCAAGGCCGTCGGCGGGCTCGCGTGCCTGGTCAGGCACGAAATTCCTACTCAGAGGCCCCGTAACTTCGGGTTAGCGCCCAGCACAACACCCGCCAAGCACCCAGAATGGAGCAACGCAAGACATGAACGCGACCGAGACCGTCGCCCGCTACTTCACAGCCTGGAACACCACCGACCAGCTGGCCGCTGCTGTGAAGGCAGCCCGGGCCAGCACCGCAGCTCACGTCGACCCGAACGGGCGCTTCGAAGGCCACGAGGCGATCGCGGCCATGATCGGCTGTACCCATGCCACCTACCCCGGAATCTCCTTCGAGCGGACCAGCGTGATCGACACCCTGGGGACGGAGATCAGGTTCGGATGGGCCATGAAGGCCGGCGACGGCACGCCACTGATGGACGGCGTCGACTTCGGAACGATCGACGACGACGGCCGGCTCACCAGCATCGTGGGCTTCTTCGGGCAGGCACCGCTCAGCATCGCCGAAGACTCCGACCCCCCACCATCAAGGTCACCCGCGACATCAACGCACCCGCCGAGGCGATCTGGCCGCTCATCACCGACCACCAAGCCTATGGGCAAATCGCCCCGAACCTCCGAAGCGTCCGCAGGCTCTCCGGCGAAGGTGTCGGCATGGTCCGCGAATGCACCGGCATCAACGGCGCCTCGTGGCGCGAGACCTGCACGCTCTGGGAAGACGGCCGCCGGTACGCGATCAACATCGACACCGGCACCTACCCCTATCCTGTGCAGGCCATGTCCGCCATCTTCGGTGTCGAGCCAGCCCCCGACGGCAGCCGCGTCACCATGCAGTTCACCGTCGCGCCCACCGGCGACCCCGCCAGCCAGCAGTTCGTGCGCATGCTCAAGACCTCCTTCCGCCCGACGCTCGATACGATCCTCGACGCCTGGCAGCAGAAGGCCGAAGCCGCGAACCCCTGAGCCGGGCGTGCACGGACGTGGCCGGGACAATGGCACGATGAGGGGATGCGCCAACCTCAACCACCAACCCTGCCACCCACGGCGAGCAACCCCCGTTACCCCGTGGCAAGCCGACCCGGCGCGCAGCAGGACGCTAAGCGGCAGTTCATTGAGAACCCCGGCCAGATGCGGCTGGACGGGTACGACAAGCAGGACGTCGACGGGCTTTTCAAGAACCGAATAGCCCAGACGCCCCAGCCTCCCGCCGGTCACCGGGTCCCGGCAGCCGCACCAACTGTAGACGCTCCCCCGCGCACTCATGGCCGCCCGGGTCGGCGGCTGGCTACGCGGGCGCACCATACGGGTCATGCGGCGCACCAACTGGCACGGCGGTCCGAGGTTGCTGGGGTTGCAGTGCACCCTTGATCCTCCCGCCCAGTCCGGCGACAACCCGGTTGCCCGGACCGGAGCGGTCCTCGGTCGTCAGGCAGGTGCCGGATGCATGCCGGGTACGCGGAAGGCAGCCAGCGGCGCTGTGGAGTCCGGCCTGCGGGAAGCCCGCGCGAGTGAGCCAGGAGACGTGCGTCAGTCACCCCGCGGGCAGCTGGCGCAGTGGACAACCGGTCGTATTACTCTTATTATGAGAGCACATTCCTGTTATAAGATCATATGGAGGTGCGCGTGTCCAGCGCCGACGTCTTCCGTACGTATCTCGAGCGTTTCACCAGCGGCGACGTTGAGGGCGCCGCCGAGTTCCTCGCCGAGGAGTTCGCCTTCGACGGGCCTATCCTGCAGGCGAAGGACAAGGCCGAGTTCCTCGCCGGGTCGGCCACGGCCGCGGCTATGGCGCGCGGCTGCACCATCCATCACCAGTGGGCCGACGGCGATGACGTGTGCTCGGTCTATGACTTCAAGATCGAGACCCCTGCCGGGGCGGGCGCCATCCCGATGGCCGAGTGGTCGGTGATCCGCGGCGGGAAGCTGGTGTCGTCACGCCTGCTATTCGACACGGCGGCGATGGCCGCGCTGATGCCGCAGGGCTAGGCCGCGCCATGCCCCGTAACGCCTGGGCCGGTTACGGCCGCTTCTGCCCGCTGGCCCGGGCGCTTGACGTGGTGGGAGAGCGGTGGACGCTGGTCATCGTGCAGGAGCTGCTGAAGCGGCCGAGCCGGTACGGCGATCTCGCCGCCCGCCTGCCCGGCATCGGCACGAGCGTGCTCGCGGACCGGCTGCGCAAGCTCGAGGCCGCTGGCGTGGCCGAGCGCGTCCCCGGCCCGGGGGGGGGGG
>DASTJM010000032.1:0-229576 GCA_035716545.1 Streptosporangiaceae bacterium
ACGCCGCCTGACCGGCGAACCAGCAACAACCGCATAACCGTCACCGCAGGCCCCGGGCAGCGCCTATCACGGGATCATCTCGCTATGCCCGGAACCGCAGTCACGTGAGCCACGCTGAGGTGGTTATTTCTTGGTCAGACCGGCAGCGAATGGCCGCTGACCTGGGCGTTCTCTACTCTGGAAGGCTTGCCGGGAACACATCGGGATATGCACTTGCCCGCCAACTCAGCTGGGGTGCACACCGCCTCCCGGCGAGAAGGCGGCACCGGCCGATAATCAGCCAACTCCGCGCGTATCAGCTCTAGGGCGCCCGGGATTTCCCGGCGGTCGACCCGCCCACCAGAAGCACGAAGCGATCCCGCACCAGCGCCTGCCGCAACTCAGCGTCGAACGCTCGCGGCACGAAACCCGGCCACCGATCCCTTATCGATCCTCCCAGCTCCGCTGCCGGATGCACGCTCAGCATGAGCGGATCCTCCAGGCTGCAAACCCGAGGCAGGCGGCCGTCGCCCCTTAGCAGAAATCCGGCCGCCCGGATCCGCCGCCGCTCATCCCCGGCCAGCAGCATCGATGTCCCACGAGCGACCCACACCCAGCCATCACGGCCATGATCACGCCAGCCCCGCTGGTAACCGCACCCGGCAACCACAGCCAGGCCAGCACCGCCGACACACCGACCAGCACCCACAGACCCCCAACCGCTCCGGCCCTGGACACTCGTACAGGCCAGTGAAGCGCATGATCAGGCCCTTCATGTCAGCGCCTTGCTTGATCGCGTGCACGGCGGGCGCCAGAGCCGGGACCAGAGCGGGTGGATCCGGCCGTCGCACGCGGTCTTGCGGAACTGGTACAACCGGGCTGTAGATCTCTAACCAGGTCAACAGAAGGAGATGCCATGCACATCAATGAATCCGAGATCCGCGTCAAGTACCTCGACTGGAACGGCCTGCGCCTGCCCGTCCTGTTCATCCCGCCGCCTCCCGACGGCACCGACGAGTAAACCGAGCGCCCGGTTCTCGCCAAGAGCCGGGCGTTCTGCTGTCAGGCCCGGAAAGCGAGAAGGTCACTCGTCTTGATCCAGCGAAATCGGACGCGGCCGACCTGTCCCCACCGCCTCGGTAGACTCCGGTCTCGTGAATCGCAAGGATCGCCTCGCCGCAGAGGATCTGCTGCGCGAATACCGCCTGCACCTCGGCCACGCACGCGGCGAGTACAACTTCAACAACTATGATCCGGCAGAGGCGCTGGAGGCAGCAAACAAGATGCTGCCGAGAGTCAACGCGATTATGTGTGCACAGGTGCCGGACACAGCCCCAATCTCAGGCAGTTCCCTGGAAGATCACGAGGCAGGTCTACTTCGGGTAGAACGCGCGGAGGACATCCTCGGTGACTGGGACGGCATGACCGAGAACGACGGCGAGACCGTCCAGTGGGTTATACCGCTTAACGCGCTGGACCTGGTTGTCCACGACGCTGTGGCGCAGAACTGGAGGCACGGCCAGTACCGTCAGGCTGTTGAGAATGCGGCCGGGAAGCTGAACAAGTTCACACAGGACTGGCTCGACCGCCATGACATCTCCGACAGCGACCTGATGACTCAAGCGTTCAGCCCCAACCGCCCGAAGGATGGCGCGCCGCGACTTCGCTGCCCCGGCAACCCGGAGAGCGAGATTGTCAGGGCCATGCAGGAGGGGGCGATGCACTTCGCGAAGGGCGCGATGATGGCGATCCGCAATCCGGCTGTTCACTGGACCGGAAACGGGAATCCCGCGTCGGCGAGCGAACAGCTCGCCGCGCTTAGTGTCGTCGCCCGCTGGGTCAGGTACTGGGACGTCGTGAAGTACTCGCCCCCAACCGCCTGACTGCCTGCTGCTCAGCTCTGTCCGTTTTCCGCCAGGAGCCGGGCATTCATACGCTGTCCCGCTGTGCTCCGGCTGTGGACGGTGTTGCGCGTCAGAGCGTCTTTCGTGGCCGGGCTGCGCGCGATCCCCGAGCTGGCCCGGATCCTGGACCTGCTCGGCCTCACCGACGTGCGGGATTAGGTGCATTCGGTGCTCGATCGCGACTGAGCAAAGGACCGCGCCAGGATTCCCGCACCACCTGGATCATTCAAGGAATGGGTTGGCAGCCGGCGGCGGTGATCGTTCGGTTCATCGACGCGTTCGGGCACGTCTTCGGCGTGCAGGCGATCTGCCGGGCGCTGTCGGCCCATCACGTCCCGATCGCTGCCCGGACGTACTGGGCGGCTAAATCGAGGCCGCCGCGGGGCGGGCGGCGAAGGACGCGCTGGTGACCCGGTGGCTGGCGCAGATGTCGAGCCCGGCGAGCACGGGAAGAGGAAACCGGAGTCGCTGTGCGGGGCGGTCAAGGCCTGGGTGCACCTGAACCGGCAGGGCCTGACGGTCGCCCGGTGCACCGCGGAGCGGCTGATGCATGCGCGCGAACGGCTGGCGCGGGAACACTCCGCCAGCGCAAGGCCCGGACCACGGTCCCGGATCCGGCGACGGACCGGGACCCGGACCTGGTCGGCCGGAACTTCAGGGCCGCCGCGCCCGGGCTGCTGCTGGTCGCGGACTTCACCTACGTTCGCTGGTCGCCGGCGACCTAGCGTACGTGGCGTTCGTGACCGCGTTCGCCGGCACCATCCGCGGGTGGGAGGCCTCAACCGGCAAGGAAACCCCGTTCGTGCAGCGGGCCATCCGCTAGGCCGGCGACCAACTCTGCCGGCTCGGCCACCCTCGGCGCCATCCATGACCTGCGGTGACGTTCTCTCGCCGGAATGACTTCTCCGGCTATTCTCCGCGCACCGGCGAATCGTAAAACGCTCCGCCTTGTTACGGACAGCGCCACACCTCCGACACCTACTGCGCCTTGCCCCGACGCTATCCGCTCGCCGTCATTCTGGTTCCCAGGCGAGCCGCGCTTACTCCGGCCACGGACTGTCGTCATCTGACCAGGCTGGTGCCTGAGGCCGGCTCGCTGTGCAATCTTCCAGCGATCAGCCCAACCGAACGTCGCCAAGGAGCCGATCTTCCCGCCTCCGAGCGGCAACTCTGCGGATGGAAGGCACAGCGATGACATTTTAGTGGTTCTTATGTCTACATAGCAATTTGTCAAGCTCGTGGCCGCAGTTCCTTTGGCCGGCGACTTCAACATAGGTCTTGCTGTCAGCCGGGTTATCGCGGAGCGTGTTAAGTGGGTCGCCACTCGAAGATCGGGGTGTCGTTGCTATGGCCGGGCAGAAGCGCCGTAAGCCTGATGGTGTTCTCGGGTTCATCGCAGACGCTATAGACGATCAGGCAAAAGCCCGTGCACAGACGCAGCAACTCGAAGAGAATGCTCGGCTGGCGTGGGCGAGGGAGAACACTAAGACGGCGACAGCGATCTCGCGGGATAGGGCCAGGCAGGAGCTGCGGCAGGCAAAGGAGCGGGAGGTCGCAGAAGGGCATGCGCAGGCCGAGGCGGTGACGCGCACGCTGCAAGGCCAACTGAAGGAACTCCAGACGCTTCTGGCCGGCACCCTCGAAGAAGACCCGTACCTGCCGTGGGACCGTTTCAAGACACCTGTGCTGATCGCCGAGTTCAAGCCCCCGAAGCGGCTCACCGCAGCACCGCCCCCACCGGATCGCGCCGACTTCATGCCAGAACCACCGACCGGCCTTGGCGCGCTGGCACCAGGCCGCCGGCGCGCTCACGCTCAGGCTCTGGCAGATGGCCAGGCTGCCTACGAGAAGGCCCTAGCCGAGCACAGCCGTGCCGAGCAGATCCGGAAGGAGCAACTGGCGCGAGCGCGGACGGCCCATGAGCAGTCCGCGGATCGTGAGCGGGAGACCGTCCGGCAGCAACACGCCCTGATCGATCAGATGGCGCGGGACTTCGCTGACGGGAAGCGTAAGGCCGTAGCCGACTATTTCACCGGGATACTGGCCGTACAGCGGTACCCCAGCGACTTCCCCACCAGCGTCAAAGTCGCCTACCTACCCCCCGACCGTGAACTGCGGATCGACATCGCTCTACCACTCCTGACAGCAATCCCCGAACTCGAATCTGCCGAGTACCAAGTCACAAAGAAGCAACTCAAGTACAAGAAGCTCACAGCCGCCGCCAGGAAAGAGCTGTACCAGCAGGTCGTCGCCCAGATGGCGCTGCGCACTCTGCGATGTGTCTACGCCGCAGACCGGGAAGGCATAATCCTCGAAGCCGTCTGCAACGGCTACGTCGACACCGTCGACACATCCACAGGACAGGACGCGCACTGGTGCCTGGTCAGCGTTCAGCTCTCGCGCGCCGACTTCGCACGGCTGGACCTAGCCCGTATCGACCCAGTCGACTGCCTGACCGGCCAGCATGCCAAAGTCTCCAAGACCCCCGAGAAGTACCAGCCGGTCCAGCCCATCGTCGACTACCCCTGGGACGATCTCCACTACGCCGACGAAATCGACGCCGCCGCCGGTCTCGACAGCGTCCAGAACCTCCTGGACCTCGACGGCTACGAATTCGAGCAACTCCTCGTCAAGCTCTGCCAGGAGATCCCCGAGTTCGACGAAGTCCGCCGCACGCGTTCACGAGCCGACGGAGGCATCGACCTAGTCGCGGTCAACAAGACGCCTTTCGTCGGCGGACGCGTCGCCATCCAGGCCAAGCGATACGCCCCGCACCACAAGGTCGACATCGCCGCCGTCCGCGAGATCATCGGCTCCATCTCCCAACGAGAATTCACCAAGGGAATCATCATCACCACCTCAGGCTTCACCTCAGCAGCCCGCCAGGAAGCCGAACGCCTCGGCGTCGAACTCTACGACGGCGAGCACCTCCTCTGGCTACTCCGCCACCACCTCCACCGCGAGTTCGCCATCACCGACCACTCACGCCGTCAAGCACCATTCAAGAAACCTCCTGGCAAGAGTGCCGCACCATAGCCGAGGCGGAGAAAATAGGAGCGCCATCCCCGGCAAGCTCCGGTGCGCCCTGTCCTCCTCGCCAGCCGACCCACTGACAACAAATGTCAAGGGACATTGAAGACTGCCCGGTGGCGGTCACTGATCCGGCCCCGCTGATGGCCGCCAGATCTTCCCTGTGGTGGCCATCAGGGGTGCGCCGCAGGTGGTCAGCTCAGGGGCCCACTCCCTTCCGTGCGATGGCCTGGGCGAGCCGGAAGCTGTCGCCGTTGGTCAGGCAGACGTGAGCGTGGTGTATGGCCCGTCGACGGTAGCGGTGGCCAGGGTCTTGGGCATCAACACGTCGACTCCGGACGGATGGAGGTTGGAGCTCAAGCAGCGCCCTGGCCCGGCATTCGGCCGTCGCTGGGTTATGAGCCGTACGACGCCCGTCTCCGCCGTATCAGTCCATCTCCTAGGTGCGCTCTGGCCTGGGCGGGGGGTGCTCAACGCATCCGCTCTCATGCCACCTCGTCTCCGGTGTCTCAAGCCGTCCCGCCAGTTCTCGTGCACAAATCCGTGCACAAAACCGGTTCCTGACCTGCTGGTTTGGCGTGCGCCAGTGCACCTGGGTTAACCTGTCCCAGAGTTGCACCGCACCACAGATTCATCCCGTGCCCTGCTTTCGTCTGGCGGCGATGATCTGTTCCATTCCCAGCAACCCTGCATCCGCGGCCATCTGGACAAGCCACTGTTCGACTTGGTCACCGCGTTCTCGCGGATCTGCTAGGTCAAGCGCGGGATCGGCCAGCATGTGCGCGCCATGCGACTCTCCCCCATCGCGGATCGGGCGAAGTTGAGCAGGCAGAAGATCACGCATCGGAGGCCTGCTGGTCAGGTGCAATACGCGCGGCTGCCTCACGACAAACGGCTCGACTCCAGCAAGATCAGCGATCGGGCCGACAACCCCCGGGCTGGTCAAAGTCGCTGCGATCGACCTGAGAAGGGTCGTCCACTCTGGTACATCAAGCCTGTACGCCCCAGGTGCCGGTCCCGGCCCCGGGACATTGAGCGACGCGCCGAGTCGACTAACCACCTTCATCGAGAACTGCAGTGCCCCGACATGGGATTGCCCGTAGTGACCGGGCACCTCAACACTAGCGACCGCTTCGAACGGAACCGACTCAGCGGCCAGGAGGCGCCAGACCAGGGTGGCCACGTTGGAACGGTTGGCTTGTCCTTCAGGATGAAAAGCCTCAACATCCACATCGGCAAGCCCAGTGAGGCTAAATAGAGCGTCCTTCAAGGCTGATCGGTCGAGTTGCGCCGCCAACTCAACGACAGCACGCTGCGACAGCGGTCGGCCCCATGCTGTCGGGCCGACCGGCACTCGCAAGCCCGAGAGCATCACCAAGTCGACGGTGGTGTCCCGTCGACCATCCGCATCGTAAGGAACGTCCGGTCGATTGAAGTCCCAATCGGTATCCGGAAAGTCACTTGTTCCCGACTCTGTGAACAGCGCATACAGCTCATCTCGCGTCGCCTGGCGCGTCGAACCGGCCATCCGAATCGGAGCCCACGAGATGCCGCCTTTCCCCTGGATGAACACTGGACGAGGCGCGGTGTCCCGGTTGACTCTGATCACCAGCACATACTTGCCCAAGCTGCCCGCTCCCAGCGGCACCTCGATCATCTCCGGAGCCCAGTCCGGCGATTCCAGGCGCGCAGCGAACACGTCGGCGACGTGCGCGAGTGCCTCCCTTGACACGCCGACGATCTCACGCGTCCCATCGGCGATCCCGACGAAGATCAACCCACCGTGCGCGTTGGCCATCGCCGCCGCGCACTCAGGAATCGTGGCCGTGCCGCCTCCCTCCTTGAATTCGACTGTCAGCGATTCGGTACCGGTGACCGCAAGCAGGTTCTCAATCCGGCCGAGCGTCACGTCTGCAGCGGCGCAGTATAGGAGAGACTGCCACGATGTCATCTCGTCGCCACCACTGACCATCACCCACCAAAACGACCGAGTTCCGAATGCGCTGCCGATTATAAGGACCTGCAGGGAAGCCCGACCTGCACGGCACGCTCACATGGGAACGGCTAGTGTAGATTGGTCCTCTGTTTTTGACGAAACGCCGATCTAAACTTACAGGGCATCGGCCGGTGGTGAGGCAGCGCGAACTCGATGGCAATGTTGTGAAACAGCCGTAGGCCGGTGCGCTCGGTGATGGCCTGCCCGACGGACATTTTGCCGACGGCGGGCGGGCCGACCACGAGCAGAAGCAGGGGAAGCGGCATCGGCCATGGCTGGCGACAGTAGGCCGGTCAGGCCGCTGAGCGTCAACGCATTTTGCCGCGACGCACGAGATCCTCGGTGCGCTGCATCATCGACCGGGCAACGCAGCTTGCTGTGGCACTAGTCCTGGTTGCCGACGATCAATTGTGGCCTGGTTTACTCCTGCGGCGGGGCCGAGATCGCCGAGCAAGTCGCGGGGGACGCTTGGGGAGACCGCCAACGTTGGCGATCTTCTCCTTTTCGACCGGTAATCGCCAGGGCGCCATCCATGGTTAACGACGCGACGTCTACCCAACTGACCGCTGAAGCTGCCGAACAGATGTGGGTTGTGCACAGGGGGTAGGCGTTGGTTTGAGGCCGAGCCGGTTCGAACGCCAGTCAAGAGAACCTGATCAATTGCGTCACTTGATGTAGCCGGTCTCTTGCTCATAGAAGAGCAGGTGCGACTGCATGAGCATGTTCAGCAAATCGGTGCTGAGGTACATCGCGGCTGTCTGCAGCACGATCGCGGGCAATGCCTCGATCCGGCCCTTGATTTCCTCTCCAAGGAGATGAGATGCAGCTTCACCGGCCGCGGCCAACACTAAGGTCACGACGATGCCGATGGCGGTTGCGGCTGACGCGAGAATCTCCTTCATATGGCGCCACCCTCGGCGGCGAGCCGGGGCGTAGCGGGTGCGGGCGGTCGGAACCGCTCGCTTAGGTCGGCAAGTTGCTGCCGCGCCACCGGCACTGCGGCGGCGCTGATCCGGTAGAACCGTCTGGCCGGGCGACCTTCGGCGCGAGGGTCGATGTCCTCCTTGCCAGTCGCGAGCCAGCCAGCTCTCTCGAATTTCGCGAGCACCGGATACAGGGTTCCAGAGGGCAGTTCAGTGGCGCGCATTAGCTCGAAGCCATAGCGTTCCGCGAGAGGGTCCTCCAGAAACACCTTGATAACCTGCGCCATCCTCGGCGTCAGGTCAAGATCGTGAAACTCAGCTATGCTACCAATGTATCCGGGCTACATAGGGTAGCGATAGGCCTCGCAACCTATCGCGCGGTCGGCTTGGTCAGCCTGCGCAACGAGGTCACCCGCCCATTCGCTGGGATCGGGCTTAGTCCCAGTTGTACGCCTGCGATTCGACAAAGACGTAGATGCCGGGGTCGTCCTCGCTGGGGAGGTACCGGGCATAGCCTGACGGCCGAGCAGGCCCCTCGTCCCAGAGCGAGACGATGAGTTCTTCGCCGGTTCGCGGGCGTTCCTCGTTACCGTCGTAGGGACCGCCTCGGAGCCGGACCTTCGGTGGTTCGTACTGGGCCAGATGTCGCAGCCACCGCTGCCGGGCCGCTTGCCTGGACACGCCGCACGCCGCCGCGATATCGCCATAGGTTGCTCCCAAGGCGAGGGCTTCCTTAACAGCCAGGTCGATCCTTTTCTGGAGCACCTTGATCATGCGGGTGTAGACCCGCAACAGTAGTAGGCAGCCCTTGCGACGCTCCTCAGCGCTTGCCTCGAAGCGGTCCTCCCACGGCTCGGCAGGCAGAGTCGTGGGCTGTATCCGGCTGGCTATCGACCAGGCCATGTGCTGAAGCTGGGTATCGAGCATCCCCATGGTCATCACGCGCATGAGCATACCGCAACGTCTGTTGTCGTTGACGACAAGGCACGTTGTCACAATTTGAAGGGCAGCAGGCCTGTGACGTGGGCGGATTGCGCGATCTAAAATTTTGTGACAGTATCTCCAGCGGATTAGTGTGCCTATTTACAGGTCTGCCTTGATGGCGGGCCTTTTTTCATGCCCCAGGGTTGTCGTCCAATCAGGTCCAGCCCATGTCCCGCGCCCCGCCAGCAACTGCGGGGCGTTTCTGTTATCAGCCCAAGAGGAGATCCTCAGGTGCAAGTCCTCGGCTGGCTGGTGACTCACGGAACTGAATGGGCCGTCTCCTGGCAGGCCGTGCGCCTCGTGCGCGTGGTCCTGAACTACCGGGTGCGGTGCAAGGAGATCGAGTTGCTCCGAGAGCAATCCGGTCTGGTTCCTAGCCGCCAGTCCAAGCAGCAGGCCCGCGCGCGGCACGCCCGTCGGCGTCGCCCGCGTCGTTAGCCGAATTCGCCGAAAACTGGACATGCGCTTTGAGGTTATGATGGTGAACTAGTCCGCAGTTTTAAAACTGCATCTGGAGTAAACGTGACTCATGATCACACCGATCCGGTGAAACTCTCAGATCACATCTGCGCCCTGAACTCCGCAGCTGGCACTGGCGCTGTCATCCCAGTCGGCAGGCTGTACGGGCTGCCAGAGTTGCCCGGGGGTCACTGCTGGGTCGACATGGCCGGAGTTGCCGCACTGACCGGGGTCCCGCCGAATACAATCACGAGCTGGCTAGCCCGAGGCGGTCCCGTCCGCAATCCCTTCCCGACCCCAGCCCGTATCCTCTACCGCCTTTACTGGCCCTGGCCAGATATCGAGTCATGGCGGTCAAGAGAACCCTGGACGGACTCGGCGCACCGGGCCGTTCCCTTCACGAAGTCCTGAGACTCGGAAACAGACGAGCCGGGCCGACATGCCAACACCGCGCGGACGATCCCGGTTCGCATTGGCAAGGTGACAGAGATCGCCCCGGAATCACTCGGCCTCTGGATCGTCCGCGTTTATGTCGGCGTAGGCCTCCCACTCCGGGGCGCCGTGTCGTTCTGCCGCCAGTTTCGGCGACGTCGAAGACGCTCGGCGGTTGGCCTCGATATCGGTGAAGGGCTAACGGCAGGTCTCAATGACATTATGACGCGCCGCTATCACCTCGAATTCTGATTTCGTTCCTCGACATCTCGCAGCCAGAAGTCGTCGTTTATCTTGATTACAAGGGCGATCAGTAGCTTCAGCGCAGTTATATAGGTACGGAAGTGTTGCTCTTCGTCATCGGCCCCGATTTGCGAACCGTGAAGATACTTGTTTCGCATGTCCGGACCGTTGCTGAACTCGGCCTGATTGAGATTGTAGTTGAAATAACTGCCCTCTGCATCGGTGAGCAGCGAGCCTCGGCGCACAAGCCAACCTTTACCGACCATGTCGTCGATACGTGTGCGCGCCTTGGTCGAATAGTGATAATAGCTCGTTGATTCAGCATCGAAGATCGCTTTGATAATCAGAATTTGGTCGATGTCGGCGAGCTGCACACGCTTGCCCGCAGTTTCGATTACCCCTAGACCGATCAGATAATCAATGCTGCGCTTTTGGTAATCGGCAAAGTCATCATACTCCACGTGGTTCTTGATTAGGAGTCGAGTTCCGTCGTCAGCTCGCACATTTTCATTGATGTACCTTATCTCTGACTGATCAGAGAACAGCAGGTGCAGGATGCTGCGAATATCCTGACTGTCACCCGCGTATACATACTTGCCGACCACCAAGCTCGGAATGTTCTTGTATCGTATCTGCTCAGAGGTCATCGTGAGCAGTTCAGTGTCAAGTTCTCCGTTCTCGACGTACAGAGAAAACTGCCTGACGACACTCTCCATCTCGGAAAATAGGTGCCGAGATTTTTCGAGATTGGATGACAGCTTGCTAGAGGGAGTGAACCTGAGGTTGGTAGCACCGAACTCTTCTTGTATATATTCGGCGAAGAACCAGGCGATTACGGATTCCAGTTCGACATGCTTGCTCTGCAGGAATCTGTAGTAGAGCACCGTCTGCAGTAAGGACCTTTGTTCCTTGAACTGGAATCTCACGCCGATTGGATACGCATCCCTACCGCTGATCTTCAGGGCGCGCTCGAAGACGCCAAGCTCTGCCTGATACGAAGGCATTGAGAGCAGCATGTAGTAATTAGCGAACTCGAATAGGTAGAGGAAATTGTTCAGGATGGTAGGGAAGTCCAGATTGTCCTCGAGCCAGCACCGACTGTACGAGAACTTGCCGACGAGTCCGTGGAAGGACTCCATGACTGGTTCTGCTTGGGTATCGGATATGCTCACCTCGCAGCCCGACTCAACACCCTCATTGCCCTTAAAGAAGTCTTCTGCCCATGCAGAATACTTTCGCTTTGCTTTAAGCTTCAATTTCGCATCGATTCCGGCTTCCTTGATCGTCCGCGCGGTAGCAATTAGGTCAACGAAGTTGGGATTTGCGTGATCGCTGTCCAAATAGCTATCGAGAAGCGTCCGCGCATCGGCGCTTGTGAAGCTGCGCGGCAAGTAGATGAAATGGTGAGCGTCTTTCTCAACGTATTTTCGGATCAGGATCTCAGCATTACGAGGGTCTGAGACGAGCCGTGAGCGTACCTCTTGGTCGTAGAACCGTACGAGATTCTGACTGGTCAACATGTACGTGACGTCTATATGGGTCTGATCTAGGGCTGGCAACACTGTGGATGCGGCGCAGCGGTCGTAGACCTTGTATCGTGAAAGAAGCTGAAGCAAATCAGCGCGGTACTCATAGTCAACATTAACCACAGCGCTCGCGATATTATCATCACTTATGGTGCCGAAGAACTTAGCGATCGTCTTGCTCAACTTAGAAATGAGCGCTCGGCACGCCTCCCGCTGACTATCGGAATACCGCTTCGGGAAGAGATTATTTTCCGCGAATAGCTGCACATTATGCAGTTCCAGTATATCGGAAATAGTACGTGTCCTTGAGGACGGATCGTAGCGCTCAAGAATCTCAATCGCGTGTTCCACCTGAGGGTACGTTCCGAGGTCGTCGAGACCGTAGAATTTCACGCGCCTCTCTGCTAGTTCCTCGTTTGCCATCGCTACTGTTGTTCCCCTCCGGTTATCCTGACGGCTCAGTGAGTTTGGCTACGCCCAACGGCATGCGTTGAGCTGAGCGGGCGTCGGAATCCGTCTTGCAATGCCTACAGGAGTCCGCGATGCGCCTACTCTTCGGCACTGATCCGGCTATTTACACCGGCCACTGCAGTATCGACTACCGTGTGCGGGTCGGCTACGCATGTCATAAAGGTTAGTTAGGATCTCGCCCACACACCACCACACTCCGAACGTGAACACCCTGATCACATATGTCAGGGTCAGATGCTGTTCAGCAGGTGGTGGCAGGCGTTGGTTCGCAAAGTTACATAGTCTGCGCCGACGCCCGGAGGTACGGCCAGCCTGATGCAGGCGGATGAAAGCGAGCCTGCCGACGCCCCGCTTCACCCAGGCTTGCGCCGGGCATCGATCAGCTGGGCGCGGGTATAGACGGTGGTGCCGTCTCGGGGGGTCATCATGATCAGGGACAGCAGGCCTGGGGACGGCTGGTCGTTACCGGAGACCGGCGGGCCGGTGATGTCATCGAGAAGCCGGCCCAAGAGCGCGGCGAGAGCATGCGGCCCGCCTCCGCTATAGCCCCACGACAATCCGCGGCCAGGGAGAGATGGGGCAAGCCACAGGCCGCCGTCGGCCGTGCGTATCCACACCGCGCTGCCGCTTAGGATGACCTCGGCCAGCGGCGCGACGGTGCCGATGCGCTGGGGAACGCTGGCGTATACCGTCGTCTTGCCCATGTGGTCGGTGCGGCGGACGGCTGCGCATCCGGACGCGTCATCGTAGAGCAGCTCGGCTCTGTCGACGCTCGTGACGTGCTGCAGGAGCTGGCGTTCCAGCACAGTCGGAGGCTGCCCGGCCGGGCCCGGTCGCAGGCGGGCGGTCCACTCAGTAGCAGGCTGGCAGGATGCCGGGTCGAACTCGGCGGCCTGCCCGACTGGCCATGCTCTCCCGCCATCCCAGAACTGGACTACCCTCGCGGCGGCGGCAGCCAGCACGTCTCGGCGCTCGACGATCTGCAACCATCCCGCGCGCAGGACCGTCTCCTCCGGCGGCTCGGTATCCGGCCGTAGCAGCGGAGCCGGGACGGCGGCGATGTCGACGTAGGCGCAATCGTTTTCGTGGTCGGCCGCTGCCGCGCGGATATAGTCCAGGTTCTGACGGGCACCTTCTGCGTCGGAGTAGCGCAAGTGGCGGGCCAGCCACAAGCAAGCCGCTGCGGCCGGGGACCCGTCCGGCTCGTCGGCGGCCAGTTCCAGCAGCGGCCGGACGGGCAGCTCGACGTGGTTGGCCGGGATTATGGCGGCCGGGTCGCCGGGCTGCCACGCGCAGATAGTGTCGCGATCACGCAGCGCCGGATCAAACCATGGCGCTCGATGGCCGAGGACGCCCGCGAGCTGGCGCCAGGTCACCCCATAGGAATCCGACGAGCGGGACCCGGGGTACAGGTCGATCGCTTCGAGCTGAGGGGCGAGGTCCAGGTTCGTTGCCGCCTGCGGAATCACCAGCGACGTGTACACCTCATGCATATGATCCCAGAACTGGCCGTACACCGCGTCGGCTAGCCAGCGAGCCGATGAGTTGCCCGTCGTCAGGGAGTACGCCATTCCGATGGTCCCGTAAGCGGTCGACCAATCCAGAATGATGAAATCACCGACAATCCGCGACCGGCTGTATTCAGCCGACTCCTCCGGTGCCGGGCGGTTTAATACCTTCTGCTCGGAAAAGCGCGCGGCATTCTCCTTGCGTCGGCTGCTCGGCATGATGATCCCTTTCGCCATTCGACTGGCCCATCGCACAGTCGCCTTCTCAGCCATTGCACCGCACGGCACCGACAATGCAACACAATGTGGCGACGCTGCCGAAGGAGCACGGCCCTGGCGGAGGGGCGTTGTCGGTGGGCAGTTCGCCGAAGAGTCGCTCGCTGGCCGTGCCCATCACTTCGCTTGCTTACAGCACCAGGTCGCTGTCCGCATGCGATACGCGATCTTCCCCTGGGCCTGCCCACACCACTTAGGTTCTCCTGAGTGCCGTAAATACCTTTTGCACGGCTTGCGACGAGTAGCGCTAATCGCCGAGATCCGTCTCCGAGACACATGACATCGGAGCTAGTACTACGATCTCCGCTCGGCCGTCGGAGCCATCGGAGGTGAGACCGTTAGCTCTGCTAGCGGAGCCGATATCAATAGGCAACTATGGTAGCAAAGGGCATCTTCGGCTCAATAGTCTATTTAGATATCATTTCTCGACTCGCTGCGAATCTTGGGGTACGAATATGCCACCTGCCGACCGCAACCGAGGTTATTCTCGCAATGTTCTGTCCGCTGTCCGTCCCGGCGGGTTATAGAGTCTTTGTCCTGTTGGAAATGGAGCATGCGTGGAGCGGCCGAACTCGCCCGATTTTCTTGAGCAGGTCCTCGCCACCGTACCGGCTGAGGAACTTCCTGCAACGCTGCGAATACAGCTGCTCCAGGCGGCGCGGCTGGCGCCCGGAGCCCGTGTACGCGAACTGGAGCGTGCCTATGCGGAGGCGGCTCCTAAGCGCGCTCATGCGGGAGGCCGCTCATGAGTGAACGAGTGACGAAGATTGGCATGCGCGCATTCCGTGGCGTGCACACTGAACTGATACTTGAGTTCCCGCATGGCGTGAGCGCTGTTGTACTCGGTGAGAACGGGACGGGCAAGAGCACTGTCGCTGACGCGCTGGAGTGGTTTTTCACGGGGGAGGTCGAACTCCTGCAGCATGAGGGGCGCTCCGGTTCCCTCCGGCACGTCGGAGCGGCCCCATCCGAGCAGACATCAGTGACGGTCGAGACCACGGGCGTGCTGGGCGGCATTCTGGCACCGGGCGATGCCCCGAACGATGGGGTGCGGGCTGCCGGGCGGGAGCTGTTCTTGCTGCGCGGTCGCGTGCTCACGTCCTTCGTGGAGAGTACGAAGGGCCAGAAATGGAGGGCGCTGGCCGAGCTTCTGGGACTTGACGAAATCGATCAGCTCCGCCTCGACCTGCAAAGAGCCCGGAACGAGCTGCAAGATGGTGCAGCGGCCGCAGCAGGAGAACTCAAGGCTGCAGCGAACCCGCTGGTGCACCGGATGAGCGAAGTCAGCGCATCGCAGATCCTGGGAGTAGTGACACACCTCTGCTGCAGCGCTGACGTGACACCGCCGAGTTCACTGGATCAGGCATTGGAGCCCGCATGGGCGCAGTCGCTTGTCGGCGCCCCTGACACCTCGAAGGCCGTCCGCGTCGCTCGTCTGGCGGCCGACCTCGACACGTTCCAGCCCGAGAACGGCGAAGCGCAGGCTCTGGACCAGTGGAACTTGGTTCTGAAGTCACAGTCCTCCGCTGACCGCGCGAGGCTAGAACTGTTCAAGGCTGCTGACTCGCTGCTGAGCGAAGCATGTGCCGACACCTGTCCGCTGTGTGGTCAGGCCGTCGACCATGAAGCTCTATGCGGACAGGTTAGGCAGGTCCTCGATCAACTCCGCCAGTCAGCCGACGAACTGCAGCAAGCGGCAGCCGGTGTGCGACGCAGCGCCGATCTGATGAACCGATCCGCCGAGAAGATGGCCGTACTCCGCGGGTTTGGCCTCGAACTAGGCATCGAGATGCCTGCCACTCCCGAATCACCGATGCTAGTCCTCAACTCGGCAGTCGACCAGCATCAGCCGGTCGAGCCGTTGCTAGCAGCTAAGTTCGCTGAGGTCACGAGCACATGGCAGGCTGCGGCCAGCCGCGCTGTCCATGCCGCCATAGTTCCTCCTCCGACGCCACGGGACAGCACTCTCGTCGAGCTCGGTGTGCTCGTGAGCCTTGCGCGGTCCTGGCGGGAGCGAGTCGCCACCAACGAACAAGCACGCATCGCGGCACAATACGCAGACGCCGTATTCGACAGCTATGCTGCCCAGCAGAATTCATACGTCTCCGGAATTCTTGATCGCATATCTGGCCGCGTGGCCGAGATCTACGCCAAGCTGCACCCTGGCGAAGCGCTAGCCGACGTCCGCATCGAGCCCTGGGGCCACAAAGGCGCCGAACTAGCCGTGTCCTTCCACGGCTCCCGGCAGAAGCCCCCGCACGGCGTACTCAGCGAATCGCATCTCAACTCTTTGGCCGTGGCCCTCTTCCTCGCGATGGCCGATACCTTCAACCAAGATCTGGACTTTGTCGTACTCGATGACGTAGTCAACAGCTTTGATATCGACCACCGAGGTGAACTAGCCAAATTCCTAGCCAACGACTTCAGCCACCGTCAGCTTTTGGTACTGACGCACGACCAGTTGTTCTTCGACCGTCTGACCAGGCTCGCTCCATCGTGGAAGAGAGTCGAATTCACCTCGTGGGACTACGCCGAAGGACCCCGGCTGACGACCTATCAGACCGGGACGATCCTTGAAAAGGCTCATGCCGCCAGTAGCAACGGAGACCGCGTCACTGCGGCGATGATGGGCCGGAGGGCACTAGAAGAACTTCTGCAGGAAACCTGCGAGGGCCTCGCCGCCCCCCTGCCGTTCCGCCGCGGAGCGAAGAATGACCGGCGCGAGATCGGCGAAGTACTCCCAGGAGTGCGTCGCAGCTTGAAGGAAGCCGCTAGGCCGACCTACAACAGCCTCAAGCCGCTGCTTGATGCACTCGACGCCGATGTCGCAGCGACTCTCAATCCCGAGGCTCACGCCAGCCGGGTAAACCCCTCCCTCGCTGAAGTGCGAGCCGCGCTGAAACGCGTCAGCGACCTCAACGCGAAATTGACCTGCCCCAGCCAGGCATGCCGGACGCGCCCCTGGCATCGCGGCACGCCCCCGATCGTCCAATGCAAGTGCGGCCAGACACGATTCCCGCCAACCAGCGCCCCAGAACTGACATGACCAACCCAAGTTCTCGGCGCCCAGATAGCTGACGCAACATGTCCTCGGTCATCAACGGATGCCGCGCATCAAACTCCGCGCCCCGCTCCCGCCCGGCGAAGGACCCGGACAGTCGCGAAACCATCTCCAGCGTCTCCGGATCGCTACTCCCCGGCAGGAACACCTTCGTCCCGCACGCATCCAGAATTGTCCGCGCCCGTCAGCACGCCTCGGTCATGTATGGCGGCCGTCCTTGAAGCGGCTGGTCATCACTGCACTCTTCGTAGCCGACTAGGCCTATGTCCCGCTCGGCCGTGCTCAAAGCTCCAACTCCAGATCGCGGTCCCCTGGCCCGATTCCCCAACCCCGAGAGACATCTGGGCTCCAGCCGACAGCCAGCTGAGGATCTTCGGCCCCGGCCTGCTCGTCGTGCAGATGCACCACCCAAGACCTGTCCGCCCATGCGGTGCTGCGCCCGCAGGAGACCGCAGCCAGATGCAGCCGGTCGCCCTGGTCGCCAAGGCCTCGTCTGAGGAACCCCAGGTCGCTGCCGTTGCGGGACATGGCGAAGTCATAGCCTGCCTGCGTAGGGTCCAGGCCGTCGAGGTCCGCCCGGTTAGCCTGGACGAAGCCGACGCAGTCGGACTCAATGGACCGCCGTGACGCCGCGCTGAACGCGGCCAGCGGCCAGGGCACCTCCGCCGCTGGCCCCGGTTCCCGAACCGCCCGCATCACCCGGCTGCGGCTGGAGAACTCGCAGTTACACCCAGCGCAGATACCGCTCGGGTCGACGTGCCCCGACTCGTCGGCGCGTGGCAAGGGCTCGGTACTGCCCCACAGCATCGCGTGGCAGTACTCGGCGACGAACCGGTCAAGGTATGTGAATCGCCGGGCATCCCCCAGCACCCCGGCATTTGTCGTGCCCAGGTCGCGCTGGGCCACCGCGCGGACCCGATGCTCAGGCCTGTAGGGACTGGTCACTTGCTCTCCCTTGTCTTGTAAACCGGGCGTCGCGTCGCGGACGCCGTGCCTGGGAGCAGCGGTATGGCTGCCGAAGTCGGGCAGCGGCCTGGGAGCGCGGAGCCCGGTGCGAAGTCCCGAGCGGATGGCGGACCGGGCCGCACTAGCGCTGTGGTCGGCGATGTAACCGTTCTCCTGAGCTGCGGACATGAGAGCGAACTCGGCCGCCTCGTCGGTCCATATAGCTGCTGCCCGTTCGGCTCCGGGCGTGGACCGGGCGACGCCAATAGTGGAGCCGATCTTGAGCGCCGCCGTGTAGATGGCCGTGTTCCTGCCGCCAGGCTTCAGAGCAGCCAGGTCCTCAGCTATCCCAGTGATCCTGGCATTCACATACGTCGCGGCGGCGTCGGCTCTGCCTAGCGGAACTGACGCTGGCGGCGAGCCGACGCGAGCTGGCTCCCTGGGCGGCGTCCACGCAGCGACATATGCGCCAGGCAGGTCAGCGACGCTGGCCTCGACGACTGGGCCGTAACTGGCCGTTCCTTCCGCAGTCGGCACCTGGGACGGCGACGCCATGAGGACCTGGCCGGGAACGCGCAGGTCCATGCCCGCAGGCAGCGGGTTCCGGGCGTCCTTGCCTACCCAGGCGCGTGTCGTCCAGCCAGGCGGAGTCCGGAAAATCCGGTGCGTGCCATGCGGCGTGTCATGTCCTAACGTCGCAGGCAGCTCGCCCAGCCTATCCGCAAGATCGGCCAGCGCCTGACGCCCGCCGTCATCGAAGTCCTGATCGATGACCAGCATCCGCGCAGGGATCGCGAGCATCAGGTTCGCGACGGCGTATCTCCCGTTGCTGGCGAACCGCTGCTCGACGTCCTCATGGGTAGCGCACGCCAGTGGCCTCCACGAGTAGTCATGGCCCCCTAACCCGGTGGCCACTGAGCGAGGATGCTTGCCCGGCCGTGCACAGGTACCTCCGCGCGGACACCGGCACGCGCCATCTTCCCTGACCGACCAGGCAGGCACTGGCAGCAGGCCATAGCTCAGATAGAGGTGAGCGGCATCCCTGACCTCCTGCCCAGACGACCTCGCCGCCTCCCGTAGCCCGGCCGCATCAGCGGCAGGAACCAGCACCCGGATCTGCGGCACCACGTCAATGCCATGAGCGTCGGCGAACGCCACCACCTGGGGCAGCCGTCCGAACGGGTACACATTCGTTCTGGTGCTCCAATCGAAGCGCCGTCCCCCGATCGCCTTCGCCTCGCGGACCATCGCAGCGTCGTAAGGAAACGCCAGCACGACGTCCTCGCCAGTCCCGGCGCACAGCACGTACCCACGATCGGAGCGATGCCGCCATTCCCGCGCCAACCCACCCGCACCAGGAAAAGGTGAATCAGTCATCGCCGCGTATCCACCTGCGAGGCGATCGGAAGCGGCCTGGCATCCTTCCCAGGTTCGCGATGCCGACCCAGATCACGACAGCGCTTAGTCTCGTTCGCCATCACCTCTGCCGCCTGCAACAGCGACCGGTTCAGCCAGTCAAGCTGCGCGAACACCGTCCTCGCATCACGTTTATCGAGATACAGCAGACACCATCCCTCATGCAGCACATCAAGATAGGCCAGGCACAGCGGATGCCGCCGCCAGCACGGCGCCAGCAGATCAGCCAGATACCCGTACACCGGCCGGAACACATCCCGCACCCAGTCCGCCAGCCGATCACCAGCCTCCTCACACCGCGAATCCCCGGCTTTCCACCACGGCGCCGGCTGGTTCACCCGATAACCAGCCCGCTCATCAAACCCTTCATCGGCAGGCGCCTTGAGCGCGCTGATCTCCCCGGACATCCGCTTGAGCAAGACCCCGACCTCAGCCAACCGCGTCTCAGCGGGCAGCTCGCCCTAGTCCGGAGACTGCCTGGCGGCGAAGGGCATGAGACGCGACGGCCTGGAGCCTAACGACCATGCGCCGTCTTTCTTCACGGCCGCGAGGTAGCTGCCCTCGGCGACCCGCCGTGGCACTTCCCGGGACTCGCGGATGACGCGACGGCGACCGTCGGGACTGGATGGCCAGGTGTCGCGCGTGACGAGAGCCCCGGCGTAGGCCGGCTCCCACCCGATCGCGTACAGCGGCACGGCCTCGGGTAGCTGGGTCCGCAGGCAGTACACGGCACGCAGGTGGTACCACTTGGATACCGCGACGAGCGGCAGCCCCAGGCCGAGCGCCTCGCGCAGGTAGGGCAAGGAGAACTCCACGTTCTGCCAGGTGTCCTTGGACTGGTCCTCCACCCGTACCGCGCTGGCGGGCACGCCCGCTGCGGCGAGCTGGCGCGCGAACTCGCGGCCTTCCACGATGCCGTTGTGCCGGTTGACGCCGCCGGTCGCGATGATCAGCGGCGCGAGGCCGCGATGATGCCGGCCGGCGGCGATCTGCGCTGGCGCGTCCTGGTTGGTGCCGAACAGGACCAGCGCGGACGGCCCTGTGTCCGGCGGCGGGGCGTGGATGTCCACGCCGGCGGTCAGCGCGGCTACCTGCGCGGCGGTCAGCTCTTCGTCATTCACTGGCGTTCCCTTCGCTGGCGGGGGCTGCGGGAAGCGCCAGCCTCGTGCCCGCGTCGATGTACCGGACCCGGAAGTCCATCGCGTGAGGGGAACCGGGCGACCTGGCCGCCAGGGACTGGTCCAGCTTCCCGGCGAGGACCATGGTCGGCCACACGACATGCCCGGCCGCCAGCGCCGCCGCCCCGGCCGCCGCCGCCTCGTCGATCTCGCCTAGCCCGGCTGCGGCCAGCGCGAGGATCAGCAGCGTGCGCGCGTAGTTGGTCGGCTGGCCTCCGGGCGCGCGGGTATGCGGGCTGTAGGCGGTCGCGATGATTCGCCGCGTCATCTCTGCCGCCTCGCGGTGCCTGCCCGCCAGCAGCAGCGAGGTAGCCGTGTAGGGCGGGTCCTCGGCACGCGGCACCGAGTAGATGCCGGACGCTTGCGCGGACGGCCCGAGCTGGCTCATCGCCGTGGCGGCCTGGCTGCGCGCGGCCGACATGCCTGCCATGTCGCCGAGCATGGCCAGGCACCGCATTTCCTGCGCGGCGAGCTTGGCGCGTGCGACCGTCCCGGCGAGCGCCTCGGCCTGTCCCCGGCGCGCGGCAGCCGCAGAGCGCACTGGGTCTCCCTGGTACCAGGCGATCAGCGACCGGGTAAGCGCGGCCCAGCCGAGCAGTTCCGGGTATCCGGCGTCACGGCCGCGGCGCTCGGTGTCCGCGCACCACACCACGGCAGCCCCGTGGTCGCCGAGATCGGTCGCCGAGATCGCCAGCAGGCTCGACAGCCATCCCGCCGTGACCACCAGGCCCGGTCGCTGTGCCCGGCCGCCCCGGCTGAGCAGCGTCCCGGCGAACGACCTCGCGCTTACCAGCTCGTCGTAGACAGCCGGGGAGGGGGCGATCGCGACGGCGTCCGCGTAATGGCCGACCAGCTCTGCCAGCCCGTCCCCGGCAATGCCGAGCCCGTCGTCACCGCCGTTCATCGCGACCTGGAGCGCTTCGACGGCCCGCGATGGCTCGCTGGACCTCGTGCCGCGTCCCCGCCGCCTGCCCGGTGCGCTGCTCGCGGCGGTCGCGGCCAAGGTCCCGCCTGCGCCGAGATGCCTGTCCAGCGCTTCGGCTAGCTGCGGCGACGGACGGGCCTTGCCGCTGCGCAGGTTGGAGATGTGGCCGGGGTTGCAGTAGGCCGCACGCGCAAGCTCGCGCACGCCGACGGCGCGCTCCTGCATCAGGCGCGCTAGCTCCCTGCCGAAATCGCTCATGCCTGGTGTGCCGATCGCGCGAAAAGGGGCCTGCGGTGCGCGTTGCCTGTTTGGCGTTATCCGCCATACAGGCAACCCCTTCAGGTTATGCCGTCAGCGCGGTTGACTGCTGGTGTTCCTATCGACACGTCGAGCAGGGAGAACACTGGATGGCCGCGCACTCGGTCGCGCACACGGACGGGATCACGGCGGGCATGCCGGCTGCGGACAGGCGCGCGAGGAGGACCGCTGACGACCGGGAGGCCGCGCCTGGCCAGCTCGCGCTGGCCCTGGCTTGCCCGCCCAGGTCCGCGTGGGCGGAGGTGACAGGCCGGTGACCACGCGAACCGTCATGGGCGAGATGGCCCGCGCGCTGGCGGCCCGCCTGAGAGAGCACGGGTACCAGGTCATGGTCCCGCCCGGCCGCGACCCTGCCGTCTTCAAGGTGGCCGGCCTGCCGGGCGGTGCCGACGTGGAGGTAACCGCCGAGGACAACGGCCTCACCGCTTGCTACTACGCCGGCCGCAGCACGGCCGAGGCAGCCGAGGTCATTGCCCGGCTCCCGGTGCCCGGCCACCCCCAGATCCTGGCCGCCACCGCTGACACGGTAACCGCGACATGGGGCGGAATCGAGATCGAATGGCATTACCAGCCCCCGGCTGGACGGCCCGCCGACGTCGACCAGGTCACTGCTGCCCTGCTCGCCCACCTGGCCATCCTGGACGGCGGCGGCCGCCACGCAAAGGAGGACCGGAGGTGAATGCCTGCTGCGCTGCCGACCGGACCACGCCAGACGAGCCGGTGCCCAGGAACTCGCAGTGGCAGGCGGCCGATGGGCACAGGCCCGGCCGGACTGAGAAATTCGCGTCAGAAGGGCAGCGAGCCACGTGACCAGATGACAGCAGGCCACCGCCGGGCCTATCGGCGGAAGCCAGCATACGGAGCGGCACAGCCGGCAGGGCTGGCCGACGACCGCCAGGACTCCCAGCGCGGGGCTGGCGGTCAGCGAGATTGTTGTTGCTTGTCGTCCACGGGGAGGTTGGCCGTGGAATTTTCCGACTACCAGCGGGCTGCCAGTGAGACGAGCCAGCTCCGGCTAGGCGGGCCGCAGGGCGCGATCGCGCCGATGCTCGGCCTGGCCAGCGAGACCGGCTCGATCCTGAACGTCTACAAGAAGTACCTGCGCGACGGCATCGGCCTAGCCGCGAACCGGGCGCTCTTGCGCGAGGAACTGGGCGACCTGCTGTGGTACGCGGCGGCGGTCGCGACCGCGTGCGGCCTGGACCTGGACGACATCGCGCAGGCGAACCTCGCCCGCACCAGGGACCGCTACCCCCGCCGCCACACCGAGGCAGAGCGCGGGAGCCTGCCGGCCTTCGACGCGGCATACCCCGACCGCGAGCGGTTCCCGCGCCGCCTCGTCGTCGCGGTCACCGGGCAGGCGCTCGCCCCGGGCCGCCAGGCTGCGGTGCTGACGCTGGTCAGCGCCGAGCCTAACGCGTTCCCGGACGGCCCGGTCAGCATCGGCGGCAAGCCGTACGGATTCCGGGTCGGCGCGGCGCTGGGCGACCCGCTGACCGACAACTCCCGGCGGATCGACGCCTACCGGTTCCACGACGCGATCCACCTGGGGTTCATGGCGGTGCTCGGCTGGTCGCCCACGATGCGGTCGCTGCTGCGGCTCAAGCGCAAGTCCAGCCCGCAGGCCGATGAGTGCGAGGACGGCGCGCGGGCCATCTTCTCAGAGGAGGGGCTGGCCGCGGTGCTGTCCCGCCTCGCTCCCGGTCGCACCGGGTTCCTGAACACCGCCAGCATCGACGGGGACGTGATCGAGATCGCCAAGGCCGCGGCGACCGGCCTGGAGGCCGAGGCGGTGCCCGGCTGGCTATGGCAAGCCGCGATTCACCAGGGGTTCCGCGCGATGTCCCTGCTCGGTGAAAACGACGGCGGGTACCTGGTCGCGGACCTGGACGCCCGCGAGCTGGCCTACCGGAAGGTGCTGGCAGCATGACACCCGAGGATGAGTTCCGCGAGGCTGTCGCCCGGCTGCACCGGGCCAAGGACGCCGCCTACCGGGACGCGTGGAAGCGGCGGGGCGAGGTGATCTCAATCCTGGCCAACGTCGCCCGTGAAGTGGACCGCCAGGAATACAACCTGGACGGAGCGCCCGCCACCTCGGATGAGTCCCAGTTCGATACTGCGGTGGACCTGCTCGTCTACTGCCTGAAGTACCAGGCGTACCTCGCGGACCAGGACGCGGAGGCTGCCGCCAGGTTGTTCGGCGGCAGCGGCGTCATCCCGCCTTACAGCGACGGCCAGGCCGGGTTCGAGGCGCTGCTGTCCCGCGCGCACCTCGTGGCGGTCGCGGACCCCGGCCAGCCGGCCGGCGGGGCAGCCCGGCTGGTCGTGGCCAGGTTCGCGGAGCTGGAAGCCTGCTTCGACCAGGCGGCCAGCACGCAGCAGGTCTCCGTGCGGCTCGCCTGCCTGCTGGCGCTGACCGACGCGGCTACCGGCCTGATCGGGGCGCTGCGGCGAAAGCACGCGCAGGCGTACGCCAGGTTCACGAGCGCGTGCCTGGCGATGGGAGAGGGAGGCGCGGCTGATGCGCGATGAGGACTATGTGAAGCTGCTGGAAGATACCCAGCGGGAACTGCTCGCCGGGACCGGCCCGGCCGCCGTGCTCGGGCTGACCCCGGTCACGCTGCGGCTGCTGGCCTCGCTGGCGCCGGCCGGCCTGGACCGAGCCATACAGGCCATCTACGCGCCAGGGGAAGGCCAGGGCGGCCCGCCGCTGACGGTGCCGGTCCGGCCACTGCCCGCGCTGCGCGAGGCGGACTGCGGGCTGCTAGTGGTCGCCGCCGACACCGAGAAGGAAGACCTGCTGTGCGCCGCGCTGCCGTTCACCACCGGGACGCCGAAGGTGATCGTGGCCGGGTACGGGCACCTGGACTTCCGCGACCGGGTGTTCGAGGAGGAGCGGGCGCAGCTCCTGGTGCCGTCGCTGGCCAACGGCTACCCCAACTCGCTGGTCCACCTGTACCAGTGCCTGGCCAACGCCGCCCGGCTCGGACTGTCCGGGGTGGTGGCCGAGTTCGGCATGTTCAAGGGCGGCACCACCATGTTCCTGTCGCGGGTGATCGAGCGGCTCGGCGCGAGCTGGCCGGTGATCGGGTTCGACACCTTCGGCGGGTTCCCGCCGCGCCGCTCCCCGCTGGACATGTACGACCATCCCGACTGCGTTTTCACCGACGACGCGGCCGTGCGGCGCTATCTTGACGGGCGGGACATCGAGATCATCGCCGGGGACATCGCGCGGACCTGCCGCCGGCTGGAAGGGGAAGACCTGGTGCTCACCTTCATCGACACCGACAACTACACCCCCGCCAGCGCGGCGATCGAGGTGGCGCGCGAGCGGACGGTGCCGGGCGGCGCGATCGTCTTCGACCACTTCACCGGCACCAGCAGGTTCCGCTACACCCTCGGAGAAAGGATCGCAGGCCGTGTGCTGCTGGATGATCCCCGCTGGTTCCACCTGCACGGGACCGGCGTCTTCTACCGCCAGGAGGCCAGCCGGTGAAGCGCCCGCCCGTGCCCCGGCCCCGCATCTATGACCTGTACTGGTACTTCGCCTCCGAGCGGCAGCGCATGTTCGAGCGCCGCGTGGCGGGTGAGCCAGGGCCGTGGACCGGGGACCCGATCCTGCGCGAGTACAAGTTCTGCAACGTGTTCCGCG
Source organism: Streptosporangiaceae bacterium (assembly GCA_035716545.1). Taxonomy (GTDB): domain Bacteria; phylum Actinomycetota; class Actinomycetes; order Streptosporangiales; family Streptosporangiaceae; genus Chersky-822. The sequence goes on from DASTJM010000032.1 coordinate 25,227, forward strand.
CCTCCGACCGGGTCTCGCAGTACATGATCCGCGACGTCTGCTACCACGGCGAGCCGTGCACCGAGGAAGACCGGCTGTTCCAGATCACCGCGTTCCGCACCTTCAGCAAGACCGCCACCTGGGCCACCGTCCGTGACATCCTCGGCCGCTACCCCACCCTGGACGACCTGGCCGACGGCTCCTTCGGCAGCGCGCTCGACAAGGCCAGGGAACGCAACGGCGGGCTGTACACCGGGGCGTTCATCCTGTGCGCCACCGACGCCTACGGGCAATCCAGTAAGCACCGCAACCACGTCGAGCTGTTCCGGCACATGTTCCTGCACGACCAGCTCGGGGCAAGGCTGATGGAGGCAAGGTCTCTACGGGAGGCGTACGGGCTGCTGCACGGCTACCCGCTGATGGGCGACTTCATGTCCTACCAGACCAGCATCGACCTGAACTACTCTGCCCTGATCGACTTCAGCGAGAACGAGTTCACCCAGGCCGGGCCGGGAGCGCTGCGCGGCATCAGGAAGTGCTTCGACGATCTCGGCGACTACACCCCCGCCGAGATCGTCCTGTGGATGACCGAACGGCAAGAGGATGAGCTCGCCCGCCTCGGCCTGCCCTTCGGCGGGCTGTGGGGACGTCCCCTGCACGCCATCGACTGCCAGGGCCTGTTCTGCGAGACCGACAAGTACTGCCGCGAGGCAGCCCCCGAACTCGCCAGCGCCCGCAAGAGGATCAAGGCCAGGTTCACCCCCACCCCCGAGCCGGTCCGCCTGTTCTTCCCGCCCAAGTGGGGTATCAACGCCAAGCTGCCAGCCCAGCCGGTATACAACGACAGCACGCCGGCCAGGCACGCGCAAAAAGCCTTGTTCTGACCGCTGCCGCCTCGGCCGGGGACGAGCAGCGGTGCCCAGCGCGACTAAAGGCACAGCCAGGAAGGCGGCACCCATACCGATGCCGTGGTCCTCACTTGTACCTGCCATGTACCTGGCCCGGCAGCCAGCGTCGGCGACCTGCGCCGCAGCGGGCAGGCACCGCCTCCCTCGCCCGTCCGAGGTACACCCCAGGTATATCTCCGGCCAGTCGCCGGGCAGAGACATCAGCAGGGGTGCGAAAGCTCAAACCATGTTTCCAACCGCCCGCCGCGCCGTCGCCGCCAGCCCCACCGCGCCGCGAGGCCCGCGACGAGCTGAAGCCCCCGGCCGCCTTCCGCATCGCGGCCCGCAGGACGCAGCTCCGGCGTCCCCGGCCCGGCGCGGTCGGTAACCTGGACACGCACGATGCCCTGTCCCGAAATGACCGCGACCGTGACCGTCTCCCCCGGAGCACCCGACCGGCTGTGCCGGACACTGTTGCTGAAGACCTCGCTGACCAGCAAGATGGCCGCGTCTCGGCACGGGTGCCCGGAGCCGAGTACCTCCGAGACGAACGCGCGGGCGGCCCGCGCTCGCTCCGCCCGCCCGGCAAGCGTCACGCTCTCCCGGACCGCCACCCTGGCCATCACCGCACCCGCCCTTCCCCGGCCGCCCCGCCCCGGGAAACCGGCCGGGCAGCGGGCGGACGCAGGGACATGCACGCTCAGCTCAGCCGCGAACGTCAAGCCGGCGCAACGGGCTCCGCGCGGATCTCGTCCGTGGCTCGTCCGTGGTCGCGGCCCCCGTCCGTGGCCGTCCGTGAAACAGCCGACGGTGCGCCCCGACCGTCCTATCGGCACCCCCGCCCGTCCGCTATGCGTCCGTGGATGCCGCAACACAGCGCCCCACAGCGCTACAAGGTGACACACGACGGGACAGAGCAGAAACGCCCCGCCAGCGCGAGAATTCGCAGCTAGCGGGGCGTTTTCGCAGGGTGTGGCAGGTGTTGGGTTCGAACCAACGTAGGCTGAGCCGACGGTTTTACAGCCATCTCCAAAACATGCGCTGACCTGCGCCGATGCGAGGCGTACTTTGACTTCTCCGGCTATTCTCCGGTACCAGCGAGAACAGCATCCGGACAGCACTCAGCCTCGACGCCAAACTCGACCAAGCAACCCAAGACGGCTTCCTCGACCGTGTCTTCACCCCCAGCCGCAGACAACGAACAGGTACGCCAGCTATGAAGCAACCGATCCCGGAACCCGCCAGGCTGCCAGTCGGCGGAAAGCTGCGCTTCGCCCTGGGCGCCCCTGGTGGGCCCAGGTCCAACGTCTGGACAGTCTTTGGCAGCAAGAACACCAGCGATGTCTATGTCGGAGCCCGGGACACGCTCACTTCTGCCAAGCTCTCGCTCCACCAGTCAGGCAGATGGCGCCGCGCGCTAACCCCTCAGGAGGTCCGAAGGCAGAACATGCCGGAGGACGCAGATCGAGTCCTTAACCGTTGGGAGGTGCCGCAACCTATCGCTGACGGCTGGATACACGCAGTCAGTATCACGATCCCGTGTTCAAGCATCCAAGCCAATCCTGGCCCATGGAAGCCGCTGAAGAGCGGTGCAGTCAGCTTCTATCTGGCAGATCCAGGACCACATAATATTCGGTTCGACATCCTCATTAAAGCGGCCGGTGCGCCTATGCTTACTGTGGAAAATATAACTGCACTAATCGGGCGCATTGAGTTGCCCGCCGGCGGCTGCGTTTGGGTATATGCAACGGAGTTCGCCGCAACCGACAGCCGCGCAGAGGAAGAAATCATCAATCTTCGCGCGCAGTCACGGCGCACGTACATCGAGCAGATGGGTCTAGAAGCGTTCCGTCAATATCAAAACCCAGTTGGGATTGCATGGGGATTCAGCGACGACGATCGTCGGCCAGTCGTCATTGATCTGGGCGATCTGCGATCCTTTGATTCAAGCACCTGACGATTTCCGCAATTACAGTTGCAGCCCTGCTGCATGCCGATGCAGATGGCTAGCGCCAAATGACGGCAGGTCCTTACCGGCTCCTGGCAGGGCATTCGGAATCGACCCAGTCGGTGCCAAGTGCATTAATGACGTGCCGACCACCTTGCCGACGTGACCGTGGATATGTCTGGCGCTCGATAGGGTGTTTACATGTCTTCTGGCGATAGCACGGGACAGCTGTATGGGCGGGAGCAGCAGATTGCTGACCTGCTGGGTACCCAGGCGCCAATGATCGTGATCGGCGGCGACCGCGGCGTCGGGAAAACGCGGGTCCTTGAGGAGATGTGCAGGCGCTTCGACGGACTCGCCCCGGCTCCTGTCCGGGTGGGGAGCGCACCGGCGGCGCTCCAAACCGGGCTACTTGAGGCGTTGGGTGCCGCAGCGGCATCGATAGCGAGCGATGAAGGCTCGGCGCGCCGCATAGGCAAGCTGCTGGTTGAGGGAGGCCGTCGACTGGCTCGCGCGAAGGCGAACGATATCGGCGTAGCGGTCGCACGGATCCTCTTGAGCGTCGTACGAGACCGCGTGGGCAGCAACGTCACGGACGTCCTCACGGAGTACTTTGAGCAGGTCAGGGACGCCGCGACCGACGACCTGGCGTCACGGATACGGCAGGCTGCTGACCCCGACGCGATTCACGCGATCGTCACGCTGACCGACGAGGTCGCAGCTGCCGCTGGCGACAGGAAAGTATTGCTGTCCCTGGACGACATCCACAATCTGAGGGACGACGACCGAGGGCGCCTGAAGGACCTCGCCCCGATGCTCCCGGCAAGGGTCTCTGTGGCCTGTAGTTTCACTAGTGGCAGCCGGGCCGACGAGTCGGTTCTTGACGACTACGAGCTGTCGGGGATCTTCGTCTACAGGTTGATCGGGCTGGACTTGTGGGCAGTGAGCCAGTGGCTGGTCGCTGAGGGCTTGAATGCGGGCGCGGCGGAGGAGATCTGGCGCAGGACGAACGGCTACGGGCTGACGGTCTCTGATACCGTCCGGCTCCTCAAGGGTGGCCAGAACCCGGCGAAGGCACTTGAGCGAGGCAGGGAGGAGGTCATGCGCGCTGCCACCCGGCAGTCGCTGCGTGGACTTGACCCCGGCTCGCAGGTGGCGGCGCTCAAGCTCAGCGTGCTCCCCTGGCCCCTGCCCTCGCCATACGCCGCCGCCTACCTGCAAGTCGATCCGGCCTTGTGGGTAGTTATAGAAGGCTCGCTGCTCGACAGCCATATCTTCGTGCCGGGCGACCCGCCGTGGTTCCATGACCAGCGGCGGACGCTGCTGCGCGAGCAAGTTCCGGGCACCGAACTTGCCTCTTACCTGGAAACCGCGCGCACGCAGCTCGGCAGGCTGGCCCGGGAAGCGGAGGCGTCAGCGGACACCCTGGTCCAGTACGCGGGCGTGAGCGACGAGCTGGCGGGCCTTGGGGCCGCTGACCCCGTCGTGTCGGCCGTAGCCCAGCTCGATGATGACGCGTTCGCCATGCTCGGGGCCATCATCGAGCTGGCCGACGGAACCAACCCGGTCGTCGACGCCGGGAAGGCGCTCCTGTACGCGCGGCATACTTTCCACGCTCGCGGGGACCTGCCTGCTGCCCTGAGCCGCATCTTTGCTGCGGGCCTGGCGGTCGCTGTGTCGGACGATGACCAATCCTCGGCAGGAGCGAAGTTCGGCTCGGCCGAAGACAAGCTGTACATCATCGGCAAGATCGGCGCGCGGCTCGGGCGGATGCCGCTCCCCCGCGTAGCTTCCCTGGTTTTCAGCAGCCGCCTGGGCGCCCCGCTCGGGGCCTTTAAGTCAGTGAACTACGGGGTAGGCGACCCTCCCCTGGGAGAGTTGGCCAAGCGCAGCGTTAGGCTTCAGACCGGGAAGCCCCGCACGCAGCAGTTCCGCCCTGGCCGCAAAGGCCCCAGCCTCCTGCTCCGCAGCCTGTTCGGCGACACCGCGTTCTTCGCGGCCGTCGCCTACGAAAAGCAGGAAGACCGAGACGTCGCGCTGTCCAGCTTGCGGGCGCTTCCTGCGGAGCCTGTTTTCGGCCGACTAGTCGAACTAACTGCCGTGGTGGCACAACCCGATGCCGTGGTGCCACCGCGCCGGCTGGCCCGCGCCTTCGAACGAGCACTCGGGCTCTCCATAGGCAACATCATCAACTCCTTCGACGACACAGCCGACGGTCCCCAGATAGCCGCACACGACGCGCTCAAACAGCGGATCCAGACCCTGAACCTGCTGGCCAGCCTTTCCAACGATCGCGAGCGCCTGGTCACCAGGCACGACGCGCCGAGTTACGGGCTCCTGCACTGGGCGGCCCCTGACGGCGACGCCGAGCTGACCGCAGTTGTCGCCAACGCCAGCGGCATCATCTCCCTGCCCGATGTCCCCGCACCCGTCGTCCAGAGGTTCGACCGGGTAACACTGGCGCAACTGGCGGGCCTCCAGACCGATCAGGTCATCGGCCACATGCAGGCGCACGCGGGGCGCACGCTGAAGCCAGCCGACTTGCAGGCGGTCGTCAATGAGGTCATACACCACTCACGGAAAATCGTCGCCTACAACCAGTACCAGCCGCGACGGCGCGTCACGGGGGAGCCCGGCAGCTTGGAAGGCCTCATCCAACAGCAACTCGACGAGCGGGAGGAACTCGCCAGAGCCATAGCTGCCTCCCTCGGCCGGACGCTGCCAGCCGGCGAAGACATCTACCTGCTGATTGACCACCACGTCCGGCACCCCGAAATGGGCCCCGGCGCGGGCCAGGACGCGACGTCCATGCGCGCGCCGATGCGCGGCCGTTCCCCCCAGGTGCGCGTGGCTTTCGAGCCGCCGCGCGACGAAATCCCGTATCCGTCGTTCGAGCAGTGGCGGGAAACTGAGCTTGCACGATGGAGAGACGTTTTCGCAGTTCCCGACCTGACACTCACCTACGGGTTTACCACCAGCGCACTTGACGCCGTGGCGGAGCTTCTTGGGCACATGTTCAACGAGATCTGGCTGGAGTAAGAAAGGCGACAGGCTTACTTACTTTAGGCCTGCGGCCAGTTCCCCAGGTTATGCACCGGGGTAGTCGGGATAGCCGACCGGGCGGTCTTTGCCATAACCGAGCTTCTTATGCGGGAACTTGAGGCAGCAGTAGACCTGCTGCGCGGTTAGAGATCGTGGCGGCTTCCGGATCATCGAGATCGAGACCGACTCCGCACCGTCACAGTTGCCTGCCCACACCACGCGACGACCTCCACCGGGACCTAGACCCGAATCTACGGGTATACCGATCAGCCACACGGGCCTGTTTCGGCGCAGGGCGACGGCGAAAGCGAGAGCAACGCGACTTCCTATTCCATCGCCCAGGCTTTTGCCGCAGATGCAAGAGCTGTTCGACACGTCTGCGACTCGGCCGCCTATTGACCTTGGTCGAGCCCATCCTGTTCGCCGGTCAGACCAACTGTCGATGTGGGCGACTTCGCCGCGTTCATCATCGTCGATGTCGTATTCCCTGGAACTACCTTGCCATCGAGGACCACCACCATCGCCTGCCGTTGTCGACGTGCCTCGCGTGCTGCTTGTGCTCGGGCCACACGTGCCGGGGATTGATACACATCGTCGAGTACCTCATCCATCAGCGTAAGTACGAGCTTTGCATCCTCCTCGCTAACGGGTCGAATGAAGTCGCCGTGTGCCATGTCGTTGCCGAGCAAACGCACCTCATGAGCGCCTTGCCTGACGTGCGGCCGGATCATTGCGCTCATGGCGTCGACCTTGTCTAGAAGCGAGCCTTTAGCGATGCCCTTATTCTTCGCTGTCGCTTCAATTACCGCTCGCGCCATGAGGACGGCAGACCGGTTCGCGTCTCGGTACCAGCATGCATGAGCCTCGTGCGCGGCCGCTGCGATCGCTGTGGGCACGTCTGGAAAGTCCCAGACAGGTTCTTCCGGCTCTGGTTCAGGCTTCCAGTCTTGGAACTTCTTTGACGCAAGCCAGGCCAGTGGATCCACGTCCTGAATCCATTTATAGGCAATGGCAATATTGAGAGCGCCGCAGTTGTCGCAGCGGAAACACCCCATGACGCGATCACGAAGCCGCCCGCTCCTGACCGCAACCGACCCTTCGACCGGCGTCATGTGTGAGATGGTCTCGCAGTCCCAGCACGTTGTGCTCGCCATGCTCCGCAGTGTAAAGGAGGTCAAGACTCAGCAGTGCGGACTTATTGCCCTACCAAAGCAAGATCGTAGGTCAAGACCTCCACCAGCCTGAGTCTGTCACCTGGCCATACCGCATGAGGCGCACGCCCTCTGCATACTCGGTCGGGATGACGATCACCGGCGACATCCGCGACGCGATCCTGAAAATCCCCGCCCCGGCGTGGACGCCGGCTTATGACAGCGGCCGCAAGCCCCGCGACGGCTCCCGGGTCGCCGAGATCACCGGCATGCTGCACCTGGCCGGCTAGCCCAGGGGCATGCGGCTTATCGTCCGCAGGGAACGACCGCATCCGGGCGCGCAGCTACGGCTCACCGACATCGACGGCAACCGCGTCACCTGCTTCGCCACCAGCACCAGGACCGGCCAGCTCGCCGACCTCGAGCTGCGGCACCGCCGCCCTCGACCCGCATACCGCCGAGGTCAAGGTCATCCAACACCTCCAACGCCGTGAGCATGGCCTGGCCGTGCTGATACCCGATCCCGCGGACCGCGTCGACGCCAGCCATAGCTACGTATATTGCCACCACCGATAAAGACGACGACGTAACTTCATCGCTTCGGCTTGCCGACGCGTGGATCGCGCCGGCGATCCACGTTCAGTCCCGCTGCCGAGGCGCACGCAGTTACCATGGTCAATAACGTGGTCGGCGACATCACTGTCGTGTCCCACTCAGCGGGCAGAGCAGACGGGCCTGCGAAGCTCCACCTGCTTCCTCATTGGGTTGAGGCTGGAGTAATACCCTCCATTCGGGCATTTCTAGTGACCGTCGGGGAAGTTGTCTGCGCCAATGGACTTTAGTTGTGGGCCGACCGCGATACGCGAAAGCGCAGGCCAGACTGCTTGGGCCAACAGATCCTGTACTTGCCACAACTCTGCGGTGAGGTTCCCGCAGAGAAGTTCGAGTACCAGCGACGCGTTTTGGTCTCGTAGGGCTTCAAGCGTGCATGGCCACTCCGACAAGACGTCAGGCGCAACGCCACGTACTGCGCCGTCGATGGCCTGCTGCAGAACAAGAGCTTCCAGTTCGGCGAGGGCGTTCTCGACATACATCATCACTTCAGCCGTTTCCTCGATCTCGGCCAGTGAGGCTCTAAGCAAGCTGGCGACCGCCACGGGCTTCGTTCGGCTATTGGATGAACGATCAGATCGCCTTGCCGCATAAGGGTTCATGCCCGGAATCGGCGATCCGAACTTGCCCAAGGTTGCCACCAAGGCGGCGGTTGCGCGCGACCTAGGTGTGCCTGCGAGTGCGGTTTTCAAAGCTGCTCTGATATAGAGCAGCAGGTTGTTATTCGTCGCGGCAGCCGTCAAGCCGCGGGCTAGGCCTCGTAGGTCGCGAGGTACCGGTTCGGTGAGTGAACGAAGCGCGACGTCGAGCAGGCGACGGTGCCACTTTGGGGCAGCAACTGCAAGTCCGTCATCAAGGAGGTCGGCTGCGAGTTCGGGGCCGATCGGACAAAGCCATCCGGGCCAACCAGCTTGCTTGTCGGTGGTTTCGACGACTTCCACTATGAGGTCGCGGCGGTGATCAGGGCCTTCGAAGAAAAGTCGTCCGGCGGCGAATACCCAAGTGTTCCGCCAGTGCGGACTTGGTGCGGTGATGTTGAGCCGGCGCCGTACCTCGTCGTCTGTGCCATGACTAAGTGCCCGAGCAGCCATCAGTTCCTGAAGGCTACGCACCTCAAAAGTGACGGTGTTGTCCTCGTCTGGGACAAGCAGCACCAGCCGTTTGGTTGCGGCTTCAACGAGCTTGCCTGCGAGAGTGATGACTTCTGCTCTGGGTTCGTGCCCCAGTTCCACAAGGCGAGCTTCAGCCATCGCACCGAGTTCGGCCGCAGGCAAAAGGGCTCGAGCATCGGTGGACGTTTCTGAGCGAATCTGGAGCGTTAGGCCAACGGTCTCGTGAAGCTCTGTGATCGAGGTCCGATGTGAGGCTAGCAGCGGCGCAAGGGTGGTGTTCTTTGCAGCCTCACGGTTGTAAACGGTGTCGTAGTACAGCCAGAAAAGCTGGAAGCGGTCGGGCGGCAGCGTGCCGAATCGCTCCAGGATGATGGTTATGATCAGGACCTGGAGCGGTGTCTTCATGAGCCGAACCAGGGCTGGATCGGCGCCGTTCTTTTCGAACCGTTCCAGTACCAGATCGCGTCGGTCCAGGTCGTCGGCCAGTCGCTGGGAGACGATCATCCGTCCGTATGCAAGCGCGGAGTCGCGGTCGAGATATCGCAGGTCGAACTGAGTGAAGTGCCCTGGGGCAATAGCCTCGGTGTAACCGTTAGGTCTGGTGGTCAAGACCACGAACAGGTCCGCGTCAAGACGGTCTGCCTCTTCAATAAAGGACTCGATCTCGTCAAGGATCCGGCGTCGAACTTCGGGCGAGGTGACCTCATCGAGTCCGTCGAGAATTAAGATCCATGGCCACCATCGGAGCCATCTCGTCATAGCGACTGGCTTGATGTCTATCTCGGCCCGCAATGTCACTTTCTCGCAAAGCCACCGCAAAAGCGACTTGTCACCGCTAGGCCCGAGATCATCGGCAAGCTCGGCCAGGTCAACACGGATCGGCCATCTCAGGTTCTTAGGCGGCGCCAGATCCAGACGGCTGAGGGCAGCGCGAGTGCCGTTCATGATCCCTCTTGTGCTATCGCTGTGGACCTCGTTAGCCATGAACTGGGTGCGGTACACCTGGGTGATGAAACGGCTGAGAGTGCTCTTGCCGTTTCCTGGGTTGCCAGTCAGGACAATGTGGCGCGGCATGGGCAGCTGGGTCAGGGAAGTTCTGAGAACGGCATCACCACATTGGACAATGTAACTGATCGCGCTCGCCTCCTGACCATTGGGTCCGTCGGCCCGCAAATCGATAATCATCTCTTCAACTGACCGGCGGTCACCGGCACCTGCTTCGCTGAAATTGACCCATCTTTCCGTTCTGAGCGTGTTCCGTGCATGCGCGGTGAGTACTGGGTAAAGTTCCTCAGGGTCGAGGAATCCGGAGAGTTCTCCGAGTCGCGCGACGATGTCACCAGTCGTCAGCATGGCCGGGAAAGCGCGCCTGATCCCATCCTTCACGGTCAGCAGACCGTTGAGCTGATCCCGATGCCAGATTTTCCAGTCGCGAAGTCCCCTGGACTTAAGCGTAGGCTTGTGGATGACCGAGATGTCGCCGTGCACCCGCGTGCGTATCAAGTCATTGAGAGTGTCGACACCACCGGCGCCAGGACTGCTCGACAGCCTGACATTCGTCACGAAGATGATGTAGTTCGGGAACCTGCCGCGTTTGCTGGTTTCGCTCATCCATTCGTCAAATTCGTCGTTGATTTGCTTCCTGAGCCAGACAGCGTTGTTCCCCGGATCTGCTGGGTGTTCACGCTGCTTGGCCTGGATCACGACGTATCCGTTCCAGGAGCCGGAGCCGAGTCCTGTTGTCGCGGACCAGTTCACTCGGCCGTCGTAGGTAGCCTCGCGACCACCATCGGGCCCTGATCCGAACGCTTCCACCCCCGGTCCGAGAACGGTCATGGACAGGGCCACCGCCAGCTGTTCAAAGGCCCGAGTACCCAGCTCCTCAAGCGGAAAGTCGTGCGCCACAGCACCTCACACCCGATAGCGGCCTTGAGAGCAGACAGGAAATGGTGACTCTACAGGTATTCATCGGCAAGTTCGCACAAGTGCAGCGGAGCCGGAAACAAGGTGGCTCGCGCGTGTGCAGGTATGTTCTCCGCAGTGCGCCTGTCAGGGCGGCGTAGGCAACGGCGTCGTCGTCCGGCTGCAGGCGAGCATCGACCTCATCGATCTGCCTTCGCGTCTCCGGCCGGATCTGGTCGATCTCCTGCCGGACCTCGGGCCGTGCACGGTAGAACCGCTCGCGTTCGGCCCACCATGCTTCCAGCCTGGCGTGCCTGTTCATCAGTCATCTCCTCCGCCTCCGTCATCTCGTGGTCTCACGCTCCAGCATTGCAGAGTGCCGTCGGTCAGGGATCCGAGCCTCTACCCCGCCGATCCCGATCCGCGCGGCCAGATAGGCGTTTCGGCGGATCGCGGCTCGTGGCGCGGGAATTCCCCGCGCACCGCCGCGTAGACGGCGAAACATCAGAACACACGCGCCGCCTGCTCCGGCCTGCGTCCGTCGGCACTCAGGATCAGGAACCCGCCTCCGCGTCCTGGACCTCAGCGGCAGCGCCGGGACAATCGTGAACGTGCTGCCTCTCATCGGGCTGCTGGCCGACGATGACGCTGCGCCAGTCATTGGAGCCGATCTGACCCCAGCGTCCAGGCTGAGCACGTCCCCGCTCCCCCGTTTCAACTCCGTCCGCAGCGGCAACCCGGCCACTTGCATGCCGTCCGTCGCTCCCCGCAGCGGCAGGCAGGCCCCCCTGACTCGCGACGACTGGCTCTAGCAACCAGTCCGAATCACGACAGGTAGGTCCCGGCGGAGCCTCCTCCCCCGCACCCGATCCCGAGTCCCGCTGGCGCGCAACCGGGCCGACAGTTGCATGGTGCGACAGCCGCTCGCCACCAGGCAGAGGTCGCGGGCGACGAAGCCCATTACGCAACCCTGACCGGACGGCGGAACGAGCCTCGCTCACGCTGTGATCAGCGGTATACCCGTTCTCCTCGGCAGCGGCCATCAGAACGCTTTCAGTTGCCTCGTCAGTCCATATCGCTGTCGCTCGCTCGCCGCCAGGCATGGAGCGGGCGGCACCGATAGTCGAGCCGACCTTGAGAGCTGCCGTATAAATGGCCGCGTTCCTGCCGCCAGGCTTCACCTCAGCCAGGTCCCGAGCAATCCCGGTAACCCTGGCAGCCACGTACGGCGCGACGGCATCTGCTCTGCCTGGCGAAACAGCCGCTAACCGCCGACCAGCACTACCCTGTTCCCGCTGCGGCGTCCATGCGACGACATACGCTCCGGGCAGATCGACGACACCGATGTCGACGACGGGTCCGTAACGAGCCATTCCTTCCGCAGCCGGCACCCGCGACGGCGGCGCCATCAGAACCTGGCCGGGAATGCGCAGGTCAATCCCCGCAGGCACCGGGTTCCGGGCATCCTTGCCAACCCACGCCCGCGTCGTCCAGCCCGGAGGAGTCCGGAAGATCCGGTGCGTGCCATGAGGCGTCGCATGACCTAACGTCGCGGGCAGCTCACCGAGCCTGCCAGCGAGGTCAGCGAGGGCCTGGCGGCCTCCGTCATCGAAGTCCTGGTCGATCACCAGCATCCCCTCGGGGATCGCGACCATCAAGTTCGCGACGGCATACCGCCCCGTACCGGCGAACCGCAGCTCGACATCCTCATGAGTAACGCACACCAGCGGCTTCCACGAATAATCACGCGGCCCCGGCCCGATATAAACCGAGCGCGGATGCTTACCAGGCCGGGCACAAGCCGCCCCATGCGGGCACCGGCACGCCCCGTTCCCCCTTGCTCCCCAGGCAGGCACCGGCAGCAGCCCATGGCGCAGGTAAAGATGAGCAGCATCCCGCGTCGCCTGCCCCCGCACTCCCGCCGCGACCAACGGCGCAGGTCTGCCCGCTGGGGGAACCAACTCCCGGACCTGCGGGCTCACCTCGATGCCGTGGGCATCGGCAAACGCCACCACCTGGCCCAACCGCGTGAACGGGTACACGCTGGCCCTGATATTCCAGTCGAACCGCCGTTCCCCGATGTCCCTTGCCTCCCTGACCAGCACTGGGTCGTAGGGAAAGGCCAGGACGACGCTCTCGCCGATCCCGGCACACCGCACGTAGCCCCGGGCACCGGCATGAAGCCGCCCGGCCCTAGCTGACGCCGCAAGCTTCCTCGGATCGCCGCCAGGCAGCTCAGCCACCGGGGCCATCCTCCATTCACCTAACTGTGATCTGCATCACCATGAGCGAGGATCACCCGCAGCCGAAGATCACGCAGCGGGCCAGGATCAGCCCTTACCGGCGTGACTCAAGTTGCCACGCAGACGAGAACGGCCCGGACTCCTGCCCACCCTCGCGATGCCGCCCCAGCTCCCGGCACCGCCTGGTCTCGTTCGCCATCACCTCGGCCGCCTGCACCAGCGACCGGTTAAGCCAGTCAAGCTGCGCGAACACCATCTTGGGATCACGCCGCCCGAGGTACAGCAGGCACCAGCCCTCATGCAGGACATCGAGGTAGGCCAGGCACAGCAGATGCCGCCGCCAGCAAGGCGCGAGCAGATCGGCCAGATACCCGAACACGGGCTGGTACACATCCTGGACCCAGTCCGCCAGCCGTTCAGCGGCCTCTTCGCACCGTGAGTCCCCAGCCTTCCACCACGGCGCCCCCTGATTAACCCGGTACTCATCCCCCTGCCCAGCCGCATCATCGGGCGCGAAAAGCGCATTGATCTGCGCGGACATCCGCCCCAGCAGCCCGCTGACCTCCGCCAGCCGTTCCTCGGCCTCATCAGCCCGCCCGGCCAGCCCCTCCAGCAACCCGCAGACCGCATCCAGCTGATCCTGCGCCGCGACACAGTCCCGGGCCAGATCATCGATCCGCCGCGACGCCGCGTTGTCGACCCGCTCGATCTGCCCCGCCAGGTCAGCCAGCCGCAGCACCGCCGCGACCGTGCTTTCACCGCCAGGCTGATCCTGCCCGCTCATGACCACTGCTCAGGCTCATCCCAGGCCCGCCGCCCCCGCCCGCCAGACCCGCCAGGCCCGTCATCACCCGGTTGCGAGGCGACCGGCGGATCAACCGCACCCGCATCCCCCGACCCCAGCCCGACACCAGCAGCACCCGCCAGACCACGGGCACCAGCTAGCGGCTTGCCCGGACGACCGGCCGAAACCTCGCCCTCAGCGACAGCAGGCAGCCGCCGGGAAACCCGCTTCACCCACCGGTCCCGCCAGATCACCGGCGGCCGGCCGATCACCGGGCTGAGCCCGTTCCGCAAGATGAACGCATACCCGGTCCCGTCCCGCCGCACCGGCAGCCGCCGCACCATGTCCTCGGTCATCACCGGATGCCGCGTATCAAACTCCGCCCCCCGCTCCCGCCCCGCAAAGGACCCGGACAGCCGCGACGCCATCTCCAGCGTCTCCGGATCACTGCTCCCGGGCAGGAACACCTTCGTCCCGCACGCATCCAGGATCGTCCGCGCCCCGTCAGCACCCCACCGCGACCGCAGCTGCGCCACCCCGTGCACCACAGGCATGATCTGAATCCCCCGCCCCCCAGCATCAGCCAGCAGCGACGGCAGCGGCAGCGGACACGTCTGCGTCACCTCATCCAGCGCCCACAGCATCGGCGGATCCAGCCGCCCCCCAGGCATCTGAGCAGCCGCCAAAGTGGCCTGGTGATAGATCTCGATCACCAGCGCCGCGAACAAGCCAGCCACCGGCGACGGCCGCTCATCGCGCGACTCCGCGATTAAGTACAGCGTCCCGCCCTCCCGCACGAACTCCGCAGGGCTGAACATCGACGGCCCCGGCGTCACCGCCTCCCGCAGCACCGGATCGACCATGAACCCTAGGTTCGCCGCGATCATGTACCGGATCGTGTCCGTCGTCCGCGACGCCGACGAGCTCATCTGCTCCCCGATCAGCGCACCCCACCGCTCGGCCTCCCCGCCCGCCCCGGCCATCGACGACAGGAAATCGCGCGGCGTCCGCTGCAAAGCCCAGTAATGCACCAGATCCATCGACCCGCCTCGCAATGCCGCCACATGCAGCAGCGTCTGCAGCCACAGCGTGGTCGCACTAGCCCAGAACTCCTCGCCCTCCCCCGTGAACGCCCCGATCGCCGCCAAAGGCTGCGCCCGCCGGATCGCAGTAGCAGGGTCCTCACACCCGGCGAGCATGTCCCACCGCATGTTCGACGCCACATCCGCGAGCCCCTGCGGATTGAACACATACACCGGACCCCGCGCCGCCCGCACCCCTGCCGTCAGCTCATGCAGGTCAGCCCTGGTAGTCGTGGCCACCACAGCACCAGGGTGATGCGCGATCACGTCAGCGAGCGCACCAGTCTTCCCCGCACGCGGCGGCGCGATATAGATCACGTGCTCCTCCACCGGCACCCGGCACGCATGCCCGTACTGCGCCCGCGCCACCAGTACCGACGTCAAGGACCGGCACCACAGGCGCTCCATCCGCGACAGCGACGGCCGGGACCGGCGAGCCCGCCGGGCCGCAGCCGTCCCGCCCCATCTCAGCCGCAACTCGAACACCGTCGCCATCCCCGGGCCAGGGCGCAGCCGCAGCCGGGCCCGCAGCCTCATGTGCCGCACACGATTCCGAGGAAGTTCCTTCTGGCTGAACGCAACCCGCCCCGCAATCACCGCCACCACCAGGCCAGCCGCCGCACCGGCGATCACCAGCACGCTGGCACGGGCGACCCAGTACACGAGAACAGCGCTGACCATAACGCCGCCTAACGCCAGGGCCACCGCAGTATTCGGATCATCGTTCCCGCCGCGCCGGCCGCTCATCTGCCAGCTCCTTCACGAACAGCCGGGACGTCCGGCGCGGACCCGGACTGCACTTCGCGGACATGCCGGATCAGCTCCCGCCGGGCTGTCCCGGCGCTGTACCCGATCTCCTGAGCCAGCGCCGTCGCCAGCCCCGACACCTCACCCAGCGGCATCCGAGCCAGGTCACGCCGCTCACCCGCCAGGCTGACCAGCCGATCCCGCTTAGACGGCAGCCCATCCCGCCGACGCGGCCGATGCCCCGCTACCCTCGCCGGCTTCGCCTCCGCGCTCGCCAGCGACCGAGAGCCGGGTGCCCTACGACCAGGGGCGACCGGGCATTCCTCGATCACCCAGGACCGGAATCCGCTCAGCGTCGAGGGCCCCGCCACCACCAGCCGCAGCACCCACAGCCCGACCCCGCCAAGCGCCGCCAGCAGATCCGGAGATTCATCGCCGAGCCGCGACCCGTCAGCCCGCCGCCTAACCACCGCCTGGGCATGAACGACCCCGATCAGCGTGTCACTGGCCACCGCGTAAATCGCCGCAGGCATGACCCAGATCGCCAGATCCCGCCACCCATGCCCCGCCGCCAGCGCATTCATCGCCAGCGACACCGCGATGCACGCCGCGTTCAGCAGCCGAGGCCGCACCGCCCGCCTGCCATGCAGCGCCACGGCCACCCCGAGGGCGGCGAATACCAGCGCTCCGGCATCAGGAATCCCGGCCTCGATCGCCGCGATCACCTGGACGTGCTTGACCCCCAGGACCAGCACGTACTGCGCCTGCCAGCTCACCGCCGCCGACGCCGCAGCCAGCACCGCCAGCACCGCAGCCGCTCCCCGCAGCCACCAGCCAGCCTCGCCCGGCCCGCGCCGACGCGGCTCCGCGTCGGCAACGCTGGTCGTCGTCCGGGGCCAAGGCGAGGTCGGGCCGTCCGGCAGTGCCTTCAGTGACGCTGCGGGCAGGCGCCCGTCGCCGTTAACGATCGCAAGCATCAGCCTGCTCCTCCCCCGCCTCAGGGACGGCGAGCTGCGCCCGGATCTCATCCAGGCTCGGCAGTGCCGCATCAAGCACGTCGTTCACGACCGCCGACATGCTGCTAGACCGCAATCCGGCTGCCAGCCGAAGCCGGCGCGCTACTAATGGCGTAATCCGTGGCGTGATCTTCACCCTCAGGTTCATGCGCACTCTCCGAGTCGCTCCGTAGCAGCAAGTTCTCCTTGCCGCCCTGGCGACTATACACCAGCTACACGGTGATGCAGATCACTGATCGTTTCGATGATATCGACTTACGATCATCAGTCTGCGAAACTGCGGTGATGCAGTGCGCTATAGGGAGGGCACGTGGTCAAGGGAACGGCTGAACTCCAACGGCCGATCCCCCTCTACATGCAGGTCGTCCGCCAGCTCCGCGCCCAGATCGCCTCCGGCGAGCTAGCCGAAGGCGAGCGCATCCCCTCCCAGCGCGAGATGATGCAGCACTGGCGCATCTCCATGCAAACAGCCAGCAAGGTAATCGGCGCCCTCAAAACCGAAGGCCTGGCCATCCCCAGCATCGGCCGCGACACCATAGTCGCCCCCGGCGCCGCCGCCCGAATAGCAGCAGCCGCAGCGGGCACCGCACAAGCGACAGCCGAGCAGCCAGCAGACGCCGACTACGACGTGAGAGCAACAGCAGAGGTGATCATCGCTCCTGTCCGCGTCGTAGAGATGCTAGGCATACCATCCGGCAGTCGAGCCTTGCGCCGACAGGAAACTCGCCTCGACAGCGGAACGCCCGTCAGCGTGACAGCCACCTGGTTCCCTCAGACCATCACCGACAAGGCACCGAGGCTCGCCGACAGCAAGGCTCTGCCGGGCGGAGCGTTCGCCTACCTGACGGAAGCCGCCCAAAGCCGGGTCACGCGCATCACCGAGGATCGCGCCGCATTAACTGCCGACAAACAGGCCGCAGAGTCACTGAACGTACCACCAGGATCTCCTGTACTCCTGATAAGGGCGCGGCACTTCAGCCTCGCGGGCGAAGTCATCGCATACTCCGAGACCACTGTACCCGCCGGCACCTGGCATAGCTTCTCCTACGAGGTTCGGTAATAGCTCGCAGTAATCCAACTGCGCATATAGGCCACATAGTTAACGTACCAAATGTTACCCTTGCGTCCATGATCAACGATCGTGCACAGATATGGCCAAACACCTATAGCCGGATGCAAGAGGCGTGCAAACGTTACCTTGACTCGCTAGAAGCAATTCACGAGTTGGCAGAATTCGCGACGGAACACGTTGTTAAACTAGACGAGAAGAGACCTGCAGAAATTCACATCTCCATCGGAACCCCTGACGCGAGAGATCCGGAGCGTCATAGATCTATATTTGTTCAGTTTCTCAGAGGATTCGCAGCGCGGCTAGCGGAAGAAACGCAAGACGGCAAGCCAATGGTCATCGAATTCGCGCGCGTATTTGAAGGATTCACTGAGGAATTCAAAGACAAGCTACCTGACGAAGCTGGGGACTTCGATATAACCTTGGAGGTCGACAAGCCGCGAGGTCGTACCGATCTATTGCTTGCATCTCTCCTAATTGCAGCCGTAAGCGACTTCGAAGTTCTATTCTCGTCTATAGCTAGCTCATTTTTCCGAATGCATCCCGAAGCGCTAAAAGCACACGATACGAAGATTGCATGGTCTGAAATCGAAGCATACGAGTCTCTCGACGATCTTAGATCTCACTTTATTGACGACCGCGTAGACCGTCTCATGAGAGAAGGTTTCGACGATTGGATGAAGTGGCTTGAGAGCCAGCTCAAAATCAGGTTTGAAAATGCTTCATTGAACCCTGATAGAACGATCGAAATTTTTCAAAGACGCCACATTATTGTTCATAACGGCGGAAATGCCTCTGTGCAATATTTGTCAAGAGTACCTAGCGCACGCTCTACAGTGGCCGTTGGTACACCACTCCCCGTCAGCATTGAATATCTTGAATCAGCACTCGATATGCTCACGGTAATTGGCGTCTCAATTACATATCTCGTAGCACGAAAGCTGTGCCCGACAGAATCGCAGCACCAAGACATCGATAACGATGTACTAAGGCTCACATTTCGCCTGCTATGTCAGCATAAATGGCAGGTAGTGGAAACTGTATCAACGATATCACTGCCTGAAATGAAGCACGAGTATGACCGCTGCGCCGTTCGAGTGAACAGGTGGATAGCCCTCAAGTATCTCAACTCAGGGGTAGCGCTACTCGAAGAAGTTCGGCAGTGGGACGTAAGCGCACTGCAAGGCATATTTAGCGTGGCACAGAAGGCATTGCTGGACGATCCATCGGCTGCAGATGCGGCTATTGATTTGATCAAGCTCGGCGATCTCAGCCAGGAACAAATCGACACTTGGCCGCTATTTGACAATATACGCGGCCAGATACTTGATCTGCTGAGCGCGAAGTCAAGCGAAGAGACCTAAGTAAACGAACGTCCGCGATCGATCGACGTTTAGGGCCAACCTTTGCCTGATTTGCCGGCCAAAGTCCCCGTGCTGTCGCCAATGTCGTCACCGATACCTCTCGACACTTCGGCCAGGCCACCGAGGCTTAGCCTCGCTCCGATCTAGACTCCGGGCAGGGACCGTAGGCGCCGCAGCCATGGGCGGCGGGTGGCTTAGTGTCTTCACCGGTTGTCCAGTCGTGGGCTTGCTGGACGGCTTCTCCCATTGCGGGGGTGGGTAGCGGGCTGGTTCGGCCTTGGGCTGGCCCTCGTGGCCTTGCATGATGACGGCGTCGAGATACGTCATCAGTTCTTCCTCGATGTTGGCGACGCCGCAGCCGACGCCACGCATGGCGATCAGGTCGGCTGGCCCATAGGGCGGTTCCGGGGTGATCAGCGTCGTGATCGGGTCGAGCGGTCTGTGCTCGCCGGATAGCGGGCCTACCGGGGACTCCCCTAAGACCCAGTCCAGGTAGGCGATGGTGCCGCGCAGCCAAGCCGCGTTCATCCACGAAGCAGGCCATCGCCATGGCTGTTCCGCTTGACAGGGTGGCATTTCGGACGGGAGGTCTCCGTGCTCGGCTAGTCCGTGTCGAGCGCGGTCGCGGACAAGGCGGAGTTCGTCGTCGGTCCTGGCGAAATGGAATCTCGCGCCAACGTGTCGGCCACGGGCCGGGTCGAGCAGGGGTATGGCGTCGGCGGCGGCGGTTAACCAGCGCAGGATGCGGCGCGCTTGCTGTCGGTCTGGGTCCGGGTCGTTCGCGTAGCGCCATGGAGGCCAGCCGCACCCGGGCGGATCTGTGTCCACGCCGTGTCGAGTCTCGGCGGTGATCGAGGCTGCCGAGGGCGGGCTGTCGCTCGCGGGTGCGTCGCTGACCGGGGACAGTCCGTGGCCGGTGAGCACCCACCGCCATGCGTTCGCCGTCCGGCCGCCTGGCGCGCATTCGGTAAGGGACTGGGCCATGACTGCCGCGACGTGCGGTCGGGGGCGGGTGATGGTCGGCGGGAGTGTGCCGGGAATCTGGTCCGTCTCCACAGCGCCACCTCCTTCTCTTTCAGTCTGCTGCTTCTGGCTCTAGGCCGCGATCTGCTTGGGCTGTGATGGCATGGGCGTGCGGGACGCGCGGCATTGGCTGGCTGCGGACGGCTTCTCGTTGCCGGGCTTCGAGTTCTGTCTTCCAGGCCGCGACTGGCTCGGCATCGGGGTCATCGGGTGCGGCCTGCATGGAGGAGATCTCGGCAGCGCGCTCCTGGGCCTGGCGGGCCTTGTGCATGGCCGCTTCGTCGAGTCGTTCGCCGATCAGGCCGAGCTGAGCGGCGATCTGGTCGAATCTGCCAGGTACGGGGCTGGAATCTGCCCAAGCTGCGGGGCCGGGCGCCGACGCCGATGGCTTCGTCGGCTTGGGCTCGGCGGCCTCAACATGGCCCTGAAGTAGCTCGATGGTGTCGTCAGGATAGCGTCGGCGCAACTCGGCATCAGCGGCGACAGCACGTTCTCGCGTCGGCCCGGTGACCCGTTCCCAAGCGTCGTAAGCTGCCTGGGCTTCAATCAGCCGTTCCGCCAGATCGCCTGCCATCTCTTCCCATCGGGCCAAGACTTCGGCCCGGTCGGCCAAGCACTGCCGGGCCTGATCAGTAACAGCGGCTTCGGCATTGCGACGTGCGCGGTCGGCTTCGATCTGGGTGCGGCGGATCTCTGCCCTGACCGTTGCCAAGTCGTCGCCTTTATGGGGTGGCGCCCACGCCATTTCGTTGGCGAAGGCTGAGCGCCAGGCCCATAGCTTGCCGTCGCTGTGCTCGCGCAGGCTGCCGGGCACGTATCCCAGCGCCTCGGCTGCGGCCTGCCATGACGATCGGGCCTCGGGAGAATGCTGGCCGGGCCTGGGGCCGATCGGGTCGTGCGGGTGAGTCCAGCCCCACATTTCCCGGTACGCGGCTACCTGCCCGGCCCGGTGCTCCCAGCCGACCCGGTCTAGCGTATGCTCTGGCAGTGCGCCGAGGCCCTCGGCCCAGCCTGGCTGGGGCTCGGCCGCGTGCTCACCGAGCCGGCGCTGACGGTCGTCCATTGCCGTGGCCAGTTCGCGGGCAAACCGATCCATCTCCGCATCCCCGGTCACCGGCACCTGGTCTGGGAATGACCGGGACGCCATCGCGGGCAAGCCGATGATCTGCTGACGAATCCGCCAGTCGACGACCTTCGCGATCGACTCGGCGTCTTCGAGCGGTCCGGACGCCACAGCGCTGCCCAAGACCGATGGTCCATCGAGTCCGGCGGCTTCGGCTTCCCGCAATGATCGCCAGAGCCAGGTCGCGGCCGGATCGCTCATCACCTGGTCTGCCTGCGAGTCGCGCAGCGCATTGCGGACCGCTGCCTCGTACCGGCGCCGCGTGGCCTCACCCACAACGTGCTGCCACTGAACACCCAGCACGTCCAGCCGGTCGGCATCCGACCACGCGGCCGAACGGGTTTCAGTCGCCGATAGTTCCTGCCCGTCGCGGGCCAGGCACTTCCCGAGGACCTGCTCAGCCACCGCGACACCGGCAGCAGTAGACGGCACGTCCCGGTCCTGCCCGGCTGCCTCGCGAGCACGGCGGTCGTACCTGGCCAGCTCAGCGGCAGGCAGCGGACCAGGACCGGGGTCAGCGAGCCGCCAGCCCGCTATGACCCATGCCTCGTTGCGGTCCCGACCCCGCGTCATGGCAACGTTGACGGCCTGGCGATCTTCTTCGCCGGTGAACACCGCGATCCCCGAATCGACCGTCTGCCCCTCGGCCGAGTGGAAGGTCACCGCGTACGCGAGCTGAGCGTTCTCCCGAAGATAGGCACGGCTCAAGAGGAACGGCACCGACCACGACTCCCGCCCGGACGCCGCATCGCGTCCGGTGAGCCGCTGCACCTCGACCAGCCTCCCGGCCGCCCCGGCCTGGACGCTGGCGATCCGCAGGATGTCCCGGTTCGCCAGCGTGCGGCCTGGCTGCCCGGCCGTGATCTGGCTGGCGTTCTTGCGGGCCATGATCCAGTCGCCCGGCGACGCCACCGCCCCGTCGCGCAGGCCGATGACCGGGCCGTCGCTGACCATTCCCCACGCAATCAGGTCGCCCCGGACCCGGCGGGCGAGTTCGGCTGCCATCGAGTCGGTTGCGGCCATCAGTACGGTGTGCGCTCCGTTCAATCTGTCATGCAGGTAGGCACGAGCCGCGCACTCCAGTACCTCTTCTGAGTGGCCTGCGTGGAGCCGGCCGTTCTGCCGGTACTCGGTGAGTACGGTCACGTCGCCGTCGCGGAGCCGTAGCGACGCCTCGGACTCCCAGCCGTGCCGGAACCGGCCCGCCTCGCTGAGCCGCACAGAACCGAGGGTGCGAGTGAGCATCGACATGCCGCCGCCAGTCTCGACGGCCTGGAGCTGCATGGGGTCGCCGGTCACGACCACCTTCGCGCCATGCACCACCGCGCGGCTGACGATGGCGGCCAGGTAGGCGAGCGACATCATGGACGCCTCGTCCAGGGTCAGCAGCGTTCCCGGCCGCAGCTCGACCGGGCGGCCGGGGTCGCCGGGGTACGGCGACCGGCCGAGCCATTCGGCGGTGTTGTACGCCTGCAACTCGACGCCGTGCCTGGCCGCTTCCTCGCGGATCACGTTGCGGGCGTTGCTGGAAGTGGTCAGCGCGACCACCGGACCCATCTCGGCCTCGGTCCAGATCCGGGCGATCTCGACGGCAGTCCTGGTCTTGCCGGTCCCAGGCGGACCGACCATGATCTCCGCGCGCCGGGGCGAGGTGAGCACGAAGAACGCGGCAGCCGCCTGGTCCATCCGCAAGCCGATCCCGGTGACCTCGGTCATCGCGGCTGAGTTAGTGGCCTCCGGCCTCAGCCGCTCCTCCAAGCGGACACGGTCAGTACCGAGCATCGCCGCCGCGACATCAGGACTCATTTTCGGCCCGCCGGTCCCTACGGCCTGCGCCTTGAGCCGCTCTTCCAAAGTGAGCTGAGCCTGGCTCGCGTACCGCTCCGCGCCGTGCGGCCGGAAGACGCTCTCCCCATCGGATCGGCGCAAGCTGTCCGGAACTCGCGGCCATTCAGGCGCAGAAAGCAACTCGACCGCCTCACCTGCGCTTCCTACGAGTGCCCTGTCAGCCAGTAACTCCAGGGTCGCCCGATCCGCCATCGCGCCGGCCGGCAGCGACTCGCCGACGTGCCGGATAAGGTCGGCCTTGGTCCAGGTGGTCATCTTGGTCTGCACAATCGCCACGGCTGCGGCCATGACGCGGCGGGCTTCTTCGTCGGTCAGGCCAGCGGGACCGCGTAGCTGGGTGACGGGAATCCTGATCCGCAGCCGCTCCTGCTCCGCGATCCGCTCCTGCTTCTGCTCCGCCATCCGCTCCGAGGCGGCCTGAGCCTGTGCCCGGCCGATCTCGCGCCGGAGCCGATGCTGAGCCTGCTCGTCGCTCTGCTCCTGAGCCTCCCAGGCGCGAAGGAGCAGAGCCGGATCAGCTGATCCTGCTTCTGCTCCGCGCCTAGTGGCGAAATCCGCGAAGCGCTCCATCCGCTCCAGCTCAAGCCGATCCGGAGCCCGGCCCTGCCGACGCTCAAATTCTGCCGCCATCTCCTGCGCTAGCCGACGAACCGGGGCGGGCGGCTCCGTCCGGCTAGCTGCTTCGGCTACAGCGGCCGGGATCGATGCCAGTTCGCCTAGGTCCTGCTCGCGGGCCTGCGTCTTCCATTCCCGCAGCTTCTCCCGCAGATCGAGCGATTCGCCGCTCTTTGGCGGTCTGGTCCGTAACGCGAGATCGCGCTGGATGCGGTCCATCTGGCGGGCGTCAGGCCGCCGACCATGTTCGAGCTCGCGCTGATCCGCGATCCGCCTGGCCTGCTCCACAATGGTCTGCCGCCGGGAGGAGAACGCGTCCATCAGCTCCTGGCTGATCCCGGCGATCTCCCGCCCATGGCCATCACGGCGCGGCACCCACGCCACGCCAAACATGCGGGTCAGCGCCGTCTCCATCACCGCCGCCGCCACGGCGGACGCCGCTCCCTGAAACCGGTACAGCGCCTTGGAGTCGAGCTTGCGCCAGTTACCGTCCCGCTCCGTAACCACCTTGGCGAGCACCAGGTTGTGCACATGCAGCTGCGGATCGCCCGTACGGGAGGTGTGCTGGCGGAACGACCCGATGATCCAGTTCCTGGCGTGCTCCCACTTGCCCAGTTCAGCCAGAGATTCCGCGCCGGTGCCCCGGTGATAGCCGGTGCGGGTCAGGCCCGCCTCGTCCTGCAAGTACTCCAGCGCGGCTGCGTTGCCTTCCATGATCGCTTCCCAGACTCGGGCTGCCTGCCGTTCCATGCTGGCGGCTCGGACCTCGTCGCCCTCCTGGCGCGCGCGCTCGGCCAGGGCCAGCCAGCCGCCATAGAACAGCGTGACTGACTTCGACACCGACACCGTGACATCCCAGAACGGCACGGCATGCCTCGTCTCTGCTCTGGCCAGCGTGCGCAGCTCAGACTTGCGGGCCTCGGTGGCATGGGGCTCCGCCGCTGCCAGTTCCCGGTAGATGTCGTCCTCAGAGGCGAATCGCTGCGGTGCGCGGCCCAGCCGGCTTTCTCCCGATGAGTCGCGCGGGTCGACGTGCTGGCCAAATAACGGCTCGAAGACCGCCCGGTCGATCATCGCGCCTTCGGCGAATCCGAGGGCGGCCAGACCTCGGCCAGCCCACTGGCCTGGCGGCTCACCGCCCTTATCGGCGGGTGCCAGGTAGTAATCCAGCGGCGAGCCTGCCGCCAAGTCGCCAGTGCCGATCTGCCGCCACGGATACGACGCATCGAACCCCGGATTGATCTTCAACACAACAGCCAAGGGCAACAGCCTCCCCGCCGCGCCCGAAGGGCGTGGCACACGAACCAAGATCATTAGTTAATGCTAGGTGTGACGGTGATGCAGATCACTACTACAATAACAAGTACTCGAATGCCGGACGGACGCACGGACTCGAAGTTGATCTTGGCTTCGGCAAGAGACGTGATCGGCGCTATACGGTCCGTGATGAGTATCGGCACCTGGCGCCGGAAGGCGCCAGGACACGAGGAGGAGCAAGATGGCCGTGACGGTCGCCGTGAGTGGTCCTGACAACGTCGGCAAGAGCACCCAGATCCGGCTGCTTGTCCCCGAGAGCGGCGTCGTCGATGCTGGGCCGTTAGACGAGCATGATCCGCGTTGGGAGGTCGCCAAGGCAGACGGATTGGCGGACTGGTGGTTCCAGCGTGCCGATCTGGAAGAGTTCGTGGACGTTCTGGTCTGTTCGTATCTGGCCCGGTCTGCGACCGCAGATAACGCAAGCGCGGGCATGGTCCGGCTGATAGACCGAGGCATGCCGATGCTAGAGGCCAGCGTGGTAGCCACTGTCTCAGTGCGGGAGCACCTTGGCTACCAGGCAGCGATCCGCCGTGCCCGGGAGTTGCTGGCCGCCTACCAGGACGAGGTGGATCAGGCCGAAGCCCGCGAGTGGGGTGTTCTGCTGTTACATGCGACAGATCCGGCTGAGGGAGCGAGGCGGGCGCTGGCGCGGGAGCAGAGGGTCACCTCAAGGTACGCCGCTTATCAGCGTGTCCTGAATGAGCACCTTCATGCGCTGGCTACAGGAGGCCGGTTCGGGCAGACGATCGTCATCGACGACCGGCCGATCCTGGCGGTGCAGCATGAACTGCGTGCGCTGGTGCGCGAGCGGCTGGGCCTGTCTGTTCCGGGCCTTGCCTTGCACAAAGTTCACGTCGCGGCCTTAGGCGGGTTGTCGGAGTCGGGCAAGAGCACGGCGGGCGCATACCTGGCATCTCGGCACGGATACGGCCGCCTGAAGATCGGCTATCTGCTGGACATCGCCGCCGCTCAATGCGGGATCGCCGACGTGTACGCCCTAGACGAGGTTCGCATCGCCGAACTTCTGATCCTGGGCCTGGAGATGTACTGCAGGGCTCACCATTTCCAGCAGTTTGTGTCGATCGAGAGCCTGCATCGGGCCGGCGTCACCGCCGAGCTGGCCAAGCTGCTCGGCGATCGCCTGACGGTGATCTACCTGGACGCCGCTTCTGACGTCCGCGAGGCCAGGAGCGTAGTCGGGCCGGCGGACGTGCGGGAACGGGACGCCGTGAAATGCGCTCGCGGAGCCGAGCGCGTCCGCGAGCTTGCCGACGCGGTGATCGACAACAACGGCCCGCGCATTGCTCTCTACCGTGCCCTGGACAATATCGCGACCGGCATCCGCTGGCGGCGGGCTGTACCGCAACGGGTCGCTGTTGCCGATCTGGGATTGCCGTCCTACCTCGCGGCCTATCTGGATGCTCTGCTGGCCCGGCTGACTGGTCCAGTGCCGCCGCTGGTGTCGATGCTTGCCGTAACAGGTAGCGGCTCCCGCCGCGAGTATCGGCACGGCTGGTCAGACCTGGATGTGCTGGCGCTAGCCGATCAGGAAATGCTCAGCAATTTGCGCCCAGTGCTGGACGAACTCGCTGGACAACTCGACGGCGTCAAGCTCGGGTTCACGATCTTGTCAGTAGCCGAGTGCGCGGCCGGGGCAGTCACACCTCGACTCCTGCACACCCTCGCCATGATCGGCGCAGGCGCCCTGCCGGTCTTGTGGCACGCTGACGGCCTGATGCTGCCGTGCCCCGATCCAGAGGCTGACGCGCTTGCCAGCCTGGCTGACGGGGTGGCAGGCGCCATCGAAATCCGCCGGCAGCTCGTCAGGCCCGAGCTCGATCGACGAGCCCTGTACAAGGTGACGGCCCTGGTGGCCAAGGTCGGGCTGCGCGCCGAAGGCGAAGAGCGCCCAGGCGATGCCGAGGCTCTCCACGCTCTCCTCGCCCAATTCCCGGCATCTTTCACCGGACTCGCACCACAACTAGTCACAGCGGCCCGCCATGAGGACCAGGCCGCCATCCACCTCGCAAAAGCCGTCCTAGCCTGGTGGCTGGCCACCTTTCCGCAGCCGGGGAAGCAGTAGTGACCGCGACCCGGCATTACCAGGCGCCGGACGGGACCTTCCGCAAAGTCCTTCGCCCGGCTCAGGCCCGCCGCGAAATAGTCGGCTGGCGCACGGTCGCAGAACTACTGCCGGTCCCCCGCCTTGTGGATGTCCGCCAGGCTGAAGACTGTTACGAGGTCGCTTACGAAGATGTCTTCGCCTCGGGACGCTGCACGAGGCTCCTGGCCGACTGCATCAACACCGCCGATCGTGACCCCAGCCGCCGGCCCGCAGTACAGGCGCTAGTCAACCAGGTGTGCGACAGCTTGCTCGCCGCCACTCAGGCGACCGGCAGGATGAGCATGCTCGGCACGTGCGTACCGGACCTCCACACGGCGCGGCTGACCCCCGGCGGCCGACTGGACCGCTGGTACGCCCACCCACCTCAGCCAGCCTGGATAGTCGATGGCCAGCAACTCGGCCCCGCTGATCTTGCCAGCCGTGCCCTGGTCGTCGGCGGTTACGAGGTCGGATCTGGATGGCCAGTAGACCTACCTAAGTTGCGCACAGCCTTAGCCGAGCGCACCACCTGGGTAACGGCCATTAGCCAAGGCGATGTCACTGAGCCGAACATCACCGAGCCGCTCTGCTGGCTGGACTTCGAGCACGCCGGACTCAATGCCGTCGCCAGCGATGCCGCGACCTTCCTCTGGTACCTGCTTGGTATGGGCGGCTGGCTCGTACCGACTTACCAGCCGGACGTATACAAGCGGACGCTGCGCACCCCTGTTCCGCCGATAGTCACCCCGGTCATCAACCGCCTGCACGTCACATCCCGCTGTGTCGAGATAGACATCATCTGGCACGCAGGCGCAGGGCGACAGGCCGCAGTCGCCACGCTGCTGCACCGGCTCGACGGCGACCTCGGGACAGTGCTGGCACCAGACGGCGACGTAGCAGCCCGGCTCCGGCCATTCCTGGAAGCCCGCATCCTCGGCGTCATTTCGCTGCGGCAGATGGGGGGCCACCATGCGATAGCGTGCCTAGCCAAGCTAGCCGAGCTGTCGCACCCCGCCTGGAACCTTCCCGGCTGGTGCGCCTCGGTCCCGGCCACCCGGCAGTTTGCCAACCCACCGCCGCATCTGCGACGGTCCCGGGAACACCGCCAGAAGGAGCAGCATGACTATCCGCGTCCGTGCCGTGCTGATCACACCGGACGGTGACCTGCTCACGATCCGCCGAGTACGACCCGGCCATGACCCGTACTGGGTGCTGCCCGGCGGCGGCATCGAGGATGGAGAGACGCAGGAGACCGCGCTGGCACGGGAATTGCGGGAAGAGCTCGCGGCGACCGCTGACGTCCACAGCCTGCTGTACATGCTCCACCACGGCGACGTCAGCCAGTACTTCTACCTCGCCCGCGCAAACTCCTGGTCCGACCGCGCCACCGACCGCTCCGGCCCAGAGTTCACTGATCCCAGTCGCGGCGAGTACCAGCTTCAGCCTGTCCCGCTCACCGCCGAAGCACTGGAAGGCATCGCCCTTAAGCCAGACGCCGTCGCGCGGTTCCTGATCCACCACCTGCGTGAGGACACAGAGCTGTTCTCCCTTCCCGACCTCCGCGCCAGCTAGCCGTCCGCCGCCTGTCTGGTATTGATGGCCGGCGAAGTTATTGACCGGCCTCCCAGTCGGCTTCGGCGTCGTTCCATTCGGCGTCCCAGGCAGCGACATCAGCGGCGAGCCTCGGGCAACTCTCGGTGTGGCCGCGTTCGTCCTCGGCGGGGCCGGCAAAGAGTCCGCGGTCGCTGATCGCTTGGTCGCAGGTACCGCAGTGCCAGACAGCGGAGCGACCATAGAGGCGCGAAACTTCGGTGTCGGGACTCCCGGCGGCGTAGGTGAACGCGGCCTCGGCGACGGTGTCGCCTGCCTGCTGGGCGTCTGCGCCGGGCACAAGGCCTAGTGCAGTGCCGATTTCCTGCCAGGTGTGGCCGGCCTCACGAGCGGCTCGGATGTAATCCGTAGCGTGGCCTCGCGCCGCGAGTTCTAGCCTCCTGCTGGCGCTGAGTCCGTCGAGCGGCCCGACGTCAGGCACAGCGGCGTGCGAGCCTCGGAAGGCCGGCTGGGTGATGAAGCGCGCTCCGGTGGCGCGAGCCAGGTCGAACATCGCCCGTCGGGCCAGGTTGCGGGCGACCCTTCGCTGCTCGGCTGCGTCCTGATCGGGGGTCACGCGATTCGCCTCGGCCTCGGCTGACTGACCTGACACGGGTCGAAGTCAGGAGCGACCCCAGTGCCGGTCGCGGGGTGGTAGTGACACCAGGGCTTGTAGCCCCGGTGGTCGAGCAGGTCTTCGTCGAGGCCTGCGGCGGCGGGCCAGTCGTGGCGCATGGCCTGGTGACGGGCTCGTGCCGCGGTCCGCCGTTCGGCCGACGTTCGTTCGGGCGGTGTCTTGTCCCACCAGGCGTCCCAGAGCCGGCAGGCGAGCAGGTGCAAGGCCACGGTAATGGTCTTGCTCTCGCCTCGGACTAGGCGCCGGACGAACTCGGGGGCGACGTCCAGTGCCTGGGCGATGCGGGTGGCGTCGTGGCCCATGGCGACGAGCGACCGCATCCGCCAGGCGGTGCCGTTAGCGTCCATCCGAGCGGGTCGGCCGGTCATGACAGCCTCCCCAGGCATCCGCTGAGAAGTTCAGTGCCAATCCAGGCATCCGGCGACGTGGAATCGGCCAGCTCCGCTGCTCGTTCGTTCAGCAGCACCAGGAGACTGTCGGGCAGCTGGGAGTTGCCGAGGACGGTCATCCGCAGCAAGGCTCGAGCTAGGTCTCGCGAGCCGGGGTCGGTCAGCACGTCGGTCGCCATGAAATGGTCCCCATTGATGACGCTGGTGAGCAGCAGGTCGCAGGCCGTGGCGATCTCGAAGGCGGCGCTAGGCCACAAGGCTGCGACCGCACCGGCCACGGCGGTGAATTCGTCGTACGGCAGCGCCCAGGCCGGGCCGGTGGCTTCGGCGATACCCGTGATGACATCTGCGGTGACGCCGGCGCGGGCGGCGAATCCCTCGGCGGTTTCGCCATAGGTGTTCATCACGGCGCGCAGCATCGCAGCCGACAGCACACCGATGCGGCTTTCGGTGACGTCATCTGACGGAATCCAATGATCGAGCGCCGCAATCATGCGCACCTCCCGCTGCCGGTCTGGACGGAAGGCGGCTGGTCGAGCACCTGGGACGGTGAGTTAGCTGAGCCGACGGGATGAGCCGGGCGGGTTGCGTTCTGCGTGAAAGGGGTTTGCTGTAATTGCGCCTGGCCCGGCTGGCAGACGCGCAGGCCCGTGAGCCTGCGGACGCCTCGGGCTATGGGACCGGGTGCCTGGTGGGGTAGCTGGCCGTGACGGTCCTCGCCCCGGACGCTGAATACCACTAACCCGAAAAAGACCGCGACAGCCAACGCTGTGAAGGCCACTGCCGCGAATGCGATGACAATCATTCTGGTCTCCGTTTGTGAGCTTGCGTTTTCCTTGCGTACTCATCAAATGCCGGGGCGGGACTAGTCAGGGGGTCTGCGGACTAGCCCCGCACTAGTCCGTTTAGTAGTCCGCCTAGCGGCCTGGCTGAGCGTTTGCCTAGGCTCGTAAGTGCTGGCTCACCAGGTGCGAACTTGAAGGAAGCGATTGGCGATGACGGGCACAAGGCCGAAGCTCAGGGCTTTACGCGAGGAGCGCGGCTGGACCCAGCAGGAAGTAGCCGACCAGCTCGTGCGGCTGGCGTGGGTGCGTCAGCATGAGCACGTCGGCGTCAATTCCGACATGGTCGCCAAGTGGGAGCGGGGCGACAAGCGGCCGAGTCCGCGCTACCGCCAGCTGCTGAGCGTGCTGTTCGAGGCGGATGTCCATGCGCTCGGGCTAGGCGGTGCTGCTCCTGTCGAGCCGAGCGCGAACGGCGAGGCGGACCGCAACTCCCTGATGGAGATGCTGGGCGGCGCGGCGTCAGTGTTCGACGAGCTGGGGCGGCCGGGACGATCTTGCAGCCGAGGCTGTCTGACATGTGGAAGGACGAGGTCATGCAGCGTCGTGCCTTACTGAAGCTGATGGGTCTCGCGACGACGGCGGGCGTGCTGACCTCGCGCGAGCGGGATGATGCCCGGTCGGCCAAGGTGACTCCCGATGACGTGCGGGATCTGGACCGGCTCGCGGACCGGTACCAGGCGCTGTACCAGTCGACCGCGCCGGCGGTGCTGATGACTCTGGTCGTGGCGCATCTGGAGACGTTGCGTGACTTCGTGCGCCGGGGTGCGCCGGTGGCGCTGCGCAAGCAGCTGTTCGCGAACCGGGCTCGGGTGGCGACGCTGGCGGGGCGGCTGGCTTTCTTCGACCTGAAGGATTCGCTGGCGGCGCGCGGGTACTACAACCTGGCGCTGGAGTCGGCGCGGGAGGCCGGGGACCATCTGCAGGGCGCGGCGGCGCTCGGGCACGTGGCCTTCATCCCGGCGAACGCCTTGTGTTACAGCGCGGCGCTGGACTACCTGGGTGCGGCGGCGAATCAGGTTGGCAAGCACCCGGATGGGCGGGTGGCGTCGTGGCTGTCGGCGGTCGAGTCAGAACTCCGGGCTAATGCCGGGATGCACGCCGGTTCGCTGGCGGCGATCGACCAGGCGCGGGAAAGCCTGGCGAGTCCGGGGGTGATCGCGGATCTGCCGTGGTTCGACTACTACGACTCGACGCGGCTGTCGGGCTTCGCCGGGTATGCGCTGCTGCGTGATGGCCAGTTCGACGCGTCGAAGGCCTCGCTGACCGACGCGGCGGGCAAGCTGCCGCGTGCGGCGGTGAAGCAGCGGGCTGTGTTCCTCGCCGATATCGCGACGGCGGAACTGGCGGGCGGGGACCTGGATCAGGCGTGCGCGTGCGCGGGCGAGGCCGCGGATTCGCTGCGGCGGGCCGGGTACGCGATGGGCCTGGGCAGGCTGCGGGACTTCCGGCGGTCGGTGGATCGGTGGGCCGATTCGACTCCGGTGCGGGCGCTGGATGAGCAGCTCGCGGTGCTGTAGCGACGACACAGAAGGGATTTTGATTGTGGCGATCCGGGCGGTCTGGTTCGACGTGGGCGAGACGCTGATCGATGAGAGCCGGGAATACGGCACGTGGGCGGACTGGCTTGGGGTGCCTCGGCACACTTTCTCGGCGATGTTCGGGGCCGTGATCGCGCGGGGCGGGGACTACCGCGAGGTGTTCCAGCATTTCCGGCCAGGTTTTGATCTGGAGAAAGAAAGGCAGGCGCGACTCGACGCCGGCATCGGGGAGTTCCTGAACGGGCATGACCTCTACCCCGACGCCCGGCCCTGTCTTGCCGCGCTGCGCGAGGCCGGGTACTACGTCGGGATAGCGGGGAACCAGACTGCGCGGGCCGGCCGGTTCCTGCGCGAGCTGAACCTGCCGTGCGAGGTGCTGGCCACCTCCGATGAATGGGGCGCGGCCAAGCCGGACGTGGCGTTCTTCGACAAGCTCGCTGAAGTGTCCGGGCACGACCGGCGCGAGATCGCCTACGTCGGCGACAGGCTCGACAACGACATCGCTCCGGCCGCCCAAGCCGGGCTGGTCACGGTGTGGCTGCGGCGCGGGCCGTGGGGTTACGTCCTGCGGCCGGGCGACCTTGCGGCTGGTGTGCTGCCCGAGCACGCGCCTGACCTCACGGTCGCCACGCTGACCGATCTGGTCACTGAGCTGAACACCGGGCGGATCGCCGACACGAACGACTTACGGACTGGCTCGCTG
The DNA here is from genome assembly GCA_035716545.1 of Streptosporangiaceae bacterium. GTDB lineage: Bacteria > Actinomycetota > Actinomycetes > Streptosporangiales > Streptosporangiaceae > Chersky-822. Next base: position 57,897 of record DASTJM010000032.1, read on the forward strand.
GCTGGGAAGAGGTGATCTGGCGAGATGACGAATGCTCACCTGCCGCTGAAAGCCCTGCGTGAGCAGCGGGGCTGGACCCAGCATGAGGTCGCCGAGCAGGTGGGGCGGATGGCGTGGCTGCGCAGGCACGAGCGCGTCGGCGTCAACGCCGACATGGTCGCCAAGTGGGAGCGCGGCGAGAAGAAGCCGAGCCCGCTCTACCGCGAGCTGCTGAGCCTGGTCTTCGAGACGGACTCGCACAGCCTCGGCCTCGGCGGGCCAGCCCACGCGGCGGCCCATGGGTCCGAGGACCTCGACGGTAATTCCCTGATCGAGATGCTGGGAGGCGCCGCGTCGCTGCTGGACCAGCTCGGCACGGCCGGGGCGATCTTGCAACCGCGCATGTTCGACGTATGGAAGGACGAGCTTATGCAGCGCCGTGCCCTGCTGAAACTGATGGGCCTGGCGACGGCCGCCGGGGTCGTCCCGATCGCGGACCGGGAGCTCAGCCGGTCAGCCAAGGCGACGCCGGGCGATGCTGACAGCCTCGACCACCTGACCGACCGGTACCAGGCGCTCTACCACTCCACCGCTCCCGCGTTGCTGATGACACCGGTCGTCGCGCACCTGGAAACGGTGGGAGACTTCCTGCGGCTGGGCGCTGTCGGGCCTCTTCTGCGGCGGCTGTTCGCCAACCAGGCTCGGGTCGCGAACCTGGCTGGTCGGCTGGCGTTCTGCGATCTGAACGACTCGCTGGCGGCGCGGGGCTATTACAACCTGGCCCTGGAGTCGGCGCGGGAGGCTGGGGATCATCTGCAGGGCGCGGCCGCCCTTGCTCATATGTCGTTCATCCCGGCGGCCGACCGCGAGTACAGCGCAGCGCTCGACTACCTGAAGGCAGCCGGGCAGCAAGCTGCCAAGCATCCAGACGGGCGGGTGGAGTCGTGGCTGGCGGCGGCCGAGGCTGAGTTCCGGGCCAATGCCGGGGCGCATGCCGCGTCGCTCAAGGCGATCGACCTGGCGAGGGACCGGCTCGCCAAGCCGGGGCTGATCGCGGACTTGCCGTGGCTGGACTTCTACGACTCGACCCGGCTGTCAGGGTTCGCCGGGTACGCGCTCGCGCGGGACGGGCAACTCGAAGCGTCGAAGGCGTCGCTGATGGCCGCTGCCGAGCAACTGCCACGTACGGCGGTGAAGCAGAAGGCCGTCTTCCTAGCCGACATCGCGACGGTGGAACTGGCGGGCGGGGAACTTGATCGCGCGTGCGCGAGCGCTAGTGAGGCCGCTGAGTCGCTGCGGCTGGTCGCCTACGCGCACGGGGCCTGGCGGCTGAGGGAGTTCCGGCGATCGGTGGAACCGTGGGCGGACTCCGCACCTGTGCGGACGCTGGACGAGCAGCTCGCGATGCTCTGACAGCACGCTGCATTCAGAATGCAGCGTGACAGCCGACTGAGCAGCGAGAAGCTACAGAGACTTGAGCGCTGCGGTGAGTTCACCGACTGTCCGAATGGGCAGCCCGGCGAGCATCCCATAGCCCTTCGAGGCGACCTCGTTCCTCACCGCGGCGCCGGCGATGGTCAGTTTCCACCTGCCATCATCTGGATGGCGCTCCGCCAGCCCGCGCAGGCGTGCCCATCGCAAGCCTGCTGCCGGACCCCTGCCGCCGAGAGGCAGCACTTGCCAGGACTGGCTGAGAGTGCACAGCACTCCTGTGTACGCCTCAAGGACAGCGTCCGCCTGAGCTTCGAGACTCCCCGGCCCCTGGCCGGTCACCTTCCATTTGACTAGCCATCCGCTCATCGTGTTACACGGCTCGCAGGCAAGCCTGAGGCCGGCGAGATTGTTCGTCTTGTGTTCGGCGAAGCTGAGCACGTGCTCCAGCGTGGCGTCTGAAAGGTCGGCTGCGAAGCCGGTCCGGCAGTAGCAGCAGGCCGCGCCGTCCCGTTCGGCCAGGCTCCTTTTCTGGCTAGCTTTCCGTGCCGAGGTGCTGCGCGTGTGGTGGTACCGCTTGCGGCAGATTGGTGAGCAATAGTGGCGCAGCTGCCCAGTGCCAGGGTCGGTGAAACGCGTGCCGCAGTGCCGACATTTCCTGGTTTCTGGCGGGCGGACTGCGTAGCTGGCGGACCGCTGCTTGTTCCGCGCCCGGCGGACCTGGCGCTCCCAGCGGACGCGATGCGCCTCGATGAACGCCCTAGCGCCGCCTGGCCCGGTCATGGAAGCGGCGGTGTTGTCGTGGACCGAAGGCAGCGTTCCTGGCTGATATCGCGACCGTCGAACTGGCGGGCGGGGAACTTGATCGAGCGTGCGCCAGCGCGGGTGTTGCTGCTGAGTCGCTGCGGCTGGTCGCCTACGCACGGGGGGCCTGGCGGCTGAGGGAGTTCCGGCGCTCGATCGAGCCGTGGGCGTGCTCGCAACCGGTGCGTACGCTTGACGAGCAACTCGCGTTGCTGTGACACCCGCACTTCTTGAGACCGGCGACAACCATTCGAAGGACCAGCTCTCGTAGATGGCTGCGTCCCTGACCGCAGTCAGGTACGGCAGGTTTCGCGCAACAGGGTGGAGATGGTGTCGCGGCAGAAGTATTCGATCTGCTCGTCGAGGTCTTTCGCCTCCGAAGCGCACCAATACCGGGGCGCGGCGAGTTCGGTCCGCAGCCGGGTCAGGCGTTTGGGGAGATTAGAGATACGACGGCTGGGCGGCAGCGCCAGCACGGGTCCGACGGTAGTGATGGCGGCCTCAAGGTCACCGGCCTGGAGCCACGCGGTGGCCAGGTCGACGCGGGCGATGTTCTTGCAGTGCTCGCTGTGGTCTTCGCCGGGTTCCGGACCGGCAGTGTAGAGCTGGACCGCCTGGTCGAGCTGGGTGATCGCTTCGGAGTGGGCCGCGGGAAGCTCAGCAACAGCAGACCCGGCGAGGTAGTGATGACAGGCGCGCGAGCAGCCGAACTGGCCGCCGAGGGCCAGCAAATCGTCGGTGTAATCCAGGTCACGGGCCTGAGCAGCATCGGAGATCTTGGTCATTGCCGTATCGGAGTCACCGAGGCGGGCGGCTGCCCTGGCATGCATGAGGTGCAGCTGCGCGCCGTTCGGGCCGGCTGAGAGGTAGTCGAGGCCGCTTCTGGCCAGATCCAGGCAGCGCCGCAGCTGACCCGTCCACAGGGCCACAGCGGCAAGGCTGAGCCTGAGCTGGGCGATGAGAGGCCGGTGGTCAATTGCCAGGGCGTAAGCCAGGCCCGCTCTGGCGAGTTCCTCTGCAGCCAGCGGGTTGCCGAGTCCGTCAGCCGTGTCAGCCATCAGGCTGGTCAGCGCGCCGAGCAGGAAATACAGCTCGACTTCGTCGCGCGGCCAGAGATTGCGGTCCAGGGCCTGGTAGATCTGCTCGCGGACCCGCCGCATCTCGAAGAACAACGGCAGCGGCTCGCCGGTCATGTACTCCCGCGATAGCCGGGTGACCTCGCTGCGCAGGTGCTCCAGCGAGACCTCGCCAATGTCACGGCGCTCGGCCCACTGCGCATGCTCGCTGCCCTGGCGGGCGGTCAGCTGGACCTGGTGCGCGAGGGATTCCCCGGCCACCGCAGGGGTTGTCGAGCCTGCTTCGCTGTGCAAGCCAGCGGTGGCGTCGACCGGCGTTCCGTGATCACTAGCGGACAGCGGCAGAGCATATGGGGGCGTCGAGTGCACCTCCGGCAACAGTGCCTCACCCGCCGCTGCGCCGGCCAGCATCGGATCGCCGTCGCCGGTGACGGCAGGAAGCGCCACCGGCGACGTGCCGAACTCCTCGAACGGGATCTTGAACGCCCGGCAGTAGTGCATCCGGTACCGCTCGGACACGCCGCCGCTGCCATTCTCCCAGCGCCTGATCATCACGCCCAGGCACTCGTTGCCTGGCAGCGTGTCGCCGACATCCTTCGCGGCCTCGCGAAGGTGACGTCTCATCTCGGGCACGCTCCAGCCCCTTGACTGACGCTGCTGGCGCAGCCACTGCCCCCGCGAGGCGGGCCCATTGTCTTTGCCGACCTGGCTCACGATTCACCTTCCGTCAATCCGCGTATCTGGCTGGGCTGATTCCAAGACAGCTCGAAGTAGACGCACCGGCCGAACTCGTCGCCGCGCTGTCCCCAGCGCCGGGCCAGGCAGGCGACGATCTCCAGCCCCCGGCCGTCCTCGGAGCAGCCGTCAAGCGACTGCGGCACAGGAGCACTTATCGAGCCCTCGTCGCGAACCTCGACCCGAAGCGAACCCGACCCGAGGTAGACGGTGATCTCGAATGTCCCGCCGTCCCCTGACTGGGTGTGCTGCAGGGCATTGGTGCACAACTCCGAGGTGAGCAAGACCGCCTCGTCGAGCTGCGGGCAGTCGCCGACGACGCCCCTGACGAACGCACGGGCGCAGGAGACCTGATCGACATGGCCGGGGAACCTGCGTCGGACAGGCTGAGTCACTGGTCATTCCCGCCTGGCTCGATCAGCGCCAGGTAGACGTAATTCGCCGTGATCGCGTCGCGGCAAGCGGCCTGGATCAGTGCCTGAGCGAGATCCTCGCCCCCGCCGTCGCCGAGCCAGCGCGCGGCGGCGTCGATGACGGCGATTCCCTGGACCGGGGTAATGCCCGGCTCACGTTCGCGCAGCACAGCGACGGCAGCGAGCCGCTGGGCAGCCGACGGCGCTTCGGGCTGGCTGCGCGGGCAACGCCGGGCGTCAGCGTCGCCGAGCGCGGCTGCCCCTTGCTCCAGAGTCCAGGCCAGCGCCCGCTCGGTCACCTCGGCCGACCGGGGCGCCGTGAACGTCAGGGCGCATCGTGCCCAGTCGTCCAGTACATGCGCGAGGGTGTGGGCTCGGGCCGGGGTCATCCGCAGCAGGACGGCCGGGACCTGGCTGGTAGTGGCCGGGTCCGCGACCGTGCTGCCGTCGGCCTCGACGATCTGCCCGTTTTCTAGCTCCGCGCGGAATGCTTCCGGACGCGGCTGGATAGGGTTCGCCATGGGTCTTCGCCCTTCGCTGTAAGGGTGAGGAGCAAGGCTCGGGTCGGTGTTGGCGCACCGGCTCGGGCCGCTGGTTGTTAATCGTGCCGCCGGATCTGGCCTGGCAGAAGGTCCGCGAGCCAGTCTCGCTGAGCCCCGGCCTGCTAGTCCGCCCGCTAGTCCCGGCGTGCATTAAAGTGCTGTTCGCGTCCCTTTCTGCCGTCTTTTTCACGTTGAACGAATGCCGCAGCCCTAATCGCCCATCTGGGGACTGTCGTACCGGGCTGATCGCTGCAGTCCTGGACCGGACGGATCGGTCGGCGTCGGCATCCAGCCGTCCGCACCAGACCGGATGACCTGGTCCCGCCAGTCGGGTTCGCCTGGCTGCTCTTGCGGGGGCGCGGCCATCTGGCTGAGCTGCGCGTCGATCTGCCTGGCCCGGTCGCGTGCCTCGGCTAGTTGCCCGGATTGCGGGAAGGCCTGGCCTAGGCTCGCGCGGGCGTGGGCGATCTCGCTGCGAGCCCGTTCGATGCCGTCGAGCGTTTCCTGCTTGCTGGTTTCGAGCCGGTGGAGCCGGTTCTCCAGCCGGGAGATCAGCCCGGCCGGGTCGGCAGCATCCAGGTCGGCGGCCGAGAGCCGAAGGCCCTCTCCGGGCACGCCGTCGAATCTGATCGTGGCCGTGGTCTTGCCGAGAGACTGCTCCATCGATGTGACGAGCTGGAAGCCGCCCAATGAGCCGGGGTGGACGACGCGCGAGCGCAGGCCGGCCAGGTCGGCGACCTCGCGGGTCAGCACGTCCTTTAAGTGCTGACCGGCATCAGCTCGCTTGCGGTGCTGGGTGTCTTCGACGGTCATCGCGAAGGCGTCGCCTCGGGTGTCGCGGCGGCGGCTGATCGCGGCGTCGATGTCCTCCGCCCGCGTTGTCAGTGTCGTGATGCGGCGCTCGTTGTCGGTGATGGCATGGGCGAGGGTGTCCTGGTTGCGGAGCCAGGCCCGCTCGGCCCGCTGCAGGCGGGTGAGGTTGGCGTCGGCGTCGGCTTTGTCCATGAGCAGCGGGTTGCCGGTCGCGAGCGCCTTGACCTCGCTGAACGACAGCGCGGTGTCGCCGATGTCGGAGATCTCGCGCGAGTCGAGGCGGCCGTGCATGACCTGGCCGATGAACGTTGCCTTCCGCTCCAGTGTCTGCCATGAGTACCCGTCGAATGACCGGGCGGTGCAGTACCGCATGATCTGCACCTCAGGGTTCCGATTGCCCTGGCGCAGGATGCGGCCTTCGCGCTGGGCAATATCGGCGGGCCGCCATGGCGCGTCCAGGTGGTGCAGCGCGATCGCCCGGTCCTGGACGTTGGTGCCGACGCCCATCTTCTCGGTGGACCCGATCAGGACAGAAACCCGCCCGGCGCGGCAGGCGGCGAACAGCTGGGCCTTGTCCCGGTCGGTCTTCGCCTCGTGGATGAACCGGACGGATTCGCGCGGCAGCCCCAGTGCCGTGAGCTGCTGGCGCAGATCTTCGTAGACGTTCCAGCCAGGGCCGGGCGTGCCCAGGTCGCAGAACACCAGCTGCAGCGACCCCCGCACCGGATACGCAGTGCCGTCCGGGGCCTTGTACTCATGGTCGCGGTGATCCCGCCAGATCGCGGCGATCCGCTCGGCCGCGACCACAACCTTGCCCGGCGTCTCCTGGTCCAGTCCGACCAGGCGCAGGTCGAGCGCGGCCCGGCGGCCGTCGCCGCTGACCTTGAGCATGTTGTCCTCGTCCGGGCCGACCGCCCGGCTGCGCACCCGCTCGGCGCGGTCGCCCAGTTCGGCGACGTAGTCCAGCAGCCGGTCCGATGGCTCGACGGTCACGATCTCCGGCACCCGGCTGCCGTCCTCGCGGGCGGCGATCGCCGGCACCGGCAGGTTCAGGTCCTCGGCGGTCTTGATGTCAGCGGCAACGTGGAGCATCCGCAGCATCTCGGGCGTATTGGCGAACCGGGCGAACCTGGACTTGATCCGGAAGTTGTCGCCGCCTTCCGGGGCCATCTCGACCTGGGTGACGACCTGGCCGAACGTGGCCGCCCACGAGTCGAACACCCCGATGCCCGCCTCTTCCAGCAGATCCGGCCGCAGGTACCGCTGCATCACGAAAGCCTCGGTGACCGAATTTGCAATAGGGGTCGCAGTCGCGAAGGTCACGACCCGCCTGCCGTTACGGCGTCTCAGGTAGCCGATTTTCATATCGAGGTCAGAAGCGCGCTGCGAACCGTCAATCGCGGCATCCGATATATTTGATGCCGTTTTGAGGTTTTTATACCCATGTGCTTCGTCGACAGCCAGGTAGTCAATCCCGGTCGCCTCGAATGTGATGCCGGGGTCCTTAGCCGAATCGAGCTTGGCCTTCAGCCGTTCCTCGGCCCGGAGTAACGTGCCTTCCAGCCGCTTGACGGTCAGGCCGCCGCCTTTCTTCGCGACTGCGAGCCATTCGCGCATTCCGGCCAGCTCGCGATCCAGGTACGCGCGCTGCTCAGCAGCCGACAGCGGGATGCGCTCGAACGCCGATCTGGACATCACGATCCCGTCCCAGTTGCCCGTGGCGCAGCGGGCGACGAACCGGCGCCTGCCGTGACCGGTCAGATCGTCACGGCCGGCGACCAGGATGCGCGCTGAGGGGTAGGTCTGGAGCCATTCGCGAGCGAACTGCTCCAGCATGTGGTTCGGGATGACGACAGCGGGCTTACGGACCAGGCCGAGCCGCCGCAGCTCGGTCACCCCGATGATCATCTCGGCTGTCTTCCCTGCCCCGACCTCGTGCGCGAGCAGCACGGCGGGCTCGCCGATCATGCGGGCGACGGCAGCGACCTGATGCGGACGCGGCTTGAAGGTGACCGCCAGGCCCGGCAGCGACAGCTCGGCGTTGTCGTAGCTGCGCAGCACCAGGTTGTTGAACCGGTCGTTGTAGATACGGGCGAGCACGCGGGCGCGTGCCGGGTCTTCCCACGCCCATTCGGAGAACCGCTCGCCCAGCTCGGCGGCCTTCTCCTGCGCGGCAACGGTCGCGTCGACGTTCAGGACCCGCCGCTCGCCGTCGAGGACCTTAAGGACATCGCGCACCTCAATCTTGCGCTGTTCCAAGATGGCCTGAGCCAGGGCGGGCGCGGGGTAGCGGGCAGTGCCCCACGTGGACGTGGCGAGCACCGAGTGCTCGCTGCCGCGCACCGCCCACACCTGCCCGCCCGGATGCTCGACCCGCACGCTCCGGTCATCGAGCGTCTCGCGCAGGAACTGCTCGACGTACCCGGCGTCGATCCAGGACGCACCCAGCCTCGCGTCGATCTCGGCGGCGGTCAGGTCTCGCGGGATGACGTTGCGAAGCTCCGCGACGTTGACGGCGAATCTCGGGTCATCGATGCTGGCCTGCTCGGCCGTCCGCAGCCTGTCCCTGACGTTCCCCGACAGGTACTCGGCGGCCGGGACAAGCCGAGCGGACTGCGGGTCGTCGAAGACCAGCGTGCCGAGCTGGGCGCGGGCCTCGTCTTCGCTAGCGCCGAGCAGCCGGGCGACCTCGGCAAGGCGTACCTCGCTGCTGGTGTCCAGGCAGATCGCAAGCGCGTCGGCGGCCGTGTCCGCACCCAGCCGGGCCGCCCTCGGCGCGACGACCCGCTCACGGAAGATCGCCGCCTTCGCGGCCCGCTGCCCGACCGGGTCGAACTCCTCCAGCGCGCAGACCAGCGGCGCATACGGGTCATCACGGAACCCGCCCCGCACCGGCTGGATGCGCGCCATGACCGGCTCCCCGGTCACCGGATCAACCCGGCCGGTACGGCGAAGCGTGTACCGGTTCAGCGGCCCGTACTTGCGCAGGTAACCGTCGTAGACCTGGTTCAGGGTGGTTCTGAGCTGCTCAATTTCCGGCGTGTCATCGCGCGAGGCGGCCTCGGCATCAAGCAGCGCGCGGACGACATCGCGCAGCCCAAGCAGGTGACGAAGCTCGGTGGCCTGGGTGCGGGGCACTTCATGCCGCACCTCAGTCCCCTGCTCAACGCGGGTGAAGACGCCGTCCGCGCGGGCACGCAAGAACCCATCCGGCTCAGCCGATCGGCCTTCGGGCATGGCCTCCTGTACCGGGCTGCCACCGTGCGCGCTCGCCGCCGTCCAGGTCAGCCCAGCGGAACGGGCCGAATCGGCGATGTCGTGGAGCGCCCTTGCAAGCGCGTCGGCTGTGTCCACGCCATCAGCAGGCCTGACTACCAAGTCCTCGGCATGGTAAGCACCGCGCGCGATCCTTAGCTCACCGAGCACGTGCTCAGGATGATCGAGGAAGTACTGGCTGACCGGCACCTCGACGCCGTCCAGCTCGGTCAGTCGCGCCTTCTCCCAGTCGGGGCCGATCAATCTGCGATCGGGCTCGCGACGGCGCAGGATCAGCAGGTCGGTCACCACGCCAGTCCCCGCCGCGCGCTGATGAGCGCCACTGGGAAGCCGAACCGTCGCGACCAGGTCGGCAAGCCCAGCCATCTCGCGGCGGGCAGCCGGATTGCGGGCATCCATCGTGTACCGCGACGTCAGCAGCACGACCAGCCCACCCGGCCGCACCAGATGCAGCGCCTTCACGATGAAATAGTTGTGAATCGCGTGCCCGCCGCCGTTATGCCGCTTGTCCCGGAGCACCGCCTTACCGAACGGCACGTTGCCAATCGCCAGGTCATAGGTTGCCTCGCGGTCGCGACTCTCCGCGAACGACTCCGCACGGATCTCGGCATCCGGATGCAGCACCGCCGCGATGCCCGCCGTGACCGGATCTAACTCGACACCGGTCAGCCTCGCTCCGCGCGGAGCGAAGGCGATGAAGTTACCGACCCCGCAGCCAGGCTCGAGCACCCGACCCTCAGTGAAGCCGAGCGACTGGACCCCTCGCCAGATCGCCCGCACTAGAGCGGCATCGGTGTAATGCGCATTAAGAGTGGTGCGCCTAGCGGCAGCCAGGTCCGCATCCGACATCAGCCCCGCAAGCCGCTCACGCACCCAGCCGTACTCGCCACGTGCCTCGTCGAACACCTCAGGAACCGCGCCCCACCCCGACCACCGCCCAAGCACAGCCTGCTCATTCGCCGTAGCCGGACGACTCTCCTGCTGAAGCTCGCGCAGCAGCTCCAGCGCCGCCAGGTTCGCCCGAATCCGGCTGACCGCGCCGGACGGCGCTAGATCCGACTGCCCGACCGGCCGGAACGAAGCTAGCTGTCCTGCTGATCCGGATCCGCCCCCGGCTCCGGATCGAGCAATACCATCTCGTTCAGAACGATCTCCTCCGCCTGCCGACGGGCCTGGCCGAGTCGGCCCACCCGATCCAGATACCCCTCGCCCGGCGCCTGATCGCCCGCGAACCCGTCCGCCAGCTCCGAGATCCGGTCCGACGCCCGGCTCCCCAACTGAGCGAAAAAGCTCTCCTTGTCCTCGATCAGCGCGTACCGGCCGGGCAGCCACTTCGCCCAATGCCGCTGCGCCATCGCCCCGTAGTGATTCATCTGCGGCTCCCGGCTGTTCCTCGAACCACGGCAACATCTCCTGCACATACTCGGCCACACCCGCCTGGCCCTGCCCCGGCAGGCTAGCGGCCTTCCGCTCCCGGCGCGGCCGGCGCGGAGCAGGACGGGCCTCCCCGGCAACCGAATCGGCGAACAGACGCTGATCCTCCAGCCACCAGTCCTCGCCGAACAACGGCTCACCGACCGCGTCCGACTTCCCTCGCCGCGCCATCAGCAACCCCCATCTGGCGACCGACTCCGTCCGCCGCCAGCAACCAAGCTCTGCACGGCAACGTCTCGCGACCTATTCTTGACGGTGATCTGCATCACCGTTATATAGTAACCATCGTGAGACCGAGGAAACAAACCTCATGGCGCATAGGCCGAGGACAGTCGCTCCGCCGACTCACGGCGGGCCAAATGAGAAGCTCACGCTCGCCGAGGTGTGCGCCGAGCTGCGAATCGAGCGCTCGACGTTCTACGACTGGCGGGCGAAGGGCCGGGCACCCAGATGCCTGAAGCTGCCCAACGGGGAAATTCGCGTCATCCGTCGCGACCTGGACGCCTGGTTAGAGACGCGTCTGATGTAGCAAGCGCCGACGCGGCCGATTCGCGGGAGTCCTTCGACGTCCGGTTCTGGAAGATCCGCGACTACAAGGGAAAGCGCGGCCGTACCTACTCAGTTCGCTGGACAGTCGCGGGTCAGGAGTTCCACGACACATTCGGCACCAGCACGCTGGCCGAAAGTCGGCTCGCCGAGTTGCGGACCTTCGCGCGCAACGGCGTCGCGTTCGACGTCGCAACCGGGCTCCCGGTCCCAGAGATCCGACAGGCAAATGCGCGGGCGGAAGAGTCGGCCAAGGCGAACGAGGTCAGCTGGTATCAGCATGCCGTCAGATACGTGGCCAGGAGATGGGACGGCCTCTCGCCCAACTCGCGGAGATCAGTAGCCGAAACGCTCACCACGGTACGCCATTACTCCTCGCGACCGATCGAGGACGACCTAGAGACGAAGCGCTGCGCCATGCGCTGTACCTGTGGGCGTTCCGAAACGAGCCGAACCCGCCCGACGAGGTCGCCAGAATCCTGTCCTGGGTCGCCGAGCACTCAATGCCGCTAGCCGCCCTGGCCAACGACGACACCATCCTCGACGTACTCGCCGTCATCGCGCGCAAGCTCGACGGAACTCGCGCAGCAGCCAACACCACCGCCAGGAAACGAGCCGTCCTCAGCAATGTGCTCGACTACGCGGTAGGCCGAGGCCTGGACGCCAACCCACTCCCGCGAGTCATCGGGATGTGGAACAACCCGAAGACCACCGAGGGAGTAGTAGACCCCCAGGTCGTCGTGAACCGCCGCCAGGCCGAAGAACTCCTAATCGCAGTCAGCTACCACGGCCGGATCGGCCCCCGCCTCATCGCATTCTTCGCCTGCATGTACTTCGCCGGCCTACGTCCCGGCGAGGCAGTCGAGCTCCGCGTCGACCGTAGCCTCGACCTCCCCGACAACGACGACTGGGGAACCCTCTACCTGCGCGAGTCAGCACCAACCGTAGGCTCCGCCTGGTCAGAATCCGGCCGGCGCCGCGACCCACGCCAGCTCAAGCACCGAGCCGAGGAAGAAGTCCGTCCAGTACCGTGCCACCCGGCACTCACGGGATACCTGCACCGCCACATCGAGGAATTCGGCACAACGGCCGACGGACGACTCTTCCGAGGCGAACGCGGCGGCGACCTCTCCGAAAGCGTCTACGGCCGAGCCTGGCAAGGTGCCCGCCTCCTGGCCTTCACCCCGGCCATCGCGAACTCGCCACTAGCCCGCCGCCCCTACGACCTCCGCCACGCCTGCCTGTCCACCTGGCTCAACGGCGGCGTAGAACCAACCCAGGTAGCCGAATGGGCCGGCAATAGCGTCCAGGTTCTCCTGAAGGTCTACGCCAAATGCATAGCCGGCCGCGACGAAGTCAACCGCCGTCGAATCGAAGAAGCCTTCCGCGACGACCCGCACGACAACTGAGCGCGAACCGACTTGGGCTGCGGCCCACAGGTCAACGCGCCACGCCCTCACCAAACCCGAATCGTGAGCACGACTGAGAGACAGGAACGCCATCGGTTAATTGTCGAAGCGATAACTAGCAAGGAGAGATTGCAGTGCCTTTGTATCTGAATGTTCAGAACCGAAATGCCGGGTCATATCAGCAACTATATGTTCGAGGAGCGGGATTGCCTTTCCCCGGTCCTCGACACGCGCGTACGCGTTCACAAGGGCGACACGGGGACCCGTAGTTCCGGGATGGCTGTCGCCCAACGTCTGTTCGCTGAACTTGAGATTGAGCTCAAGCAACGGTATTGCTTCGGTATCTTGACCGGCGTCTATGTAACATTCTGCGAGGTTGGCTCTCGGATGCAACGTGTCAGGATGATCACGTCCCAGGACCCGCTCGCAATCGCTGAGAACTCTTTTCAGCATCACTATAGCTTCGCCCTTCATTCCTGCCGAACTATAAGCGATCGCTAGATTATGGCGCTCACGCAATGTATCCGAATGATCGTCACCCAGGGCGCGCTGAATATCACCCACGAGATGTTCACCTTGCGTAATAGCATCGGCGTACCGCCCGGCCACTCTGTACGCATCGACCAGATTGGAACGGCAGATACGGGTGCGATCGTCGTCACCAAGCAACTGTTCGCAGTCAGCGAGAATGCATTCAAATTGAGGGATAGCCTTGTCAATCTCACCCGCTGCCTGATATGCCCCGGCAAGATGAGTACGCATGCCTAGCATGCGGAAATCACCGGACCCCCACAGCCGCTGAGCATCTGCGATAGCATACTTAATCTGCGCGATCGCATCATTCGCTCTCCCCCCTGCCTGATAGGCGACAGCGAGATTGATACGCGCAACTGGCAAATTGGAGTGATCTGGCCCCAGCAATCGCTCGCTGTCAGCGAGAGCCCGTTCGAGCAGATCGATTGCCTGATCGAACTTACCTGACTCCTGATAAGCGACGGCGAGGTGCGTAAGGGCGATCAAGGTCGTTGGGTGGTCAGCGCCGAGCGCCCGTTCGCAGTCGGTGACGGCCAGTTTGTATAGAGAGACGCCCTCAGCGTGCCGCCTAGCCTTGAGAAAGGCAAATGCGAGATTGACGCGCGAGAGCAGCGTATCCGGGTGGTCGGGACCGAGTACTCGTTCACGGTCGGTCAGGACAGCAGTCAGCATTTCCACTGCCTCAGCTAGATGCCCAGATCCGAGGTAGATGCTTGCAAGGTTGCCTCGAAGCTTCAGAGTTCTGGGGTGAGTCGGACCAATCGTGCGTTCGCTGTCCTCAAGGGCACTCTCCAATAGCCTGGTGGCGTCTTCGTGCCGCCCCGCGTGTTGATATGCCAAGCCGAGATTGCCGCGGGTGGCCAACGTCTCGGGATGGTCATGCCCAAGAACTCGATGTCGCCCAGCCAGTGCCGTTTCGTATAGGGTCATCGCCTCGTGCAGCCGACCCGCTTCCCGATAGACTCCCGCAAGATTGTTCTGCGACGTGAGGGTCATCGGATCGTCAGCGCCCAGAACACGTTCCCTATCGGCAAGAGTACGCTCGAACAACAAAGTGGCCTCGTGAAGTTGACCAGCTACCTGATAGGCCATCGCCAGGTTGTTGCGAGCCATCAGGGTGGCAGTGTGGTCCGACCCCAGCACTCGTTCCGACTCTTCAGCCAACGGCAGAGCGATGCTAATAGCAACGGCGGGCCCATCCGCCATGGAGTTGACTAGCCAAACTGCCCAATGCCGTAGGTTGCGGATGATGTTGGCAGTTTCTGTGGTGTCGCCAAGGTAGCCGTCCATATGCTCGTGCAACGCCGTGACATGCCCGATGAGTTCGGAATTTCGGCAGGATTCTCCCAAATTCGCTCTCCAATCCGATCGGCCAAAGTTGCAAGCAGATGCCCCGTCAGATCGGCCAGCGTAGCGTAGGTGCCTTCGACCATGGATCGTTCACGGACGACCCTTTTAACGAGCGTATGCGAAGTTACAAGAGAACCGTCCACGCTGAACGTGAGCAGGGACCAATCCGCCAACCGGCTAATTACCTCATCAGTCGCCGAGGACGACAGCGTGGCCGGGTTGTCGCTTTCGTGTGCCATCTCGTGTCCAAGATGTGCGACCGCTGAGATGACACCCATGTCCGAAGCTGTGCGGAGGAACGCTCGCGAGACACCAGACGGCGAGAGGACAGCAACTAGACTCATCACTCCGCGGCATGAACCAGATTGATCAGTCGCGCTGACGGTCTGTAGGGAAAGAAGAATGGCTTCGGCTACACGGCGCGGATAAGGATCTCCTTCCACGTGCTCCAGGTAGTCATCGAGCCGAACAGCACGCAAGCGCTCAAGATAAGTGCCATAGCTCAGCCGCTGCTGGACGATAACGGCTGCGGCCTGAGCTAGCCCCAATGGCAGCCATCCCATTTCGTCTGCGAGCTCGTTCGCCCCGGTCTGGTCATCCAGGTTCGTTCGCATCGATAGATAGGTCAGCCCCTCGTCGGGGCTGAAAACATCGACCGCCACATCTGCGCCAAGATTTCCGGCTGCTCGCCTGGCGCTAGTAATCAGCACCCGAGCAGCACCTGCAGCAGGCAGAAATGGCCGCAGTCCACTAATATCCGAAACGTCATCAAAGATCAACAAACAATTATCCCCGTCGGACTCCAACCAATGGCGCACATTTGCGGCGCCTGCCGCATCCGCCCCGACGGTACTTAGTCCGAGCCGAGCCGCGAGTGCACTGAGTCCGGCCAGCATCGATCCCGTATCACTGGCATCTACCCAGGCGACCAGTCGCCATCCCGCATTAATGCAAAAACGGGCATATGCCGCAGCCACCTGCGTCTTGCCTACCCCGCGCATTCCGGTCATTGCGTAGATTACCGACGTTCCCGCCCGCCGTGTATCCAGGCGTGCCACAAGATCCTGGCGCGGTTGGAAGGCAAGCGGCTCCTGGGGCACATCGCCAACTATCAGTGGTCCCCGCATGAAAAGATCTTCATCGACAACTGGCCGAGTGAGCGCCGCAACGTCCATATTTACGACTAGGCCCTGTTGCTGAATGTTGACCGTATTCGGTCCGGTAGTGACGATGCCGGAAATATTTCCGCCAACAGCGACAGAACCCACCCCCGAAGCGGTGGTAACGCTTTCTGTGGGGCCGCTCGCCACAGTTTCTGCATTGTTCTGACGGCGGCCCCAGGGCCATCTCAAGTCCCTTGGCTCTCGCCAGAATCGCCAGTTGAGGCGCTTCCAGAGAGGCTTCCTCCGGCCGCGATCGAACTCTGACCAGATGCGGTGACGCGCGTCGACCCGCCAGCGGGAATCTCGGGATCTAGGTCCGCTGAATTCACGCCCGAACGGCTGCTACCAGATGTCGAAGCCGTTCCGGAAATATTTCCACCGACAGCTATTGATCCCTTGCCCGAAGCGGTAACAGTCTTACTAGGAGCATCTGAAGTCCCACGAGTAGCGAAACCATAAGCCCACAAAGCCGTCAAAGCGGTCGCGGCCACACCAAGTCCTGACGAAATTACCCAGCGCCTGTCCTCAGAACTGATCCAGTGGGACAGCAATACCGCACCGGCAGCCCATGTGACGCCGACGCAAACCACTCCGGTAACCGTCCAGGCCACCACCCACCTGAGCAGTCGATCCATAATCTGCCTTCTAACCCTTGGCTAGAGCAATGGGAAGGGCATCGCAGCCCGCCAATCATCTAACCATCGCATCTGCAGATGCGATGAGTCCCGAAGCAGCAATTTGCCCCAGTTCGTCAGTAGTGCCGTCTACCCGTTCTTCGGCCGTGCCGGCAGCCTAGATGTTCAACGGATGGCGAACCGCATCTCCGTCCACGGCAGAGGATCAGTTCGAGCGCCGACCCAGTCGGCAGCGCCGGCGCGCAGGCTCGGGTTTGCTCGCTGACAAGCATTGGGCTCGGTCGATCGTGTTCATCGGTCACAACGCCTACCTCGACCTACGAAAACTTCTCCGCGTATTCTCCGGGACCAGCCGTAGACGGCCGGTCCGGACCGGACACAACCGGACACGTCAAGATCATCACCGCAACATCATCGGCGCAGGTCAGAGGACGTTTTACCAGGTGGTGGCAGGTGTTGGGTTCGAACCAACGTAGGCTGAGCCGACGGTTTTACAGACCGCTCCCTTTGGCCACTCGGGCAACCTGCCGTCGCCGTCCAGCGAGGACAGCACGATGAAGGATAGCGGAACCCGTGCCTGCCGTCACATGGACCCCACTCGGATAGCGCACAGATGCGGCAGATGCCCTCCATCTCCCAGTGGATGCGGGGCGCCAGCTCCCGGGTGAGGAGCTGGCGCGGAACACCCCGCGCCCGGGGATCACCACCTCTGGGCTACTACGAAGATCCCGACATGACACGAGATCGAAGATCCCGACATGACACGAGATAAACACTAAACCTCATATTCCTGGACTCGGCATACTAATACCAGTGCATCAACCAAATAGGACCGAAATAGAATACATCTACAACTAGCCGATACCGTAAACAGCGTATTAGACAAGGTCTTTCCGGTAATACCCGCCAACCGCAGCGCACCTGGGCCGCGCCGGTTGACATCACATGTGCCGACTGTTAATCTGCCTAAGTTATTTATCGGTGCTATGCATTTCATGTGGTTACATGGTAGTATTATTCACTCTTAATTTTTCACCCGCCCTTGCCCCGATAGCGTTATCCCGGCATGCATCGGCTGCCTCTTCCCCAGGCATCAAGCGATGACTCAGTCAGGCGAGCCCGCTAGGCCCCACACTCCCGGCAAGCCCCGCGCGCCCAGCAAAGCCCTGACCCACGAACTGGTTTACGAGCAAGCACGCCGCGCACCGACTAGCGTCGCCGTACGTGACCAGACCGGCCAGCTTACCTGCGAGCTAACCTTCGGTGACCTGGCAAACTTAGCCGGCCGCATCGCGGCAAAGCTATGTACGCTCCGGTCTGGACTGGCTGTCCCGCTACCGGACGTGATCATCGGGACTTGCCTGCCGCGTGGCGCTGACTTCGTTGCGGCTGCCTTAGGAATACTCACCGCTGGCGCCGCATACCTGCCAATTGACCCCGCGAACCCTCCGGCCCGTACGATTAAGTCTCTGACTGAAGCGCGTACGCCGCTTGTGATCACGACGCCTGCTCATGTCGAGGCGCTATCAGGCCGTGGGATAAGCGTGCTGACAATGGCTGAACTTATCGCCGAACCGGCACCTGAGCAACCCGCAGCCGAGCTGACACCCGAACAGCGGACAGCCCAGCAGCAGACAGTCCAGCATTCGGCCGACCATGCCTTGTCTGATAGCCGGCCACACCCATTGCAGCTGGCGTACGTGATTTACACGTCGGGATCGACGGGCGCTCCTAAAGGCGTAATGATCTCCCATGGCGCATTACTGAACATGGTGCGCTGGAACATGCGGGACTTCGGCCTGTCTCCTGCCGACACGAGCACCATGGTCGCGTCACCGGGCTTCGACGCCTCGGTCTGGGAAATCTGGCCCAGCTTGGCAGCCGGGGCCGCCATCGTGATCCCGGACGAGGACACCAGGTTGTCGCCGCAGCGGATGCGCGACTGGCTTGTCGCCGAGCAGGTAACTGTAAGTTTCCTGCCGACTCCGCTCGCCGAACTCGTCCTGGATCTGCCCTGGCCGGCAGAGAGCAAGTTGCGAGTGCTGCAGACGGCGGGCGACCGCCTGCACAGCCGCCCCCGCCCGGATCTGCCGTTCACGACCGTCAACAATTACGGACCAGCGGAGAACGCGGTCGTGGCCACGGCAGGTCCGGTGACGCCAGGCCCATCCGACCTGCTGCCGTCGATAGGGCGCCCGGTCAGCGGCGTGGACGTGGCCCTCTTCGGCTCCAGTCTGGAACTAGTCAATGACGGCTCCACCGCGGAGATTTACCTGGGCGGGTCGGGTCTCGCCAGGGGTTACCTCCATCAGCCCGGCCTTACCGCTGAGCGATTCGTGCCTGATCCGCGCGCGGATCGTCCTGGCGGCCGCCTCTACCGGACCGGCGACCTCGCCAGGGTTGACGAGCAGGGCGAGCTTGATTTCCGCGGTCGCGGCGACGACCAGGTCAAGATACGCGGAAACCGAGCGGAGCCCGCGGAAGTAACGGCGGTCCTCGTCAGCCACCCTCTCGTCTCGCATGCCGTCACGGTCACCGGTACCGGAGTTGCCGGCGAGACACAGCTCATCAGCTACTACGTGCCTGCCGACATCAAGCGACTGCCAGGGGCAAACAGCCTGCGGGAGTACCTGGCGCAGCGCCTGCCGAGTTACCTGGTCCCCGCCGAACTCACGTTGCTCGCCAGCCTGCCGCTCACAGCGAACGGCAAGATAAACAAAGCGGCGCTGCCGTCACCGCAGCGTCCGGCAAGACGCACCGCAGCGGCGCCGCGTACTAGCCAGGAAACGGATTTCGTATCGATCTGGAGCGATGTCTTCGGTACTGACGAGATCGGCATTCACGACAGTTTCTTCGAGCTAGGCGGTCATTCTCTGATAGCCGCGCGCCTCGCCGCCCGGATCAGGGACCGGCTCGGCCTGGACATAAGCGCGTCGGAGATCTTCGCCAGGCCGACCATCGCCGAGCTGGCCGATGAGGTGGCCAGGGGCTCGGGCCTCGCATCAGATTCAGACGCACGGACCAGTTTGCCGCCGCTCGTCCGCGTGCCAAGGCAGCACAAGATGCCGCTGTCCCTGGTGCAGGAGCAAATATGGTTCCTGACCAAGCTCAGCCCGGGAACCGCCGCTTACCACGCTCAGGCAACGATTCGCGTCGACGGTTCGCTCGACATAGGGGTGCTCGAGCGTGTCATGACTGAGTTGTGCAGGCGGCACGAAACGCTGCGGACCGTGTACGGCCACGACTCGGGCCGGGCCTGGCAGTCAGTCAGGGAAGCGCCCCAGTTCCGGATACCGGTCATCGACCTTCGCGGGCTCACCAGCGCCCAGCAGGCGACGCAAGCGCAGGAAATCATCGCAGCGGAGATGCGCACCCCGTTCGAGCTCTCCCGGTTGCCGCTGTGCAGGTGGACGGCTGTCCGCCACGCAGACGACGACTGGGAGCTTGTCGTCATCGAGCACCACTTCGTCCACGACGGCTGGTCGTTCGGCAGGCTGATGTTCGAGGTGAACGAGCTCTATCGGGCTTTCGCCAGCGATGCGCCATCGCCGCTGCCCGACCTTGAGCTGCACTACATCGATTTCGCGTGCTGGCAGCGCGCCGCCATGGAGTCGCCCGGCATGCAGACAAGGCTTGAATACTGGCGTGAACAACTGACGGAAGCGCCCGACCCGGTGACAGTACTCCCAGACAGCGGACTGCCCGGTGTGCCCGCAGGACGTGGCGACCGCCTGCGGGCCGAACTGGCCGCAGGGCTACCAGACCTGGTCAGAACGTTCTGCCGCGCACACGAAGTGTCGCTCTTCATGGCGCTGCTCGCGGGCTTTTCCGCGCTGCTACACGATCTGACTGGCGCGACCGA
This sequence comes from Streptosporangiaceae bacterium, assembly GCA_035716545.1. Classification (GTDB taxonomy): domain Bacteria; phylum Actinomycetota; class Actinomycetes; order Streptosporangiales; family Streptosporangiaceae; genus Chersky-822. The sequence continues at coordinate 77,899 of DASTJM010000032.1, forward strand.
CTTCTGCCTAGGCTCGGCGGTCGCGAACCGAAGGTTCAGGGAGATCGAGCCGCTGCTCGGGATGTTCGTCAATAACGTCGTGCTCAGGATCGACACCTCGCACGACCCCACCTTCAGCGAACTGGCACAACGCGTCCGTGACGTGGTGCTCGGCGCCACCGCCAACCAGGATGTGCCGTTCGCGAAGGTGGTGTCCGCCCTGAACCCGTCGTCAGGCCGGGCGGGGACACCATTTTTCCGCATGATGTTCAGCTTTCATGACTCGCCTGAGCCCCGTATCGACTTCGGCGGATCCCTGGCCACGCTGTTCGAGTTGCACAACCACACAGCCAAGGTCGACCTGGAACTGGTTGTGCTGCCTCGCGCGGAACGGCAGATGGGCAACGCCAGCCACCACGATGACCGCATCACCTTGCTGTGGGACTACGACACCGACATGTACCGGGCCGACACAGTGGCCAAGATCTCCGACCGCTACCAGCAGATCCTTGCGGCCGCAATCCGCGACCCCGGCCGCCGGCTCAGCCACCTCAGCCACCTCAGCCTCAGCCAGCACTCATGACATCGCACCAGTCCAGACGCGAATCCTACGACGGAGCAACCCGAGGAGAGCGACCGCCGATGTTCGAAGATGACGACGACCGGCAGTACGTGGTCGTGCGCAATCACGAGGAGCAGTACTCGATCTGGCCAGACGACAGGCCAGTGCCGGCCGGCTGGGAAAAAGCGGGTCCGCGTGGCCTCAAGCATGACTGCATCAGCTTCATAGACCAGGTCTGGACGGACATGCGACCCAAGAGCCTGCGCGACGCCATGGCTCACGACGCCACGGCTCACGAGGCGGGATAGTCATGACCGGCGGGCAGGACGTGGCACCGGGATTACCGGCGAGGTTACCGGCGCCCTATGACGCGTTCGCAGCGATGGCCGACGCACATCCGGACGCGATCGCCATCGACGGACCTGCAGGCTCCTCGACCCACCGTGAACTCCGCGGACTGGCCGACCACGTGTCCCGCACCCTGCGCGAGCGCGGCGTGCGGCCAGGAGCCCTGGTAGGCGTCGCGCTCGAGCGATCGCAGGCGCTGATCGCGTCGGTGCTCGCGGTGACCAAACTGGGCGCTGCTTACGTGCCGATCGATCCGCGCCAGCCGGCGCGCCGAGCCAGGCAGGTGCTTGACCAGGCCGGCTGCGCAGTAGTTGTCATGAACGCGAGCTCGCGGCACCTAGCCGACGGGCAAGATTACCTCGACGCCGACTCGCTCCTAGCCAGCCCGGGCAACACCGAGCCCGCGCCGAACGCCGGGCCCGCCCTGCCCGACGCTCCTGCGTGCGTATTCTTCACCTCGGGATCCACCGGAGTCCCCAAAGGCGTAGCGGTGACCCAGCGCAACCTGAGCAGCTTCGTCGCCGCCATGGATTTCCTTGACATCGGGCCAGGCAGCCGGGTGAGCCTGCTCACCAACCCGGCGTTTGACGTGTCCTCCTTCGAGATCTGGGTGACGCTGAGCGCGGGCGCAACCTTGGTGATCCCCCCTTCCTGGCCAGGCGTAGACGTCGATGCGCTGGCAGGATTCATCGCTGCTTTCCGGGTGACCACCATGTTCCTGACCCCGTCAGTTATGCGAGCGGTCGTCGGCCGCAAGCCGGACGCTTTCGCCGGCCTGCGTCACTTGGTCTTCGGCGGGGAGGCCGCTGACCCTGTCTCCGTGACCGCGCTGCTGCGTGAGCGCAACCGGCCCGACTATCTCATCAACGGTTACGGCCCGACCGAGGCGACCACCTTCGCGATCATGCATACGGTTCCCGATAACTGGCACGAAATTGCGTCAGCCGTGCCCATCGGCCAGCCGACTAAGAACTGCCGCGCCTACGTGCTCGACGACGACCTTCGTCCAGTGAGCCCAGGCAGCATCGGCCAGATCTATCTCGCAGGTGAAGGGGTGACCCGCGGCTATCTCGGGGCACCTGGGCTCACGGCCGACAGGTTCGTGCCGTGCCCGTTCTCCGATGCCGGGGGCAGCACGATGTACCGCACCGGAGATCTGGCGCTCCTTGCCGCTGATGGCACGCTTACTTTCACCGGCCGGATCGACAACCAGGTCAAGATCCGCGGCAATCGGGTCGAGCTAGCAGAGGTGGATATCGCGATGGCCGCCTTGCCCGGCGTCGAGACCGCCGCCGCGGCGGTATGGGAACCCGCTCAGGGCGACCGCCGGATCGTCGCCGCCGTCGTGCCTGCCACGCCCAAGACCAGTCCGCGCCAGACAGATCCGAGCCAGACAGGCCCGAGCCAGACAGGCCCGAGGCAGATCGATGCTGACGAACTCCGGGCCGGGCTGCGCGACCGGCTGCCCGAGTACATGATCCCGAGTCAGATCGGCATACGCTCGCAGCTTCCGCTCAGCCCCAACGGAAAGATCGATCGCGAGGCGGTCGCGCGCCTCGTGGCGACGCAGCTCAGTGCGCAGGCGCAGGTCCCGGAAATGACCCCCAACCATGATGAACGGACCGCACGCGGCGACGACGAGTACGTCACGCTGATCGCGGCCGCGTGGGAGGAAGTGCTCAGGCGGCCGGTCCAGCCGGACCAGAACTTCTTCGATGTCGGCGGTGACTCACTGCTGCTGCTTGAGGTACACGCCAGGCTCGAGGAAGCGTTCGGCCGCGAGATTCCGCTGACCGACCTGCTCGCGCATCCCACCGTCGGCGGCATCGCCGCCGCGCTGGCCGGCCAGGCCGGACAGCCAGGCAGCCTGGCGGACTGACCGGCCATGACCATCGCAGCGACGCCAGCCGGGCCTGACCACGCGGAATCGGCCATCGCCATCGTCGGCATGGCCGCCCGGTTCCCTGGTGCTGATGACGTCGCTCAGTTCTGGCGAAACCTGCTCGCCTCCACCGAGTCCGTGCGCTTCTTTTCTGACGAGGAACTCATCGCGTCAGGAGAGCCCGCGGACCTCGTGCACGACAGTTCCTACGTGCCTAGCCGTGGTGCGCTGAATAAGGCGGACTGGTTCGACAGTGAGTTCTTCGGCTTCACCGATGGCGAAGCCGGACTCACCGACTTGCAACAGCGCCTGCTGCTTGAGACCGTCTGGCGAGCGTTCGAGGACGCGGCTCGCGTGCCTGGACCGCGCGTGCGAACGGGCATATTCGTCGGGGCAAGGGAAAACCGGTTCGCCGAACTCGCCAGCCAAAGCGGACTGGGTGGTCCGGATCGGGCTAGCCTGCTCAGGCTCAAGCTGGGCTCAGAGTCCGACTACCTGGCCACCAGCCTCGCCTACCGGCTTGACCTTCGAGGGCCGGCTGTCACCGTCCAGACCGCGTGCTCGAGTTCGCTGGTCGCCGTGCACCTGGCCTGCCGTGCATTGCTGGCTGGCGACTGCGACCTGGCGCTGGCCGGCGGGGTCAGCATCAGGGTGCCGCTTAACCAGGGATACCTCTGGGAACGCGGGCTCATCGACTCAAGGGACGGGCACTGCAGGGCCTTTGACGACGCGGCCTCAGGAACGGTGGGCGGCGACGGCGTCGGCATGGTCCTCTTGCGGCGGCTGAGCGACGCCGTCGACGAGGGCGACCTCATTCATGCCGTCATAGCGGGCTCGGCGATCAACAACGACGGGCACGACAAGCTGGGCTTCACCGCGCCCAGCGTCCCAGGTCAGATCGACTTGATGCGGACGGCGCTGGCAGCATCGGGCATCGAGCCCCGCAGCGTCGGCTATGTGGAATGCCATGGCACGGCGACCAAGCTCGGCGATCCGATCGAGTTGCTCGCGCTGCATTCGGTGTTCGGCGGTGAGTTCGCGCTCCCCTGCCACATCGGATCGGTCAAGAGCAACATCGGGCATCTGGACGCCGCCGCGGGCGTGGCCGGGCTGATCAAGGCCGCACTCATTGTCCGGCATGGCGTTCTGGCACCGAGCCTGCACGTGCGGACCCCCAACCGTGCGTTCCACTGGTCGAAATCCAGCATCCGGGTTTGCACGCAGGCTGCCGACTGGCCTGCTGGCCGCGCGGAACGGATCGCTGCCGTCAGCTCGCTCGGTCTCGGCGGTACCAATGCGTTCGTGCTGCTCTCGCAGGCACCCGGGGGTTCGGGTGGCGTCCCGCCCGCCGACGACACGGCATGGCCGCTGCCATTGTCGGCCAGTTCAGCCGAGGCGCTGAGCCGCACCAGCATCGAGCTCGCCGCGACGCTGGAAACCGCGACGCGTGCCGGCGCACCGTCGGCTTGCCTGCGCGACGTCTCCTACAGTCTCGGCGCCGGCCGAACAACGTTCCGATATCGGCGTACGATCGTCTGCCGCTCAGTTGACGAGGCGATCGACAAGCTGCGCCGCGAGACCAAGCCACCGCAGCCGGCGGACAACCCGCCACGATGCGTCTTCCTGTTCCCCGGGCACGGGGTCAGCCCGCTTGGCGCGGGGCGCGACCTGTACCCGGCCGACCGGGTGTTTGCCGGTGCCATCGACAGGGTGGCCAGCCTGGTGCTCGATCAGGCTGGGTGGGACTTGCGGGAGGTGGTCTGCGCCGAGGCGGGCACGGGCACCGCGGGCACCGCAGGCACCGCAGTCACTCAGGTAAGCCTGTTTGCCCTGTCCTACGCGGCCGCGGAAGCGGCGATGGACTGGGGCGTTCGGCCAGCCGGCGTGATCGGCCACAGCGCCGGTGAAGTCGCCGCCGCCTGCGTCGCTGGCGTGCTGAGCCTGCCGGACGCGGTCTCGCTGATAGCTGCGCGGGGCCGGCTGTGCGAGGATCGCTGCCCGCGGGGCGCGATGCTCGCGGTAGCGCTGTCCCCAGAACGGCTGGCCCCGCTCGCCAGGCAAGCCGGCTGCTACATCGGCGCGGTCAACGGACCTGACCGGTGCGTGGCGACTGGACCGGCGAAAGCTATCGCCGGACTTGAGCGGAGACTGCGCGGCGAGCGGATCGCGTGCGCTCCGCTCAAGTCCGACCGCGCCTATCACTCACCGGCCATGCGGCCAGCGGCAGAGGCGATCGGCGCGGCAGCGGCAACGCTCGCCTTCAGACCGCCGAGCATCGCGGTCTACTCGACTCTCACCGGGACGAACGCGACGCACGAGCTGAGCGAGGCAGGCTACTGGGAACGCCAGTTGCTCGAACCAGTGGCGTTCGACTCCGCGCTGCGCGCCTGCGCGGTTCCGGGAACTGTCTACCTGGACGCCGGGCCTGGCCAGGCGCTGAGCCGCCTAGCGACTGCCATGCTGCGCCGCGCCGCCAGCCCAGGTGTCGCGGCAGCGCTGCTGCCAGCCGGCCCGGATCGCGACGCCAAGGCGAGCTTCCTCGGCGCACTCGGCGCCCTCTGGGCGGCCGGGTCGCAGGTGCGCTGGGACCGCCGGCCGCCGGGAGCCCGTCGAGTCAGCCTGCCAGGCCATCCGCTGACGCCCAGGCACTTCCCGGTCCCGAAACCCGCCGCCGCCCCATCTGCCGCCGCTCCGGCCGCAACCGTGCCCGCGGCCACATTGCCCGCAGCCGATCCGCCGGCGATCCTCACCCTGCCACCCGCCCCCGCTCCGGCCGCGACTGATGGCTCCAATGACGACACCGACCTGCTGGTCGCCATCTTTGAGGAAGTTATCGGCACCGGGCAACTTGACCACGACGAGAGCTTCTTCGCCATGGGAGGAGACTCGCTGATGGCCGTCCAGGTGGTCGCACGCATCAATGACTCACTCGGGGCCGAGCTCACGACCGACGAGTTCTTCAGCCACCCGACGATCAGCGAACTGGCGAGCCGGCTTAGCCGGCCGCGGGCCGGCTAAGCCACGAGGGGCGCACGATGTCCTCTACTTCAGCAGCGACGGGACCCGAGTCAGCTACCGGCCGGGCACCGTGCAGCTCGGCGCAGCGGCGCTTGTGGTTCCTGCAGCAACTCGCTCCCGCCAGCGCTTCCGCCTACAACGTCACGGCGGCCTTCAGGCTCGCCGGCGAGCTAAACGGCGAGGCTCTCAGGGAGGCGCTCGCCGGACTGACGCAGCGGCACTGGACGTTGCGCACCGCGATTTCGGACTACGGGCGCGGGCCAGAGCAGATCGTGCTGCCCGCCGTCAGCCTGCCTATCGTCGAATTAGGGCAGGACCAGCTACCGCGACCGGGAGCTGACAACCGGGACACGTCGCTGCGGGTGCTCCTCAGTTCGATCCTCAGCAGGCCCTTCGAGCCAGCCGAAGCGCCGTTGTTCCGAGTCGTCATCGCACGCGAAGCGCCAGGAAGCACCGTGCTCGGCTTCAGCTTCAGCCACCTGATCTGTGACGGCTGGTCGCTCGGCTTGTTTTGCGACGAGCTGAGCATGCGGTACGCGGCCGCGGCGCAAGGCGAGCCGCTTGACCTGGCGCCTCTCTCCGTCCAGTACGTGGACTTCGCGGCTGAGGAGCGCGGTCGCCAGCACAACCCCACCGTGGCCGAACGGCTCGCAAGCTGGGCCGGGCAGTACGCCGACGCGCCGCACACGGAACTCCCGCTTGACCGTCCGAGGCTAGCGGTCCAGCGTTTCCGCGGTGCCCGCCACGTCACCGCCGTCCCTGAGCCGACCATCGCAAACGTCAGCGCCCTGACAGGGGCCACGCGGGCGACAGCCTCATCTGTATTTCTTGCCGCGTACCTGGTGTTACTTGCACGTTGGACAGGTCAGGCCGATGTCGTTATCGGCATGCCGGTCGCCGGACGAGCAAGGACCGACCTCGAGAACGTGATCGGCTTCTTCGCCAGCACAGCCCTGATCCGGGTCAACCTGGACGAGAAGGCGACGGGCCTAGACGCCATCTCCGAAGCCGTGGCCGCGACGCGACGCGCACTGGCGACCAGCGATCTGCCGTTCGAGCTGCTCGTGGAGCGGCTGCAGCCGCGCAGGGACCTGCCCCGCAATCCGATCTTTCAGTGTTTCTTCGCGTACCAGAACGCGCCCGACCGGGGGTTGCGCCTGGCCGGCATCGGCACCGAGCGCTTCCGGTTGCCATTCGGAACGACCAAATTCGACCTGACACTCGAAGTCGTCGACCTGGGCGGCGAACCTAGGTGCGTATTGGAGTACAACAGCGACATCCTCGCCGCGTCGACCGTAGACCGATTCGCCGCCCAGTACCTGCGCGTACTCGACTCGCTCGCTGGCAACAGTGCCGGAATGATCGCCGCGATCCCGCTAGCCGGGCAGGCCGAGCTCAGGCAGGTGCGCACGGCGTTCAACGACACGGCGGCGGCGTTCGGCTGTCCGGGCACGCTCGACGCCATGATCGAAGCCCAGGTAGCGAGAACACCGCAAGCGACCGCCCTGATCACCGACGAGGGCTCGGTGAGTTACGCCGGCTTGTGGGACGAGGTGCGGGCGCTCGCGCTGCTGTTACGCGAGCAAGGAGTAGGGCGGGAGAGCGTCGTGGCGCTTTGCCTGCAGCGATCCCGCCAGCTTGTCGTGGCGCTGCTCGCCGTCGTCGTCGCCGGCGGCGCATACCTGCCAGTCGATCCCGAGCTGCCGCCAGCGCGGACCGAGCGCCAGCTCGCGGACGCTGGCGCGCGGATCGTGCTGACGTCGGCGGCGCTGGCCGGCCAGCTGCCTGGTACCGACCACCGCCAGCCGCTCCTGATCGATCAGCTCGAGCTATCGGCCGGAACGCCCAAGCTCGCCAGCCGGCCGCCCGCGCATCCCGACAACCTCGCCTACGTGATCTTTACCTCCGGCTCGACCGGCGTGCCGAAGGGAGTGATGGTCAGCCACCGGGCGATCGTCAACAGAATCGCCTGGATGCAGCGCGAGTACTCACTGGCCGCCAGTGACCGGGTGCTGCAGAAGACCCCGGTCACGTTCGACGTGTCTGTCTGGGAGTTCTTCTGGCCGCTTTCCGCTGGTGCCTGCCTGGTGATGGCGGCGCCGGACGCGCATCGCGATCCGCGCGCACTCGCGGCCGCCATCGCGGGGCACCGCGTGACCGTGTCGCACTTCGTGCCTGCGATGCTCGCCGAGTTCCTCGCCGCCGAGCTGCCTGACCTGCCCTCCCTGCGCCTGATCTTCTGCAGCGGAGAGGCGCTCCCCGCCAGCATCGCTCGCCGGGCGAGCGCGAGATTCGGCGCGGCCCTGCACAATCTGTACGGGCCAACTGAGGCAGCGGTGGACGTGACGTACCACGCCTGGCGCGGCGATATCGAAGCCGCCACGGTGCCTATCGGCCGTCCGGTCGCGAACACGACGGCGTACGTGCTTGATGACGGCCTGCAGCCCGTTCCTGTTGGCGTACCAGGCGAGCTCTACCTCGGCGGAGTGCAGATCGCGCGCGGTTATCTCGGCCAGCCTGCCCTGACCGCGGAGAGATTCGTGCCCGACCCGATCGGCACCGTCACCGGAGCCAGGCTGTACCGAACCGGCGACCGGGCACGCTGGACAATACGTGAGGAAGGGGAGGCGGGCGGGGAGCTTGAGTTCCTTGGCCGGACCGACAGCCAGGTAAAACTGCGCGGCCAGCGCATCGAGCTTGGCGAGGTCGAGTCCGCGCTGCTTCGCCACCCTGAGGTGGCCAGCGCGGCGGCCGCGATCGCGCGCGTCGCTGACCGTGACGTGCTGGCCGGCTACGTCACGCTCGCCGGCGGTGGAGCCGGCGCCGCCGAGGCGCCTGAACAGGTAGCCGCGTGGGCGCGGGTGTGGGACGAGGTCTATGACCGCGAGCAGGCGGCAGGTACAGAAGGCGCCGAGGGACACGACGACTTCACGAGCTGGGTCAGCAGCTACACGCGCGAGCAGATGCCCGAGGCCGGCATGCGGGAGTTCTTCACCGCCACCGCCGAGCGCATCAGGACTCTTCGCGGCGCCAGGCTCCTGGAGATCGGCGCCGGCGACGGGTTGCTGGCACGTCAGCTTGCCGGAGCCTGCGTTGAGTACTGGGCGACCGACCTGTCGGCGGCCGCGACCGAGCGGCTGGCCCGCCGCGTAAGCGCCGACCCCGCGCTGACCGGCCGGGTGCGCGTGCTGCACCGGGATGGGGCGGATTTCAGCGGTATCCCGGCGAGCTATTTCGACGGGGTAATCCTGAACTCGGTCGTGCAGTACTTTCCCGGCCTGGGATATTGCGAGCAAGTTCTGCGGGCAGCTCTTGGCAGCATCCGTCCCGGCGGTTACGTGTTCGTCGGCGACGTGCGGAACCTGCGCCTGTTCCCGCTACTGCAGGCCGAGCTTGCGGTATCGCGCGCCCACGCCGATCAGAGCGCGGCCGACCTGATCGCGGACATCGCCAGGGCCATGGAAGCCGAGCGAGAGCTCCTCATCGACCCGCGTTTCTTCGCCGTCCTGGCCAGTTCGGTTCCGGGAGTGACCGTCGGGCACGCGATCCGGGCAGAGACCGTCCACAACGAGTTAACGCGGTACCGATATGACGTAGTACTGCGCCGCGGCCCTGCCGTAGCGGGCGGGTCCCAGGCCGACCACAACCACCCGGCCGAGCACGTCTGGCCAGCCGACCTGGCCGCCGTGCTCGAAACGGGCAGTACGGCACCGCAACTCGTCCGCGCGGTACCCAATGCCAGGGTGAGCAAGGCTGCGGCGATCCTGGCCGGCATCGAAGGCGCGGCTTCCGACGGGTTGTCGGCCGGTGACCTGATCCTGGCCGCCGAGGAGGCCGGACGGGATGCGGTCGACCCGGCGGACCTGTGGAAGCACGCCAGCAAGCAGGCCGTCGATGTCGCCATCGGCTGGTCAGGAGCCCGGTTCACCGGCACTGACCATGGCGAGCTTGACGTGCTCGTCCGGCCAGCGGGCGGCGCCGATGGATGGGTATTCCCAGGTCCTGACGCGGATCCCGGCCACGATCTTGACGCTGGCACCGCTCTCACGGCACTGGCCAACGACCCTGCGGCGGCGAGCAGGCTCGCCCGCGTGGAACGTGAGCTCAGGGATCAGGCGGCGGCCTGGCTGCCGCAGGCGATGGTCCCGGCCGTGTTCTGCTTCCTGCCGACGCTGCCAGTCACGGCGAGCGGCAAGGTCAACCGTGCCCGCCTCCCGGAGATCGGCCCGCGCCGGCTCGCGGCCACGGCCGGGCACGTTGCCCCCAGGCGATCAGGCGAGAAGGTCGTTGCCCAGGTATGGGAAGACTTGCTGCAGGTCGATCGGATCGGGCTGACCGATAACTTCTTCTCGCTCGGCGGCGACTCCATACTCGCCGTCCAGGCCGTGGCCAGGCTGCGGGAACGCGGGGTCGACGTGCCACTGCGCGCCTTCTTCGAAGGCTCGACCGTCGAGGCAGTCGCGAAGGAGGCGCGACCGCTGCCGGCCCGCAGCGAGCCAAGGGGCAGGGAAAGGCTGCATCTCACCACCGTGCAGGCGGAACTGCTCGCGTCCGCCTTGGCTGGAAGCAGCCCGTACGTGCTCTGCTCACGGAGCCGTGACCGGCTGCCGGCTTCTCGTTTCTGGCGGGCGCTGCGGGCGCTCACGCGAGCGCAGCCCGCGCTGCGGCTGCGCTTGGACCTAACGCCCGGTCAGGAAGAGCAGCATCTCGCCGCGCCCGGTGAGCCTGACGCTGATCTTGAGCCGCACTGGCATGACCAGCGCTGCGGTCAGTCCGCGCACGCTTGTGCGGTCACGTCAGCGAGAGCGAACGGATTCGGGCTGACCGTAGTCGACGAGCCCGGCGCCCGGACCCAGGATCTTTATCTCGCTGTTGATCGCGTCCTGGCCGATGAGGCTTCCCTCAGCCGGATAGCCCAGGGGCTTGACCGAGCCCTGGATGACGCCGCGCCCCCTGACATCGATCCTGACCGGCAGCTGATGGCCTGGCTCAAGGCATGCACTCCCGTTTTTCACTCGCAAGCGGGCAAGGCAGCCGGGCCGGAGGCCGAGGCGCGAGCTGCCCTGCCACCCGGCGACCAGGAACTGTTCCGCTCGGCCGTCGGCCGCTATCTGTTCAGCGCGGCCGACTTGTGCGCGGCCGCCCTCGAAGGAGCTCTGACCGGCTCGGACGGGCCACGCCTGCGGACTTTCGATGTCCAGCTGCCAGATCCGCATGCGCCCGCAGGCATCGCCGGGCCGTTCGAGCTGCGCGCGGCTGTGACCGTGGTGCCGTCGAACGACAGCTCCCTGCGCTTGAGATCAATGAAGCAGCAGCTCAGAGAGGCGATGTCCGGGGGCTCCCGGCGACCGGAGACCCCGGCCGAGAGCACCTTGCTGTGGATCCGCGGCACCCGCGACGAGGCCCGCACGGGCCGGACGCCGGCGGAGGCCGCAACCTGGGCGAGGGCCGACGACGAAAGGCCCGGCCAGCTCTGGGACCGGTACCCGACTGTCGTCTGCGCGTCGATCGGCACGGCGGATCTCACCGTGAGCGTGACATGCCATGGGCCGTCGGCCCAGGCGGAGGCGCACCGGCTGCTCGGCGCCTACGCGGTGAGCCTGCGCCGAGCATGCGAGGCCGTGCTGAGCGACGGCGCCGACCTCTACATCGCGACGGATTTCCCGCTCGCGAACCTGGCGCCAGCTGCCCTGGCGGCGCTCGGGGCGCGGCACGCGGACCTTGATGACGTGTATCCGCTGACCCCGGTGCAGCGGCATGCGGTGACCCAGCTTGCCAGGTTTCCCGGCGACGGCCTTTACGTCGTCTCGGCGACCTTCGAGCTGACCGGACGCCGTTTCGACTTCGATGCCTTCGCCGCGACCTGGCACGCGCTGATGCGCTATCACGCGGCGCTGCGCACGTGCTTCATCGACCTGCCCGAAGCAGGCTGGATGCAGGTCGTGCGCGCCGATCCGCCGGTGCCGATCGGCCTGCTCGACCTGCGCGATCTGCCAGCTGACACCCAGCTCAGCCGGCTTGCCGAACTGGAGCGTGCCGTCCGCACGCACAGGTTCGACCTGGCCGACTGCCCCCAGTGGCGGATGGACGTGCTCAGGTTCGGGCTCGATGACTACCGGATCGTCTGCAGGCTCAGCTACGCCCTGCAAGACGGCTGGAGCTTCGCCATCTTGCAGGAGCAGTGGTTCGCGGCCTACGAGGAGGCCGCGGCGGGAAGGCCGCTGCCTGCGGCCCGCGCCGGCACGCTCGCAGATCACGTCGCCTGGGTCGCCAGGCAGGACCTCCAGGCTGCGGCGGACTACTGGCGATCCGCCCTGGCGCGTATCTCGCAAGCGGGCCAGCTGCTCACCGCCACGGCCGCGGCCACGACCACGGCGAGCCCCCGATCAATGGCCGGCCTGCTTTACCAGTCACGCTCGATCCAGCTCACCAGGCTGGCCGAGCAGCGGCTCAGGGCCGCGGTCCGCGCGCACCAGCTCACCCTGTTCACCCTGCTCGAAGCCGGCTGGGCGCTGACTCTCGCCCAGGCGAGCGGGCAAGCGCTGGTCGCCTTCGGCACGGTCACGTCCGGGCGCTCGGCCGAGGTACCTGGTTACGACCGGATATTCGGGCCGCTCAACACCGTGCTGCCGGTGCTGGTGGACACCGAGGGCGCGTCCGCGGACGTGCTGTCATGGCTGCGCGGGCTGCAGCATGAGCACACCGTTTCGCGGCAGTACGACTATGTCTCCACCGCCGACATGGCCCGATGGCTGGGCCGGCCGCCCGGTGACCCACTCGTCGACAACTTCCTGACCTTCGAGAACTTCCCGAGGCAGGACAGCATCGCCAGGAAGCTACGCGACTGGGGACCAAACGGTGGCGAGACTCAGACCGAGCACGTACTGCGCCTGCTGATCTGGCCGTCCTCGCCGCTGACTGTGTATGCGAGCTACTACCGCGACCGCCTTGACGAGGCTTTCATCGACGAATTGCTGCACCGCCTCGTCAGCAACCTCACCGAGCTAGCTACCAGCGTCCGGGAGATACGGAGGCCACATTGACAACCCCAGCTGGCGCGGATGCCGCCGACCGGTCAAACCTCACTGAACTTGAGATCTCGGCTCTCGACGCCGGAATCAATGTTGCGGACGGTCATGCCAGGCAGGAGCTGACCCTTTCGCAGCAGAAGATCATCGACGACTTACCCAGCTTATTTGAGCAGGCATCGCGAACCTCGGCGACGGCACTAGACCGGGCGGCACAGGTCGCGTTCTTCTCCGCGCTAGGCCAGCACGAGGCTTTAGCTCGCGCCACGGCGCTGACCTGTTATTCATCGTCGGTCGCTATGGAGATACTAGCCCGGACCCTGCGCAGTCAGGGCACAACGCGAATCGCTTTGATTCATCCGACTTTCGATAATATTCCAGATATACTGCTTGGTTTCGGCATGGTATTGTCGCCGGTCAGCGAGAACCAGCTGCTGACCGGTCCGGGAGACGGTTTCGGGGAAGCAGACGTCCTTTTCGTCACTACGCCTAATAACCCGACCGGTTTCGTCCTGCCGGATCGTCAGCTAGCCAGATGGGGCAGCTGGTGCGCCGCACGCCGGATGACGCTCGTGCTCGATACGTCATTTCGCGGTTTCGACAATCGCGCTCAGTATGACCATTACGCCGTGCTCGCCGAGGCGGGCTGCCAGTACGTCATCATCGAGGACACCGGCAAACTTTGGCCTACGCTGGACCTTAAGGCAGGATTCCTGGTGTTCACCAAGGAGCAATTGGCACTCCGCCGCATCTACACCGACATAATGATTGGCGTTTCACCGCTTATCCTCGCGCTCATCCGGCGTTTCTCCGAGGAGGCCAGCCAAGGTGGCCTCGCCGAATTGCACCAATTCATCGGCCAGAACCGCGCGCTCCTCCGCGCCGGCCTTGCCGAAGTCACCTCGCTGTCCTTTCCTGACCCCGAGAGCCGCACCAGTGTCGAGCGAATAGCGCTCGGCGCTGACCAGAACGCCTCAAGGTTGTGGTCAGATCTTCGCGGCACGGGCGTGCACCTGTTGCCCTGCTCCCAATTCCACTGGGACGATCCGGCGGCAGGCGAGCGGTTCATCCGGGTGGCGCTCGCCAGGCCCGCGCGGTCCGTCGCGCTGGCGGCGGCCGCCATCCGGCAGCACCTCACCGGGAGCTGATCGTGGGCGCGCCACACGCCCGCACGGCATCACCCAAGCGCAAGGCTGCCTGGGCTGAGCGTTTCCGCGTAGGAAAAGACATAGCCTGGCCCTACCTCAACCGGAGCCAGCCTGGCGAGGTCTTGATCGGCGATGTCATGGAATTCCAACGTGGCATCGCCCCGCCAGATCTCGCCGAACTCGGCGTTGCTTATAGCGCTGCGGACCAGCGATTCCGTGGCGGGGAGCGCGGGGCCCCAGCCGGGAAAGTGCCGCGAGTGGATCATCGGGCGGTCGGACAGGTAAGGCGGCGCCGGAACCGACTCGGCGAGCGTGACCGCCGCGCTGGCGAGCCGCCTGCCATCGGCCGACACAACCGCGCCGAATTCACCGCCGGGACCACGGCGAGAGCCGGCCCGTCCGACCGGATAGCCGCGGGTGAGCCAGATCGAGCCGAACGACTTCGGCATTCCCTGGACGAAACCGCGCACGAGCGACACCGCGTTATCGACCCAGGCGTACGGCACCCGCACCACTGGCTCGTCACCCAGCAGGCAATCGAGCGCTATCAGCGCTTCCTTGAACTGTGCCCTTACCGGATCACGCAATTCGGCACCAGAATCGGTGCACCACTGCCACTCGAAGAAGCCGACCGCCGCCGCGCCTGGGTCAGGCGGCGGGCGCAAGCCAGGAGGCAGGAAATCCCGGGCGGCCTCCGGGTTGACCCGGCAACTCACCCACAGCGCATCACAGGCGAAATGCCAAGGCGGCGCGGGTATCAATGAGGAGGTACCTGATGGCGAGAGCGGCAGGCAATAGCCCTGTAATCGGTCAGCCGGATCAAGGGACATGTCGCTATGGAGCTTAACACCAGGCTCGCCACGGCCACTAGCACCGAGCCGCCGCGCGCGCCGGCACCCGAACTAGGGATCAGCCAGATCGATCCACGGCCGGGAATGGTCGAACTCGGTCCAGGCTTCCTTGACGCTTCGCTTGTTCCCGCGACGCTCATGGCACGCTGCACGGCGCAGGCACTACAGCGCTGGCCAGCACAGGCGACCGGCTACGGCGCGAACGCGGGCCCGTTCGGGTTGCGCGGCTACCTGTCAGGACGGCCAGGCGCAACAGCCGCGAAGAGCGCCGCCATGGCGGCATGGTGCGGTCCGGACAACGTCATGACCACGGCAGGGACGTCCGCGACGCTCAGCACGCTCGCCATGCGGTTCGCCCGCGAAGGCAGGACCGTGCTAACCGAGGCACCCACCTACAACTTTGCGACCATGATCCTCGCGACGCGCGGCGTCCGAACGATCCCGGTGCCCGGCCCGCTTGACGACATCGACACCAAGGAGCTTCGCAAGGCAGCCGAGCGGGCCGCGCGAGATGACGGCCTGCCGCCGGCCCTGTACGTGATCCCGACCTTCCACAACCCCACCGGACGGGTCATCTCGGCGGCGCGGCGGGCCGAGATACTCGCGCTAGCAGCCGACCTCGGCATGGTGGTGGTAGAGGACCAGGCTTATTCCGATCTCAGCTACTCAGGCGCCGTACCGCCCGCACTGTGCGAGATCACCCCGGATCCCGACCTGGTCATCACGCTGTACACCTTCGCTAAATGCCTCGCTCCAGGGCTGCGGCTCGGCTGGCTCGTGACCGGGGAACGGCTCGTCTCCGAACTCGCCGGCGATCCGCTGAGACTCAGCGGCGGTGGCGCGAGCCATTTCGTCGCGACGGCCGTCGATGTCGCCTGCCGCACCGGCTCGCTGCAGGAGCGTGCCGTCTGGCTGCGCCCGCAACTGAAGCTGCGCCATGATGTGCTGCATGCCGGCCTCACCGCGAGCCTGCCACCTGGCTTTCGCCTCGGACCTGTCCGGGGCGGCTTCTTCATGTGGCTGAGCCTGCCGCCTGGCATCAGCGAATCCGCCCTGCTGCGCGAGGCCGAGGCCCGTGGTGTCTCGTTCCTGTGCGGCAGTGCGTTCAGCGCGGCGAGCCCGGGCATCCGGCTGTGCTTCGCCGCCCAGCCGCCAGCCGCGCTCGAAGCAGGCGCCAGCCGCCTGGCCGACGCCTGCCTGGCCCTGTCATGAGCGGGCAGCGAGCCGCCAGGCGGCTGCCCGCCTGCCCGGCCGGCGTGCTCGACCGCGTTGCCGCCATTGTGGCCGCCAGCCCGCGCGCGCCAGCGCTGTTCAGCGACGGGTCCCGGCTTGACTACGCAGGCTTGTGGCAGCGGGCCGGGCTGCTGGCTGGTCGGCTCGCTCGCCTCGGCCTAGGGCCCGACGATCGCGTGGCTGTCGCCGCTAGCAGAGATATCGCGGCGATCGCGGGCATCTTAGGCGTGCTGCGGGCCGGCTGCGCGTTCGTGCCTTTCGACCATGCCAGCCCGGCCGAACTGACCGCCGAGATGTTCGCGGTCGCCGGGGTACGCGCCGTCGTCACTTCCCAGGCGACCGCAGTGAGCGCGGCTCTGCCCGGGCTGCCATGGGTCCCGGCCGCCCCGCCGGCACCAGGTGAACGGCCAGCCGGAATATCGCGGCCAAGCGGGCTCTCGGCGCCCAGCCCACAGGCGCTCGCCTATGTGATCTTTACGAGCGGTACGACCGGCCGGCCCAAGGCCGTCGGCGTCGACCACCGGGCACTGGCCTGCCTCACCTCCTGGTCACGTGAGGTATTCGAGGTCGTGTCATCAGACGTCTTCCTGCAGTTCGCCAGGCTGACCTTCGACGCGAGCATCTGGGAGATCTTCACCCCGCTGACCGCTGGCGCGGCCCTTGCGATCGTGCCGGCAGAGACGGCAGCCTCACCTGCCGGGCTTGAACTTCTGCTGCGCGAGCACGGTGTGACCCATGCCGACCTGCCGCCCGCAGTCTGGGACACGCTGCGGCTTGACGAGATGCCTCGGCTGCGCGTGTGCATGACCGGCGGCGAGGCCGTTGCGGCCCGGACGGTCAGGCACTGCGCGGCGCCGGGCCGTACCGTCGTGAACGGCTACGGCCCGACTGAGGTGACAGACCTGTCGGTCATTGGCGCCTGCGACCCAGATTGCGCGTGGCCGCCGCCTATCGGGACACCTGCCGAGGGCACCACGGCCTACATCGTCACGGACGAACTCGCCATCGCGGCGGCCGGCGAGCCAGGCGAGCTGTACCTGGGCGGTGCCCAGCTCGCCCGCGGCTACCTGGGCGAGCCAGGGCTGACCGCATCGCGCTTCGTCCCCGACCCCTGGGGCGGGGACGAAGGAAGCCGGCTTTACCGCACGGGAGACCTAGGAAGGCGCCGTGCCGACGGAGTCATCGAATACATCGGGCGCCGCGATCGCCAGGTCAAGGTGCGCGGGATGAGGGTCGAGCTCGGCGACTGCGAGTCGCACCTGAACGCCTACGCGGGCGTACGCGAAGCCGCGGTCACGGCGATGTCGTCAGCTGCGGGTACCCGCCTGCTCGGGCATGTCGCGGGGGATACCGATCCTGGCTCCCTGCGCAGGGAACTAGCCGCACGAGCCCCTGCTCAGCTGATTCCGGCCGCTTACGCCTGGTATCAGTTACTCCCGCGAACGCCAATCGGCAAGATCGACTACGCCAAGCTCAGGACCGCGCCTGACGCCGCGAGCGCCGCCGGCCAGCGCCTGGAACCACGGCTAGCCGGGTCAGCGGACGTCATCAACGCCGAGCTGGCGCTAGCCGTGCACGAGGTGCTGGGAATCGAGCCGGCCGGCTGGCAGCTGCTGATAGACCTCGGCGCCGACTCGCTGGATGCCATGCGGATCATCGCAAGGCTCCGGGAGGCCAATCTCGATCTGTCCGCGAGGGAACTGCTGACCACCAGGCTCGCCGAGCTCAGGCCAGCGCCGGCCATCACGTCCGCGCCGATGCTCAGGCCCGCACCGACGGCTGAGGTCGCCAGCGGCACCGGCCGGGCCGGCGACGAAGCGGCGGCCAACCTGACCCCGCTGACCCCGGTGCAGGCGGGCATCTGGTTCGAACAGCTGCTGCGACCCGGCGGCACCGCCTTCCTCATCCCGGTCAGCCTGGAGCTTGACGGCCCGCTCGACCTCGGCCGGCTGCGGCTGGCCTGGTCGGCCGTCGTCAGCCGCCACGACGCGCTCCGCTCTCGAATCGAGCTCGTCCGTGGCCGTCCCTATCTCGCGCCCGCGGCTCAGCCCCCGGCCTTGACGTGGCACGACCTCACCACGGTCGCTGAGCCAGAGCTTGAAGCGGCAGCGAGCCAGTTGCTAGCCAGGTCGGCCAGCGAGCCCTTCGCCCTCACCCAGGGACCGCCTTTCCGCCTGACCGTGCTGCGGATGTCCGCCAGCCGGCACGTGCTCGGCCTCACCGCGCATCACATACTGTGCGACGGGTGGTCGCTGGCGGTGCTCATCGGTGACCTGGGCGCGGCCTACGACAAGCTAGCGGCCGGCGGGCCGGCGGCAGATCCCGGCTCGCCCGCCGTCCCATCCGCCGCGTTCGCCGCGTACGCGCGGGACCAAGCGGACAAGCAAGCGACAGGAAAATACGACGACGGCGCCCGATTCTGGAACGAACTGCTCACCGAGCCTCCCGCAGCCTGGCCCGCCCGGACCGACGGTTCGGTTCCCGCCGGCACGGCGATCGGCCGCGTCTTCGACATAGGCGATGAGCTCACTCACCGCCTTCGCTCGCGGAGCCTGGAGCTGCGGGTCACGCTCTTCGTGGTGTTGCTCGCCGGTTTCGCCGGCGCCATCGCCGCGATCGGCCGGCTGGACCGTGTGGTCATCGGCGTCGTCTCGGCGAACCGTCCCTATCGCGAGCTCGAAGAGGTAGTCGGCAACTTCGTGAACACGCTGCCATTGCCTATCGCCGTGCCGAGCGGTCAGCAGACCGGCCCGCGCCTCGACGTGGACCTGATCGGCTCGGTCGACAAGCTGGTGAGTGTGTCCTCCCCGCACTGGGAGGTGCCGCTGCCCCTGATCACGGCGGCTCGGACAACAGGCCGCCAGCTTTCAGGTGGCCCGTGGAACGCCGTGTTCGAATTCGACAGCATGCCCCCCGCCAGATTCGACAGCGCCGGCGTCACCGGGAAGCTGAGCGACGACGGGCTGCAGCAGGGCGCGATCGGGGCGCTGTGCCTGCGCGTGGTCGACAGAGGCAGCATGCTTCGCTGCATCCTCGTCGGCGATGCCAGCGTGTTCTCCGCGCCAAGCCTCGCCGGCATCGAACGTGCAGTGCTTCGTGCCTGGCAGGTCGCGATCTGATGGCAGATGCCGATTCATGGGAGGCGGAAATGGACGAAACCGCTGATGCCCGGCTGCACGGCGGCCTATGGCGGCGGTTCGGCTCGACCTTCGAGGTGCTCTCCATCACCGACCTGAGGCGGTTGTGGACCGGCCAGCTCGTATCGCTCATCGGCGACCAGTTGTTCCTGGTCGCCATCCCCTTCGTCCTGCTCACCGGTCGCCACAACGCGGATCAGCTCGGCGTCGTGCTGCTCTGCCTGGGCGTGGGCCGGACTATCACCATGGTGATCGGCGGCAGCCTGAGCGACAGGTTTGAACGGCGGCTCGTCATGATGGCTTCTGACGTGGCCCGCCTGCTCCTCACGGCGCTGCTCGCGGTGATCGTGCTGACCGCGAGTCGGCCGACGGCCGAGATCGCGGTGCTCGCCGGCCTGCTCGGGCTCGCGCAGGGCCTGTTCCTGCCGAGCTCGTTCGCGATCGTGCCTGACCTGGTCGACGAGGATCGTGTCGTCGCGGCGAACTCGGTCATCTCCCTGCAGGTCAATCTGGCGACGCTGGTCGGCCCGGCTATCGGCGGCGCCCTGGTGGCCGGAACGTCTCCCGGAGTGGCACTGCTCGCCGACGCCGCCACCTTCGGAGTTTCCGCCTGGACGCTAGCACTTATCCGCGGCAAGGCGGGGGTTCGCCAGGGCAACCGCACGCCAGCCAGCGACACCGGCAGCGTCGGCGACACCGGGACCGGTGACACCAGGTCCTACCGGTCGTTCCTGCGTTTCGCGACGAGCTCCAGGTTGTTGTTGTTCTCGGTGCTGGTGACCTTCGTGGTGAACCTCGGCTACACCGGCATGGTGCAGATCGGGTTGCCCGCGCTGGCGAGAGAGCGGTTCGCTCATGCGCCGGTCGCCTACGGCCTGATGCTGGCCGGCAGCGGCATCGGCGCGATCGCCGGCAGCATCAGTGCCGGCCGGGTACTGGCGCGCGCCAGGCCGGCACTGCTGGCACTCGGCGCGGGGATCACTGAGGGCCTCAGCATCCTGCTCGTGCCGACATTGCCTGGCCTCGCCGGCTGCGTTCTCGCCCTGGTGCTCGTCGGCGTCGTCAGCTCGATCGTGAACGTGTTCTTCGTGTCGGCCATGCAGGGCGCCGTGCCCAGGCAGTACCTGGGGCGGGCCATGAGCCTGCTCATCTTCTCCGCGGCAGTGACGAGCCCAATCTCCTACGGAGTCGTCGGATGGGTGGTGACGGTCAGCGGTCCCGCGACGGCGATTTTCCTGGCGGGTGTCGCCACAGTCGCGGCGTTCAGCATCGGCTTCGCCAGCCGCGACATCCGCCAGCTCACCCTGAGCTAGGCCAGCGGGCAGCCGTCACTTATGCTGACCGCCGTTGGACCAGCCGTCTCGCACCGCGCCTAGAGCCCGGTCGATCCCGTCACGCGTCCACGGGGGTGATGAGCCCGTAGCCGCCGCCATAACGCCGGTACAGCACGTTCCCGCGGCCCGTCAGCTTGTCGACGAAGAACAAGAAGCGCCGCCCCTGCGACCCAAGCCGTCCCTCAGCCTCGGCCAACGTCAACCGCGGAACCTCGGCCTCGCTGACCGTCACCGCTGACCCGAGCCACCCGGCGTCCAGCCCCGCGCCGGATCTGGCGTCCAGCCCCGCGCCGGATCTGGCATCCAGCCCCGCGCCGGATCTGGCGTCCAGCCCCGCGTCCAGCCAGGCGTCCGGACCGCCACCCGGCCCGGCGCGGGCCGCCGCGGTCCCCGCCAGCGCGAGCCTGTAGCCATCATCACTCACGTAGACGACGCTGTCAGCATCCGAAGCCAGCTCAGTAAACAGGTGGAACTCATAGCCAAGCATCTCAAGCTCCGCGATCGCCTCATCTGGCGTCAGGCGGGCCAGCCCGTACGCCTTGTGCCTGACCACAAGCGACTCGTCCGCGGGCCGCCGGGGCGCCGGCAGCGTGACCGCCGCATCAGCCACAACGCTCCCCGCACCGCCGCCGGCAACGCGAGCATCAGCCACCCGGGTATCAGCCACCCGGGTATCAGCCATCCGGGTGCCAGCCAGGATCTCAGCACGTCCCGTCCGGACTAGCAGAGCGCGGTCAAGCTGAGCGGGAAGCTCCTCGCTCATCCGCATGATCGCTATCCGCAGCGACCCCGCTGCAGCCTGAACTCGTACCGGCCGCCCGTCAAGGTCGACGTTCACCTGCGCAACCGCCGGGTCCGCCATCGAGAGCTTGACCCTGGCGGACCGCACCGGTTCCTGCGCTCCCCGCAACGCGGACCGCACCCGCAGGACGGCCAGGTCCACGGCGTCCTCAGGCACGGCTCCGCCAGCCTGGATCTGCACTTGGAGTGCTTGAGTACCATCCATCGCGCGCAAACCCCCCGTGGCTCGACTGCCGGTAAGCCCGCGAGAGGTCCGTCCCGAAAGTCACCCGGCGAAGCATGAACAACACGAGCAACAGGACCCACGAGAACTGCGGACAGCCCCCGGCTTACCAGCTATTTACCCTGACCATGGCCTCATCATGCCGAAACCTGGCTGGTCAGCCATCCTGAAGCTGGGTATATCGCGGGATGAGGGGTGTCCCCCTAGCCCGCGATGCGCCCGCATGACAACAGGGGGTGGCTGGTGCGATTCTCTGACCGGGCCGATGCAGGACAACGCCTGGCACCGCGCCTGGCACATCTTCGCGGCAACGACGTCGTCGTGCTAGGCCTTCCTCGTGGCGGGGTTCCTGTCGCCTTCGAGGTGGCCAGGGCTCTGGGCGCGCCGCTTGACGTGATCGTGGTGCGTAAGCTAGGCGTCCCGTATCAGCCAGAACTGGCGATGGGCGCCATCGGTGAAGGCGGCATCCGGGTCGAAAACGACGAAGTGATCCGCCGCGCAGGCGTGACCAACGTCGAACTCTCTTCAGTTGAACGGCGCGAGCTCGCCGACCTCGACCAGCAAGCCCGGCGTTTCAGGGCCGGGCGGAGCCAGGTAAACCTTGCTGGCCGGACGGTGATCATCGTCGACGACGGCATCGCGACAGGCTCGACGGCGAGCGCGGCCTGCCAGGTGGCCCGTCGTCAGGGAGCAGCCAAGATCATCATGACCGCCCCGGTCGGCGCTCCCGAGTCGATCTACGCGCTGCGCGCCGTCGCAGACGAAGTGATCTGCCTGGACGCGCCGCCCTTCTTCACCGCGGTGGGCACCTGGTACGACGACTTCAGCCACGTCCCCGACGCGGACGTCGCCAATCTGCTAGAGCGGGCCGCCGCCGAAGGCCCAGCGCGAGGAAATTCAACGGCAACACCCCCAGGCGGAACGCAGTCTGCCCAGCGCAACTCGCCTGGAGCAGCGCGCGACGATCCCGTGGAAGTCGCGGCGGGTTCCGTTATGCTGGCCGGACATCTCACGGTTCCCGAACGCGGCTGCGGGATCGTCGTTTTCGTGCATGGCAGCGGTAGCAGCAGGCACAGCCCGCGCAACCGCTACGTGGCCGATCAGCTCCATGACGCGGGGCTGGGCACCTTGCTCTTTGACTTGCTCACTTCGCGCGAGGAGCTCGATCGCGTCAACGTCTTCGACGTCGAACGCCTCGCGAGCCGGCTCACCGCGGTCACCAGCTGGCTGCGCGAACAGCCCGGCTGCCTGGACGCGCCGATCGGCTACTTCGGGGCGAGCACCGGCTCAGCGGTCGCCCTGTGGGCGGCGGCTGAGCCAGGGGCGGACATCGCCGCCCTGGTCTCCCGGGGCGGCCGGCCAGACCTGGCGAAGGCCAGGCTGGCAGCGGTGCGCTCGCCCACGCTTCTGATCGCCGGCGAAAAGGACGAACCGACTCTCGGCCTTAACCGTGCGGCTCAAAACTGGCTCAGATGCGAGAACGAGCTGGTGATCGTGCCCGGAGCGACTCACCTGTTCGAGGAACCCGGCGCGTTGCAGGCGGTCACCAGGCTAACTCGCGAGTGGTTCACCAACCGGTTCACCGATCTGTGTCCAGGCTGATGTCGTTATCGGATGCTGCCAGGTAATAGGATGCAGCGTGGCGACAGGCTTGCGCTGGCGCCGAGATTCAGAGCACCGAAACCAAGTCCATTACGGCGGGTCAGTTACGGCCAAGTGACTGACCAGAAGACGGCATAGATTCCGGCAGCAACGTGTTATACCAACGGGATATACGCCGGGTTCATGTCAGATGCGCCCCGCCGACATGGCGCCGCGCCTGAGCGAAACGCCGTCGCCGCACGCCGAGCGCGGCCTCGGCGCACAGAGGAGGCACTCCGCTGTGACCAAGCAGATCCAGCAGCTTGAGCAAGTGACCATCAGGTTCGCCGGCGATTCCGGCGACGGCATGCAACTCGCGGGTGACAGATTTACCCAGGAGACGGCTACCTTCGGAAACGACCTGTCGACGCTGCCCAACTTCCCGGCGGAGATCCGCGCACCGGCGGGGACGCTGCCGGGCGTGTCCAGCTTCCAGCTGCACTTCGCCGATCACGACATCCTGACGCCAGGTGACGCACCTGACGTTCTCGTGGCGATGAATCCGGCCGCGCTGAAGGCGAACATCACTGACCTGCCCCGTGGCGCCGACATTATCGCCAACACCGACGAGTTCACCAAGCGGAACCTGACGAAGGTCGGCTACGACAGCAATCCGCTCGAGGACGGCTCGCTGGACGGCTACCAGCTGCACGCGATCCCGATCACCTCGGTAACGGTCAAGGCGCTCGAGGGCTTCCAGATCAGCAAGAAAGACGCCGAGCGCGCGAAGAACATGTTCTCGCTCGGCATGCTGTGCTGGCTCTACAACCGCCCGGCCGAGGGGACGCTCCGCTTCCTGGAGTCCAAGTTCGCCAGCAAGCCCGAGATCATGAAGGCGAACGTCGCCGCTTTCCAGGCCGGCTGGAACTACGGGGAGACGACGGAGGAGTTCTCCGTCCAGTACGAGATCAAGCCGGCCGCGCTGCCGCCAGGCACGTACCGCAACATAACGGGAAACATCGCGCTGGCGAATGGTCTCGTAGCCGCCTCGAGACTGTCTGGCTTGCCAATCTTCCTCGGCTCGTACCCGATCACGCCGGCCTCGGACATCTTGCACGAGCTGTCCAAGCACAAGCGTTTCGGCGTGCGGACGTTCCAGGCCGAAGACGAGATCAGCGGGGTGGGCGCGGCTCTTGGCGCCGCTTTCGGCGGGGCGCTCGGCGTCACGACCACTTCCGGCCCCGGCATGTGCCTCAAAGCCGAGACCATCGGCCTCGCCGTCGCGGTGGAACTGCCTCTCGTGGTCTGCGACATCCAGCGAGCTGGCCCGTCGACGGGCATGCCGACCAAGACCGAGCAGGCCGACCTGCTGATGGCGCTCTACGGCCGCAACGGCGAGTCGCCGGTCGTGGTGCTTGCGCCGGCGACTCCCGGCGACTGCTTCACCACCGCGATCGAAGCGACCAGGCTCGCGCTCAAGTACCGGACGCCTGTGATCATCTTGTCGGACGGCTACCTGGCGAACGGCTCCGAGCCGTGGCGCGTACCCGACACCTGCGAGCTCCCCGACTTGTCGGCCGAGTTCTCCTTCGCGGCACCCGCGAAGGCCGGCGAGAACGGCGGCTTCAAGCCCTTCCAGCGCGACCCGGGAACGCTGGCCAGGCCCTGGGCAATCCCGGGCACCAAGGGGCTTGAGCACAGGATCGGCGGGATCGAGAAGGCCGACGTGACCGGCTCGATCTCGTACGACCCCGATAACCACGACCGGATGGTCAGGCTCAGGCAGGCAAAGGTTGATGGCATCGCGGCGGACATTCCGCCGCTCGAGGTGGACGACCCCGACGGCAGCGCGCGCGTCCTGGTGCTCGGCTGGGGCTCGACGTTCGGCTCGATCGGCGCTGCCGTCCGGCGGGTCAGGCTCGCCGGCGGCTCGGTCGCCCAGGCCCACCTACGGCATCTGTCGCCCTTCCCCGCCAATCTGGCCGACGTGCTCAAGCGTTACGACCGGGTGCTCGTGCCCGAAATCAATCTCGGTCAGCTTGCCCTGATCTTGCGCGGCCGTTATCTCACCGATGTGATCTCGTACAACAGAGTGCGCGGCCTGCCATTCCGCGCGTCCGAACTGTGCGGCGTCATCCAGGATGTGATCGCGAATGTCTAACCCCCTCAAGTCGCTGACGCTCGTGCCGCACTCGACCGAGCGAGCCACGATGAAGGATTTCAAGTCTGACCAGGAGGTCAGATGGTGTCCTGGTTGCGGTGATTACGCCATACTCGCCGCGTTCCAGTCATTCTTGCCTGAGCTTAATGTGGCGCGGGAGAACCTGGTCATCATCTCGGGCATCGGCTGCTCGTCCAGGCTGCCGTACTACGTCAACAGCTACGGCATGCACTCCATCCACGGCCGGGCTCCGGCCATAGCGACCGGCCTTGCCGCCTCGCGCCAGGACCTGTCCGTATGGGTGATCACCGGCGATGGGGACGCGCTGTCGATCGGCGGCAACCACCTGATCCACGCGCTGCGCCGCAACATCAACATCAAGATCCTGCTGTTCAACAACCGGATCTACGGCCTCACCAAGGGCCAGTACTCGCCTACGTCCGAGCAGGGCAAGGTGACCAAGTCGACGCCGTTTGGCTCGCTCGATACCCCGTTTAACCCGCTATCGCTCGCCCTTGGCGCTGAGGCCAGCTTTGTCGCCAGGACGATCGACTCCGATCGCAAGCACCTCACGAGCGTGCTGCGGGCAGCGGCGGATCATCGCGGCGCGGCCTTCATCGAGATCTACCAGAACTGCCCGATCTTCAACGATGACGCGTTCTTGCCGGTCACAGAGCCGGGCTCGCGTGAGCAGAACGTGATCAGGCTCGAGCATGGCGAGCCGATCAAGTACGGCTCAGCGTCCGAGCGCGGCCTGCGGTTCGGAAAGCTCGGCTCCCTCGAGCCGGTCGCTGTCACGCAGGCTGGCGAGGGCTCACTCGTCGTGCACGATGCGCACGCGGCCGATCCGTCGTACGCGTTCGCGCTTTCCAGGCTCGATCAAGCGGACTTCGCGCACACGCCGATCGGCGTGTTCAGGTCGGTGGAGCGCTCCACCTACGACGATCGCATGTCGGAGCAACTCTCGACCGTTAGGGCGAGGCAAGGCGACGGCGACCTCGCCGCGTTGCTTGCCGGTGCTGACACCTGGACGGTTTCTTAGCGCTCTCGGTGGGTGAGCCGGGCGGCTGACTAGGCCGTGCTTTTGCCATGGCGGCCGGCGCCCTGCCTGAAGTTGGTCACGCCCGCGGTCATCTCGGCGGCTGCCAGGCTGGTCTGGCCGTGAGCGAACTCGTTGGCCATGGCAGCCTCAGTGCCCAGCATCGGGGACTCTAGCGCCGAGAGGCGGTCTTGGCGGAGGCAGGTTTGCGGGAGGGCCGCCAGGTCGCGAGCTAGCCGCTCCGCGGCTGCTCGTGCTTCGCCTCGCCCCACTACGCGGTTCACTAGGCCCATCGCCAGGGCCTCGTCTGCCTTCACTGGGCGGCCTGTGAGGATCAGGTCCAGGGCGCGGCTCTGGCCGATCAGTCTTGGCAGGCGGACTGTGCCGCCGTCGATTAGCGGGACGCCCCAGCGGCGGCAGAAGACGCCGAAGACCGCGTCTTCCTCGGCGACTCTCAGGTCGCACCACAGGGCAAGTTCCAGGCCGCCAGCGACCGCGTAGCCAGCGACCGCCGCGATCACGGGCTTAGACAGCACCATCCGCGTCGGGCCCATCGGCCCATCCCCGTCGGCAGCGACCCTATTCCCGGAAGGCGTCCCCACCGCCCGCAGATCGGCTCCCGAGCAAAAAGTGCCGCCCGCCCCGTACAGCACGGCCACGGCCGCCTCAGAATCCTCATCAAACGCCCGGAACGCCCCAGTCAACTCAGCAGCAGTCGCCCGATCAACCGCGTTCCGCACCTCAGGCCGATCCACCACGACCGTATAGACCGCCCCATCCCGCTCCACAGCCACACTCACACCGCACCTCCACCCAACCGGCACACCCAGCGTGCCACAAGATCAAAGCGCGAATCGGCGAGCGCGCGAGGCGTGCGCGGCGCCTCGGGCGCAGCGGGCGCGGCGCCCCCGGCGCCGGGGGCCGGGAGTTGGGCGCGGGACGCGGGGCGATAGCACTGGCGCTCGGACTGCAATGGCGGGCACCTCACCTCCAGCCAGGTCTAAGATCAACCCGGAACACCGCTCCATTTCAAGACCCCCGCCCGCGAGGCAAAGCAAAATGCGGTCACTGTGGCACCAGGGATTGGCCGTCGTCGCGACGTGCTCGGCGATCACGCTGATGACGATTCCCGTGGCAGGGCTGGCGGTGACCGCCGAGGCTCCCAGGCCCGGCGTCCGCTGCGTGTCGGCGAAGCGGGAGTACAAGCCGCTGGCAGAGCGGTTGGCCAGCGACATCGCGGCCCGGATAGCCGGCCGGGAGTCGAGCGTGGGCCTCAACCTGACGGACAGCCGCACCGGCATCACGTGCTGGTACCGCTCGACGAGGCACTTCTACGCCGCGAGCGCCATCAAGGTCACGATCTTGGCCGCGCTTTTGCGCAAGGCCCAGGAGCAGCACAGGCACCTGACGGAAGCTGAGTTGCACGCGGCCTGGCTGATGATCACCCAGTCAGACAATGACGCGGCTAATCAGCTCTGGTTCGACGTGGGCATACCTTTCATCCGGCATTTTCTGAAGCTGGCCAAGATGCGGCAGACCCGGCTGGCTGAACACTGGGGCCTCAGCCTGCTCACTGCCCATGACGAGCTGCGCTTGCTCTCCCTGATCACCGGCCCCGCTGACGTGCTGACCCAGTCATCGCGGATCTACGCCAGGTACCTGATGGCCCACGTCACGCCCTCGCAGCGATGGGGGGTGCCAGCCGGCGCGCCCAAGTCTGTGATCGTGCACGTCAAGAACGGCTGGCTGCCTTACCCGGGCAGCCAATGGATCATCAACAGTATCGGGGCGTTCACCAACGCGCATCGCGCCTACCTGATCGCGATGCTCACCTACGGCAATCCTTCGATGGAGTACGGCATCGAAACCATCGAAGGGGTCGCCGAGGTGATCCACCACCACCTCAACCCGGGCGAGCGCGCTGCGGTGGCGCGATCGGTGCCCGGCCCGTCGTGGGGCCGTCCGGACGAGATCATCTCGCGCGAAGGGCGCTAGGCCGCTGGCCAGCTCACCCGGCGGGCAACTGGTCGATGCGCACCAGGTTGCCTGACGGGTCACGGACGGCGCAGTCGCGCGTGCCCCAGGGCTGATCGGTCGGTTCCTGCACGACGTCGGCGCCTGAGGCACGCACCTTCTCGAAGGCAGCGTCGAGGTCGGTCGCCTGGAAGTGAACGCCTGCCAGGGCTCCCTTGGCCAGGAGAGCAGCGAGCGCGTCGGCGTCGGCGGGGTTGCTGCTGAGGTAGTTCGTCAAGATGATCGAGACGTCAGGCTGCGAGGCCGCGCCGACGGTCATCCACCTGAAGTCGTCGCGGGCGACATCGTTGCGCAATTCGAAGCCGAGTACGTCCCGGTAGAACGCCAGGGCCAGGTCTGGGTCGTGAACGAAAACGAAGCAGCGGGCAAGTGTGAGATCCATCTACGCAAGGCTAGGGGGCCGAGGTCGCGCGTACTTCGCTGACGGCTTTTCTCGGCCTCTGCTCTGGCCCGGGTAGCGGGCCGCGGTTCCGGCTCGGCCTGGTGACGTCCTTGGCGACGCAGCCGGGAAGTCCTGCGAGCACACTGTGGTCACGGGCGCGGTAGGCCGTCGGCGTTTCGCCTACCAGCTCGGTGAATCGTGCGCTGAACGAGCCGAGCGACGAACAGCCGACGGCCATGCAGACCTCGGTGACGGAGAGCTCCCCGAGGCGGAGCAGCGCCTTGGCTCGCTCTATCCGGCGGGTCATCAGGTAGGAGTACGGCGTTTCCCCGTAGGCGGCGCGGAACTGCCGCGCGAAATGGGCGGTCGACATCAGCGCGACGCGGGCCAGCGCGGCCACGTCGAGCGGGCTCGCGTACTCGCGGTCCATCAGATCGCGGGCCCGGCGCAGGCGCGCGAGGTTGGCGAGTTCTTCCGGCGTCACTTTCGCGAGGGTAGCAGCGGGTCCTGGGTTCCGGCGTTCACTGGCCAGCGGGAGCCGGCCCTGGCCTAGCGCACTTCCCTGGGCCAGTGCCTGGCCAGGTAACGCTCGGCGGCGGCTTCCTGGCTGGCTGACAGGAACGTACCGGAGCCCGTGACAGGCGGATACGGGGCCGCCCTGGCGGCGTCGATGGTGTGATCGGCTGTCATCGCGGCCTGTTCCACCGGCCTGACGCCGCCCTTGAGCCAGAGGTTCTGGCCGCCATTGGCACGCTGGCTGTACAGGTACTCCTCCCACAGCCTGGCCGCCGCGGGGTGCGGTGCGTTTCTGTTGATGGCCTGAGCATAGAAGCTGCCGAGCGCCGCCCCCGGCGGAATGAATACCCGCCAGGTCGAGCCGGTCCGGCCCACGACCGGCGCCGTGTTCAGGTAGTCCCAGTTGATGACCACCGGCGTCTGACCCGACTTGATCGTCAGCGGCGTCGTAGCCTGGACCGATACCAGGTTGCCGGCCGCCGCGAGCTTGCGGAAGAAATTAACCCCGGCGGAGATGTCATCCGGTGAGCCGCCGAGAGCCAGATTCGCCATCATCACCCCGTATAGCGCGGAGGTCGCTTGCGCCGGGTCGCCGTCGAGCGCGATGGCATCGGCGAACTTGCGGCTGAGCAGCTGGTGCAGCGAAGTGATCCTGCCGAACCTGCCCGGGTCGTAGCCGATAGACATGTAGCCGCCGTAATCCTGGACCCAGGCGCCATCGGCCGCCTTCTGGCTCGCCGGGATCGACGGCCAGGTAGCAACCATGTAGGGCGCGAAGAGGCTGGCATTGGCGGTCGCGACCGGCATCTGCACGTCGAGCACGTCAGCCGCCTGTGCCGTTGCCCCGGCGCGCTTGATCTGGCGTATCTCCTGCTGGCTGCCGACATCTGGGTCCAGTGCCCTGATCTTGATGCCATACAGTTTGCTAAAAGTGCGCAGAATGACCCTGTAATTGGCGAATGTCGGAGGCAACGCGATGACGTTAAGCGTGCCCTCTTTCTTCGCCGCGGCGACGAGCGCCGACATGCCGCCCCCGGCCACGGCCGAGGGCGCGATGGCCCAGCTCACTGGCTTGGATCGAGACGGACTTGCCGACGGGGCAGATGACTGCGCCTGCGGCGACGAATGACGGGCAGACGTCGTTTTCGCTGGGGCTGACGAACACGCCGCGGCGGTTGCTAAAACCAGCGCCAGGGCGCCGGCGAAAAGATATCCACGAGGCACGCCTATAACTGTTTCCACTTAACCCGCACCTCATACTCGCCACTGGCAACAGACCCCGGTAAGCGCCAGCCCAACCGCGCGGCCAGCCCGCGTGATCTTCCGTACCAAGCCCCGGATCATGAGCACCGGACCAATGGCAGTCCTGCCCTCAGGGCGTCACCAGCGCGGTCTCGGTCAGCTCTCGACCCTGGCCACGCCTACCGGGCAGGACACTCCCGTGCCGCCAAGGCCGCAGTAGCCGTTCGGGTTCTTGGTGTCCGACAGGTACTGCTGGTGGTAGGGCTCGGCGAAGTAGAAGTCCGTCGCCTGGGTGATCTCCGTGGTGATCTTGCCGTAGCCAGCCTTGGTGAGCTGGTCCTGATAGGCGGCCGCGGCCTCTTCGGCTGCGGCCTTCTGCTCAGGTGACTTGACAAAGATCGCGGAACGGTACTGGGTGCCGAGGTCGTTGCCCTGCCGCATGCCCTCGGTGGGGTTGTGTGACTCCCAGAACACCTTAAGCAGGTCCCGATACGACACGACGTTCGGATCGAAGACGACGCGTACAGTCTCGGAATGACCGGTACCCCCGGTACATACTTCCTCATAGGTGGGATTCGGCGTGTAACCGCCCTCGTAGCCCACTGAGGTTGAGATGACCCCAAGAGTCTGCCAGAACTTGCGCTCGGCTCCCCAGAAGCAGCCGAGCGCGAACTCAGCGACCTCGCTGCCATCTGGGTAAGGCGGCACCAGCGACGTGCCGAGTACCTCGTGTGCCCCGGGAACGGGCATCTGCTCTGATCGCCCGCGCAGCGCCTGCCCAGGCTCGACCATCCGAGTCTTGTTGGTACCAAACAGCCCCACGGCTTCTCCTCCCCGCCCGGTGCGCGGCGGCGTCAGCGGGCGTGTCGCTTCAGGGACGGCACACGGCGGCCAGCTAGGCCAGCGCAAAGCTATCCGCAGCATTACAAGCGCTAAGAGCGTCGCGGTTGTTCCCGCTCCGCCCGGCCCTCTGCTGTGTCAGCGCCACTTGGCCGGTGCAGTTGTAAGTATAAGAGGTGACCGGTCCTTGATCGTCCCCGGCAGATGCGAGTTGCGCAGATCTGCTGCGGATCGTGAAGGCGCCCTGCCCGGTACCGCTCAGCTCGTGCGTTCCACCATGAAATCGCACAGCTCGGCCAGGGCCGCCCTGGCTGGCACGTCGGGCAAGGCGGCCAGGTGCGAGCGTGCTAGCCCAGCCCAGTGCCGGACGTCAGCCCTGGCCAGGTCCATGCCAGGGTGCTTGCGCAGCAGGCCGAGCGCCTCATCGAGAAGGGCCGAATCGCTGAGATCGCTGGAAAGCAACGAGAGCAGCCGGTCGTCATCAGGGCCGGCCGAGGCGAGCGCGTGCAGCACGGGCAGCGTCCGCACGCCCTCGCGCAGGTCCGTGCCAGGCGTCTTGCCTGACTGCAGCGACTCGCTCATGACATCGAGAATGTCGTCAGATAGCTGGAACGCCACCCCGAGCGCGGCGCACGCTGGCCCGATGCTCGTCATGACCGAGTCAGGCGCGCCTGAGAACATCGCGCCGAAGTGCCCGGACGTCGAGATCAGCGAAGCTGTCTTGCCGGTGATGACGCCCATGTAATGCTCGACCGGGTCCTGGCCAGGGCGCGGTCCCACGGTCTCGGCAATCTGGCCCGCCACCAGCCGGCTGAAGGTCTCCGCCTGTACCCTGACCGCCTCAGTGCCCAGCTCCGCCAGGATGCCAGACGCCCGGGCGAACAGGAAGTCACCGGTCAGGATCGCGACAGAGTTGGTCCAGCGTGAGTTGGCGCTCTCCGATCCGCGCCTGACGTCCGCCTCGTCCATGACGTCGTCGTGGTACAAGGTCGCCAGGTGCGTAAGCTCGATGGCCACGGCGGCACGCACGATTCGAGGGTCGCGCGGGTCCCCGAACTGCGCGGCAAGCAGCACGAGCATCGCGCGGAACCGCTTGCCGCCCGCGTCCATGAGATACCCCGACGTCTGATCAAGCAGATCATGCTGGGCATCGCGAGCGGCCTGGCGCATGCCCTCCTCGACCTGGGCCAGGCCCTCGGCCACGTCGGCGGCCAGCCCGGCATCAGAGAGCGCGACGGGAACGAGGTTGATCACGTCATCCCCTATCGCTATGCCGGCCGCCATTCGGCGGACGGGGGCGAACAGCCGTCAGGTGGCCGGGCTGCCAAGTAAACACAACGATAAGTGCAGCCAATCAGGCGGCGTAGGCCGCCATGGCCAGTCGCTATCAACAATTGCGGCATTACCGGGACTTACTTAACGAAAAGCTGGGTGGCCGCGTCGTGGGCCAGCCGGAGCAGCGGCTCAGGGACGATGCCGAGCACCAACGTGGCCAGTGCTCCGAGACCCACCGCGCTGGTTGTGAAGATGCTCGGGCGTACCACGGCCGGCCCATCGGAAGCTGGCTCGCTGAAGAACATCAGCACGATGACGCGGACGTACGGGAACGCCAGGATCGCGCTGCTCAGCGCGCCGACCACGACGAGCGGCACCGCGCCGCCCCCGATCGCCGCCTGGAACACCGCGAACTTGCCGATGAAGCCGCTGGTCAGCGGTATGCCGGCGAAGGCGATGAGGAAGACGGCGAAGACACCAGCCACCAGTGGCGAGCGCTTGCCGAGGCCAGCCCAGCTCGACAGGTGACCTGCCTCGCCGCCGGCGTCGCGGATCAGCGTCACCACCGCGAACGCACCGATCACCGCGAAGCCGTAGGCCGCGAGGTAAAACAGGCTGCTCGACAGCCCCGCCGGGCTGGCCGCGACCACCCCGGTCAGGATGTACCCGGCCTGAGCGATGGAGGAGTACGCAAGCAGTCGCTTGACGTCCGTCTGCGTGACCGCGATGATCGCGCCGGCGAGCATAGTCAAGATGGACACGGCCCACAGCATCGGCCGCCAGTCCCAGGTGAGCTGCCCGAAGGCGATATAGAAGACCCGCAGCAGCGCGCCGAAGGCCGAGACCAGCGTGCACGACGCCATCAGCGCGGTCACCGGGGTTGGCGCACCCTGATAGACGTCTGGCTTCCACGCCTGGAACGGCACCGCGCCGATCTTGAACAGCAGCCCGACCCCGAGCAGCGCGATCCCCGCGTACAACAGCACAGCGCTGCCCGGCGAGGCGCTGGCCGCCGCCGCAATGGCGGAAAGTCGCACCGACCCGGAGAACCCGTACAGCATCGCGATGCCGAACAGGAAGAACGCCGACGAGAACGCGCCTAGCAGGAAGTATTTCATCGAGGCTTCCTGCGAGAGCAGCCTGCGCCTCCTGGCGAGCGCGCACAGCAGGTAAAGCGGCAGCGACAGCACTTCAAGCGCGACGAACATAGTCAGCAGGTCGTTTGAGGCCGGGAAGAGCAGCATGCCGCCCACGGCGAACAACGTCAGCGGGTAGACCTCCGTGTGGCTGATGCCAGCCAGCAACCCCTCGCGCTCTTCCGCGCTGCCGGGAACGGCGGCGGCCTGCGCGGTGAACGCGCTGAACTCATGCGACGATTCGGCGATCAGCAGCACGCTGATGAACGCGAGCACCAAGATGGTGCCCTGGATAAACAGCGTCGGCCGGTCGATCGCCACCGAACCGAGGGCAGCGAGCCTGCCGGGACTGCCGCCTCCGAAAAGTGACTTGTTGAGCGCGACGGCGATGGTCAGCACGAAGGCGCCTGCCAGGCCGCCAAGCGTCAGCGCCAGGTGCAGGGTACGGCGGAGCGGGCGCGCGACGAACGCCTCGACCAGCACTCCGGCCACCGCCGCGCCGAAGACCAGGAGCATCGGTGACAACAGGCCGTACTCAATGTGCGGCGCGGGGATATTCGGCGCGAGCGCGCCGACGTACGCGGTCACGGCTGGTTACCGTCCTTCTGCGCGGCCGGGTGCGGTGGTGTCGGATTGACCGAGTGCGCTTGCACCAAGGTCTGGTGTACGGCGGGGTTGATCACGTCGATGACCGGCTTAGGGTAGACACCGAGCACGATGATCAGCGCGATCAGCGGCCCGACAGCCCAAAGTTCGCGCGCCCGCAAGTCTGGCATCGAGGCGACCTCTTCGCGCACCGGCCCGGTCATGGTCCGCTGGTACATCCACAGGATGTAGATCGCGGCCAGGATAATGCCGATCGTGGCGAAGATCGCTGCCGCCTCGTACCTGGTGAACGTGCCGATCAGCACGAGGAACTCGCTGACGAAGGTCGACAGCCCTGGCAGGGCGAGCCCGGCGAGGCCGGCGACCAGGAACAGCCCGGCCATCACCGGAGCGACCTTCTGCACGCCTCCGTAGTCGGCGATCTGCTGTGAACGCCGCCTGGTGATCATGAAACCGACGATCAGGAACAGCGCTCCGGTCGCGAAGCCGTGGTTGACCATGTAGAACGTCGCGCCTACCTGGCCCTGGCTGGTCATCGCGAAGATCCCGAGCGTGATCAGGCCGAAGTGCGAGATCGAGGTGTAGGCGATCAGTCGTTTCAGGTCCGCCTGCCCGATTGCCACGATCGCGCCGTACAGGACTCCGATCACCGACAAAACGATGATCAAGGGCGTGAAGTAATGCGCGGCGGAAGGGAACAGGTCAAGGCAGTACCTGATCATGCCGAACGTGCCGACCTTGTCGAGCACGCCGACGAGCAGCACGGCGGCGCCAGGCTGCGCGGCCGTCGCGGCGTCAGGCAGCCAGGTATGGAACGGCCACAGCGGCGCCTTGATCGCGAATGCGATGAAGAAACCGGCGAAAAGCCACTTAGCCGAGGTCGAGCTGAGCGCGAGCTGGGTCAGCGGCAGGAACAGGAACGTACCCGGCCTGCCGCCCGAGGTCGAGTACGCGTAAAGCGCGATGACCGCGACGAGCATGAGCAACCCGCCGAGCAGGCTGTAGAGCAGGAACTTCACCGCCGCGTACTGCCGCTGGCCGACGCCGTAGCTGCCGATCATGAAGTACATCGGCACCAGCATGGCCTCGAAGAAGACGTAGAACAGGAAGACGTCGGTTGCCGCGAAGACCCCGACCATCATCGTCTCGAGCACAAGCAACAGGATGAAATAGGTCTTCACGCTTCGCCTGGGCGGCGCCGAGCCGGCCGGCATTGACGACCCATCGGCATCGTTCCACGACGCGAGCACCACGACAGGCATCAAGATCGTGGTCATCAAGATCAGCACGAGAGCGATGCCGTCGGCACCGACCGCGTAGTGCACGCCGAACTGAGGTATCCACTGATACGTCTGGGTGAACTGGAATCTCGGCCCGCCGATCTTGAAGTTCACCGCCATGGCAATCGTCACGCCGAGCGTGATCAGGCTGAAGACCAGCGCGATGCGCTTGACAAGCAGATCGCGTGACCGCCTGGCAGCCTCGTCGCCTGGTGCGGAGTTGCCGGGCACGAGGGCGACGGCGATAGCGCCGGCCAGCGGCACGACGCCGGCGACGGTAAGCCAGGGAAAGTTACTCATCGATGATCAGCGCCTCATCACAGCTAGAGCCGTACCAGGAGGGCGCCGATCACGAGCAAGGTGGCGCCAGCGAGCATGAATAGGGCATATGAGCGGACGAAGCCGGTCTGCAATCTGCGCATCCGCCCTGAGCTTCCGCCCATCATGGCGGCGACCGTATTGACCAGCCCGTCGACGCCCCGGTTGTCAAAGAAGACCGACAGCCTGGTCAGCCACTGACCGGGACGCATCAGGACCGACTCGTTGAACGCGTCGCCGTACAGGTCCTTGCGGGCAGCGACCGTCGCCAGCCGGCCGTGCGGAGCGGTGACCGGCACTTCCCGTCGTCCGTAGATGACGTAGGCAACCGCCGCCCCTGCGATCACGAGCACCAGCGTGATGTCGCTGAGCGGGGCGAAGAAGCCGTGCGCGAGCGGCGGGGTGCCGGTCACCGGCGCCAGGAAGTCGATGAGCCGGCTGGAGAACATCAGGAACCCGCCAGACAGCAGCGAACCGGCCGCCAGGATGATCATCGGCGATGTCATGATCGGCGGCGCCTCGTGCGGGTGGGCGCCATCATCCCAGCGCTTCTTGCCCCCGAATGTCATCAGCATGACCCTGGTCATGTAGAACGCCGTGATGACCGCGCCGATCAGCGCGGCCGTGCCGAGAATGGCGCCTGAGGTGCCGCCCTTGTCGAAAGCGGCCTCGATGATCGGGTCCTTGGAGAAGAAGCCGGAGAACGGCGGGATGCCGATTATCGCGAGATAGCCGAACGTGAAGGTCACGAACGTGATCTTCATCGCGGTGGCCAGGCCGCCGAACCGCCGCATGTCCACTTCGTCGTTCATCTCGTGCTTGACCGCGCCCGCGCCGAGGAAGAGGCCTGCCTTGAAGAAGCCGTGTGCCAGCAGGTGCGCGATAGCCAGCGCGTAGCCGACCGGGCCCAGGCCCGCGGCGAGCATCATGTAGCCGATCTGGCTCATCGTCGACCCGGCGAGCGCCTTCTTGATGTCGTCTTTCGCGCAGCCGATGATCGCGCCGAAGAGCAAGGTTGCCGCGCCTACGATCGTGACGACGAGCCTGGCATCGGCCGACAGGTTAAAGATCGGCGCCGAGCGGACGATCAGGTAGACCCCCGCGGTCACCATCGTGGCCGCGTGGATGAGCGCAGACACCGGCGTCGGGCCTTCCATGGCGTCGAGCAGCCAGGACTGCAGCGGCAACTGCGCCGACTTCCCGCAGGCACCGAGCAGGAGCAGCAGGCCGATCGCCGTCACGACGCCAGGGCTGGCGTTGTGCACACCGCTGAAGACGCCATTGAAGCTCACGGATCCGAACTGCGCGAACATGAGCATGATCGCCACCGACAGCCCGGCATCACCGACCCGGTTGGCGACGAAAGCTTTCTTCGCGGCCACCGGCGGGGCCGCGTTGTAGTACCAGAACCCGATCAGCAGGTACGACGCGAGGCCGACGCCTTCCCAGCCCGCGTAAAGGGCCACGTAGTTGTCGGCGAGCACGAGCAGCAGCATCGCCGTGATGAAGAGGTTCAGGTAGCCGAAGAACCGGCGGCGCTCCGGGTCGTTGGCCATGTAGCCGACGGCGTAAATATGGATGAGCGAGCCGACGCCCGTGATCAGCAGCACGAAGCAGATGGCCAGCTGGTCGACCCGCAACCCGAGCGGCACGACGAAGCGGCCGATCGCCGGGACCCAGGTGTAAACGTGCAGGTCCATGCCGCGCTGGCTGGCAGGCTTGCCCAGCATCTGCGCGAAGATCACGGCGCCGTACACGAAAGCGGCCAGGGACGCGAGCACGCCGAGCCAGTGGCCCCAGCCGTTCGTCCGCTTGCCGCCGAGCAGCAAGATCGCCGCGCCGGCCGCGGGGAAGGCCAGCAGCAGCCAGGCCGCATGCGCCGCACCGACCGCTGGCACCGTGGCCGGGGACTGTGCCGCGAACTTCAGCGTAGCCGCAAGTGAGCCCGTCACTGCCCACCCCTCCATACTCGGTCGCGGTAGCACGGGGAAATCGCGCTACCTTCGCAGCCGCGGCCACCGCCGCGGCGGTCTAATTCTTGAGCAAGCTGGCGTCGTCCACCGACGCGGACCTGCGAGTGCGGAAAATCGAGGTCAGGATCGCCAGGCCGACTACGACCTCGGCCGCGGCGACTACCATGACGAAGAACGCGATGACCTGTCCGTCGAGTTTGCCATGCAGCCGCGCGAACGCGATGAAGGACAGGTTGACCGCGTTGAGCATCAGCTCGATGCACATGAAGACGACGAGCGCGTTCCTGCGGATGAGGACGCCGACTCCGCCGATCACGAAGAGGATCACCGCGAGCGCGACGTAATGCGCCGGGCTAATCACCGTTGGCCTCCTGGTCCACATCGGCCTTGTCCACGTCGGCGTCTGGCGCCGTGGCGACCGCGGCACGGCCTCCCTGCCGCTCGATCGCCCGGTTGGCGAGCACGCCGCTGACCGAGAGCGCCGAAGGGCTGCCGTCGGGCAGCAGCGCCGGCATGTCAACGGCGTTGTGCTGCGCATACGTGCCGGGACCCGGGAGCGGGGCCGGCCTGCCGCTGGCCACCCGCTGCCTGGACAGCATCCGCTGCGTCGGCTTGGGGCTGGTCCGCTCCCGGTGCGCGAGCACCATCGCGCCGAGCGCCGCCGTGATCAGCAGGGCGCTAGTGACTTCGAACGGGAAAACGTACCTGGTGAAAATCAGCTGGGCGAGCCCGCTGACGTTCGCCGAACTGTTGCGCGGACCTGAGGCCGCCGCCGACCCGATCGCCGCATGCCCGACGACCAGCGCGAGCATGACCAGCAACCCGATGCCAGCGATTCCCGCCCACAGCCGCTGACCGCGGATCGTCTCGATGATCGAGTCCGCGGCGCTGACGCCCACGATCATCATGACGAACAAGAACAGCATCAGCACCGCGCCGGTGTAGACGATGACCTGGACGAACGCCAGGAAGGGCGCGCCTTGCATCGCGTACATCGCGGCCAGGATCAGCATGACAACGGCAAGCATGACGGCGCAGTGCACCGCGCGCCTGGTCAAGATCATGCCGAGCGCGGCGCCGACCGCCACGACGGCGAGCACCCAGAAGGCCGCGACCTCGGTGGTGTCACTGGTGCTCGACGCCAGGATCAGCGAGTGACTCAACTGTCGCCTCCGCTCTGGCTCTCGCGCACCATGGAGCCGAGCACGTCCTGCGCCGACTTGCCGGCAAACGTGGGCCCGAGCCGGTAGTAGTCCTCTTCTTCGTCGCCGAGCCGCATGGGATGCGGTGGCGCCTCCATGCCCGGCTGCAGCGGCGCGAGCAGCTGTTCCTTGGTCCAGATCAGGCTTTCCCTGCTGTCGTCCGCTAGCTCGTAGTCGTTCGTCATGGTCAGCGCCCTGGTCGGACACGCCTCGACGCACAGTCCGCACAAGATGCAGCGCAGGTAGTTGATCTGGTAAATGGCGCCGTACCGCTCGCCGGGTGAGTAACGCTCTTCGGCGGTGTTGCTGTCGCCTTCGACGTAAATGGCATCGGCCGGGCACGCCCAGGCGCACAGCTCGCAGCCGATGCACTTCTCGAGGCCGTCAGGCCACCGGTTGAGCTGATGCCTGCCGTGGAAGCGAGGCGCGGTCGGCAGCTTCTGTTCCGGGTACTGGACCGTGTCCACCTTCTTGAACATCTGCATGAAGGTGACAGCGAAGCCCTTCACCGGGTCGAGGAAGTCAAGCACCAGTGACCTCCGTTACAGTCGCCGGGGTGGTATCTCGGTCCGCCCCGTCCAGTTCGCCAGGATGGGTCCCCTCGGCCAGGATGCCGTGATAGTGCGGCAGGTTCATCGGCGGCACCGGGAACGTCTCGCCGATCTGCCTGCTGAGTTCCTCCTCGGCGGCCTCGCGCCGCTCAGCCCTGCGCTCGACCGCGAGATCGACCGCGAACAGCCAGATGAGCACGGCGGCAATGACGCCTCCGCCGATGAGATAGACAGCCAGGCTGCCGCCATCCCTGCGGTACACCCGGAGCGCCGCGATCAGCAGCGTCCAGGCGAGGGCGCCCGGAATCAGCACCTTCCAGCCGAACGCCATCAGCTGGTCGTACCTGATCCTGGGCAGCGAGCCGCGCAGCCAGATGAAGAAGAACAGCAGCAGGCCGACCTTGATCAGGAACCACAGCACCGGCCACCAGCCCGAGTTGGCGCCCGACCAGACCGAGATCGGCCAGACCGCGTGCCAGCCGCCAAGGAAGAGCGTCGTCGCCAGCGCCGACACGGTGATCATGTTGACGTACTCGGCCAGGTAGAACAGCGCGAACTTAAGCGAGGAGTACTCGGTGTGGTAGCCGGCCACCAGCTCGCCCTCGCCCTCGGGAAGGTCGAAAGGCAGCCGGTTAGTCTCGCCAACCATCGTGATCAGGTAGATCACGAAAGACGGCAGCAGCAAGATCCCGAACCACGACGGATAGTGCAGCGTCGCGCCGAACAGCTGGAACGTCCCGCCAGTGGCTTGCGCGTGCACGATCTGCGCGGTCGACAGCGATCCGGCGTAGAGGAAGACCGGAACGAACGACAGGCCCATCGCGATCTCATAGCTGATCACCTGCGCCGATGAGCGCAGGCCGCCGAGCAGCGCGTACGGCGAGGTCGACGACCAGCCAGCCAGCACGATGCCGTAGACGCCCATCGAGCTCATAGCGAGCACGAGCAGCACGGCCACCGGAAGGTTCGCCAGCTGGAGCGGCGTGGGATGCCCGGCGATCGAGACGGTCGGGCCCCAAGGGATGATCGCGAAGCTGATGAAGGCCGGGATCGCGGCGATGGCGGGAGCGAGCACGAACAGCGCCTTGTCGACCCCGCGCGGGATGATGTCCTCTTTGAGCGGCAGCTTGATGCCGTCCATCAGGGACTGCAGCAGGCCGAACTTGCCTGCACGGTTCGGCCCTGACCGCTGCTGCATCCTGGCGATGACCTTGCGCTCGGCCCAGATCATGAACAGGGTCGTGATCATCAGGAACGCGAAGACGATGAGGACCTTGAGCGCTGTCAGCCACCACGGATCGTGGTCGATTAGCGCCGCGGTCGCACCGCCGGCCGCCAGCTTCATTCCGCGCTCCTCACCGTCACCAGGGCGCCATGGCCGGCGCCAAGCTGACTCCTGACGGCGCAGCCAGCCGAGTTCACGGGCAGCCAGACCACCCGGTCGGGCATGGCCGTGATCTCGACCGGCACGCTGATCTCGCCGCGGCTCGTGCCGACGGTCACCTTGGCGCCTTCGCCGACACCGATCTCAGCCGCCGTGACCGCGGACATCTTCGCCACGGCCGCTCGCGCCGTGCCTGCCAGATGGGGCTCGCCGGCCTGCATCCGGCCAGCGTCGAGCAGATTATGCCAGGTCGCGAGCAGCGCTGTGCCGGGGGTGGGATTCGCTGTGCTGGCCCGGGGAGAGGCGGCGCCGCGCCTTTCCTGGTCCGGGGTCCGGCTCGGCCTCGCCGTCGCCGCGGGTGCTGAGCCGAGCGCGGTCAGCTCGCGGCGCGCGGAGTTCACGTCAGGCAGTCCCAGATGGATGTCCATCGCGTCGGCGATGGTATGCAGGACCTGCAGGTCGGAGCGGGCGGCGGGTACGGAGAGCGCCGGACCGAAGTCACCTGGCCTGCCCTCCCAGTTCACGAAGGTGCCTGACTTCTCGGCGACCGCGGCGACCGGGAAGACGACGTCGGCCCGGTCGGTGACCGCGCTCGCCCGCAGCTCGATGCTGACGACGAAGCCAGCCCGCTCCATGCAGGCGAGCGCGGCGTCAGGATCGGGCAGGTCAGCGGGATCGACGCCGGCAATGACCAGCGCGTCGAGCTCACCCGAGCTGACCGCGGCAAGGATCTCGCCGGCATCGCGGCCAGGCTCGCCAGGCAGCGACGCGACACCCCACTCGCGCCCGACCTCGGTCCGGGCGCCAGGGTCGGATACCGCTCGCCCGCCTGGCAGCAGGCACGGGAAAGCGCCAGCCTCGATCGCACCGCGCTCGCCAGCGCGTCGCGGCACCCAGGCCAGCTTCGCTCCGGTCACCCGGGACAGGCTGGCCGCTGCCGTCAGCGCGCCTGGCACCTCCGCCAGCCGCTCTCCCACGCAGATGATCGAGCCTGGCTGGCGAAGCGCCCGGGCGGCTTCCGCGACGATCTCGTCGGCGTGCGGGGGGCCGGCCGGATCGGCCAGGCGGTCAAGTTCGACGGCCTCGCCGCCGGGCGGGGTCATCAGCAGGGTCCCCGACATCCGGCCCAGGCCAGGGCTGGCCAGCGCGGCGATCGAGTAGATCCTGGTGCCGTGCTTGCGCGCGGCCCGCCGCAGCCTCAGGAAGACGATCGGTGACTCGTCCTCCGGCTCGAATCCGGCTAGCAGCACGGCTGGTGCCTGCTCCAGCGCGGCGTAGGTCACTCCCGAGTCGCGCCCGGCGACCTGCCCGGCCAGGAACTCGGTCTCCTCGGCGCTGTGCGGCCTTGCCCGCATGTCGATGTCATTGGTGGCCAGGGCGACCCGGGCGAACTTGGCGTAGCCGTAGGCGTCTTCCATGGTGAGCCTGCCGCCGGTGAGTACTCCGGAGCGGCCGCGCGCGGCCAGCAGACCCCGGGCCGCCACGTCGAGCGCCTCTGGCCACGACGCCGGCTGCAACACCCCGTCAGCGTCCCTTACCAGCGGCGATACCAGCCGGTCCGGTGCCGTCGCATAAGCAAAGGCGAAGCGTCCCTTGTCGCAGTTCCATTCGGTATTGACCTCAGGAGCGTTGCCGGCGAGCCGCCTGGTCACCATGCCGCGCCTGTGGTCGGTGCGCTGCCGGCATCCGGAAGCGCAATGCTCACAGACACTCGGCGTCGAGACGGTATCGAACGGCCGCGCCCTGAACCGGTACGAGGCGCTGGTCAGCGCGCCGACCGGACAGATCTGCACGGTATTGCCAGAGAAGTAAGAGTCGAACGGTACGCCGTCGGCGATCCCGACCTGCTCTTGCGGGCCTCGTTCCACCAGCTCGATCAGCGGATCACCGGCGATCTGCTCGGCAAACCTGGTGCAGCGGGCGCACTGCACGCAGCGTTCCCGGTCGAGCAGCACCTGCGCCGAGAGCGCGACCGGCTTGGCGAACTTCCGCTTGGTGCCCTCGAACCTCGTCTCGCCCTGGCCATTGGACATCGCCTGGTTCTGCAGCGGGCACTCGCCGCCCTTGTCGCACATCGGGCAGTCGAGCGGGTGATTGACCAGCAGCATCTCCATGATGCCGCGCTGCGCCTTTTCCGCGACCGGCGAGGTCAGCTGGGTCCGCACGACCATGCCGTCGGTGCACGCCGTCGTGCAGGAGGCCGGGGGCTTGGGCTGGCCTTCGACCTGGACCAGGCACTGGCGGCAGGCGCCGATCGGGTCAAGCAGCGGGTGATCGCAAAAGCGCGGGATCTGGATGCCGAGCATCTCGGCTGCCCTGATGATCAGCGTGCCCTTGGGAACGGTGATCTCGAACCCGTCGATGGTGACGTGCACGCCGTCGGACTGGGCGGGGAGCGGGCCAGTCATCGTGTCCTCCACGAGTCGCTGAAGGCAGTCGACGCGACCGGGTCGAACGGGCAGCCGCCGCGCTTGACGTGCTCGACGTACTCGTCCCTGAAGTACTTGATCGAGGACACGATCGGGCTGATCGCGCCGTCGCCGAACGGGCAGAATGACCTGCCGAGTATGTTGTCGCAGATATCGAGCAGCTTCTCCAGATCGGCTTCGCTGCCCTGGCCATTTTCGAGTGACTCGAGCACCTGGACGGTCCAGTAGGTGCCTTCACGGCACGGCGTGCACTTACCGCACGACTCGTGCTCGTAGAACTCCATCCACCGGAGCACGGCCCTGACCACGCAGGTCGTCTCGTCGAAGATCTGCAGCGCCCTCGTCCCGAGCATCGAGCCGGCGAAGGAGATCCCTTCGAAGTCGAGCGGCACGTCGAGATGCTCGTGCGTCAGGATCGGGGTGGACGAGCCACCCGGCGTCCAGAACTTGAGCATGTGCCCGGAGCGGACGCCGCCGGCCAGCGACAGCAGTTCACGGAGCGTGACACCGAGCGGGGCCTCGTACTGCCCCGGGGTGGTGACGTGCCCTGACAGCGAGAAAATGCCGAATCCCTTCGACTTCTCGGTGCCGAGCGCCGCGAACGCCTGCGCGCCGTGATCGATGATGTAGGGCACGCTCGCGATCGACTCCACGTTGTTGACGACGGTCGGGCACGCGTACAGGCCCTCGACGG
The DNA here is from genome assembly GCA_035716545.1 of Streptosporangiaceae bacterium. Classification (GTDB taxonomy): domain Bacteria; phylum Actinomycetota; class Actinomycetes; order Streptosporangiales; family Streptosporangiaceae; genus Chersky-822. The sequence continues at coordinate 122,086 of DASTJM010000032.1, forward strand.
CCGGGAACGGCGGCTTGAGCCTGGGCTGGCCGCGCTTTCCCTCAAGCGAGTCGAGCAGCGCGGTCTCCTCGCCGCACTCATAGGCGCCCGCGCCCGCGTGGACGACTACTTCGAGGCTGAAGCCCGAGCCAAGTATGTCCCTGCCGAGGTAGCCCGCCTCGTAGGCCTGCGCCACCGAGTAGTGCAGCCGCCTGACGACGTGCAGCACCTCACCGCGCACATAGATAAAGGCGCGCTCGGCCCTGATCGCGTAGGCCGCGATGATCGCGCCTTCGACCAGCGCGTGCGGGTTGGCCAGCATGGTCGGTATGTCTTTGCAGGTGCCGGGCTCAGACTCGTCGGCGTTGACTACCAGGTAGTGCGGCTTGCCGTCGCCCTGCGGTATAAAGCCCCATTTCACGCCGGTTGGGAAGCCGGCGCCACCGCGGCCGCGCAGGCCCGACTCCTTGACCGCGGCGATCACCGCGTCCGGCGGCATCGCGAGCGCCTTGGGCAGCGCACGGTAACCGCCGGCCCGGCGATATCCGGCTAGCGTGAACGAGTCCGGCGCATCCCAGTGAGCGGTGAGTACCGGGGTAAGCACGGTGTGCGGAGCTGCGGAGGTCACTGGCGCTCCCCATCGCTTGTCCAGCCGTTTTCCTTGGCGATGCGAAGACCCGCGAGCGTCGGCTGCCCGGCCGTGTCGCCGCCCGTGGCCTGGTCGTCGGGGAAGCCGGCCAAGATCGTGGCCGCTTCCTTCCAGCTGGCCAGCCTCGGCGCGCCGCGGGTAGGCGCGACGTCGGCGCCCGCGCGCAGGTCATCGACCAGCGACCTGGCCGAGTCCGGCGTCATGTTGTCGAAGAACTCCCAGTTGACCATGATCACCGGCGCGTAGTCGCAGCCCGCGTTGCATTCGATCCGCTCGATGCTGACCTTGCCATCGGGGGTCGGCTCGTCGGCGTCGACGCCGAGGTGCTCGCGCAAGCTCGCGAAAATCGTGTCGCCGCCCATGATCGCGCAGAGCGTGTTAGTGCAGACGCCGACGTGGTACTCACCGACTGGCTTGCGCTTGTACATGCTGTAGAAGGACACGACCGCGGTGACGTCAGCCTCGGACAGCCCGAGTTGCTCGGCGCAGAACGCGATGCCGTCATTGCTGACGAAGCCTTCCTTCGCCTGCACCAGGTGCAGCAACGGCAACAGCGCCGACCGGGATTTCGGATACCTGGCGATGATCTGGCCGGCCCGCACCGCGAGCTCGGCCCGGTCCTGCTCGGTCAAGGCCATATAATCTTCACCCCTCCCGGGGTCCGATCGCTCACTACCGATCAACCCCTCCCATGACCGGGTCGATGCTGGCAACCGCGGCGATCACGTCGGCCACCATGCCGCCTTCACACATCACCGCGACCGACTGCAGGTTGGTGAACGACGGATCGCGGAAGTGCGCGCGGTACGGCCTGGTGCCGCCGTCGCTGACCACATGGCAGCCGAGCTCGCCGCGCGGCGACTCTATGCCCGCGTACACCTGGCCGGCCGGCACCCGAAAGCCCTCGGTGACCAGCTTGAAGTGGTGGATCAGCGCTTCCATCGACTGGCTCATGATGTGCGCGATGTGGTCGGCGGAGTTGCCGAGCCCGTCGGGACCGACCGCAAGCTGCGCCGGCCAGCCGATCTTCGCGTTGCCGATCATCACCGGGTCATCGGCTGGCCGCGGGGCAGCGAGCCGGTCGACGCACTGCGCGATGATCCGCAGTGACTGGTCGATCTCGTCCATGCGCACGAGATACCTGTCATAGACGTCCGCGCCGGTCCGGGTGCACACGTCGAACTCGTAGGTTTCGTAGCCGCAGTACGGCTGGCTCTTGCGCAGGTCCCAGGGCAGCCCGGTAGCCCGGAGTATCGGGCCCGTGACCCCGAGCGCCATGCAGCCTGCCAGGTCCAGGTGCGCGACATCGCGGGTACGGCGCAGGTAGACCGGGTTGACGTCGAGCAGCTTGTGCAGTTCGCTCAGCAGGTTCGGCATGACGGCGAGGAACTCGCGCAGCTTCTCGATCGCGCCAGACGGCAGGTCCTGCGACACGCCGCCTGGGCGGATATAGGCGTGATTCATCCGGAGGCCGCTGATCAGCTCGAACAGGTCGAGTACCTTCTCGCGCTCGCGCAGGCCGTAAAGGAAGACGGTAGTAGCGCCAAGCTCCATGCCGAACGTGCCGACCGCCATCAGGTGCGAGGAGATCCTGTTGAGCTCCATCATCAGCACCCGCAGCACGGTGGCCCGCTGCGGGATCTCGTCAGTGATGCCGAGCAGTTTCTCGACCGCGAGGCAGTAGGCGGCCTCGTTGAACAGCGGCGACAGGTAGTCCATCCTGGTGCAGAAAGTGACGCCCTGCGTCCAGGTGCGGAACTCCATGTTTTTCTCGATGCCAGTGTGCAGGTAGCCGATGACCGGCCGAAGCTCGGTGACGGTCTCGCCGTCGAGCGTCAGGATCAGCCGGAGCACGCCGTGCGTCGACGGGTGCTGCGGGCCCATGTTGACGATGAGGTGCTCTTCGCCCGTGCGCTCCTCGCCCTGGTCTGCGGCGGCGACGATCTCGTCCCAGTCCTGCCCGCCAATGGTGTAGACCTTGCCTTCGGCCGTCATTGGTAAGCCCTCCGCTCATCCGGCGGCGGGACGGTAGCGCCGCGGTACTCGACAGGAATGCCGCCGAGCGGGTAGTCCTTCCGCTGCGGGTGACCCTTCCAGTCGTCCGGCATCTCGATCCTGGTCAGTGCCGGATGGCCATCGAAGATGATGCCGAAGAAGTCCCAGGTTTCGCGCTCGTGCCAGTTGCAGGTCGGGTACACGTCCACCACGGAGGGGATGTGCGGATCGGCGTCTGGCGCGGTGACCTCAAGCCGAAGCCGGCGGTTGTGCGTCACGGACAGCAGGTGATACACGGCGTGCAGTTCACTCCCGGCGTAGCCGGGGTAGTGGACGCCGGAGACACCCAGGCACAACTGGAAGGCGAGCGCCGCGTCGTCGCGCAGCCTGCGGGCAACCTCGACCAGGTGCTCGCGGCGCACGTACAAGGTCAGTTCGCCGTTAGCGACGACGACCCGCTCGACCGCGTCGCCGAAGCTCAGCCCGGACGGCTCGAGCGCCGCGCCGAGCGCGTCGGCGACGTCGTCGAAGTAGGAACCATACGGACGCGGGCTCGACGGCAGCGGCTGCTGCCGCACCATCAGGCCGCCGTACCCGGAGGTGTCACCCGTGGTGTGGGTGCCGAACATGCCCGTACGGATCACCGGCTCAAAGATACGCTCCTGACCAGAAGCGGCGACTTCGTCAGCGGGCTCGCTCACCGGTGCGCTCCAGATTGCTCGACAGACCCGGCAGAGTCATCCCGCAGCGAGGGCAACAGCGGCAGGCGCCGCAGCCTGGCCTCTTCCAGCTCGGTGATCTGACGCTCCCGGTTCACTCCCAGCTTCATGTTCTGGATCTTGTCGTGAAGCTTGACGATGGCGTCGAGCAGCATCTCAGGCCGGGGCGGACAGCCAGGGAGGTAGATATCGACCGGCACGATGTGATCGACGCCCTGAACGATGGCGTAGTTGTTGAACATCCCGCCGCTTGACGCGCAGACGCCCATCGAGATAACCCACTTGGGCTCGGACATCTGGTCGTAGATCTGGCGCAGCACGGGTGCCATCTTCTGGCTGACCCGCCCGGCCACGATCATCAGGTCGGCTTGCCTGGGCGTGTTCGACGCGCGCTCCATGCCGAATCTGGCCAGGTCGTGCCGCGGGCCGCCGGTCGCCATGAGTTCCATGGCACAGCAGGCCAAGCCGAAAGTGGCGGGCCAGACCGATACCTTGCGGGCGTAGCCGGCAAGTTTCTCGACCGATGTAAGCAGGATGCCACTCGGCAGTTTCTCTTCAAGACCCATGGTGACCTAGTCCCATTCCAGACCGCCGCGCCGCCACACATAGACGTACGCGACTAGGACGGTTGCGACGAAAGTGACCATCTCCACCAGACCGAACACGCCGAGGCGGTCAAAGGCGACGGCCCAGGGGTACAGGAAGATGATCTCGATGTCGAAGACGATGAAGAGCATCGCTGTCAGGTAGTACTTGACAGGAAACCTGATCCCGGCCGGCTGGCGGGTCGGCTCGATGCCGCACTCGTAAGCCTCGAGTTTAGCCCGGTTCCACCGCTTCGGGCCGCTGGCCGCGCCTGCGACCAGCGAAAACACGGCGAACACCGTGGACAGAGCGCCGAGCACGACGATAGGAACGTAGTAGCTCATCTGCTCCGTCACCCCCTTGTCCAGCCGCGCAGCCATCCTGCTGCGCGGCCCAGTTTGCTATGGACTGTCTACTGCCACCGATCGTGACCCGGCGTCGCACGCTTCGGGGCGCTATGCCGCCGGCGCAATCTTAGACAGCGCGTTGATCACCCGATCCACCGCATCGCCGCCGCGAGGCTCGGTCAGGTTGCCTAGCAGTTTCATCGTCATCCGCATCACGGCCGGGCGCTTGATCCCGTGCCTGGTGGCGAACTTCATGAAGTTCGGATTGCCGATCAGCTTCACGAAGGTCCGGCCCAGAGTGTAGTAGCCGCCGTAACTCTGTTTGAGCGCCGCCGGGTACCCTTGCAGTACGCGCTCGCGATCCGCCGCCGTGGGCCGCCCTAGGGCCTGCACGATGGTGCGGGCGGCAATTTCGCCTGACTCCATCGCGTAGGCGATGCCCTCGCCATTGAACGGATTCACCATGCCGCCGGCGTCGCCGACGAGCACGAGGCCGCGCGTGTAGTGCGGCGTCCGGTTGAAGCCCATGGGCAAGGCCGCGCCGCGTACCGGCTCGGTCCTGTTTTCCTCGGAAAAGCCCCATTCGGCGGGCATGGCGGCGAGCCAGCGCTTGAGCAGGGCGCGGTAGTCAATGTGGCCGAACGCCTCCGAGGTGTTCAGCAGGCCGAGGCCGACGTTGGACGTGCCATCGCCCATGCCGAAGATCCACCCGTAGCCGGGCAGCAGCGACGTGCCGTCCCACAGGTCGAGCCACGCTTCGAGGTACTCGTCTTTGTGCCGCGGGCTGGTGTAGTAAGTCCGTACCGCGACACCCAGCGGCCGGTCATCTCGCTTGTGCAGACCCATGGCCACGGACAGTCGCGAGGAGTTGCCGTCGGCCGCGACGACCAGTCGCCCGCTGAACAATCTTTCATCCTCATCGGGCTTTTTGGCACTGGCACCCCGGGCGGCGACGCCGGTCACCCGGCCAGTCCGCTCATCGACGGTAGCGCCGGTGACCGTGACGTTCTCCAGCAGCCTGGCTCCCGCCTTCTGCGCCCGCCTGGCGAGGATCTCATCGAAGTCGGCACGCGACCTGATGGTTCCGTAGCCGGGGAACGCCGACAGGTCAGGCCAGGCAAGCTCGATCCGGCCGCCGCCGCCGATGATCCGCAGCCCCTTGTTCCTGAGCCAGCCGTCACTTTCATCGACGGGAATGCCCATCGCCGTGAGTGCCTTGACCGCACGCGGGGTAAGCCCGTCACCGCAAACTTTCTCCCTGGGGAAAGTGGCTTTTTCGAGCAAGAGCACGTCAAGGCCGGCCGTCGCCAGGTGGTAGGCGGCAGCCGATCCGGCCGGCCCTGCGCCCACGACGATGACGTCGGCAGTGTCAGCTGAGTCGACCACCGTCTGCTCGCTCACAGACCCGTACCGCCAATCTTGTGAACGCCTTCACAAGTACAGATATTCATAGTCTAGCCCGAAGCCCGGCCACGCGGGCGCCGGGCGACGTGCACGGCGACGATGCCGCCGCTGAGGTTCCGCCACCGCACGGCCGACCATCCGGCGGCCTCGATGCGATGGGACAACTCTTTCTGGGCCGGCCAGTCCCTGATCGACTCGGCGAGGTAGGCGTAGGCGCTCGCGTTGCGGCTGAGCGGGCGCGCGATCGCCGGCAGCGCCGTCGCCAGATAGCGCTGGTAGACGATGTCGAGCGGCTTGAGCGGAAGGTGACTGAACTCACAGATCACCAGCCTGCCCCCGGCCTTGGTTACCCGCAGCATCTCGGCAAGCGCGGCACCGGCGTCCGCCACGTTGCGCAGCCCGAACGAGATCGTGACGACCTCGAAGGTCTCGTCGGCAAAGGGCAGCGTCAGCGCGTCGCCGGCAACGAAGGCGACCCGCCGCGCTGGCCTCGGATTGCTCGCGCCCGCGCGCAGCATCCCGAGGGAGAAGTCGCAGGCCACGCACCGTGCCCCCGCGGCGGTGAACGCGCGCGATGAGGTTCCCGTGCCCGCGGCGACGTCGAGCACGAGATCACCGGCCCTGGCCGCGACGAGCTTGGCCACGACCGACCGCCACCGCCGGTCCTGGCCAAGCGAGAGGATGTCATTCAGCACGTCATAGTGGTCCGCGACCGCGTCGAACATCGCCGATACCTCGGCCGGCCTTTTGTCGAGCTGCGCGCGAGTCATGCCCACAGCGTGGCACACAGGCCGCGGATCACGTCTTGCGAGCTGCCTCGGCGAAGTGCCGGAAGCGCGCCAGCGCCGCTGAACTGGTCTCCATTCGCCAGTCGAACCGGGTCTCCCAGGTCACGTTCGTATGCGCCTTGTCTACGTCGAACCAGATGAAGCCGAGCGCGTGGTACCGGGCGATGCCGGCCACGAGCCTGGCCATGCTGCGCGCCTTGCCCGCCGATGGCCGCGCCGATACCTCGGTGAGCAGCACGGGAACCTTGGCCAGCTGGTGAATGGCCTTGATCGTCGGCGCGAACAGCGACGCGAACGTGTCGCTGGAGTGGTCGAAGTAGCCGTCGATCCCGGCGATGTCGACGTAACGGCGCCCTGGCCACAGGTCGCGGAGGGACTCGCTTCCCCTGAACCGCCTGTTGACCATCCATACCCACTTGACGCGCCGGTCCGCGCGGAACGCATCGACCACGTGCCGCCACGCCGCCACGAACTCACCGGGCGCGACGTGGTGAAACCCCCAGCTGTACCACTTGCCGTTGGCTTCGGGCGCAAACGACATCAGCACCGATCCTGGCAGCCTGGCGACCGCCTTTGCCTGGCTGGCCAGCCACTTGTCTTCCTTGCCGGAAATGATGTCCCGCAGGCTGACCCCGTACGGCTCGAGTTCGATCAGCGGCACGGCGCCATTGGCGATCATCGTCTGGGCGGGCACATCGTCGATCGGCGACCCGACGCCCACGTCCCTGACCGCGAGATTCGGGCGGCAGCCGCAGGCCCGATCGAACTGCGGCAGGTTGTAGGCGACGACGCCAGCGAACCTGGTCGCGGCCGTCACGGTGACCGGCCTGGCTGTCGCGGCCGGCGACCGCAGCACGGTCCTCTGCACGGCATGTTGCAGCCCGGTCCAGCCGAACGCGCCCACGCTGGCGGAGGCCAATCCGATGGAGAGCGCACCCAGCGAGGTGAGCGTCACCTTCCTGGCCCGTGACATCTTCGTGATCTCGGTCTTCCTGCCCTGCCGGCCCGTCCAGGAGACGTAGTGCCTGCCGAGAATCCACTCGCGCGTGAACGCGCACAGGTAGAGCCATTTGTTGTAGTAGTTGACGATCAGGTAGGGAAAGTAGCCGAGCACCGCCTCCCGCACGCCGACGACCGTCGCGACGAGGCCGGTCGTCACGATCGCATGGATGGCCAGCCAGAGCGCGAAGGTGCCAGCGAGCCGGTCATGGCCCGTGATCAGCGTGATCGCCAGCGCCGTCTCGTAAACGAACAGGCAGCACAGGTCGAAGATGGCCGTCCAGACCACCAGCATGGCACGCCAGTGCAGCAGTTCTTTGCGGTATTTCGCCATGTTCTGGAAATAGCCGGACGACCAGCGGCGCATCTGCTGCTTATAGACGCGGAAGGTCTCGGGATCATACGTCAGCGCGACGGCGTCACCGGCATAGCCGAGTTTGTATCTCGCCCGGTGCAGCGCCCAGGTAGCGTCCATGTCGGCGCTAATCAGGCCGCCGGGAAAGCCGCCGATGCTCTTGATCGCCTCGGTCTTGAACACGTAGGCGGCGCCGGTAAGCACCTGGATCCGGCCTACCCTGGCCTGGCACAGCCGCCACCAGCGGCGGCCGAGCGCGTAGGCGAACCGCCTGGCCCTGATAAAGAAGCCGCGCGGCTGGATCGGCAGCACGGTGGCACAGGTAGCGTCGAAGCCATTCTCAATGTCGCGGATCATCAGCTCGACGCAGTCGGGCTCGGGGATCGTGTCCCCGTCGAACCCCACGACCACGTCGGTGAAAATGTCGAACAGCGCCGCGTTCTGCGAATTTGCCTTGTCCTTGAAGTCGACCTCGATGACCTTGGTCGCGCCGGCTCGCAGCGCGGCCTCGGCGGTGTCGTCGCTGCACGAGTCGGCTACGACCACGATGCCGTCGAGCGGGTAGGGCTGGTCGCGCAGCGCCCGGATCAGTTCGGCGACGGTTGCCGCCTCGTTGTGGGCGGGGATGAGCACCGTCGCGGTCGGCCTGCGCGCGCGCCGCGGTTGTCCGTGGCCGGGCGGCGCCGGCCGGGCCGCGGCCCAGGACGACGCCACAGCTCACGCCTTGCGCTGGAGGCGGATCGCCCGGCTCTTGCCCAGGCGGTGCCTGCTTACCAATCGCCAGAGCGTCATCGTGAGTGCTGCCACAGTCAAGATCGCCGACCCGATGCCGGTATGAATATCGCCGTACACTAACTCTCCCCGGTGTCCAAAATCAATAACTTTAAGATGAAATAAAGCTAACTCGATATCGTTGCCCCTTAAAACTCTATGTATCAGACGCGCCAGCGGGCGCGATGGTTTACACGAAGGGCTTGGAATCCGGAGCGGACAGTGCGGGGCTTGCCCCCACGCCCAGAGCCCGGTAGGTCCAGCCGGCGTCAAGCCACTGCCTTTGATGCAGCGCGTTGCGCGCGTCGATGATGTTTTTGCGCGCGACCACGCCGGCCAGGTCGGCGGGCTGCAGCGCGGCGAACTCTGGCCAGTCGGTGAGCAGCAGGACGACGCCGGCGCCCTTAGCCGCCTGAGCAAGGGAGGCGGCGTAGCCGAGTTCGGGGCAGGAAGCCGCCGCGCTTGACCTCGCGACCGGATCGTAGACCGTGACCTGCGCCCCGTGGCCGTGCAGGATCTGGGCCACATCGAGCGCTGGTGAGTCCCTGACGTCATCTGAGCCCGGCTTGAACGCGGCGCCGAGCACGCAGACCGGCACCCCGGCCAGGTCGCCGCCTGCTAGCTCGAGCGCGAGGTCAGCGGCGCGGGTCCGGCGGCGCAGATTGATCTTGTCGACCTCTGCCAGCAACCCGGCGGCCGACTCGACTCCAAGCTCCCGCGCCCTGGCGATGAACCCTCTGATGTCCTTGGGCAGGCAGCCACCGCCGAATCCGAGGCCGGCCCGCAGATATGAGCCGCCGATGCGAGGGTCAGCGCCGAGTATGCGCGACAGCGCGCGCACGTCGGCGCCAGCGACCTCGCACACCTCGGCCATCGCGTTGATGAACGACAGTTTCGTGGCCAAGAACGAGTTCGCGGCGACCTTCGCCAGCTCAGCCGTCTCGTAGCCAGTGGCCACGAAGGCCGCTCCGGCGGCGATGGGGCGGGCGTAAATCTCCCGCAGGACGCGCTCGGCCCGCGCCGACGTGACGCCGGCCACGATCCGCTCAGGGGCCAGCGTGTCGGCGATCGCGGTGCCCTCGCGCAGGAACTCAGGATTCCAGGCCAGCTCGGCCTGGCTGGCCGCCGCCGCCAGCTGGGCATGCAATTGCCTGGCGGTCCCGACCGGCACGGTCGACTTGCCGACGATCAGCGCGGGCCCGTCCAGCAGCGGCATGAGCGCGGACAGGCACGCCCGCACCTGACTGAGATCCGCGCCACCGCCCCCGGGCAGCTGCGGCGTGCCGGTGCAGATGAAGTGCACGTCGCCGAAAGACGCGGCCTGCTCGTAGGAGGTCGTGAACCGCAGCCTCCCGGCGTCAAGTTCAGCCTTGACCAGTTCTGCCAGGCCAGGCTCGTAGATCGGTACCCAGCCTTCGGCCAGCTTGCGGACCTTGGGCGCGTCCGTATCGACTCCCAGGACCTCGAATCCCAGGCTTGCCATACAGGCAGCATGGGTGATGCCCAGGTACCCGGTGCCAAAGACGGTCAGCCGCGCGTGCCGTTCCAACGAACCCTCCGGTCTGCGTCGAAGTATGAGTTCCGGTAGATGGACGCACGATCTACATCAAAGGTTCACAGCTACCACGAGAAACCACAGCTGGCACCGTTCGGAGCGGACGGTGGCATCTTGCTGCCACCGCGAACGCATTCCGATACAACGAGTCAGCGCAGTGTTAACTTGTGGCAACTAAGCAATCCATCTAGGGGCGCTCTGCTTTAATTGAGCTTCGAAGCCGGAGGGACATTCCGGAGTCTAAGTCTAGGTAGGTATATTACATACCGCTTCCGAGAACTTCGGACAGGTACTGCACATACTGACCGCACGCACTGACCCGCACACACTGACCGCGATGGGGTCCTGGCGCCTGGGCAACGCGTAAGCGTTCAGGCTTGACCCTGCAGGAGGCCGACGCACGATGCCAGGGCAGCATGGGCGGTCGCTTCTTGAGCGCCAGGGCCGAAGCAGGCAGCAGGCCGGCGTCGAGGCGCTGATCAAGATCGCCCGGGTCAGGCATCCAGCCGCGGGTTTCGTTGAGACCGGGCTCTGGCGGGTGGCTGACGCGCTGACGATGCCCATACCAGCGGCGGCCGCTCAGCCGGGCAAGTTCGACCGGCTCCGTTCTCCATGGCTGCTGCCGGGAATCCTGCTGGTGCAGGCCGCCTTGTCAGTACGGCTCGTATGGGCTAATACCGCTTTCCAGGACGAGTCGTTGTACCTGACGGCAGGCCACCTAGAACTAGCGCACTGGCTGCACGGAGCCTCCGTGCCAGCGTTCGCGACGCTTTTCTCCGGGGCGCCAGTAATCTATCCGCCACTCGCTGCCATTGCCAACGACATCGGCGGCCTGGCGGCAGCTCGCCTGCTGTCCCTGGCATTCATGCTGGCAGCCACGTTGCTGCTGTACGCAACTGCCAAGCGTCTCTATGGCAAAGGTCCGGCGCTGGCCGCGGCCGCGCTCTTCGGGACCTTCGGCATGGCCAGTCAGCTTGGCGCGTTCGCCACTTACGACGCGATGGCCCTGTGCCTGATCGCGCTTGGGGCTTGGCTGACCGTCAGGGCCACCGGGCGATTCAGCGAACTCATATTGCTGCTAGCAGCCGGCAGCCTGGCGCTTGCGGATGCCACCAAGTACGCGTCGATCTTGTGGAACCCAGTGGTCGTCCTTCTCGCCCTGCTCGCGCCGTCGCAGGCGCCGAGGTTTCGCCGGTTCTGCCAGGGCATCAGGCTCGCCGCGTATGTAACGCTGATCGACTCGGGAGCGCTGTACACAGGTGGCCGCCAATTCTTCCTGGGCATTGACAGTACGACCCTCCAGCGCCATGTTCTCTCCGCGACCCCTCCGCTCAAGATCGTCGACGTTGCCTGGGGATGGCTGGCGCTGCTGCTGCTCCTTGGCGTGATGGGCGTGCTGTTGATCTGGCTCGACCAGAGGAAGGCCACCGTACTGCCGATCGCACTATTTGCCGCCGCGCTTCTCGCGCCCGCCGAGCAGGCGCGCATCAGCGAGGTCACGTCCTTGCATAAGCACATCGTTTTCGGCGCCTGGTTCATATGCATAGTCGCCGGGTATGCGATCACGAGGATTTCCCGGCTCGACGGTCAGCTTTCGCACGGCGTCATCATCGGGTCTGTGCTCATCGCCGCGTTCGCCGCGACCGGGTTTTCTCAGGCCAATGCTGTGACCCGATCATGGCCGCCCGTGTCCAAGGTCATGCCCGCGCTCGGCAGCACCTTGGAGAAGGCCGGCTGCCCATGCCTGATCTTTCAGCAGAGCGCGGCTCACTACTACTTGCCCAACAGCGATCTCAGCGGGCTAGTCTACGGATCTCATTCGTTCTCCTATCAGGACAGCTCATCAGCTAGACCACAGTCCGGGCCGCCCGCGATGGCTGAGGCGATCCGGCACGACTACTTCGGAACCGTCGAGGTAGACGGCTCACGAGGAGCAGCTATTTACCGATTGCTTACCCGCGGCTTGCGCAGGTCAGGGCAATACAGGCTCATCGCGTCAGAGCCATGGTCCAGTTACCCCCGCGCGCCTAGCCAGGTATGGGAACGCATAGCTGGCAGCGCCAGGTGAGCAGACATCGTCGCAGACGGCGAGCGGCCCGTTACCGATCAACAGTGACGGTGGTCCCTGCCGCGCTGCTCGGGCTCATCGCAGGTGCCGAGCTCGCCATTCACGTGACAATCAACGGGCACCGGTACATCCCTAGCCTCCCCGCCTACGGCTACGGCGTGCTCGTTTTCCTGGCGTTCAAGCTCGGGCTGGCGATCCTCTACCGGCCTCCCGCCGGTGACGATGTCGGCTATAACGTCGCCGCTATCGTCACCGTGTGTAATGAGGATCCGGTGGCCTTTACGCGCTGTCTCAAATCTCTGCTCAGGCAAACTCGCCTGCCGCAGAGCCTGACCATCGTGGATGACGGATCCCAGCAAAAAGACTGCCTGCAACTCGCATATTCCTATGCGGGAGATTTCCAGCGCCGCGGGGTCGAATGCCGCGTCTTCGTACACGAGACGAACCTTGGGAAACGAGAGGGCCTGGCTGACGGATTCCGAGCTTACTGGCAGGCCGACGTCTACTTGTGCGTTGACTCGGACACCGAGCTCAAGGCCAACGCGGTAGAAAAAGCTATCGCTTATTTCAGCAATCCGCGCGTGCAAGCGGTCACGGGGACTGTACTCGCGGCTAACTGGGATAAGAACTTTCTCACTCGCCTGATTGACCTGAGATATGCGAATGCTTTCCTCGGCGAGCGCGCCGCCTATTCCGCCGTCGGCTCGGTATTGTGCGCCTGCGGCTCGCTAGCACTCTACCGGGGCGCGGTTGTACGCAGCTATCTCGACGACTTCCTGCGTCAGCAGTTCCTCGGTCAGCGCTGCACCTACGGAGACGACCGGCGGCTGACCTACTACTGCCTAAGGGAAGGCCAGGTCCTACTGGCACCTGACGCCGTGGCGTGGACGATGGTTCCAGAACGCATGGACCACTTCCTTCGCCAGCAACTCCGCTGGTCCAAGAGCTTTGTCAGAGAGTCATGGTGCATGCTAACAGGAATGACACCCCTGCGCGTTCCTTGGTTGCTTAGCTTGCTTGAAGTCGTCACCTGGACCGCTTTCACGACGGCACTGATTTACACCATGGTCGCTCGGCCCCTGCTGAACGGACGACTGTCTATTGGCACGTACCTTGCCGCTACCTTGCTCCTCGCGTATGCCAGGTCAGGTCATTATTTTCGGGCCGAGCACGCGAATCTCGGCCGGTTCACCCGGCTGCTAACCTTCGCATTGGCCCCCGTTTACGGACTCATCCACATGATCTTGCTACTGCCGCTGCGGATCGTCGCACTTATGACACTGCGCGATAATTCGTGGGGAACACGTAAGACCGTGGAGGTACGAGCGACATGAGGTTTGTGGCGATTGCGACCGCGCTGGTCGCGGCTGCGGCGAGCTTCGTGGCCGTGCTGGCCATACGGGCGGTAGGAACTCCGGCGGCACACGTGTCTGCGCACGCGCCGGCACACCTTACGCAGCCCTCGCCAGGCAAGTCCGAGGCGCCCAAGGCCCCGACGACTCCCAAGGCCCCGACGACTCCCGCGGCGGCATCTCGGCATGTCGCCCTGGGCATCATCAACTACAACCTGCCGTATTTCGAGCAGCAGACGAAGATCGTCCCGGCGATCACCGCCAAGTACTACAACTGGGGTGCCGCGTTCCCGAGTTCGGAAGTTCTCGCTAATCACGGGCTCGGCGTGACGACCTTGATTGTCCTTGAGCCACGTACGCAGAACATGAAGCAGCTCGCGGCAGGCGCATACGACGCTTACCTCAGGCAATGGGCCGCCGCCGAGCGCGCGCTCGGGCTTCCGGTCATCTTGTCGATCGCACCAGAGGCAAACGGCGACTGGTACACCTGGGGCAAGGGACATATCAGCCCGGCCCTGTATAAGAAGATCTTCCGCCACGTGCACAATGCCCTGGTCAAGGACGGGGTGCGGCACGTCACCTGGTTGTGGCAGGTCGATAGATCCTCCGCCTTCACCGAGCCCCTGAAGCTCCTCTGGCCGGGGCGCGCTTACGTAGACGTGATCGGCTTCGACGGGCAGCTTCGAAGCAGGAACGCGACTTTCGACTCGGTATTCGGGTCGACGCTGCAGGAAGTGAGAGCCTTCACCAATGTTCCCGTCATGCTCAGCGAGGTGGGCGTCCAGGAGGGTCCGTTGCAACCAGAGAAGGCGGCCAGCCTCTTCACAGCCGCCCGCAAGGCACCGCTATCGGCGCTCGTCTTCTTCGACGTCGGCGTGTGGGACTTCGACAAAAATTCGGCCACGATCGACGCGATAAGGACAGCAGCCGCGCGGAAGTAACGGCATTCTTACTGATGTTGCCCGTCTACGAACTCGTTCACGTGATCTGGAGGCTCAAGCAATATGAGATCCCTGGCGACCCTGACCGCCGTGGTAGCGGTCGCGGCCAGTCCCCTGGCCGTGGCGCTGATGCAGTCGGCCGATACGAGCGCGGCACTTGCCGCACCGCGCACGACAACCGCAGCGTCGCGGGCCAACTCGGCGGTCGCGCCAATGGTCACCAAGCAGGTAAGCGTGGGCATCATCAATTACAACCTGCCCGTTTTCGAACAGCGGACGAAGATCATCCCGGCGATCACCGCCAAGTACTACAACTGGGGCGCACCCTTCCCCGCCGCACAGATACTAGCGAACCACCTGTCGGGCACCAAGATGCTCATCGTCCTTGAGCCGCGCAAGCAGAACATGAAGCGCCTGGCCGCAGGCAGGTACGACGCCTACCTCAAGACCTGGGCGATCGCTGAGAAGGCGCTCGGCCTGCCGATCATCTTGTCGTTCGCGCCCGAAATGAATGGCGTCTGGTACCCATGGGGTAAAGGCCACATAACCGCGGCGCTGTACAAGAGGGCTTTCCAGCATGTGCACAATGTCCTGCTCAGGGATGGCGCCAAGCACATCACCTGGATGTGGCAGGTCGACCGGTCGTCCAAGGCCACCGAGGCGCTGAGCGCGCTCTGGCCAGGTCGCTCCTTCGTCAACGTGATCGGCCTGGACGGCCAGCTAGGCTCGAAGTCAGCCACCTTCAGCAGCGTCTTCGGCGCTACCTACGCGCAGGTGCGCAAGTTCACCAAGGTGCCTGTCATGCTCAGCGAAGTGGGCATCGCGCGCGGCGCCAGCAGACCCAAGCAGGTCACCGCGCTGTTCGCCTCGGCGCACAAGGCCCCGCTGTCAGCCGTGGTCTTCTTCGATGTCGGCGTCTGGAACTTCGACAAGGACAAGGCAACGCTCAAGGCCATCAAGTCCGGCAAGTGATCAAGATCGGCGCTCGCGGGCGCAGTAGTTTCCGCTAGCTCACCGCCAGGCAGTTGGTGGACGAGTAAGCCGTCAGGTCAGGTTCTATCAGCGTGACGTCATGCGAGGTACCGGTCATGCCCGGACCGACGCCGGCGGGCATGGCATCCAGCGGAATCTCAGGGAGACAACGCGCTGACCGCGGAGAACGCCGTCGAAGTCTGCGACCGTCCGCGCTCGCCGCCACCATCGCGAGCGACGCCGCGATCGATCGCCTAGGCAAGCGCAAGCAGGATTGCCTCTCCCGCGCTGGCTTCGCCGAACTGGCGCTGCTGAAGCAGCGTGACCGTGGCCGTCAGCGTGAGGAACATCCGGGCCGCGCGATCAGTTATCCCGGCTTTGTCCGCAGCTAGAGCCATGGCGATGGTTCGCACGGTGGCCGCCTCAAGACGAGATACGGGCCGACGGCCATCGAGCACCGGTGCTGCGAGATCGGCAACGCACGCCGCCGCAATTGATGTCCAGCCACTCGCAGCATCACCCGATTTAGCTGCCGGACGGACTCGGCGCAGCGCATTGCCTAGCGACCCGTCGAGCGATGCTTCGACCTGACCATTCTTCGAGACACCGGCCAGGGAAGTGAGACTTGCCGCGAACAGTGTCCCGGCTTCGCTGGCAGAGGCGCCGAGCGCAACGCGCGAAGCGCGCCCGAGCGGTCCGCGGGAGATCCACATCAACGGGATGGCACGAATTTCGGGCAAGGGGACAGTTAGCTCGGCATAGGCATCCCCGACCAGATCGATGGCGACTTCCGGGGGCAGGCCAAAGCGGCAATCGGCGAGCTTCAGAGCGGTGGCGCGCGCATCGTCGAGAGCGCGGGCCAGGTCCAGGGCGTGGCAGAGGGCTCGGGCCTGGCCGAGGGCGTGAGCATGACCGAGAGCACAGCCGAACGAGCGGGCTAGGTCCAAGGCGCATGCAAGGTCGAGCACGAGCGGATAGGCGTGACCATGGGCCCGGGCGTGCCGCAACGCGCGGGCGTGCCCTAGGTCGAGGGCTCGGGCACGGTCGAGGTCCAGGTCAGGGGTATGCCCTAGAGCAAGGTCGAGGGCGAGGCTGTGGGCATGGTCACGAGCGCGGTCGAGAGCCTGGCTGCGGACATGCGTTCGAGCGTGAGCGATCACGATTAAAGAGGTGAGAACTGAGTCCAAAGCCGCAGCAATGAGGATCTGCGTGAGTATGTCCGTGTCGGTAGCGTCGGACTCAAACTCCCGCCGAATAGTGTCGGCCGGTACTTGATGCGGATGGGCCTGACCGGGCCGTACCCAGAGTTCCGGCGCGCTGACACCTAGCTTCGGCTGCGTCCACACGCTTGTCATCGACTCAGGGAACTGCTGCCCGAACGCGTCGATGACGATCGGCTCGTCGAGTTCGCTCCGTTCGGGCAGCCGGAACTCGCCCTGAGCCGAGCCTGTCGTTACGTCGTTGAGCCATCTAGGGAAGGTCACCGCGTGGCCGCCTATCGTTCCGCTAGCAGGCCGATCGGCATCAGGAACATGCGGATGATCAGAAACCTGGCCATGGATGTCTTGCTGGAACAGCCAGTACAGGTCGGCTGGCACCGGACGATCACAGATCCGTGTGCCGGTCGATGTGGTTATGGTGCGGTGGGCGAGCCGAGTCGTCAGGACCGCGGCGATGAGGCGACGATGCCGAGGATCGCCGTCGCGCTCGAACGCCTGGTCGCGGACCTGGTTCAGGCGATCGCGCAGATCTGGCGCAAGCTCGCTGCTGGCATCAGCGCAGTCAAAAGCCAATGTAAGCGCGGGAATTGTCGCGCGGTCGAGGCAAGCGCGAACGATCTGGTCGGAATCGGCCACCGCAGCGTAGAACAACGTAGCCTCGCGCCACCAGTGGTCGCCGACCGCGTCTGCAAGAGTTGACGCAAGGCCCGGATTGTCGCCAATGCATCTGGCGGCCAGATATTCCTGGAACGTCAGGTGCGCGAACGAGTACCTGCCGGGCACAGGTTCGCTCAGCAATCCGTTGTGCGACACGTCGTCGAGGAAGACCTGACCTGTCACCGATTGCGGGAGCCGCCGCAAAAGAGGGCCGAGGATGCCGAGAGCCTGGCTGCCAGGCAGGTCGCTGACCCGATCGCGCATCATCTGGTAAGCGAGCGCCGTCAGGAGCTTGTGCTTGGCCGACCAGGGCAGAAGTTCCGGCAGATCCTTGGCCTGTATCCGCCGGGAGAGCATGACCTGACAGATCTCCGCGTACAGGTCGGCCCGGCTGCCAGGCAGTGCTCCACGATATCGGTGCACTGTAGCAATCATGGTGAGCAGCAACGGGTTCACAGCGAGGGCGGACAGGGCAGGGTTAGTCTGCAGCAGGGCCAGGAGCCGATTGGCGGACTGCCTTGCCATTATCCGCACGGCACGCATCTGAGCTTTGTTGGCCGCGCCCGTGGCCCGCCTTTCTATAGCTACGTACCAGCGATCAAGGAAACGCTGAATCTGCTCGGCAGTGAATGGCCGGACGGCCAAGATGTCGGCCTGGGCGATCACTGGCCCGGTAAATCCGTGCGGTCTTGAGGTGATCACGAAATGGTTGCCAGAATAGCTGACGATCTGCCGCTCAACCCACTTGGCGACGGCACGACGATCTTCTGGCCTGGCTATCTCATCGAGTCCATCGAGCAGGACCACGCAACGCCCGCTTCGCAGTTGCCGGTCCCACCAGCCGTGCGGTTCGGCACCTGGCACACCAGCCGCGGCAGATCGCACTAGCTGAGGCAAATTCGTCCTTGCGTCGGCCACTAGGACCGCCGCGTGCTCGCGTAAAGCGAGCAGAATCGGCACTCGTCTACGTTCCCCGCGCCCATGCATTGCCGTGCGGCAGGCCACGTGAGCCAGCAGCGTGCTCTTGCCGCAGCCCGGAGGTCCGATTATCGCCAGGACGACCGGCGCGTGGTGATCTAGGAATTCGCCAATTGAGTGGCGTCCGGCCGCATCCTCAGGCACACCGGACAATGGGTTGCCTGACACCTGGTGGGGCGCGCGGCGGACTAGTGCGAGGTCAATGTAGACGTCATTAAGTTCCGGGGTGTGGTCGCCTGCGGTAGCCAGATCCTTCACATCGACATAACGCCGGGAGTCGAGGATCCACCGCCTGTACCGGCGCCGATACATGGACAGCCACCAGCCCGCTGCCTGGTCGGCTGCATTGCCTGCCTGCTCTAGCCTTCGCTGCGCGGGTCCAGCCAACGCCTGCTTGGCCAGGATGCCAAGGCAGCAGACAGCAACCCACCCAGCCGCCAGAACTAGGGCGATTACAGGGTGCTGCACCGCCAGACGGTGCCATTGCGAGATAGCTAGAGCCGGAAGCCCCAGAGCGATCAGGACAGCTACCAGCGGCTGCCATGCTGTCAGCAATCACGGCTCCCAGAGAGTAGTCCGGCCATTGTTGATTGCTAAGTATGCTCATCGCCGCCCAGGTGTTAACGATTTCGGCAGCATTTCATGTCTCGACAGCCCATCGTGCTCAGCGAGACAGGAGGCATAGCGCCGGCACCTGCCGTATCCGGGCTTGCCGCAGCACTGCCCACCCCGGCACGACCACCCGCCCCGTTACGACCACCTGACCCCCGGCACCCGGCACGACCACCCGGCATGACCGCCCCCGGGCACGGCTGACATTCCGCAATCTGACCAGGCCCGGCATGTTGGGATCGAAGTGACGGTGCCAGTCGGTATCGTCTGCCGGGTGATGAGGGTCATGAAGATTGATTTCGATCTCGCTACCCTTAGCCAGGCCACCGACCATTCCACCTACGCCAGGGGCGAGGCGTACGCACGCCGCGGGACGGTCTCGCAGGTGAGGTGGGATGTGGAATATTCCGCGCTTCGCGGGACGGTGCGGGGGACCCACGTCTACGAGACGAGCGCGTTCTTCTCGCTGACCGACGGGATGCCGGCCAAGTTCGAGATGGGCGAGTGCAGTTGCCCGTGCGACTTCAACTGCAAGCATGTCGTCGCGCTGGTTCTGTCAGCCCTGGCGCAGCCATCCGCCGATGCCGTCAAGGCGGCCAAGGCGGTCAATCAGCAGCCGCCTGCCTGGGAACGGTCGCTGATCTCGCTGCTCGACGCCGACGGTACCGGACAGGCAAGCGCGACACCGCTGGCGATCGAGCTCGCGCTGGTTGACAGCCTAAGCCAGCCGAGCTGGACCAAGGCGGCGACGCCGCCGGCGCCGCTGCGACTGGTTGCCCGGCCGGTCAGGCCGGGCAAGCACGGAGGCTGGGTGAGCACCGGTCTCAGCTGGGGCAAGCTCGACACGCTTGCCTGGTCCCAGGAATACAACCGCCAGCACGTCAGGTTGCTGCGGGAGCTTTACGTCCTCTATCAGACCTGCCGTGCCCGCAGCGGCGGCTACTACGGGTACTACGGCGACGACCGGTCGATCGAGCTGTCGGCGGTGGGCTCGCGCCAGCTCTGGCCGCTGCTCGACGAATTCCAGGCGGCCGGCGTGCGGCTGGTCTACCCAGGAAAGCGCGGCGCGCTCGGAGATTACGAGGAGGCCGAGTTCTGCCTTGACGTGACGTCCAGCGAGGCGGGCGAACTCAAGATCGTCCCCGTCGTACGCCGCTCTAGTGATGGCCGGCCGGTTCTGCCGGTCGCGTTCATCGGGGGCGAGGGGCACGGCGTCGTGTGCGCCGACCTCGGCCAGCCAGCGGCCCGGACATCTGGAGACTGGCAGTTCCAGATTGCAAGGCTTACCCGTCCTGTCCCGGCGCTGCTGCAGCAGCTTGCGCTGGGTGGCGAGTCCCTGCAGGTGCCAGCCACCGAGGCGGCGAGATTCCACGATCGGTACTACCCGAAGCTGCGGCACTCGGCGGCGCTGATCTCTTCAGATGGCTCGTTCAACCCGCCCGAGATCAGCGGTCCTGACCTGGTGCTGCGCGCCCGTTATGGCAGCGGCCACGAACTTGAATTGACCTGGGAATGGGCCTACAAGATAGGCGACTCACCGCTCCGCCTGCCATTTGAGCCGGGAGGGCAGGACGACGGGTACCGGGACCTGGTCGCTGAGCGGGCACTGCTCGCAGAGCTCGACCTGCCACCTGGCGCTCAGGTCAACCCGGCTGCTTCATTCACCCGCCTGACCGGCATCGACACGATGCGGTTCACCACCGAACTGCTGCCCTTGCTGACCGGTCAGCACGGTCTCATCGTCGAGGTGACAGGTGAGCCAGCCGACTATCGCGAAGCCGGGGACTCGCTGCGGATCGCGGTGTCGACCGACGAGGTGGCCGGTGACACCGACTGGTTCGACCTCGGCGTGACGATCACCGTAGAAGGCCGGCCGATTCCGTTCCTCGACGTGTTCCTGGCCCTCAGCCGGGGCGATCAGCACCTGCTGCTGCCAGACGGCGCCTTCTTCTCGCTCGACAAGCCCGAGATGCGGGCGCTCGCGCGGCTGATCGAAGAGGCGCGTTCAATGCAGGACACGCCCTCAGGGTCACTCCGGATCAGCAGGTACCAGGCCAGCTTCTGGGAGGAGCTGAGCGGGCTCGGGATCATCGGCCACCAGGCCGCGACGTGGCAGGAGCAGGTCCAGGGCCTGCTGACGGCCGACGGCACCGGGCACGCCGAGCCGCCTGGCGGGCTGCGCGCCCAGTTGCGGCCCTACCAGCAGGACGGGTTCGCCTGGCTGACCTTCCTGTGGAAGCACCGCCTCGGCGGCATCCTCGCTGACGACATGGGCCTGGGCAAGACACTGCAGAGCCTCGCGCTGATCAGCTACGCGAGGCAGCGCGACCCGGCGGCCGGACCGTTCCTCATCGTGACGCCGACCAGCGTGATAGGGAACTGGGCCGCCGAGGCAGCCAGGTTCACCCCTGACCTGAAGGTGGTGGCCATCACCGGCACCGTCACCCGCATGGGCCAGAGCCTCCGCGAGATCATCGAGGGCGCGGACGCGGTCGTCACCTCCTACACCTTGCTGCGCCTGGACTTCACCTCTTATTCCGGGGAACGCTGGTCAGGGCTCTTGCTCGACGAGGCCCAGCAAGCCAAGAATCGCCAGTCCAAGGTCTATCAGTGCGCACGCCGGCTGACGGCCCCGGTCAAGATAGCGATCACGGGCACGCCGTTGGAAAACAACCTGATGGAGCTGTGGTCGCTGCTGTCCATCACCGCTCCTGGCCTCTTCCCGAACCCTGACCGGTTCCGCGACTACTACGCCAAGCCAGTCGAGCAGCGGGCAGACACCGAGCGGCTGGCCAAGCTCCAGCGCCGCATCAAGCCGCTCATCCGGCGGCGCACCAAGGAACAGGTGGCCGCTGACCTGCCCGCCAAGCAGGAGCAGATCCTTGAGGTGGACTTGCATCCGCAGCACCGCAAGGCCTATCAGACCCACCTGCAACGCGAAAGGCAGAAGGTGCTCGGCCTGATCGGCGACCTGAATTCCAACCGGTTCGCGATCTTCCGCTCGCTGACCCTGATGCGTCAGCTGAGCCTGCACGCCGGACTCGTCGATGAGGCTTACGCCAACCTGGCCTGCGGCAAGATCGACGCCCTGGTCGAAAAGCTGCACGAGGTGACCGGCGGCGGGCACAGAGCCCTGGTATTCAGCCAGTTCACCGGGTTCCTCGGCAAGGTCAGGCAGCGACTTGACGCCGAGGGCATCGGCTACTGCTACCTCGACGGCAGCACACGCGATCGCGCGTCGGTGGTGCGCTCCTTCAAGGAAGGCAAGGCCCCGGTCTTCCTGATCAGCCTCAAGGCAGGCGGGTTCGGGCTGAACCTGACCGAGGCCGACTATTGCTTCCTGCTCGACCCCTGGTGGAACCCGGCGACCGAGGCCCAGGCCGTCGACCGTACCCATCGCATCGGACAGACCAGAAGCGTCATGGTCTATCGCCTCGTCGCCAAGGACACCATCGAGGAAAAGGTGATGGCGCTCAAGGCAAGGAAAGCCAAGCTGTTCTCAAGCGTCATGGACGAGGCCAATGTCTTCGGCGCCACGCTCGACACCGAGGACATCCGCGCACTGATCTGCGACGTACAGTCCTAAGGGTAATGCGCGGAGAGCTGACGGCGCAGAGATGCCTCAGAGCAGCTCAGGCCGCCGCCATTCCTCGCCCAGAACCCGCTCAGCCAAGAACGCGAACACCGTCTCGTACCAGACGACCGCGTCACCTGGCTTGAGTATCCAGTGGTTCTCGTCAGGGAAGTACAGGAACTTCACGTCCTTGCCCCGGCTGATCAGGTCGGCCCAGAGCCGCAGGGCTTCGCCGACCGGCACCCGGTAGTCCTTGTCGCCGTGGATGACCAGCATCGGCGTCGTGATCGCGTCAACATGGAGGTGCGGTGAGTTGGCGGCGTACCGCTCTGGCTGGCTGTCCGGATAACCCCATTCCCTGCGCCAGTAATAAGGCCCGTCCGTGGTGCCGAACACCTGGTCGAGCGCCCAGAGCCCGGCGTGCGACACGATCCCGGCGAACCGGTCGGTGTGGCCAGCGATCCAGTTCGCCATGTATCCGCCGAACGAACCACCCATCATCGCGGTACGGTCGCCGTCGATCTCGGGCTCGGCGATGGCCGCATCGGTGATTGACATGACATCGGTGAAAGGTGTGTCCCCCCAGGTGCCGTGGCCTCTAGCGATGAAGTCGAGGCCGTACCCAGTGGACAATGCGGGGTCGGGCAAAAGGACCGCGTAGCCGCGAGCCGCCGGGAGCCAGGGATTCCAGCGCCAGGACCACTGGCTCCAGCTCGACACGGGCCCGCCGTGCACCCACAGCAGCATCGGGACCTTGGCTTGCGCCGATGCCCCGTCGGGAAGCACGAGCCAGGCGCGCACCGTGCTGCCATCGGCCACGGTCGTCGAGATCTCCCTGACCTGCCCTGGCACTTCCAGCGAGCCGGCCGGGCTCTGCAGCCTGACCAGGTCACCGCCAGCCAGCTCGATGCGCACTGGCGTCGCAGGCTCGGCAATCGCGTTTCGCAGCGCGTAGAGCACCTGGCCGTCAGGGGTCACGCACAGGCTGTCGTACGCGGCATCATCGGTCGTCAGCCGCCTGACCTCGCCGCCCGCGACGTCGACGGCGAAGATCGGGCGCCTGCCGTTGTCATCGGCCGTGAAATACACCGTGGCCGAGTCGGGACTCCAGATCGCGCCAGCCGGATACCGGTCGAACCCGGCGAGCAGGTCACGCGGCTCACCGTCGTCGGCGAACGAAGCGACGATGAGCGTGCTGTCGCCTGGCCGCTCGTAACTGTCGTGCTCAAAGCGGCTGACCATGACTAGCTTGCCGTCGGGTGAGATAACCGCATGCTCGAAGTCGCAGTTCTCGTCGGAGAGCAGGGTCCGGCGCTCGCCAGTCGCGACGTCGATAGTCGCGAGCTCCACCCGGCTGCCTCCGACCCCCGCGGGCACCTGCCAGCTTGTCACCGCGACCGAGCCGTCCGGCGACAGGCAGAAGTCACGCTGATGAAGCGCCCACCCAGGGTCAGGGGTAAGGTCACGGGGTCCGGCATCGTCGGCCGGCTGCCCGCCTGCGGTAGTGTTGCCCGCCATCAGCCGCAGGTTGTCGGGTCCCAGGTCTGAGTCCCAGTAGCGCACACGGTAGGCGGAAGTGTGCAAGATGGCGTTCACGTCCGCGTCGGCCCGGGCCTTGCGGCGGGCCGCGTCTTCAGCCGCGTCCTTGGTGCCGTCGAATACCGGGGCCGTGATCAGGTAAGCCTGGGCCTGCCTGGCGGCGGCGACACCAGCTACTCCGCCAGGCGGTGCGGCTACCCTGAGCGCTTCGCCGCGCCCGGCCGGCAGTGCCCACAGTGCGGGCTTGGCAGCCTGCGAGTCGTCAGCCTTGGCTGAGGGGTCTTTCCTGCTGGACACGAAGAGCAGGGATCCGTCGGGCAGGAAGGCCGCTGCCCGCTCGCCCTCAGCCGACCTGGTGAGCCGCTCCGGCGCGCCACCGCTGGTGTCGATGCGCCAGATGCTGCTGACGTACTTCTTCTTGTCGGGCGACAGCATCGAGACCGTCGCGGCCAGCCAGGACCCGTCCGGAGCCAATTCAAGTGAGGCGACCCTCGGGATCGCGACAAACTCGGTCAGCTCACTGAACTTCGTCATCAGTTCTCCACTCACTCCCGGTCGCGCGCATAACTCCTGATCACACATCGGTTACAAAGAGTCCGAACTGTAATCCGATGTGGCAAGCTGCACGTCAGACATCATGTCAGATGCGCCAGCCATCGATCATCTGCGATCATCGTCAATGCCTGTGGCGCCGTATCTACATCTGCCGGCGTGCCCCGGTAACTGGCTGCACTGGCGCGACGGGCACGGGTTGCGGGGAGGCATCATCACATGCGCTTTAGTCGCATCGCCATTGCCGCGCTAGCCGCGAGCGTCACCACGCTCGGGCTCGCGCAGGCCGATGCATCGTCACCGCACCTGGCCAGTCTGGTGGGCCAGGGACCGGTGAGCTTCACGCCCAATGTCTCGGCGGGCACCACCGTCGGGCAGTCAGTGTGCAATAGCACCTGGTTCGGGAGCGGCGGCAACTCCTGCTTGTCCGAGGTGTACGACACGGCCTACGTTAACGGCGACGTCGTAGTCGTCGGCGCGTTCACTCAGGCCTGTCAGCCTGGCACGCTGGCGCAAGGGCTGTGCAAGCCGGGCACGCAGGTCACCAGGGACGACATCTTCGCCTACCGGGCCGGCACCGGCCTGATCGACCCGAACTTCACTCCGCAACTCGACAAGGGCCCGGTCTGGACCGTCACGGCCGGCCCGGCCGGCACCAATACCATCTATATCGGCGGCTCGTTTACCAAAGTCAACGGCACGGCTCATCGGGGCATCGCGCAACTGCATGTCAACCCGGGAGTGACGACCGGCACCGACGCCGACGGAGCGCTCGTGACCGGGTTCAAGGCCAGTGTCGCCAACATGGTGCGCTCGGTGGCGCTGAGCCCGGATGGCAAGGCGCTGTACGCGGGCGGCCAGTTCGCCACCGCGGACGGCGTCGCGGAGACCGGGCTGGTCAGGTTCAACGCCACCACTGGCGCGGTCGACTCATCGTTCCACATCACCTTGAGCGATCCGATCAGCGGCGACCCGCTGAAGATCGGGGCAATGGACCTGAGCGCCGACGGCAGCCTGCTCGCCTTCTCCGGCACCGCACTGCAGGTGAACGGCCAGTCCAGGCCCCGGCTCGCGATCGTGCGGACCGGGACCACGCTCGGCGGGGCGGCCAGCCTGACCGACTTCACCGCACCGATCCTGGCCAATAACTGCTCGGCCGAGCATGACTACGTCAGAGCGCTCAGCTTCGCGCCAGACGGCTCGTACCTCGTCGTCGCCACCACGGGCTTCCTTAACGACGGGTCGATGCCATTCAGCGTCTGCGATGCGGTGGCCAGGTTCAATGTCGGCGCCGCGGGCTCGACCACGACCGGCACGGCGGTCAACGTCGCGCCGCGGTGGATTAACTACGCTGGCGGTGACTCCTTCTACTCGGTGACCGTCGCCGGCGGCGTGACCTACGTCGGCGGGCACAACCGGTGGGTCAACAACTACTGCGGCCAGGACTCGCTCTGCGAAGCGAACGCGCTCTACCAGGGCGGCCTGTCAGCACTCGACTCGAACACCGGCATCGGCCTGCCGTGGTGGCACCCGATCACGCTGCGCGGCGCCGGAACGATGTACCTGAATACGTTCCTGGCTAACACTTACGACACCACGCACAACGGCCTGGCCATGGGCACCGACGTCGACGTCGTCGACGGCCAGTACCACGCTGAGGAAGCGCTGCTTCCCGTCGGCTCGGCGACCACGAAGACGCCGTTCGGGACGATCCCGTCCGGGCTTTTCAATGAGGAAGGCGGCAGCAACACCGGTTCGCCGATGTGCCTGGACGACCCGTCCGACAGCAACGCCAGCGGCGCCGGTGTCGCCATCGCGACCTGCCTGAACCTCACCGAGCAGAACTGGTCGGTGCCAGCCTCGGGCGCGACCGGTCAGATCAAGATCAACGGGCTCTGCCTGGACACCTCAGGCGGCCTGACGGCGGATGGCACCGGGGTCGTGCTCAGCACCTGCTCGACCGCCACCACGCAGCAGTGGTCGCAGGGCACCGGCAGCACGGTCGTCAACCAGGGCGCCACGACCGCGCAGGGCGGGCCGATGTGCCTCGATGACCCGGGCAGTGCCACGACGAACGGCACGCTGCTCGACATCGCGACCTGCTCAGGCGGGCAGAACCAGGTCTGGCCGCTGCCTTCTGCCCCAGGCCCGGCGGCCGGAGCGCCGAGCGGACCTGTCTTCCCGCAGGAAACCCAGAGCTCCAGCCAGGTGCCATGCCTGGATGACGCGAATGACTCAACCGCTACTGGCAACAAGGTCCAGCTCTGGACGTGCCGCGGCGATGCGGCGCAGAAGTGGATCGTCGAGCCCGGTGGCACCATCCAGATCGGCGCATCGAACTGCCTGGACACCGCGAACGGCGCCGGCTCGTCGGGCACCAAGATCGTGCTCGACCCGTGCAACGGGAACTCGAGCCAGATCTGGACCCACGGAGCACACAACTCGCTGGTGCAGCAGTCGTCAGGACTATGCGTCGACGATCCTGGGTTCAAGACCACCAACGGCACCCAGCTCCAGCTCTTCAGCTGCAACGGCGGAACGAACCAGGCCTGGTGGCTGCCAGGCTGGTGACCATCACATGATCTTGGCCCGCCAGCCGGTGGGTGAGCAACCCAGTGTGCTGAGACTGGCGGGCCAAGATTTTTTCACCATGTGTATTTGTTTCATTACTATCGGTTGCCAATAGCGGTGATCAACATCGTTGTCCCTAGATCAGCACCTATGCTTTCAGGATGAGCGTGCCGCAGGGATCGGACTACTTCGAGCTAGCCGACTATGTGGGCGTGCTGCGCCGCAAGTGGGCGGTCATCATCGCGTTCACGCTGGTTGGCGTAGTCCTCGCGGGCGCCTATTACTACGTGGCGCCGCGGACGTACACGGCGACGATCCTGGTACAGGTCAACGCCCTGCCCACCAACGCCAACGCGCTCGGCGGCCGCACGGGCGGCCCGATCAACATGGACAACGAAGGTCAGATCGTCCAGTCGGCGACCATCGCCTCGATCGCGAAGGCGAAGCTGCACAGCCAGCTTTCCCTAGTCGATCTCGTCAGGAAAGTTCACGTCACGGTACCGCCGAACACGACGTTCCTGCAGATCAGCTGCGATGAGCCCACGGCCGTCCAAGCGCAGCGGTGCGCGAACGCGTTCGGCAGTGCTTACCTGTACAACCGGCGCCACAGCACGCTGAACCTGGTGACGACAGGCTTGAAGGCACTGTACGCGCAGGCCCGGCAGCTTGAGCGGAACATCGAGACACTCAAGGTAAAGATCAAGAGCGCCCCGGCTACCGGACCTGACAGCAAAGGTGTCCAGCAGTTCCAGCTGCAGGGCAAGATCACCAGGCTCAACGCGCTGACCGACAAGATCAACTCCGTGGCACCACTGCAAGCGAACCTGTCGGTCAAGAGCACGCTGGTCGGCTCGGTAGTGACGCCCGCCACCAGGCCGACCGCGCCAGTCAGCCCGGCCAAGAAGCTGATCTTGCCAAGCGGCCTGGCCGGCGGGCTCGTCCTGGGCCTGGTGCTGGCCTTCTTCTGGGATTGGCGCCGACCGCGCATTCACACCCCGCGTGACGTGGCTCGGCGAGTCGAGCTGCCGACCGTATTCAACCTCGTCGACGCCAAAGGCGGTGCCCAGACTCCGTTCGCTCCGCCCAGGTCTCGGACCGGCCAGGCGTTCACCGAGATCGCACAGTACGTCGGGACCGCGCTAGGGGACGGAAATCACGTGCTGCTCGTCGCGGGAACGGCAGCATCGACCAGCGGCAGCTCCGTCGCCGCCAACCTCGCCGGCGCGTTGGCGCGGACCAGAGGCGAGACGGTGCTGATCTGCGCCGACCCCCACGGCCTTGCCATTCCGAAGCTCCTTGGCGCGGCCGACGGGCGCGGATTCGCCGAGGTGCTCGCCGGTACAGCGGCGGTCGGCGACGTCATGCGCCCGACCGCTGACCTGCCGCTGCTGCGGGTCATCACGCCCGGCCTGGACGCCGCTGGCGCGGTCTACGACATGCAGCACGACAAGGTGCAGCGCCTCATGCGTGAACTGCGCAAGCAGGTCCGCTACGTGATCATCGACGTGCCGTCGCCGGACGCCGACGCCGACACGTTCAGCCTGGCCGAGTTCGCCGACGCCTCGATCGTGATCGCATGCGCGGGCACGGCTCGGCCCGCTGAGGTCATCGACTGCGTGCAGCGGCTCGAGCGGATGCGCACCGTCGTGCTCGCCGCGGTACTGTTGCCGAACCTCAAGCGCTCGCGCCGGCCCAGAGGCAGGTCAGCCTCCGCCAATGACTTGCCGAGCTATCCGCCGCCAGCTTTCCCGCCGGCACTGCGCCAGCCAGAACAGCGCCAGCTCACCCAGCATCAGCCGGAGCATCGTCAGCCAGCCCATCATCATCAGGCCGTACAGCCAGCGGTAAAGCAAGCTCAGGTGTCTCAGCAAACCCGCCAGGGCCAGCACTCAGCCAGCGAGGCCCCACAGGGTCCTCCCGTGATCAGGCCGGTCGCCGGAAGGCGTACGTCGATTTCCTCGCCGATCAATTCGTCGCCGGCGAACGGGACCAGCGGCAGCGCCGGCGGCAGCGGCGGCAGCAGGCATGCCGCACCGGACAAGGACAGCAACGCGACCGCGGTGAGGGCGCAATCACAGGCTGGATCGAGTGACAAGAGCCCGAGCGGCAGCTTCAGCAGCGCCTGGACGCCACGCAATGTGAGCGAGACCTGGCCACTGCCCAGGACGGCGATCACCGATGAGGACGAGGAGGCGGGCATCTCCGATCCGCTGATCGGTAACTGAGCATGCCCGGCTCTCTCACTCACCGACCCTCAAGAACGCCTCGCGAGATACGCGGCGATGGCAGTGAGCTAGCCGGCGAGTTCGGCCAAGGTCACCGGTCGGATCGGCTTGGCCGGGCCGACGCTGTCCGTGACCGGGTTCGCCGGGCGAGGCTGCGACCAGGATTTGCCCGGCCCCGGCGCGGCTTCACCGCGCGGCATCCGGCCTGGCCGGTGACCTCGCTGCTATTCGCCTATCCGCTCTGGTGGGCGCTCGGCCTGGCCGACTTCATGTGGATCATCCTGGCGTTCCCGATGATCACCCAGCTCATCGCCTGGCACACTAGCGGCAACCGGCGGCTGCGGATGCCGCCGGGCTTCGGGATCTGGGTACTCTTCCTGATCGTCGCCGTCGCGGGCATAGCGACAATCACCCTCACCGCGCCCGGAACGGTGCCAAGCCCGGTGTCACACCGGGTGCTCTCCTACTTCAACCGGCTGTCGAACTACGGCGGCGTGACGGTACTGCTGCTCTACGCGGGCAACCTCACCGAGACCGAGCTCAGCAGGCGCAGGATGGCCTGGCTGCTTGGCCTCGTCGGGGTCTTTACCGTAGCTGGCGGTCTCGCCGGGATCGTGCTGCCGCACTTGCAATTCGATTCACCCCTGCTGCATTTGCTTCCGAAGGCCGCGCGGCTCAACCCGTACATCCAGGCTTCCATGCAGCCTGGGCTGTCTCAGGTGCAGAACGTGCTCGGAAGCCCGAGCGGGCGGCCGAAGGCGCCGTTCGACTACACGAACACCTGGGGCGACTGCCTGACCATCCTGGTGCCATACCTGATCATCGGATGGTGGCGCCGCGGCAGCCGCCGGCAGCGTTACTTCGTAGCCGCGGTCGGCATGCTCGCGATCGTCCCGCTGCTTTACTCCCTGAACCGCGGAGCCTGGATCGGCGTCGGGCTCTCACTCGGCTACCTCGCCGTGCGGTTCGCGGCGAAGGGCAAGGCGGCGCTGCTTGGCGGCCTGTGCGCGGTCATCGCGATCACGGCACTGCTGATCGTCCTGACGCCGCTCAAGGGCGTGGTAGCCGGCCGCCTGCACAACGGCAAGAGCAATAACCTGCGGGCCAGCTTGTCGTCGCTGTCCATCACCGACGGGCTCGCCTCGCCGGTGATCGGGTTCGGCGATACCAGGCAAGAGCGAGGAAGCCCGAATTCGATCGCGATCGGGCCTTCGCTCAAGTGCCCGGTTTGCGGCCAGCTGGCGGTCGGCAGCACCGGCCAGCTTTGGCTGCTGCTGATCTGCAACGGGCTGCTCGGGGCGACTTTCTACCTCGGCTTCTTTGCCTACGGGATCTGGCATTACCGGCACGATCAAAGCCCTGAGGCCCTGGTCGGCGTGCTGGTGCTGCTGCTGTCGTTTGTGTACATGTTGACCTATGACGCGGTGGGGGCGCCGCTTGGCTTCACCATGCTGGCCTATGCCTTGATGTGGAAGGGCTCGACCAATAAGTTGGTCGAGCGCGGCCCGGCCGCTCTAGCCATCTCGCGATGACCTGGCGGCTGGCATGACCGACCAAGCTAGCCATCATGCGGCCGGCGAGGCCGACCCGCTTGCCCGCCTGGCGCAGACGCTGCCGCTGCCCGCCATCGACCTCACCGTCGATGATCCGGTCGACCCCGTCGATGTCGCTGCCCAGCCCGGGCGAACCGGCCTGGCGAGGGTGGCCAGGGGAGGCGCGCTGAACCTGGGCGGCGCGCTGGTGTCCGCAGTAGCCAGCCTTGGCCTCGCCGTCCTCATCACCCACAGCTTCTCCAAGCCAGTCGCCGGCTCTTTCTTCGTGGCGATGTCGCTCTTCCTGATCGTGGAAGCCGTCGCCAATCTGGGCGCCTACAACGGCACCATCTATTTCATCGCCAGGCTCAGGGCACTGCACGCCGAGCGAAGAATCCCGGCAATCTTGCGCGCGACGATCGTGCCAGTGGTGATCTCCTCGCTCGTGGCCGCCATAGCGGTGGGCGTCTTTGCCGCACCGCTGGCCACGCTGTTGCTCGACGGCAAGTCAGCACCCGACGTCAGCCCGGCCGCCGTAGCCTCCTCGCTGCGCGCGCTAGCGGTCGCGCTGCCCTTCGCCGCCCTCGCCGACACGCTGCTCGGCGCATCACGCGGTTACCACGCGATGAAGCCCACAGTGATCATCGACCGGATCGGCAGGTCGGTGCTGCAGTCGGCCGGAGTCCTCGCCGCCGGACTGGCCGGGAGCTCGGCGCTGCTCGCCCCGGCCTGGGGATTCCCCTATGTCGCAGCGAGCGCCGTGGCGTTCTTCTGGCTGCGCCGCATCATGCGGCGGGCGGCCAGCCGACGAGCCCACGATGAGCCCGCCACCCACCAGCCCGCGTGGCCGGTCTCAGCCCGACGACCGCCAATCATCGACAACAGGCACGGCAAACCGAATGCGAAAGGATTCTGGCGGTTCACGGGTCCCCGGTCGCTGGCCAGCGTCGCCCAGATCGTCATCCAGCGGCTGGATATCGTGCTCGTCGGCATACTGAAAGGCCCCGTCGACGCCGCCATTTACACAGCGGCTACCCGCTTCCTTGTGGCCGGCCAATTGGGAAACGCGGCCATCAGCATGGCGGCGCAGCCCCAGCTGACCCGGCTGTTCACAATCGGCGACCGAGACGGCGCCAACGCCGTCTATCAGGCCACCACAGGCTGGCTGATCCTGCTGACGTGGCCGCTCTACCTGCTCGCCGTGGTCTTCGGCCCGACCGTGCTCGCCATCTTCGGCCGGAGCTACACGGGCGGCAGCACCGTTATGGTCATACTCGGCATCGCCATGCTGGTCGCCACCGGATGCGGTCAGGTCGACACCGTGCTGATCACGACCGGACGAAGCAGCTGGAGCCTTTATAACGGGCTGCTAGCCATGGTCATCAATGTGGGAGTCGACCTCATTCTCATCCCCAGGCTAGGCATCACTGGCGCCGCGATCGGCTGGGCCGCCGCCATCGGCATCACCAACCTGGTGCCGCTGGTTCAGGTAGCGACGGTGGCGAAGGTACACCCGTTCGGCGAGGGCACAGCCTCCGCCTGCCTGCTGACTACCCTCAGCTTCGGCATCATTCCGCTGGCTGCCCGTCTGATGGCCGGCGACTCGGGTCCGGTCGCCATCGCCTCCATCGCGCTCGGATGCGCGATCATGGCGGCCGGCTTGTGGTGGATACGAGGCCCGCTCCAGCTTTCCGTGATCGGACTACGGAGACCCGCCGGGCAGTGAGCGCTCCAGCCAGCCAGCTCACGGCCCAGCTAGCCCGAAGTCTCGGCGTCTCCGGGAACTAGGTGGTCACTGACCTGCGGGATGGGCGTTGACTGCCCTGTATTTGTAGCCAGGATGATCTTCGGCACTGAGGACAGAGGTTAACCTGGCGTGGGACGTCGGAGGGTGGGAAGGCCAACGACCGGGGCAGCGCATGTAGACAGGGTGCGGTCACGGTACGTGACGGCCACCGGGAAGATCCGCGAGTACGAGTCGTGGCTGCTGCGCCGCTCGTACCGGGACGGCGCCAGGGTCCGTAAGGAGACGTGCCGGACCGGGCACGGCGTACCTGCTCGATCAGTTCCGCCGGGCAGGGTTCGCGATCGTAAAGACCCCCGACACCGACGGCGAGCGGGGCACCGCGCTCGTCAGCCGAGTCGCGCTCCTGCGAGAGCTGACCGAAGACCTATCGGCCGTCAGCGTTCCTTGCCGCGTAGCGGGAGCTGTGCTCGATAGCGAACCAGCCATCGCAGTACTGGGAGTGTACGTTCCGAGTCGTGACCGCAGCGCTGAGAAAACCGATCGGAAACAGCGATTCATCAGTTCGCTGATCGAAACCTACGACAAGCTCCCCGCGTCCCTGGCCCGACACGCGGTGATCGGCGGTGACTACAACGTCATCGCCCGCACCCACCGCCCGCTCCACCCGGGCTTCCTGCCATTTGAATTCGGCCTTCTCGACAGCATCCACTCCCGTGACCTTGTCGACGTGTACGACCGGCTCTCGCCAGGCGTTCAAACCTACAGCTGGATCGGCCGCACCGGTGACGGGTACCGCTACGACTACCTCCATGTCGCTGCGGACCTGGCTCACCTCGCCACCGCGTGTGCCTACCTCCACGAAACGCGCGAACGCAGGCTTACCGATCACGCCGCCATGACTATGACGCTACGCGCAGAATCCAGGAAGCTCAGCACCAGCAACCCGGCCGACAGCGCCGCAGCAGACGCGCTCACGCTGTTCTAGACACCGGCGAGCGCACTGCGGACAAGCGAATCGTAGGTATCAGTCACGCGCTGCATCGCCACGCCAAACGATCGCGCCAGACCATCTAGTTCCGCCTGAACGTCCAGCGCTGAGATACCCTCCTGGACCACCTTCTCAGCCTCGAAAAACAAGCCCGCATGCTCGACTGCGTCCACGATTAGCACAACATCACCGAGCCCAGCCGTCCGGCGGGACTTCACAATCCGCACCGTCGGATAAAAACCCATGGCCACAACGGCGCAATGCATTTGCTGACGGTCGGCCACGACGGTCTCATGCTCGATGCAGGCCATCTCGTTGTCCAGCGGCCTCTTCACCGTGAACAGGTGACGCCCGTCCTGCGTGCGGAGCCGGGCAAACGTCACCCCGATCTTGCTCTGCCCGTACTCCCATCCCCGCTCCGCATACGCCTGATCGTCTTGCCGCATCGGTGGCGACAACACAATCCCGCGCTCAACCAGAACGCGCTCAAGCCCGCCCAGATCATCGAACCGGTACTTGACCTCGATCTCCCGCACCACCTCAGACACCGAGCCTCCGGATTGTCCCAGTCGCGACCCCGGCAGCCTAGCGACCTATCCACAGACTCCATACAAACCACGCCGGCGCCGGTGGATCAGGCAGCTGACGACCTGGCCCGGACCAGTGCCTGCGGCCTAACAGCGATCCTGACCATTCCGCCCTCCCGATGCCTGCCGCCGACATCGGCCATCGCAACTCACGGGCGCAGTGCCCGCACGCTCACCGCCCAGCGTGCTCCGAACAGAGCCTCGCGCGGCTAGTCCCGGAGGTCGGAGTGAGCGGCCTTGCTGGAAGCCGCCCGGTTCGGTGCCGGGCCGGCTTGATCTCGCTGGCTCGGGCGGCACCGCAGAACCGCGGGCCTAGCGCGGATCTTGTCTGCGGAGACGGGCAGGCTGCGGCTTTCCGGCGAACGGGTTTAGGAAGACAGGTCTGCCTGAAAACAGGTGCCGCTAGCCGGCGCGTCATCTTTTGCGACTGGCACGGCGTTCTGTCCTCCGAGCCGTTCTGAGCGTGATCTCGGCAGCGCCGCCCACTCTCTGCACGCTCGGCTGAAAGCGCGCATGGCCGCCGTGCTTGCGAGCGCACGCGGCACCGCGAACGAGTGGATGAAGGCGTAAGCGGCGCCGCAGGACGGGCGGCGCGAGGTTCGCGGAATGCGTAGTCATCTGCGATGACATCATCGGCTCAGGCCAGATCTGGGAGCGCCAGCCGCCTGAGCTGTCCGTGATCGGCCGTCCTACGGCCGTAATCCGCTTTGACCCTGATAGATGCGGTCAGCGGGATATAGTCCTTCGGATAGGAGGGGGAAGCGCGAGATGGGCAAGTACCTGGTCGCCTTGATCTGGCCAGTCGGCATTGCGATCATCGCCGGCGCCGCTTTCCTGGTCGCCACCAGCCCGCGGACCGCAACCAGGCCGCAGGCCGCCACAGCAACGGCAGCGCGGAACAAGCGGGAAGCGGTGCCCGCTGCTCGCCGGAGCCATAAAGCATCAGGTCCCAGGGCCGGTTTCCTCGACGCCTGCTGGGGGTCGGCTAGGTTTGCCATCCTCGCGGCGCTCGGCGCCCTCATCATTTTCGGGCTAATGTGCGCGCTTGGCGTGCTCGTCGTCAATCACGGACTGGCGATCGACCAGCCCATCTTCCGCTGGATGAACGGCCATCAGGTACACGTCATGGCCGCGCTGATGAACCGGCTCACCAAGATCGGCAATACCTGGACGGTCTGGGGCGCGGCGTTCGCCGCGGCGGCTTGCCTGACGGTGAGCTGGCGGTCCAGTCGATGGCTGCCGGCGGTCGCGTTCGCCGTGGTGATCGTGGGCGATCACTATACAACGCTGGCGCTGCGTCACGTTTTTCACCGGCTCGGCCCGCCAACCAGCCCGCTCGGCACGTTTCCTTCTGGCGGCTGCGACCGGGTGATCTTGTTTTACGGGCTCATAGGTTATCTGCTGTGGCGCGAGTTCAGCGGGCAGCGGCGCACCGCGATCGGCATCGGCGCGGCCGTGGCCGCACTCGGCTTCAACGAGGCTTACAGCAGGGTGTACCTGGGATTGCATTGGTTCACTGACGCACTGAGCGGCCTGCTGTACGGAGTGCTGCTGCTGGTTGCTTTCATCTTCGCGGTTGAATTCGTCGCCGGACGTCAGGTGGTGACCAGGCCAGCCGATCCGCCTGCGCCTGCCGATGTGCAGGGGGTATCCGCGGTGGCAGGACTTCAGCCATGAGACACCGGCGACGCGACGGCGTGCGGCGCGCGGGCGGAGGGCTGGGCGCGGGCGATGGACGGCGCGGACGGGGATGGCAGCTGGCGGCGATCGCTTGCCTGTCGGCCGTCATGCTGGCCGCTGGCACAGCCGCAGCGTTTGCCATGGTCACTGGGTGGCCGGACCGCGGTACGGCGGGCGACCGGTCGCTGACCGGCCAGCACCGGACGACGGGCGCGGCGCCGGGGAACTCATCCTCCGGGTCTCGATCCGCATCGGCGGGCTACGCGACGCGCACCGGCAAGCCGTCAAGGTCGTCGAGGGCTACCGGGAGGCCGTCGGGTAACCATCCGGATTCGCCAAGCCCGCTCTCAAGCACGCCTCCGCAGTCTTCGCCG
Source organism: Streptosporangiaceae bacterium (assembly GCA_035716545.1). GTDB lineage: Bacteria > Actinomycetota > Actinomycetes > Streptosporangiales > Streptosporangiaceae > Chersky-822. Next base: position 158,401 of record DASTJM010000032.1, read on the forward strand.
CAACCTTCGCCCACGTCGCAGCCCTCGCCTGGCGGCGGAGGCGGCCCCGGTGGCGGAGGCGGAGGCCCGGCTGGCAAGCTGGTGCCGGCGTCCGGCGCCTATCTGGGCGCGTACGTCGAGCCGACCTCCTACACTTCCGACGCGGAAGTCGCCGCAGTCCGGAGGTTCGAGCAGCAGGTGGGCGGAAAGCTCAACCTGATACACGCCTACCACCCGTGGGGCCAGAACTTCCCGAGCCCGGCCGACCGCACGTTCGTCGACGCCGGCAAGGTGCTGCTGCTCACCTGGGGCGGCACCCCGGACACCGAGAAAGTCGTCGCGGGTGACTACGACTCGCTGATCACAGCCAGGGCGAAGGCCGTGGCAGCGCTGCACCGGCCGATCATGATGGAGTTCAGGCACGAGATGGACCGGCCTAACCTGCAGTGGGCGATCCACGGACCGAAGAATTACATCGCCGCGTGGGACCATATCAGGGCGCTGTTCACCAAGGCTGGCGCGTCGAACGTCTCCTGGGTCTGGTGCCCGACCGGCTACGGCTTCCAGGTCGGCCGGGCGCAGGCTTTCTATCCGGGCAACTCCGAGGTCGACTGGGTCTGCGCCGACGTCTACACGGTGCTGCCGCACCAGTCGCTCGCGCAGGCCGCCGCGCCATTCATGAAGTTCGCGGCCGGCACGGGCAAGCCGGTGATCATCGGCGAGTTCGCTCAGAACGACCCGCCATCGTCGTGGCCAGGTTTCCTGCTGGCCGCGGGAAAATTCGTCGAGGAACATCCCCAGATCAAGGGAATCGCGTACTTCGACGCGAACGGCACGGACAGCAACGGCAAGCCGTTCAAGTACTGGCTCACCGGCCATCCTCAGGCGATCGCGTCGTTCGCCAGGCTGGTAGCGACACCGTATTTTCAGCCGACAGTCCCTTAAGAGACCGTGATGGCTGTCTGTAGTCAACTGGCGAAGCAGGTTCAGGGGCCTGGTGACTACCTGATGGAGGTCTGCCGGCTGCTGTGGCCAGCTCCGGCCGCGGCGACGCTTTCTTCCCGCTCGCAGGCCAGGCGAGTGCGCGACGGGTCGGCCAGCCAGCTGATCGTGCTGCCGGGGACGCAGGCGCCGAAGCTGGTAGTTCCGACCGGGCGAGCCGCCAGCGCGGCGGCGATTCGCCGGTACGGCGAGCCCGGGTCGGCGAAGGCCAAGCTCGCCACGAGGACTCTGGCTGGCCTGCTGGCCTGCGGCCTGGGGCCGGTACTCGGCGGACGGCTCACGGTGACTGCGCCTGAGGGCGCGCCGGACATCGGCTCCTACCTGGCCGAATTGCTCGGGCAGCCGGTCCGGATCAGCATGCACATCGGAGCCGCGCGAGCCAATCGCAAGCCTGTCCTGCAGTTGCTGACCCCGGCCGGCGAGACCGTCGGCTTCGCGAAGATCGGCATGACCGAGCTGACGTCCGCGCTGGTGGCGGCCGAACGTGCCGCGCTCGCCAGGTTGCAGGCGGCGGCGCTGACCAAGCTGCAGCTTCCGGGCGTGCTGGCTGCGGGCAACTGGAATGGTCTTGACGTCCTCGTGCTCAGCCCGCTGCCGGTCTGGCTCAGGCGGGTGCCGCTTGCCGCGGACCGCCTTGGCCGCGCTCTCGCCGAGTTGTCGCAGGTCCTTGGCACGTCGACCGCTCCGCTGACCGCGAGTGATTACTGGCGGGACCTGGCCGGCCGCCTGGCCCAGGCCGGTGAAGGCGCTGAGCAGTCAGCGCTGCGCTCCTCGCTTGATCATCTGGGCGAACTGGCCGGCCATTCGGGTCCCGCCGAACTCACCTTCGGCTGCTGGCACGGCGACCTGACCCCGTGGAATCTTGCCAGCACGCCGGCCGGGTTGCTGGTGTGGGACTGGGAACGATTCGCGGCAGGCGTTCCGGTCGGCTATGACGCACTGCACTACTGGCTCCAGTCTCAGGTCGTCGATGTCAAGCGCGATCCGGAGCGGGCAGCGGCCGAGTGTGCGGACCGGGCGCCTGAGCTGCTCGGCCCGTTCGGCGTGGAGCCCGAGGCTGCCAGGGTCACGGCGCTGGCCTACCTGGCCGACCTGTCGGTGCGGTATCTCGCTGACCGGCAGGCCGAAGCGGGTGCCAGGCTTGGCGCTCCAGGCACCTGGCTGCTCCCCGCCATGAAATCGGTGATCTCGTCATGGGACCGGTCACGATGAACCCTGCCAGGTCGGTGTCGCCGCCGGCTAAGCGGGCCGCGCACGCGATCTCCGTGACCGCGGGCCGGATCACCAGCCGGGCGCGCATGCTGCCCGGATTCCTGATCGCGGGCGCCCAGCGCTGCGGCACGACATCCATGTACCGGGCACTCAGCGAGCACCCCTGCGTGCGCAAAGCCGTCCTGCACAAGGGCGTCCATTACTTCGACATGAACTACGACCACAGCCTCAGCTGGTACCGAGCCCACTTCCCGCTTCGGACACGGGGCCAGGCGGCGGTAACGTTCGAGTCGAGCCCGTACTACATGTTCCACCCGCTGGCCGGCCAGCGCATCGCGGCCGACCTGCCCGGCACCAAGCTGCTGGTGCTATTGCGCGACCCGGTGGAGCGGGCCTACTCGGCCTACGCCCACGAACTCGCAAGGGGCTTCGAAACCGAGACGTTCGAGCGCGCCATCGAGCTTGAGACGCGGCGTCTGGACGGCGAGGCCGAAAGAATGGCCGCCGAGCCCGGCTACCTCAGTCACAGCCACCAGCATCAGGCTTACGTGACTCGCGGCCAGTACATCGAGCAGTTGAACCGCCTTGAGCACCTATTCGGCCGCGACAGGATTCACGTGGTCGACAGCGGCGACTTCTTCGCTAAGCCGGAGCCGGTCTATGACGCGGTGCTCGGCTTCCTCGGACTTCCCCAGGCCGAGTACCCGCCATTCGAACGGCACAATGCCAGGCCGCGTTCTCCGATCGATCCGGCGTTGCGGGAGCGCCTCGACACCCATTTTGCCCCGTTTGATGAGCAGTTGTCGGCTGCGGGCTGGCTTGGAGACTCAGGATTGCCTAGCTGGCGCAAGTGACCGCACCCGCTGCCAGCACGCACCCGCCAGCAATCCGACAGCGAAAGGCAGGTCACGGCCGAGATACCGCCGCGCGAGCCGGCGCGGCTCGCTGATCAGGCGGAACAGCCACTCAAGGCCGGCGCGCTGCATCCACAGCGGTGCGCGCCGCAGCCGGCCGGCCGCGTAAGGAATGGCGGCGCCGCACCCGATGTACCAGGCGTCAGGCAACTTCACCCGCAGCCGCTCGATCACCTGTTCCTGCTTCGGAAACCCGAGCCCCACAAAGACGATGAGCGGCGATGCAGAGACCAGGTCATCGAGCAATGAGGAAATGTCGCCGGCCACGGCATCGAAGCAGGCAGGCGGCGAGTAAGCTCCGGCAACTGCCAGCCCCGCGTACCGAGCGGCCAGCCCGTCGGCCGCAAGCTGGGCGGCTGATGCCTGCCCGTCCTGCCCGGGCAGGCCGCCTACCACGTACACCGGCCAGCCATTGTCAGCCGCCGCCGCCGAAAGCGAGTAGATCAGGTCGGCGCCGGTGATCCGTTCCGGCAAGGGCTGTCCCGCCAGCCTGGACGCCCACAGCAGCGGCATCCCGTCAGGGACCACCAGCGTCGATGCCTCGACCAGCGCCCTGCTGGCCGGGTCGCGGCTCATCTGATGACAAATGTCGATGTTCGGCGTCACGATCGTGCCGCCTGACCCGCCGGCGATGGCGAGCGAGACCCGCGAGATCAGCGCGGCGTGGGTGATCGGATCGAACTCCGCCCCGGCCAGGGTGATGCGGGCGCCAGCCCGAGACGCAGCCATCGTCAGATCCCGTGCCCGCGCGCATGCAGCGCCCGCAGCACCCGCTTGCCCGGCACGACCCCGGACGCGGCCAGCAAGACAAACGGCAGCCGCCGTTCATGCCAATTGCGGCGGAACGCGCGGACAGCCCACCTGAACGACTCGCGCCGCCGGCGCATGCACGCGTAGCCGAAGGCGATCTGCGCGTAGACCCGGGCGGACCCTGGCCTGCTGGCGGCGAGATCCGGATGATGGTCGAGCATCCAGTGCAGGCCAGCCACCTTGCTTTCCCATCGCAGCGAGTAGTACGAGGCCGGACCCCACCTGACCTGTACCAGCGGCTCGTCTACGTGCACGATCGGACGCCGCCTGGCGGCGCGGAGCGCTAGGTCCCAGTCCTCGTTCTGGCTGGCGGGAATGGTCTCATCGACAAGCCCGATCCCGTCGGAGCCGGCAAGCAAGGACGACCTGGCGATCAGGTAGGTCGACGAGTGCACCATGACCATTCGTGAACGCAGCAGCTCGGCGTACGTCACCTCCGACCGCCCAGCCAGGCGGTCAGTCAGGCGGCCGGTCGCCTGGCCGGCCGGGCGGCCGGCCGGGCGTCCTTCGAACCGCACTCGGATCCCGCAGGAGGCGAACTCCGCGTGGGGATCGGCCAGCATCGCTTCGGCCTGGGCGGTCAGCTTGCGGGGCAGCCATTCGTCGTCGTCGTCGCAGAAAGCCACCAGATCGGTATCGAGCGCGAGAATGCCGCAGTTGCGCGCGCCGGCCAGACCGGGCGTCCGGTCGTTAGCCTGTACCTTCACCCGGTCGCCAGCCGCGAGGCTCAGGTCAGGCTCCGCCTGGTCGAAGACCACGATGACCCGTAGTTCGCCTGGATAATCTTGCGCGGCGATGCTAGCGAGCGCTGCCCGCAGCAGCTCGGGGCGGTTGCGCGTAGGTACCACGACACCGATCGATGGCCAGCCCATTACGGCACCCGTTGACCAGCTGAATTCCGGACACTGTCCCGCGCCCGCGCGTACCCGTAGTGCCACAGCAGCGGCAAGGTCAACGCGGTCACGGTCCGCCGCTGCGCGGGCGGCATCGCCTCCTGCCAGCGATCGTCAGCGCGGATCGAGATCTTGCCGGTAGTGAATCGCATCGGATTGCCTGCGGCCGTATGAGTCCGGCTCAGCTCGGCCCACTGCTCCTGCCCGCTGCCACCGACGAAAGAAAGGCCCGTTTCCCCGACAGCGAACCCGGCAAAGCGCGCGATCTCCCGCAGCGCCGGCTTGACCGAGCGAACGAGATCTTCGTATCGAAGCCGCAGCACCGGCGTCCTGCCCCCGCCAGCGAGCGAGCCGAGCAGTTGCAGCGCGCCGTTCTGCGTGTTCCACTCCCTGGCCGCCTTGAGCGGGGAGTACCTGGTCATGTAGCCGCTCTCAGAGTCGTCTGAGGCCTCGGGGCGCCTGACCCGCGTGGTCCACGAGTAAGCCACGGCCCGGCTGTCTCGCACGACGTGCAGGACGCGCAGATCCACCGCTGAACAGCGGCGCAAGCAGAACGCCAGCGAAGCGTGCTTGCTCGAATCGACGACCACCTGGCAGCCGCTGACCTGAGCGATCGCCCGGTAAAGCCGCTTGTAGTAGCTCGTGTACTCAGCGAGATCCCTGCGCAGGCTGCTGCTGACCGATGGTCCCGCCAGCATCGGGATGTACCGGGTACGGTCCACCGACCCGCGCAGCTCGGTGATCCGGCCGACGTCGACGTTGGCCCAGCCGCCGAAAGCATGCTCGGCCACGTCGCACCAGAACTCGCACGCCCTGAACTCGGTGCCGCAGCCGCAGCGCTCGTTGTCGGCCACGCCCCGCTGCCACAGATGGACGATCTCGCCGGCGACACACACACCGGGAAGCTCGCCAAGCAACCGCTCGGCGAGCGTGCTCCCGCTTCGTCCCATACCGCCGAGATAGACCACCCGGAAGTCATCGGACGCCATGTCACCCATCCACTTCGAACATCAGCGGAAGACTGCACCTGAGGCTTAGCATTTTGCCTGGTAGATGGGCTAGCTGGGGCACTATCCGATAAGAACTGACTATCTGTTACAAGAGATATACAGTACGCTATCTCTGTCGGATGCGCGCCTTGGTGCGCGCATTGACCCGCGCTGTGGCCCGCGCCACTAGCGACGGCGCTACAGGGAACGTAGGCCAGGTACGAGAGGAAACACAGCCCAGCCAGGCCCTTGACCTTCCCGCACAGCTGGCTGCCGCGCTGCGACCACAGCTCGTGCCCGGCGAAGTACGCCGTGTGGGCATCGGCCGCGACTGGGTAGAGCGAATAGCAGCCGTCGTAGTTGATCCAGCGCAGCGACGCGAGCTTCTGGTTCGCCGTGAACGCGGCCGCCGTCGAACATGGGCGATGACCAGCCGGTAACGGTCACACGCGGTCTGCTCGCAAGATCCAGCATGAAAATTTGCCGGCGCGGCTGCCCGCCCGCTCTAGCGAAATCGCCCTCGACCAGATCAAGGGTGCCGTCATGGCTGAGCTGCTGGTTATAGATCCTGGTGGTGTTCGGCCGCGCCCCTGGACAGGTGTAGTGCCCGCAAGACGTGCAGCCGGAGGAACCCGCCGTCCCTGGCCTGTCTTTCGCCTGCTAGCTCGCGTCGGTGATCATCGCTGCGCCGACGGTGGCGCTCGTGCCCTCGTCGATGAGGATCAGGCCGCCGGTGATCCGGTTGCGGGTGTAGGGATCGCAGAAGATCGGCTGCGTGAGACGCAGCGACACGCGGCCGATTTCGTTCAGGCTCAGGCTTTCTGCCGCTTCGTCGCGGTGCAGCGAGTTCACGTCGAGCCGGTAGACGATATCCCGCACGACCGCCTTGACGGTCCTGGTCGTGTGCTTGACGAGGAGCCGGCTGCGCGGGGTGAGCTTGACGGTGTCGGACATCCAGCTCACCATCGCCTGCACGTCCTGGGTGACCTGAGGCTGGTTACCCGGCCTGCAGATCATGTCGCCGCGCGAGATGTCGATGTCGTCTTCGAGCAGCAGCGTCACCGACATCGGCGAGTAGGCCTCGCCCACCGGGCACTTAGGTCCTTCGATGCGCTTGATCGCAGAGGTGAGCCCCGACGGCAGGTGCATGACCTCGTCGCCGGGCTTGAGCACGCCCCCCGCGACCTGGCCCGCGTAGCCGCGGTAATCGTGCAGCTCGAGATCGGTGGCCTGATGGGGCCTGATCACATACTGGACCGGGAACCTGACATCGATCAGGTTGCGGTCCGATGCGATGTGCACGTGCTCAAGGTGATGCAGCAGCGACGGGCCGTTGTACCAGTTCATGTTGGCCGACCGCTCGACAACATTGTCGCCGTGCAAGGCCGAGATCGGGATGAACGTCAGATCGCCGATCTCGAGCTTGGTGGCGAACGCCGTGAATTCCTCGGCGATCTGGTCGAACGCGGCTGAGTCGTACCCGACGAGGTCCATTTTGTTGACCGCGAGCACCAGGTGCGGAACCTTGAGCAAGGTGGCGAGGAAGGCGTGCCGCCGGCTTTGCTCGGTGAGGCCGTTCCTCGCATCGACGAGCACGACGGCCAGATCGGCGGTCGAGGCGCCAGTCACCATGTTCCTGGTGTACTGGATGTGACCTGGGGTGTCGGCGATGATGAACTTGCGGCGCGGGGTGGCGAAATAGCGGTAGGCGACGTCGATCGTGATGCCCTGCTCGCGCTCCGCCCGCAGTCCGTCGGTGAGCAGGGCCAGGTTCGTGTAGTCCTCGCCACGCTCCTTGCTGGTCCGCTCCACCGAGGCGAGCTGGTCTTCGAAGATCGCCTTGGAATCGTAAAGGAGCCGGCCGATCAGCGTCGACTTGCCGTCGTCGACCGAACCTGCGGTCGCGAGCCGCAGAATGTCCATGACCCTGTCCCCTTGCCGATCGTGCGGGCTGCTCGTACTTGCCTTTGGCGGTACCGGAGCTTCCTGGAGAGCCATCAGAAATAGCCCTCCCGCTTGCGGTCCTCCATCGCGGCCTCGCTAGCCCGGTCATCGGCGCGGGTCTGACCGCGCTCGGTGATCCTGGTGGCCGCGATCTCGGTAATAACCTCTGTCAGAGTCGCCGCGGTCGACTCGACCGCGCCGGTGCAGCTGATGTCCCCGACGGTGCGGTACCGCACCATTGCCTCGAAAGCCGTCTCGCTGTCCGCCCTGTTGGCGAACGGATGGTTGGCAAGCAGGATGCCGTCGCGCTCAAACACCGATCTGTGGTGCGCGAAGTAGATCGGCGGGATCTCCAGGGATTCACGCTCGATGTAGTGCCAGATGTCGAGCTCGGTCCAATTCGACAGCGGGAACACCCTGATGTGTTCACCCCGGCGCATCTTGGTGTTGTAGAGGCTCCACAGCTCGGGTCGCTGGTTCTTGGGATCCCACTGCCCGAACTCGTCGCGGAAGGAGAACACCCGCTCCTTGGCCCTGGCCTTTTCCTCGTCCCGCCGGGCTCCGCCGAAGACGGCATCGAACTTGTTGCCGGCGATCGCGTCGAGCAGCGTCGTGATCTGCAGCCGGTTGCGGCTCGCCCACCTGCCGGTCTCCTCGACGACCCGCCCTGTGTCGATGGACTCCTGCACCGAGGCGACGATCAGCCGGACCCCGAGCTCGGCCACTCGCTTGTCCCTGAAGCGGAGCACTTCGTCGAAGTTGTGCCCGGTGTCCACGTGCATGACCGGAAACGGGATCTTGGCGGGCCGGAACGCGCGCTCGGCGAGCGCCAGCATGACGACCGAGTCCTTGCCGCCGGAAAAGAGCAGCACCGGGCGCTCGAACTCGGCTGCGACCTCGCGCATCACGTGGATCGACTCAGCCTCGAGTACGTCAAGCTGCGAGAGCTGGTAGTCAGCGTGTGGCACTGTCATCTGGCGACTCCGCAGTTGTTGGCTCAGCTAGTTGTTGGCTCAGCTAGTTGTTGGCTCGGCGTTAGCTGCCAGCCTGCTGTACCGCGCTGATCGCGCCAAGCAGCAAGCTAGCCAGTGGGACGGGACATATTAGGATATCCGGCATCCAGGGCTGCTCGGCGTTGTAGACGAGATCCGATCCGTCGATCCTGGAGGCATGCAAGCCCGCTGACCTGGCAACGGCGACCGGAGCGGCGTTGTCCCACTCATACTGGCCGCCCGCGTGCACGTATGCATCCACATCCCCGGTAATTACAGCCGAGCACTTGGCGCCTGCCGAGCCGAGCGGCACGAGCTCAGCCTTGAGATAGTCGGCCAGCCTGGTCACGAACTCCGGTGGCCTCGACCTGCTCACTACCAGCCTGAGCGTGGCGCCTTCCATGGCCAGCTTGGGCGTGGGCGGCGGCTCGGCGGTGGAAAGCACGGTGCGCTGCGCGGGAAGCGCCACAGCGCCCGCGGTTAGCTCACCGCGCTCCCAGAGCGCGACGTGCACGGCCCAGTCCACCCGGCCAGGCTCGCCGAATTCCCTGGTGCCGTCGAGCGGATCAATGATCCACACCCGGTCGGCCGTCAGCCGTTTCTTGTCGTCGGCCGCTTCCTCGGAAAGTACCGAGTCCTCCGGCCGCGCCTTCGCAAGCTCACCCGCGAGGAATTCGTGCGCACCGAGATCGCCCGCGCGCCTGATTTCGTCGGCTGCGAGGGCCTCGGTCCTGATACCGAGCAGCCGCTCGCCCGCCGAGGCGGCGAGATCACGGGCAAGTATGTCGTCGGCTGGGAAAACCACGTTTACTCCATCTTGAGTTCTTGGTCTATGCGGACCCGCAGACAAAATCCGCCCACAGGCGGCAATCCGGCCGGCACGTTGACCGGCATGCTAGCTCAGTATGCCCCCGAGCCACGCACGATAGCCGAACAAGTCTTCCACAGAATCTGCAAGTCAAGCATGAAGGACCAATTCTCTACATAGCGAAGATCCAGGCGCACCGACTCGTCCCAGGAAAGATCGGACCGGCCATTCACCTGCCACAGGCCGGTCATGCCTGGCTTGACCGCCAGCCTGCGCCGCACATGGTCACCATACATCGCCGCTTCTTGCGGCAGCGCCGGCCGTGGCCCGACCAGCGACATGTCTCCGGCGAGCACGTTGAGAAACTGCGGCAGCTCGTCGAGCGACCAGCGCCGAAGGAAGCCGCCTGTCCTGGTGAGCCTGGGATCGTGCTTGATCTTGAACAACAGCCCGTCGTGCTGATTCTGACTTGCCAGGCTGGCCTTGAGCGCCTCAGCATCGGGCACCATCGTCCGGAATTTGTACACGGCGAACCCGTTGCCGTCCTTGCCGACCCTGGTCTGCCTGAAAAAGACTGACCCACCATCATCGAACTTGATAGCCAAGGCTAGAAGGGCGAAGATCGGCGCGGCCAAGACGATCGCGATCAACGCGAAGACTTTGTCGAAAACAGCCTTGATGATCAACCGGACGCCGCTGAACTCCGGGTGATCCAAGTGCAGCAGGGGCAGGCCGGCTGTCGGCCTGATGGTCGTTCGCGGCCCTGCCACATCGAGGAGAGCGGGCGCGACGCACAGGTCCGTGCCGGTCTTTTCCAGATCCCAGGCAAGCTCCCGTAGCTTGGCACCTGCCATTTCAGGACAGGCAAGCACCGCGACAGTATCGGCGCCGAACCTGTGCACCACCTCGGGCACGCCATCGAGGCCCGGCGCGATCGGGACGTCGGTCAGCAGCCCGCCGGGTATGCCGTCGGCGATGCACGCGGCTACCACTTGCAGACCGTGATAGGTCTCTCTGCGCAGCATGGTCACGATGTCGGCGACGACGAGCGCGTGACCAACGACGACGACCCGGCGCATGCAATAGCCGCGGCTGCGCGCCCTGTGCAGCTGCTTGCGCAGCGTGAACCTTGCCAGCAGGTCAAATAGCGTCAGGCACGGCAGCGCGATGACGACATAACCCCTGGCCAGATTAGCCTTGGTGGCATACGACAAAATGGCGACCGCGGCGGTCAGGAATACGCCAGCGTTGAGTACTCTCCTGAATTCATCGGTGCCAACCCCGATGAACCTGGGATCGTAGGCGCCAGCAAGGACGACCGCGGCTATCCACACGATCGGCATGCCGAGACTCAGCGCCAGGTATTCACCTGGCTGATGACCCGAGTCGTCGAACCTGATCTGGAAAGCCAGCAAGCCGGCCGCCAGCGCGCAACTGGCATCAGCGACGCCCGCCAGGCGCAAGTATCGTGCGGTCCACGAACCCGCGGCGAGCGCCGCGAGACTCGCATTAAGCTTGCTTCGCGAGGACGCAGTGACGGCGGCGTGTCCCGACACTAACGTCCTCCCTGCCCATCACCAGGGCCGTATGAATAGCCCTGATTAACCGCACGAAACATGTCGACCACCCTCGGTCAACCCAAGCTGTCCTGCACCCCGTAGCGCCGCACAGTGCCCGCGCAGTGCGGCAGCCCGCGAACACCCGAGCCCGCAGACACCGCAGCCCGCGAACACCCGAGCCCGCAGACACCGGAGCCGGCAAGCACCGAGCCGCACAGGACCGCAGTGCCGCAAACACCATAAGGACGAAATATGCGTGATGTCCGCATTCGGCTGTCGCGCTGGATACCTCTAATTACATCACGCCTTATCGGAGCTGATCAGGACCTTACCGCAGCGGGTGTGACACTTTGTGTGTCTCGCCGACGAACGCGCGGGGTCAAGAGGGTTGGCCAAGCTGGCCGCACAGCAATGTCACAGCGAATTCACAGCGTGCCTGAATCATCTGGGCGTGCGGACAGACTGGGACAAATCATAGCGGAGTTGCATGAAACTCATTCTGCGTGGCTGCTAGCCCTCGGCTCAGCAGCGCCTCGACGGCGTCGGCCGCACGCTCGATAATCAACGGCAACTCTTTGCGCTCAGCCGAACTGAAGCCGGCAAGCAAGAAGTCAGCCGGGTCCTGTCGGCCCGGTGGCCGGCCAACGCCGACCCGCACCCGGTAATAGTCCCGGGTGCCGAGCGAGCGGGTTACTGACTTGGGGCCGTTGTGCCCGTTGTCGCCGCCTCCGAGCTTGAGCCGGATCGTCCCGAAAGGCAGGTCGAGTTCGTCGTAGACGATCACGATCCGGTCGGGCGGGATCTTGTAGTAGCCCGCCGCCGACGAGACCGGTCCGCCCGACAGGTTCATATAAGACATCGGCTTGCCGACGATGGCCGACCGACCGCCCAGCCGGCCAGTCACCGCCTGCAAGTGCGCCCGATCACGCTTAAACCTGGCACCAATCCGGCTCGCGAGCAGATCGGCCACCATGAACCCGGCGTTGTGCCGGTTGTCGGCGTAACCGGGGCCTGGATTGCCAAGCCCAGCGATCAGCCAGCGATCATCAGCCACGGAACCCTGCGAGTCAGAACGAATCCCAGCCGTGCGGTGCCAGCAGAACCTGAACCGCATCGCCCTATTCTGCGGGCGCCTCGGGTTCGGCGGCGACCTCAGCGACTGGCTGGGGCACGGTCCCGCCAACCGCAGCCTCCGCGGGAACCTCGCCGAGGTCGGCTTCGATCTGCGCGGCAGTCGGAGAGGTGATGACATGCAACACGAGCACGTCAGGCTCCATGGCCAGCGTGACCCCAGCCGGCAGCGTGAGGTCGCCAGCGGTGACCGAGGCGCCAACTGGCATGTCCTCGACGTCGATCTCGATACCGGGCGGAATATGCGTCGCCTCGGCCTCGACCGAGACCTGCACGAGTTGCTGGTCGAGCAGCCCGTCAGGAGCGACCTCGCCAGACACCGTCACCGGGACATCGACGGTGACCTTCTCGCCGCTCCTGACCAGGAGCAGGTCGACGTGCTCGACGGTGCCCTTGATCGGGTCGCGTTGCACTGCTTTCGGCAGCGCCATCTCCGTGCCGCCGGCGAGGCCGTCCAGCCTGATCAGCACGTTGGCCGTGCGCAGCGCGAGCAGCACGTCGTGGCCCGGCAGGCTAAGGTGCCTCGGCTCGGTGCCGTGACCGTAGAGAACGGCTGGCACATGACCAGCACGCCGCTCACGTCGTGCGGCACCCTTGCCGAACTCGGTCCGCATGGTCGCGGACATGTGTACTTCGGGCACGGTGCACTCCTGATGAGGTACGACGGATACGGCAGAAGCTCGGTGGATGAGTCTAGCCGAGGTAACAGGGCTTGGCGAAACGGCGGGTACACAGACATGGATACGCAGGCCAGAACGCACACGGGCACGCTGGCTCGCGGAGCCCGGTCTGTCCCATTGGCAGCTAACTCTGGCCGTCGAACAGGCTGGTGACCGAGCCCTGCGAGAACACCTCGGTGATGGCCCTCGCGATCAGCGGTGCGATGGACAGCACCGTGAGCTTGTCGAATTGCTTCTCTGGCTGGATCGGCAGCGTGTTGGTCACGACAACCTCGCTGACTGCCGAGTTCTTGAGCAGATCGACCGCCTGGCCGGACAGCACGCCGTGGGTGGCCGTGACGATCACCTTCGCCGCCCCCTGCGCGAACAGAATCTCAGCGGCATTCCCGATCGTCGCTCCGGTATCGATCATGTCGTCGACGACGATGCAAGTCCGGCCGGCCACCTTGCCGACTACCTCGAGCACCTTGACCTGGTTGGCTACATCGGGATCGCGTCGCTTGTGAATGATGGCCAGAGGACAGCCGAGCCGGTCGGTCCAGCGTTCGCACACCCGCACCCGGCCAGCGTCCGGCGCGACCACCGTCACCTGCGAGAGGTCGAGCTTGTCCTCCAGGTACGAGGCGAGTATCGGAAGCGCGAAGAGGTGATCGACTGGGCCGTCGAAGAATCCCTGGATCTGAGCGGTATGCAAGTCAACTGCCATCAACCGGTCGGCGCCCGCGGTGAGGAACAAATCAGCCATCAGCCGGGCTGAGATCGGCTCGCGGCCACGGCTCTTTTTGTCTTGACGCGCGTATCCGAAGAAGGGCGTGACCACCGTGATTCGCTTCGCTGAAGCTCGCTTGAGCGCGTCCACCATGATCAGCTGTTCCATGATCCACTGGTTGATCGGCGCCGTGTGGCTCTGCAACACGAAGGCGTCACAGCCGCGCACGGACTCAAGGAACCGTACGAAGATCTCGCCGTTGGCGAAGTCGAACAAGGTCGTCGGGGTCGGCTGGATACCGAGATACTCGCCGATCTCCCGGCCGAGTTCCTGATGAGCCCGGCCGCTAAAGAGCATCAGCCGCTTGTCATTGGTGCCGGCGCTGCCCGTCACGCGAACCTACTTTCTGTGTGCCGGCCTGCCAGCATTCGCCTTATGCCCATGTCTCACGTCTGCCGCGGCCCCGACGTCCACCGCCTCGTGCTGGCTCATATCGCACGGGCTCGCTATCACACTGCCTACCAGGTGCGCGAAAGGTCCGACCCGCGCACCATCGCCGATGACCGCCGACTCGCAGACCGACTGGATCACCGTGGCGCCAGCGCCGACCCTGGTATCGCGGAGCAGGCAGCCTGGCCCGACGCTCGCCCCCTGGGCAATCGTCGTGCTCCCCTCAAGCTGGGTGCCAGGCCCGATGTGCGCACCTACCGCTAGCTCAACGCTCACGTCGACCCAGGTGCTCTCCGGATCAGCGATCCGGACGCCGGCTCGCATGGCCGATTCGAGGATCCGGGCGTTCATCACCCGGCTCACGTGAGCAAGCTGAGCAAGATCATTAACACCCTGAACTTCTTCAAAATCTTGGCAGTGCACGGTAGCGACCTGATGACCGTCAGCCCGGATGACGCAGACCGCGTCGGTGAGATATTCCTCGCCTTGCGCGTTGTCCGCCCGCACTCGCTTGACCGCGTCAGCCAGCAGCCCGCCGTCGAATGCGTACATGCCCGAGTTGATCTCGGTGATCGCCCGCTGCTCGGCGGTCGCGTCGGTCTGCTCGACGATCCGGCTGAACAACCCGTCGCCGTCCCTGATGATCCGCCCGTAGCCGGTCGGGTCAGGTGCCCGCGCCGTCAGCACCGCGGCGGCCGCCGCAGAGTCGTCGCGCTCGCGGACGAGCCGCGCCAAAGTGGCCCCCTTCAGCAGCGGAGTATCAGCGTAAGTCACGAGCACCGTGCCATCGATGGTGCCGACAGTCTCGAGCACGATCCTGACGGCGTGGCCGGTGCCGCCGAGATAGTCCTGCGTGACGATGGTCGCGCCGGGCGCCTGCTTCAGCGCATGCGCGCTGACCCGCTCGGCGTGATGACCGACGACGACGATGAGCCGCTCGGGCCGGAGCTCAGCCGCGGACGCGAGACAGTGACCGAGCATTGTCTGCCCGCATACCTCGTGCAGCGCCTTGGGGATGGCCGACCTCATCCGGCTACCTTCCCCTGCCGCGAGCACGATCACGGCCGCGGGACGCGCTGCGCTCACTCGGTTGACTCCTTGATATCGCTTGATACGCGGATCGATAGAGGAACCTGGGCCCGTGCGGAAACTTACCCCCGACTTGAGCAGGATACCTCCCAGGTTCTGGTGGCTGCCCACTACCAGTCATTCTGCCCAGTACATGACAATCAGCAACAAGCACATCACCGCGCGCGAGGGTTCTCGGTGACCGGGTTGATCCCCGTCGTCCTGGGTTGAGCCGTGTGCCGGCATTCGCCCCGCCTCGGGACTAGGCCGGGTGGGGACTTCGGCCGCCTGGCGACTTCGCGCATCTCGGGCGGAGTCAGAGTGACCAATGTCACGAACTCAGATGGCGAACAGCGTGGGCGGCTTCGCATGGATTGCGTAATCGATGCTGTCTTGTGGGTGTCAATCCGCGCATCTATGTTGTTCGGGCAAAGCGACCGAAGCGTACAGAAAGCCATCATAGTGCGAGGCACGAGAGGGCCAGACGGGCCGATGCGGGGTCGCAGTTTCCGCGACACCGGACCCGAGTTGCGGCACCGAATGCTTGGCGACACTGAGACCTTGCGACCCGCTGCCTGGACTCCGAGAGAGGCTTGCAACACGCACCATCGAAGCCGCGACGCTCAAAACCCGCGCCCGCACCCCCCTTTCGGGGGATTCTCTACCTGATTACGCGCCGCAGCGCCTGTTCGCCGGCCAGTCCGCCCCCGGCACCGGCCCGGCGAACAGCAGCGTGGTCCTGCCTGCTGCTGTTGCCGGGGCAAGAGCGGGGGGAGATGGCACCGCCGCCTCGACACCGAGATCTTGCGACACCGAGACCTTGCGACACTGAGGTGTGGCGTACTGGGTGCTGCATGTCGACCTTGATCAGTTCCTCGCGGCGGTCGAGGTGCTGCGCAATCCCGGGCTGCGCGGTCGGCCCGTGGTCGTCGGCGGCGATGGCGATCCGACCAAGCGCGGCGTTGTGAGCACCGCCTCGTACGAGGCGCGCGCCTTCGGCGTCCACTCGGGCCTGCCGCTCCGCACCGCCGCGCGACGTTGCCCCGACGCCGTCTTCCTGCCGGTGGATAAGCCGGCCTATGAAGAGGTCTCGGCGGTAGTCATGGGGACATTGCGCGAACTGGACGCGGTGGTCGAGGTGATGGGCTGGGACGAAGCGTTCCTGGCGGTGGACACTGCCTCTCCGGAGGCATTCGCCCGCACCATCCGAGAACGCGTCAAGGCCGCGACTCAACTCGACTGCACGGTCGGCATCGGAGAGAACAAGCGCCAAGCCAAGATCGCAACCGGCTTCGGCAAGCCCGCCGGGGTGTTCACCATCACGAGCGCCACCTGGTTCGACATCCTCGGAGCCAAGCCGGCCGACGCGCTGTGGGGTGTCGGCTCTCGCACGGCCAAGCGACTGGCACTACTGTCGATCCTGACCGTCGCCGACCTGGCTGCGGCGTCGCCCCGAGCGCTTGCGTCGCACTTCGGCCCGACGATCGGCCCCTGGCTGGTGCAGACCGCCCACGGGATCGACCTGTCGGAGGTCACCGCCGACCCCTATGTGCCGCGTTCGCACAGCAGGGAGGTGACCTTCCAGCAGAATCTCGCTGACTGGGACCAGGTCAGGGCCGAGGTCGCCAGGATTTCTGCCGTCGTCAGTGAGGACGTGGCAGCTGAAGGACGACTTGCGGCCAGGATCGTAGTCAAGGTCAGATTCGCGCCTTTTTTCACGAAAACACATGGTCGCCCGCTGGCCGAGCCAACCCAGGACCCGGCGGCCATCGAAGCGGCAGCGCTCGCGGCGCTCGATGACTTCACCAGGCGCGATCCCGTCCGCCTGCTAGGTGTCCGCGCCGAATTCGCCGCGTTCTAGCCCGAGTCCAGACCGGGGGCAAGCGCCGCGACGCCGAGTCAGGACTCGAACCGCTTAGAGCTCCCGGGCGAGGATTCGAACCTCGGTTAAGGGCACCAAAAACCCTGGTCCTGCCGGTTAGACGACCCGGGAAGGGGTTAGCTGACACGCATACTCTACCGGCGTCGCCCTGCTCATGCGGAACTAGTCGAGGCTCGAGCCAGCGGCGAGCGCCCGCACCTCCCCGGCCTGCACGGTCCCCGCCCCGCACAGTCCCCGCCCCGCACCGTCCCCCGGCCCGCACCGTCCCCGCAGCCTTTGGCACTACTCAAGGTGACGAGCGTGCTGCACCGACGTGACCATTCAGCCTCTTAGCGCCCGGTTGGGAACTGACGATTGATCGGCGGCGGGCTGGGCAGTTGGTTACTTGCAGTGAACGCCACATGTGTGGGTGGCTAAAACTGTGGAACATCCCTCTAGGGTGCTGGAGAAACCTACGGTAGCGTAAGCTACGGTTACGTAAGCGTACGTCTGACCCATGACCTCGGTTATGCGATCGCTCTTCCGACCGGCCCTTCGAGCCCACGAGGAACCGTGATGACCGCCACTACCGACCTCGCCATCCCGCCAGATGCATCGGCTCGGCCCGCGGCCGCCAAGCGCAAGCGCCCGATCCCTGAGTACAAGTCAGAACCCCGCTCCAACGCCGGACGACTCACCATCGCCCTGTTTACCGGACTGCCAATGCTCGCCCTGATCGCCGCCGTGCCGATCGCCTGGATCTGGGGCTTCCTCAACTGGCAGACCGTCCTGGTCGGCATCGTGTTCTACCTGATGTCCGGCCTCGGGATCGCGATGGGCTTTCACAGGTACTTCACGCACACCTCGTTCAAGGCGAATCGTGCTTTCAAGATCGCACTCGGCGTAGCCGGATCGATGGCACTTGAGGGACCGATCCTGAACTGGGTGTCCGATCACCGCAAGCATCACAAGTACAGCGACAAAGAAGGCGACCCGCACTCGCCCTGGCGGTTCGGGACCAACCTCAAGGCGCTGGTCAAGGGCCTCCTCTGGGCGCACATGGGATGGATGTTCGACCGGAAGATCACCTCGCACAAGAAGTTTTCGCCTGACTGGCTCGCGGACAGGGATATCACCAGGCTGAACCGCCTCTTTCCGGTCCTCACGGCCGCCACGCTGCTCGCTCCGGCCCTGATCGTCGGGTTCTGGACGATGTCGTGGAAGGGTGCCCTGATCGCGTTCTTCTGGGCAGGCCTGGTGCGGATCTCGTTCCTGCACCACGTCACGTGGTCGATCAACTCGATCTGCCACACGTTCGGCAAGCGGGAGTTCGAGGCTAGGGACAAGTCAAGGAACGTAGCCTGGCTGGCCGTGCTCTCGTTCGGCGAATCGTGGCACAACCTGCACCACGCGGACCCCACCTGCGCCAGGCATGGCGTGTTCAAGGGACAAATCGACATCGCCGCGCGCGGCATCTGGCTGGCCGAGAAGCTCGGCTGGGTCTGGAATGTCAAGTGGCCCGATGCTGACCGGCTGACGGGCAAAAAAGTGGGATCTATCCGGGAACTTGGGTCGATGGCCAAGCGGAGTGCATCGAATCCGATTAGCTGATGCCCTGGCAGTGCCTGCATGATGGGGCAGTGACTAGCCAGCCTTCATCGACCGGACGCAAGCGAATGACGGCCAAAGAGCGGCGGGAGCAACTCCTCGATGTAGGGCGGCGGCTGTTCGCCGAGCGCGGCCTGGACGGGACCTCCATCGAGGAGATCGCCGCCCAGGCTGGCGTCTCCAAGCCCGTCGTCTACGAGCACTTCGGCGGCAAGGAGGGCCTGTACGCTGTCGTCGTCGACCGTGAGGTCGACCGGTTTCTCACCATGGCGACCACGTTGCTCAACGGCGAGGACACCATGGAGAAATTCGAGGTCGCGGCGGTCACCTTGCTCCGCTATATCGAGGACAACAGCGACGGGTTCCGCATCCTGGTACGCGACTCGCATCCGGCATCTGGCTCGGGAACTTTCGCGAGCATCATGAGCGACATCGCCGGCCAGGTCGAGTACATCCTGGCCGACGTCTTCACGGCGCGGGGCTATGACCCGAAGCTCGCCCCGATGTACGCGCGGATGCTAGTGGGCATGGTCGCCTTCACCGGGCAATGGTGGCTCGACGTGCGCAGGCCCAAGCTGGAGGACATGGCCGCGCATTTGGTAAACCTGGCCTGGCACGGGCTCTCCGAGCTGGACACCAAGCCGAAGATTTCGCCAGGGGCGACCCGTCTCCTCCGCGAGCAAACCCAGTCCTGGTAGCCGGTCAGGGAAGGGCCGGCCCCTGGGCCGGTCAGGGAAGTGCCGGCCCCTGGGCCGGCCCGCCGCCCGCTCTGGCCACGATGAATACCCGGCGGAACGGGAAAAGCGTGCCGTAGCTGCGCGACGGGTAAGCCGCACGCAGCCGTTCGCCGTACTCGGCCATGAACTCATCCCGGTCGGCGCCATGAAGCGCCGCAAAGACCGGCCGCAGCCCGGTGCCGCTGACCCACCGCAGCACAGCGTCCGCACCGGTCAGCACGTGCAGGTAGGTCGTCTCCCAGGCATCGACGGCACAGCCAGCTGTGGCCAGCAAGTCAAGGTAGACGGCGGGATCGGCGGCCTGCCGGTTGAAGCTGACGCCTGCCAGCAATTGCCGCCAGCGGGGCGAACCGGCCAGCTCCCGCAGCAGGGCGTGTGTCGGCTCGTCGTGATTGCCCGGCAACTGCACGGCGAGCCACCCGTCATCGGCCAGCCAGCCAGCCCACCTAGTCAGCAGCACTTCGTGGTCGGGTATCCACTGCAGCAGCGCGTTCGACACGATCACGCCGACCGGCCGGCCAGGCTTCCAGTCCCGCGCATCCTGGTGCTCGAACCGCAGCCGCGCCGCGCTCTCGCCGTCAGCCTCATCGGGCGTTAGCCGACGAGCCTCGGCGATCATCTCGGCCGAACTGTCGACTCCGACCACTTCGGCTCCCGGCCAGCGTCTGCACAGGCCGGCGGTCAGCCCGCCTGGACCGCAGCCGATGTCGGCAACGAACCCTGGATCGACGGCGCCGATCCGGGCGGCCAGCTCATAAAACGGCCTCGATCGTTCGCCGGCGAACTGCCGGTACAGAGCCGGATCCCACATAGCTACCTGCCTCCGCCCGAAACCGCCTTGTTGACACCTATCCATCGGTTCGCGTTCAGCCACGCGGCTGAACGGAGACCCCTTCGGTACGCGAATCGATGTTGGAAAACTGACATCAATCCGCGCATCAATGTTGCCGAGTCGCGGCCGACCTGACCGCGTCGCGGCAAGTTATCTTGATATCGAGATTCTTTAAGTTTCTACTGGCTCGAATTCTCGATGTCAAGAGATATGCTGAGTGAGTGGACGTGACCGTATCTGAGCAGCGTGACGAGGTCGATGACCTGGTCGCGGGCTGGCGGGCGGAGCGGCCAGACCTCGATCTGGAACCGCTCCAGGTGCTCAGCCGGATCTCCAGGCTCGCCAGGCATCTCGACCGGGCGAGGCGGGCCGCGTTCGCCGCGCACGACCTTGAGGCGTGGGAGTTCGACGTGCTGTCAGCGCTGCGCAGGCAAGGTCCGCCGTACCAGCTCAGCCCCGGCGCACTGCTCCGCGCGACCCTCGTCACCTCAGGGACGATGACCAACAGAATTGACCGGCTCACCGAGGCTGGCCTGGTAGCGAGGCACCCAGATCCGCTCGACAAGCGCGGCGTGCTCGTCCAGCTGACCGATCAGGGCAAGGCGGTGGCTGACGCGGCGCTCGCCGACCTGCTCGATCATGAGCACCGCCTGCTCGGCGGTCTCGGCGCCGGCCAGCGCGACGAACTCGCGCAATTGCTGCGTGTCCTGCTCACCCCGTTCGACAGCGGAGACCAACCGTGATGGCACGGCGCTGGATCGCGCTCCTCGCCGCCGGGCTGGCGCTATCTGCCTGCACGCAGTCGGCGGACCACACCCAGGCCGGCCGCGCCAAGACCCCGGACCCAGCCGCCATCCGGCACCGGATACCTGGCCTTGCGGCTGTCTTGGCCGGGCTGGCGGACCACGGCCGGAATCCGCAGGACCCGCCGTACTACCTGTCACTCGGCGACTCGTTGTCGCAGGGTGTGCAGCCATCCTCGACCGGCACCGACGTGGCGACTACCCAGGGCTATCCCGACCAGCTCACGACGTTGCTCCGCACGTCAGTCCCCGATTTGCGGCTGGTCAAGCTCGGCTGCTCGGGCGAGACGACCACGACGATGATCCGCGGCGGCATCTGCCACTACCCGGCGGGCAGCCAGCTTGCCCAGGCGACAGAATTCCTCCGCTCGCACGCCGGCAGTGTCGCTCTGATCACCATCGACATCGGCGGGAACGACCCGAACTCGTGCGTGATCGGCCAGGCCGTGTCGCGCATCTTCGGCTGTTTGTCCAGCCGGATCGGTCAGTCGGTGCGCAACCTCGGCACGATCTTGGCCAGGCTCAGGGCCGCCGACGGCAGCAAGGCCCTGATCGTCGGCATGAATTACTACGTGCCCGAGCTCGGCTTGTGGAAGACGACCACGGGCCGGGCGCTGGCCATCCTCACCGAAGGCTTCGCGGCAGGCGGCAACCACATGCTCGCCGACAAGTACCACAGCTATGGAGCCAAGGTCGCCGACGTGTTCAGCGCGTTCAAGAGCGCGGACTTCGGCACCAGGAACAAGACAGCCAAGGCCGACCCGCCCAACGTCGCCGCGATCTGCGCCTTCACCTGGATGTGCGCGCCGCACCCGCGCGGCCCGAATGAGCACGCCAACTCCGCCGGCTACCACGTCATCGCCGAGGCGTTCTACCGCGCGATCACCAAGTAGTCACCGTCGTCCATCCAGGGACGCGCGCCGGCGCCAGAAGTTTGGTCTCGGGTCGCCGGCGGCGTTTCTAGCCGGCGTCCGCCGAGGTAGTCCGGCGGCGTGAGCTAGCCGCGCCGTTCCGGATCGCGCAGGCCTACGCCGAGGTCTCCTCGGCCAGCTCCAGCCAGCGTTCCTCCGCCGAGGCCTTTTCCGCCTCGACCGCGCGCAGCTGTTCGCCGAGTGCCAGCAGCCGCGCGTAGTCGCTCGCGGCCCGGGCGAGGGCCTCGTGCAGCTCGCTCTCCCGGCCGGCGAGCCGTTCAAGCTGCCGGTCGAGTCTGGCCAGCTCCTTCCTGGCCTCGCGCAGCCTGGCCGGCGACGACCGCTGCGACCGTGCCTTCGCAGCGGCCGGCCCAGGCTCTGACGACACCAGAGCAGCAGCCGCCCGGCGCTCCAGGTACTCATCCACACCGCCAGGCAGGAACGCCAGGCCGGAATCGACCAGCGCCACCACATGGTCGGTGACCCGCTCGATGAAGTACCGATCGTGGCTGACCACGACGATCGAGCCGGGGAAACCGTCGAGCAGGTCCTCCAGCTCGGTCAGCGTCTCGATGTCCAGGTCGTTGGTCGGCTCGTCGAGCAAGAGCACGTTCGGCTCGGCCATCAGGACCATATGCAGCTGCAGCCGCCGCCGCTCACCTCCGGACAATTGGCGAACGGGTGTCCATTGCCGGTCAGCAGTCAGCCCTAGCCGGTCGAGCAGCTGGCTGGCCGACAGTTCCCCTTTGCCGATAGTCGCGGTGCCGCGAACCCGCTCAGCCGCTTCGAGCGCTCGCAGATCCGGGTCGACTGGCGCTGGTTCCTGAGTAAGGTAACCGAGCCGGACGGTCTTGCCGCGCACCACCTGGCCCCCGACCGATACGGCTCCTGGCTCGCCGGCCAGAACCTGCAGCAGGGATGTCTTGCCGCTGCCGTTGACCCCGACCACGCCGACGCGATCACCAGGACCTAGCTGCCAGCTCACGTCGCGCAGCAAGTCGCGATCACCGACGCGGGCCGTCAGATCGGTGAGGTCGATCACGGTCTTGCCGAGCCTGACCGCGGCTAGTCGCGACAGCTCGACGACGTCACGCGGGGCGGGTTCGTCGGCGATCAGTGCCGTGGCCGCCTCGATCCTGAACTTCGGCTTGCTGGTCCGCGCGGGCGGGCCGCGCCTGAGCCAGGCGAGCTCCTTGCGCAGCAGCGTGCGCCGCCGCTGATCGTGAGCCGCGGCTAGCCTGGCTCGCTCAGCCTTGGCCAGCACGTAAGCGGAGTAACCTCCGTCGTAGGAGTAGACCTGCCCGCCCGCGACTTCCCAGGTACGGTCGCAGACCGCGTCGAGGAACCACCTATCGTGCGTGATCACGACGAACGTCTTCACGTGCGTCACCAGGTAGCCGGCGAGCCAGCCGATCACCTCGATATCGAGGTGGTTCGTCGGCTCGTCGAGCAGCAGCAGGTCGTGCGTGCCGCGCAGGAGTGCCGCCAGCGCGACCCGGCGGCGCTCGCCGCCAGACAGTTCCTGCGCCCTGGCGTCCAGATCGATGCCGCCCAGCAAGGCGCCGAGCAAGCTCCTGGCCCTGGCATCGGTGGCCCACTGGTGCTCGGGCGCGTCACCGAAGACCGCCTCGCGCACTCGTCCGTTCGGCCGGTCCGACTGCCCCAGGTAGCCGATCCGCAGGTCACGGCTCCTCGTCGACCGGCCCGAGTTCAGGTCGGTGAGGCCGGCGAGAGCGGCGAGCAGCGTGGTCTTGCCCGCGCCGTTGCGTCCGACCACGCCGATGCGGTCTCCCGCGGCAACCCCGAGTGAAACTCCGTCGAGCAGCGCTCTGCTGCCGTAGGCCTTGACCGCGGCCTCCAGGTTGACCAGGTTCACGCCAACGCCCCGGCATCCACCAGGCTCGCACCGGGTACCGGGCCGCTGACCTGCACTACCGCGCGGCAGACGCCGGCCCCCGTGATCGCCACCGCCAGATCGCTGGCCGAGTCGGCGTCGCTGGCCAGGAAGGCGCACGTCGGCCCTGAACCAGAGACAATCGCCCCGAGCGCTCCGTTGTCCCTGCCCGCGGCCAGCGCGCGCCGAAGCAGCGGCTGCAGCGACAACGCGGCTGGCTGCAGGTCGTTGCTCAGCAGCGGCCCGACCAGCGCGGGATCACCTGACCTGAGCGCCGCCATCAGCTCGGTGTCCAGCTCAGGTGCCCAGACGCGGTTAGCGCGGCTGTTCGCGGTACCTGAGTCACCCGACCGGGCGGCCCTGAGCCGGTCACAGGCGGCATAGACCTCGGGGGTGGAGAGCCCGCTCGCGCCGAAAGCGAGCACCCAGTGGTAGGTGCCTGACACCAGCGCCCGGGTGAGCTGCTCACCCCGGCCGATGCCGACGGCGGTCTCGCCGGCCAGCGCGAACGGCACGTCACTGCCGAGCTGGGCGCCGATCTCCCTGAGATCGGCTGCCGAGCATCCGGCCCGCCACAGCTCGTTACACGCGACGAGGGCTCCGGCGGCGTCCGCGCTGCCGCCGGCCAGGCCAGCCGCGACCGGAATCCGCTTGCGGATCTCGATCCGCACCCCGCTTCCGCCTTTCGCACCGCGCCTGCCCGTCGCGCGGGCGAGGGCGGCAGCAGCGCGCACGGCAAGGTTGGCTGGCCCGGTGGGAACCTCGCCTGATCCCTCGCCGCGTACGACCACGCTGGTACGGTCGGCTGACCTGACGGTGACCTCGTCGTACAGCGAGACCGCGTGAAAGACGCTGACGAGATCGTGGTAGCCGTCGGAGCGCAAAGGGCCGACGGACAACTGCAAGTTGACCTTGGCTGGCACCCGGGTGGTGACGGTGCTGCGCTGTCTGGTCATCGGTGTCACGTGCGCCACGATTCGATGATGCTACGGGTTGGGCCCGTTGCCTGGGCAATCCGGATGTACTGCGCCACACCGAGCGCTTCCCCGCGCAGGGCGGGGTCGATTCCAGCCTCCCGGAGCACTCGCTCGGCGTTGTCCGCCGAGCCAGCCCAGCCAGCCAGCGCCGCCCGCAGCGTCTTGCGACGCTGGGCGAAGGCCGCGTCCACGATCTCGAATACCGCCTGCCTGCTGACCGTTCGCTCGCCCGCCGGGTGCCTGGTGAAGCTCACCAGCGCCGAATCCACGTTCGGCACCGGCCAGAACACGGTCCTGGACACAAGCCCGGCCCGGCGCGCGATCCCGTACCAGGCCAGCTTGACCGACGGGATTCCGTACGTCCGGCTGCCAGGCTCGGCGCACAGCCGGCTGGCGACCTCTGCCTGCACCATGACCAGCGCCCGGCCGATCGACGGGAGTATCTCGAGCAGGTTGAGCAGGACGGGCACCGCAACGTTGTAGGGCAGGTTCGCGACGAGGGCCGTGGGCGCGCCCGGCACCGCACCGATGCTTGCCGCGTCGGCTTGGATGACCGTCAGGCCAGCGGCCAGGTCACCGGCCCGATCGGCGACGATGACCGGCAACTGCGCCGCCAGCACCGGATCGACCTCGATCGCGACGACCTTGCGGGCCGCTCCGACCAGGCCGAGCGTCAGCGAGCCCAGCCCTGGCCCGACCTCCAGTACGACATCGGCCGGCCGAAGGTCAGCTAGCGACACGATGCGGCGTATCGTGCCCGCGTCGATGACGAAGTTCTGCCCGAGCCTCTTGACCGGCGTGACGTCGAGGCGGCTAGCCAGCCGCCTCACGTCAGCCGGAGTGAGTAGCCGTGCTTGCCCCAGCCGGGGGGACGACCCACCGGAGCCCCCCGATGGGCAGGTCGGGCGTGTCACGCCCAACCGAATACCCGGGCGCCGGTCGCCGTGACCGCGGCGCACAAGTCGGCGACGTCCATGCCCTTGACCTTGGCGATAGCGCGCAGCGTGTGAGCGACCTGGGCCGGGGCGTTCTGCCTGCCCCGGTTAGGCACCGGGGTCAGGAACGGCGCGTCGGTCTCGATCAGGATCAGGTCGGCCGGCGCGACCTCGGCGGCGTCACGCAGATCCTGGGCGCTGGGGAATGTCACGTTACCCGCGAAGCTCATCACGTATCCCGCATCGGCGCATCGCTTGGCCAGTTCCGCGCCGCCAGAGAAGCAGTGGAAGATGACATGAGGCGGTGCGCTTTGTTCAGCCAGAATGTCGAGCACGTCCTCGTGCGCTTCGCGATCGTGAATCATCAGTGCCTTGCCAGCGGCCTTAGCGATCTCGATGTGGGCGCGGAACCACTCGCGTTGCAGGCCCGCCGGCGCGCTGTCCCTGTAGTAGTCGAGGCCGGTCTCGCCGACCGCGCGTACCTCGGGCAGCGCGGCGAGCGCGGCGATCTCGGCCAGAACGCCGTCGCGGCCGCCGTCCCGCGCCTCCGCGCCGGCCACGTCGTTCGGGTGAATCGCGACGGCGGCGTACACATCGGCGTGCCCGGCGGCGACTTCCGCCGCCCACCGGGACGACTCCACGTCACAGCCGACGGTCACGACCCGCGCGATGCCGGCCGCACGCGCGTCCTCCAGTACCACTTCAACCGCTTCGCTCAGCATGTCCAGGTGGGTGTGCGCGTCGAACGCCGGCGCGGGCAGCGGCTCGGGCACGGCGGCCATCGGCGCCCTCGGGTTCACGGGCCCGGCTCGGTGTTGTATCCGCCAAGCCGGGCGATCTCGTCATCGGCCGCCGACGGGTCGATCTTGGTAAACAGCGGCGTCGGCGCCTCAAGCGGCGTGCCCGGAGTGATCGGCGCGGACTCCCAGCGCGCCTGGCCCTGGTAGCTGCCGGTGATCACCGGGTACGGACGGCCGCCTTCCTCGGTCACCTCATCGATCCGCGGCATGTCGGACCAGCTGCCCTGGCCGCCAAGCATCGCGAACACCTTCTGCGACGACCCGGGCAGGAACGGGGTCATCAACGTCTTCCCGTCGTCGACCAGTTGCAGCGCCACGTGGCAGATCGTCCGCATCCGGCCGGGGTCGGACTCGCGTAGCTTCCAGGGCGCCTGGTCGGACAGGTACTTGTTCGCCTCGGACAGCGTCCGCATGGTCTCGGTGATCGCGTTCTTGAACCGCGAGCGCGACAGCGACTCGCCGACCGGGCCGAACGCTGCCCTGGAACGCTCCAGGATCGCGCGGTCTCCTTCGGTCAGCTCGCCTGGCTCGGGAATCGCGCCGATGTTGCGGGCAGCGAACGAGATGCTCCGGTTCACCAGGTTGCCCCAGTTCGCGACCAGTTCGTCATTGTTGCGCCTGATGAATTCACTCCAGGTGAAGTCGGTGTCCTGGTTCTCAGGACCGGCGACCGCCACGTAGTACCTGAGAGCGTCGACGTCGTAGCGGGACAGGAAGTCGCGCACGTAGATCACGATCGACCGCGACGACGAGAATTTCCTGCCCTCCATCGTCAGGTACTCACTTGAGACGACCTCTGAGGGGAGGTTCAGCTGGCCAAGCCGGCCGGGCCTGCCGCCCCTCGCGCCCTGCCCGGCGTACCCGAGCAGCATCGCCGGCCAGATCTCGGAGTGGAAGACGATGTTGTCCTTGCCCATGAAGTAGTACGACCGCGCGTCAGGCGACTGCCACCAGGCACGCCAGGCGTCCGGGTCGCCTGACCGCCGCGCCCACTCGACGGACGCGGACAGGTACCCGATCACGGCGTCGAACCAGACGTAGATCCGCTTATCGGGCCGGTCGACCCAGCCGTCGAGCGGGATTGGCACGCCCCAGTCGAGGTCGCGGGTGATGGCGCGCGGCTGGAGGTCACCGAGCAAGTTCAGCGAGAACTTGAGCACGTTCGAGCGCCATTGACCGCTCTTGGATTGCAACCACGTTCCCAGAACATCCGCGAACGCGGGCAGATCAAGAAAAAACTGCTCAGTTTCGATGAAAGCAGGTGTTTCACCGTTGATCTTCGACCTCGGGTTAATCAGGTCGATCGGATCCAATTGGTTCTGGCAGTTGTCGCACTGGTCACCGCGAGCCGATTCGTAGCCGCAAATCGGGCACGTGCCTTCGACGTACCGGTCAGGCAGGGTTCGTCCGGTGGACGGGGAGATCGCGCCGAGCGTGGTCTGTGACTGGATGTAGCCGTTGTCGTACAGGCCCTTGAAGATCTCCTGGGTCACCGCGTAGTGGTTGAGCGTGGTGGTCCTGGTGAACAGGTCGTACGTCATGCCGAGTCCGGCGAGGTCCTCGGCAATCACCCGGTTGTACCGGTCAGCTAGTTCCCTGGCGGTGACTCCCTCGGCATCGGCTTGCACCTGGATCGGAGTGCCGTGCTCGTCGGTGCCGCTGACCATCAGTACCTTGTCGCCCGCCATCCTGTGGTACCGGCTGAACATGTCGCAGGGCAGCGCGAAGCCAGATACATGCCCGATATGACGAGGTCCATTGGCGTACGGCCACGCTGGCGCGGCCAGGATATGACGAGTGGCTGATGACATGCCACAAAGCCTAGAGGCAACTTGACGGGGCTCGCTCCCGTATAACAGGCCGCCCTCTTCGTCCGCCCTGCCAACATCAATACACAGATCGACACCCGATTTGCCCCACGGATGCCCGCATCCACGCGGGCCGGCCAGCCCAGGTCACCCACGCGGGCCAGGCCAGGCCAGATCAACCACGCGGGCCAGGCCAGGCCAGATCAACCACGCGGGCCGGGCCAGGGCAGATCAACCACGCGGGCCGGGCCAGGCCAGATTAGGTTGCGTTTTCTTGCCGTTTGGCGCGTATTACGGTGTCGTAGACCTCGCGCTTGCGCAAGCCCAGCTTGGCCGCGGCCGCGGCGATGGCCTCGTTGCGGGTTCGGCCTGCCTCCTCGGATGCGCTGACCTCAGCGAGGACGTCTGCTTCGGTAGCGGCCGGCCTGGTTGCGCTTGAGGCGCCGGCGATCACCAGGGTGATCTCGCCGAGTACTCCGGAGGCGGCCCAGTTGGCGAGCTTGCCCAGCGTGCCGCGAATTATTTCCTCATGGGTCTTGGTGAGCTCACGGCAGACGACGGCGCTCCGGTCGGAGCCGAGCGCGGCGGCCAGCTCGGCGAGGGTGGCGGCGAGCCGGCGCGGTGACTCGAAGAAGACCATGGTCCGGCGCTCGGTGGCAAGTTCGGTGAAGCGGCGGTCACGCTCGCCTTGCCGGCGCGGCGGAAACCCCTCGAAGCAGAATCTGTCGGTAGGCAGCCCGGACACCGCGAGCGCGGCTGTCACAGCGGACGGTCCTGGCAGCACGGTCACCTCGAGTCCGGCGGCCGCGGCGGCGGTGACCAGGCGATAGCCAGGGTCGCTGATGACCGGCGTCCCGGCGTCGGTAATCAGCAGCACGTCCTTGCCGGCCTTCAGGTGCTCGATGAGCGCCGGGACCCTGGCGGTTTCGACGTCATCGAAGTAGGAGACAACCTGACTGGTCAGTTGCACACCGAGGGCATTGGCCAGCCTGCGCAGGCGGCGGGTGTCCTCGGCCGCGATGACCTGCGCCGTGCCAAGCGCGGAGATGAGCGCGGCGGACGCGTCCTGCGGCCGGCCGATCGGAGCCCCGGCCACGATCAGCGTGCCCGGAGGATTGTCCCGGCGCACGTTCATAGCGGGAACACTGCCATAGCGGAACACTGCCATAACTCAGACCCGCCATCGCCAGCACCACCGCGCAAATGCCCCGGCCGACGCCGGCGCGGGCGGCCGGTGCCGTGCCGGCTATTGCGGTCCAGCCATACGATGACTGCGATGAGAGCTTTCGGGTACGCGCCGCCAGCCGGCGCGGCCAATTCAATGGATCGCGAATCAGCGAGGTCATTGCGAGACCGGCTGGTGCCGCCGATGCCGCCGCCCTCGGTGTGGGCATGGGCGGGGCCCCTGCTCGTCACGCTGTTCGGCGGGTTCCTGCGGTTCTACCGGCTCGGCACGCCGCACGCCGTCGTGTTCGACGAGACGTACTACGTCCCCGACGCCTACGGCATCTTGAAGCACGGCGTCGAGATGAACGCCATCGACTCGGCCAAGAACCGCGACCTCGTCGACCACCTGCTCGCACACGGCGGCACCCATATCCTCGGCCCGACCGGCGAGTACGTGGTGCATCCGCCGCTTGGCAAGGTGCTGATCGCCGGCGGTGAGTGGCTATTCGGCCTGACCCCGTTCGGCTGGCGCTTCGCCGTCGCCGTGATCGGCACGCTGTCGATCTTCCTGCTCGCCCGGATCACCCGGCGGATGACCAGGTCGACACTGCTCGGCTGCGTGGCCGGCCTGCTGATGTCGCTCGACGGACTTGAACTGGTGCTGAGCCGCACCGCGATCCTCGACATCTTCGTGATGTTCTGGGTGCTCGCCGCCTTCGGCATGCTCGTGCTCGACCGTGACCATGCCAGAGCCAGGCTGGCCGATGCCGTCACTGCGGATGCCGGTGTTGCTGGCGTCGCTGGTGTCGCGGGGGGGCTCGACAGCGGGGGGCTCGATGGCGGAGGCCCCAGGCTCGGCATCAGGTGGCGACGGGTGCTTGCCGGGGTGTTCCTAGGCTTCGCCTGCGCCTCCAAGTGGAACGGGGTCTGGTTCATCTTGGCGTTCGCCGCCATGGCGATCGCGTGGGACCTCGGTGCCCGCCGCGCGGCCGGCTATAAGGCCAGGCTCGCCGGCGCGCTGCACGACGCGAAATGGCTGCCGGTCACCTTCGCCGTGGTCCCGATCGCCGCCTACACGGCATCCTGGGCGGGCTGGTTCGCCGGGAGTCTTGGCTACGACCGCAACTGGGCGGCGCTAGCCGGGAACCACGTGCCGGTCTGGTCCGCGCTCGACTCGTGGTACCAGTATCAGAAGTCCATGCTCGGCTTCGGGCTCGGCCTGACGTCGCACGCGGGTTATGTGTCCGAGCCCTGGAGCTGGCTGGTCCTTGGACGGCCAGTCTCCTTCTTCTTCAGCGAGCCCAAGGGCTGCGGAGCGAAATCCTGCTACCAGGAAGTCCTGGCCATCGGCACGCCGATGATCTGGTGGGCGTCGATCTTGGCACTGCTGTTCTGCATCGGATGGTGGATCAGCCGCAGGGACTGGCGGGCAGGCGCGGTCCTCATCGGCGTGGGGGCCGGCTGGCTCCCCTGGTTCTGGTTCGCCTTGCACGACAACCGGACCGAGTACTACTTCTACGCGGTCGCCTTCCTGCCGTTCCTGGTGATCGCCATCACCTTGTGCCTGGGCTTGATCATCGGCC
The DNA here is from genome assembly GCA_035716545.1 of Streptosporangiaceae bacterium. Classification (GTDB taxonomy): domain Bacteria; phylum Actinomycetota; class Actinomycetes; order Streptosporangiales; family Streptosporangiaceae; genus Chersky-822. The sequence continues at coordinate 189,457 of DASTJM010000032.1, forward strand.
CGGTAGACGCTGCGCCCGGCAGACGCGCGATCGGCGCCGTGATCGCCGGCGCCTATCTGCTGATTGTGCTCGCCAACTTCGCGTTCATGTATCCGGTGCTCACGGCTCAGGTAATGCCATACGAGCTCTGGCGCCAGCGAATGTGGTTCAGCAGCTGGATCTAGGCCCGTGCTTCGACTATCCCGACCACTCGGATAATGACCACCAAAGACCACATCCGCCGCACAAGCGACCGGCTCGAGGGAAGACGCAAGCCGAGGCCATCCGCTGGCTAATGGGCATCGCCTCTAAGCACAGGCGGCGCAGTTGCCGACCTGCAGGCCACGCAACTAGGCAACGCGCTATTGGGTAGCGGGACACCATGCTCAGCCGCCCGCGGCTGGGACACCACGCTCACCCGCCCGCGGCTGGGGCACCATGCTGTCGCCTGCCTGCGCAGCAGCAGGGTGCCCCACCTATTCGGGCGGCCAGGGTCGTGGAACACGCCTCATGAGAGCTTGCCTGACCTGCGGCTTTTTATTGGGCCATCGTTTGCCGTGCTATGTTTTGGTTGATGGGCTGGCCGAGCTACGGTCACCGGGGGTGAGGTTAATCAGCGAGGAAGCGCAGGACGTGATGGCCGCCGGGTCGCCGGCGGACCGGCACGCCGACTTCGAGCGGCAAGTACGGCCTTACCTTGGTCAGCTGAACACCGCTGCGTTGCGGATGACTCGCAACACAAGCGATGCCGAAGACCTAGTTCAGGAGACCCTGGCCAAGGCGTACGTCGCGTTCCATCAGTTCACTCCTGGTACCAACCTGCGAGCCTGGCTGCACAAGATCCTCTCGAACGCGTTCGTGAATAGCTACCGCAAGACGCGACGCGAGCCAGCGCTTGCTTCAGCTCCGGAACTCGGGGAGAACTGGCAGCAAGGTGACGATGCTTTCGCGCCGGTCGCCCGGTCAGCCGAAGCCGAGGCCCTTGACCGGCTCGGCGACTCCGATGTGCTTCGTGCGCTGCGCGATCTCCCCGAAGATTTCAGGACGGCGGTCTACCTCGCCGACATCGAAGGTTACGCCTACCGCGAAGTGGCAGCCATGATGGGCACCCCCATCGGCACCGTCATGTCGCGCTTGCATCGTGGCCGGGATCGCCTCAGGCGCGCGCTCGCCGCCTACGGCCCGGGTTCACACGGCCGCTCGGCCCCGGCCACGGCCTGAGGCTGCCGCAGGCGATTTCTCATAACGGTGGTAAGCCTCATTGCAGGACATTGACGGCGTTGGCCTGCTAGGGTTGCCGGCGTAGCGGGAGGGCTGCCGGGTTCCCTGTGGAGCATTTTCGGGTGCGGGAGCTTTTTCGTCGTGGGGCACGAAAATCCTCCCGGACCCGGAAGCCCTCCACCAGGACCACGGACAACTCTCCCGCACGCGGAAACCCTCCACCAGGACCACGGACAACCCTCCCGGACCCGGCAACCTTCCACCAGGACGACAGGCAATGCTCCCGGGCGCGGAAACCCTCCACCAGGACCACGGGCAACCCTCCCGCACGCGGAAAACCCTCCCGCCAGAGCCAGGCTGGGCACGCCGGACGCTGAGACCCGCCACGGCGGGCGACCCGGACAGCCCTGACTAGCCCCTCTTGACTTCCTTACATGCGTTTGAACGCCATCTTTGGGACATCGATGGCGCAATCGAGAGCTAGAGCCGGCGCCCGCGCAGGATCTTGCTGATCGCCTCGGCGGGGGCAGGGTCGCCATACGGCAGGTCGGTCGCGTCTGGCCAGCAGCGGCGCAATGACTTGCCATCGTCTGGCTTGGCTGGCCAGCAACCACGACCGCGGGCTGGCCGGCCGCCCGAGGGGCCAAGCAGCGACAACAGGCCGGTCGCCAACTTCTCATTGCCGTTAGCCATGTCGAAGTGCCTCCTGCTGACCGCGTCAGCACCATCGTGCGTCATTGACAGCCTCCGGAGCAAGTGCTCAGCCCATGGCACCCACGTCCACCGTGCACGACCACCGCGAACGTCCACCGCGCACGACCACTGCCAACGACCACCGCGCACGACCACCACCGCCAACGACCACCGCGCACATCACCGCGATCTGACCGCGGATCGCTCGCAGCGAACTGGGCCAGTGAACCAGGACCAGCGCAAATGCGTCTGTGAAGGTGTGGAGACACCATCATTACGGTGTGTAGCTGACGTGTAACCCAGATCACGAATCCTGTCAGCTGATCGCAACGTCTTAGTAGTAATGACCGAGCACGAGGGAGCACCCAGCCGAGGGAGCAAAGCGTTCGCATGACTGCCGCCGCCACTACTGCCCTAGCCACCACTCCGGCCGCCCGCAAGAGCGAGTTCGACGCGCAGATCAGGCCGTACCTCGATGCGCTTTACCTTGCCGCGCTGCGGATGACCCGCAATCCAACTGACGCCGAAGACCTGGTCCAAGAAACTCTCACGAAGGCTTACAGCGGGTATCACCACTTCACGCCAGGCACCAACCTGCGGGCCTGGCTGCACAGAATCCTCGCGAACACGTTCATTAACTCCTATCGCAAGACCAAGCGTGAGCCTGCGATCTCCCCGGGCGCGGACCCAGGCTCGGACTGGCAGTTTGGTCATGACCCCCTGGCTGGGCCGGCGAGGTCAGCCGAGGCTGAAGCGCTCGACAAGATGACCGATTCCGCAGCTCTCACCGCCTTGCGCGAGTTGCCCGACGACTTCAAGACGGCGATCTGGCTCGCCGATGTTGAGGGATATCCGTATCGCGAGGTCGCTGCCATGATGGGCACCCCGATCGGAACCGTGATGTCCCGCTTGCACAGGGGCCGCGGCAAGCTGCGTCAGCAGCTCGCGACCCGCGCGCCCAAGACAACAACTATCCGCTAACCGATATGCCACGATGTCGGGCACCCAAGACCGGGTCCGGCCTCCCCCCTCTCGGCCCCGCAAGGCGCCAGCCCCCGAGGCGCTGCGGGGCTAAACCGGGCCGGACCCGATCCGGCGGTTTCCCCCGCCGCCGGATCGCTGGCTGGCCGTAGCCCCCTACGGCCAGCCAGCTCCAGGATTGGCGCCCGCCTCAGGCACAAGCCCGATTTAGCGCTTGGCGTACAAGCTGAGCACCACCGACTGAATGTGCCACCGCCGGACGAGCCGCAGGCCAGCCGCGCCAAGCCCACCGGTGCTGGCAGGCGCCGCCGACGGCAGCACGGGCGTCCATTGCACGGTCCATACCCTGGCTACGCCCCGCAGCCGGCCCGCGACCACGCGCGGGCTCGCGGGCAGGCCGCGCAAGGTGTCCGAGGCGACTGGCGACTGGCCGAGGCCAATGTTGCGCAGGCTGGCGTATGGCTTCGGGTAGGCCATGCCGGCCAGCGCGGTGTCCCACGGCAGGTACAAGATCGCGTCGCCCGGCCGCTCGTGCCCTGCCAGCACGGCGGCGACGGCCCGCAGGTTGTCGGCGCGTGCCGAAGGAAGCCTGATCGCGCTCTGAGGGCCGACCACCGCCGACGTCACCGCCACGGCCAGTACCACCGACGGGATGGCGGCAAGCAACCGCACCCGGCGAGCGGGCAGCTCCCGCCGATGAGCTTCGCGGGCGACCAAGTCCGCCAGCCATACGAGGCCTGCCGCCACCAGCACGGCCATGGCCGGCAGGCAGAACACCACATAGCGTTCGACGTAGACCGGGTCGGCGAACGAGACGGCGAGCAACGCAACCGGCGGCACGATCAGCCACGGCAATGCGATCACAGCGGGCGTCAGTCCAGCGCCACGGCGCAGTCCGGGCCCGGCGACGCAACCAAGCAGTCCAAGCAGAGCGATGACCGGGATCGCGACCAGCGCCCCGGCGAAATCCCTGATCAGCGAGGCCACCGTGGATAGGTCCGGCACGGTGACCCAGTTCAGCTGGGCTGACTGGCGTAGGCTCACGACAGCGACCGGCGCCACGAGAGCCGCTGTGACCGAGCAGGCGACAAGCCAGCGCCGCAGGGCGGCGGCCGCAACGGGGATGCCAGCCCCGACAGGAAAACCGGGCGCGCCGGAAATGCCGCCCCCGACAGGAAAACCGGGCGCGACAGGAAGGCCGGGCGCGACAGGGATGTCAGGCGAGGACTGCTCTCCGCCCGGCGCATCGACCTCGGCTTTATCATCCGCGCCGGCCCGAGCGCGCGCGACGAACAAGCTCGCGCCATGTGCCACCGCGAGCAATACAGCGAACAGGTTGAACCACGCCGTCAGCGTCAGCGCCGCCGCATAGCCCGCCCACCCCGGCCAGCGTCCGCTCGCCGCCGCGCGCACCAGCAAATACGTCGCCGCGACAGCGAACAACGAGGTGAGCGCGTAAGGCCTGGCTTCCTGCGCGTACCTGGTCGACAGCGGAACGGCGGCCAGGGCAAGGCCGGCGAGCACGCCAACGCCGGCGGGCGCCGGCAGCCCGCATCCCGCCGCGAGCCTTCGTGCCAGGGCTGCGGTGCACCCGGCGGCGAGGGACATGGCAATCAGCGAAGGTAGCCGCAGGACGGTTTCCGAGGTGCCGCCGATCGCGATCACCGCATGCATCAGCAGGTAATAGGGCCCGTGCACGGCATCTTGGTGCGACATCAGCGCGAAGACCGCGCCGACGGGGCGCCGGGAACCGGAGATGGTCGCGGCCTCATCCCGCCAGAACGACGGCCGGGAGATCCGGTAGCCCCCGATAAGGAACTCGGCGAGGACGCAGGCAATGACCGGCCACCAGGACGCGAGCGCGGACCTCACGGGCCCGCGCGCTGCACGGCCGCTAGCCTGCTGCCCGGCTGCCTGACGGGCACTTGCCGGGGTGCCAGCTGAGCCGACAGCCGCGTCTGCCCTGAGGCCACGCATGCGACACCCTTCCTGGCCGAACGCTGGCCCGCCCAGCGACGCCAACGACGTGCGCTGCGTTAAGCCAAATCTTTCTCACCAAGCAGGCAGCTTAGTCTTTGAATATCCGGTCGCAGGCCCGTGCGGACGCCTTGCCGTCGTCGAGCGGGCAGAACCTCGCCGTGAAGGTTTCGCTGGCGGCCCGGTACCTGACCGCTACGGCATCGATGTCGGCCAGGGTCTCGATCAGTTCGCCAGACGTGCTGACCAGCGGCCCGGGCGCGGCCGCTTCGAAGTCGAAATAAAAGCCCCGTAGCTGATCACGGTAGCTCTCAAGGTCATAGGTAAAGAAAACCATCGGCCGCCCGCTCGGCGCGAAGTCGAACATGACCGACGAATAATCGGTGACCAGCACGTCAGTGAGCGCGAGCAGATCATTGATATCCGGGTAGCCGGTGACATCGACGACGAAACCGGGCTCGGCGTCGGCCAGTGCCCAGCCAGCCATCCGGTGATGGCCCCTGATCAGCAGGACATAGTCATCGGCAAGCCGCTGCCTGGCCGCGGCAAGGTCGAGCCGGACCTCGAACCGGTACCCCGAGGCGTCGTCACGCTGGTTCTCGCGCCAGGTCGGGACGTACATCGCGACCCGCTTGCCGGGCGGCAGGCCCAGCCGCTCCCTCAGGCTGGCCATGCTGCCCGCTGGCCGCCCGGCCACCAGCGCATCGTCCCGCGGGTATCCGGTCTCGGCGATCTCACCGGTATACCTGAATGCCTGCCTCATGATCGGCGTCGTGAACGGGTTAGGCGAAAGCAGCAGATCCCACTGGGCGACATCGCGCGCCAGGAAGTCAAAGTACCAGTCCCCGCTGGCAAAGCTCGGCTTGACGATGTCCCACCCGAGGCGCTTCAGCGGCGTCCCGTGCCAGGTCTGCACGTAGCGCTGGCCTCGCCTGCGCCGGTAGGGCAGTGCCACGTGATCGTTCGCGACCACGTACGCGGAGCGCCCGAGCGCGGCCAGGTAGGCCGCGGTGCCGATCAGCACGGCCCGGCTGTCCGGCGGCACGGCGACCGACCAGTCATTGACCGCCCAGATCTGATCGCGCTGATCGCCGCGGCGCCGCAGCTCCTTCGCGATGCCGAGCGGGTTGTCCGTGGCAGTCCGGCCGTCGAAGCTGATGAACAGCACCGCGTCGCGTACCGGAAGCAGGCGCTGCACCGGGTAGTAGACCTCGCGAAGCAGCCTGCGGCGAATCCTGCCTCCGTCCAGCGGGCCATATCTCGGCGCTACGGAGAGTACCAGGTCACGACCGCCGTGACCGCTGTGCCCGTGACCGCTGTGCCCGTGACCGCTGTGCCCCTCACCGCTGTGCCCCTCACCGCTGTGCCGCTCACCGCTGGCGCACTGGAACGTCTTGCGGCCGGCTGAGATCAAGCGCGAATCAACCTCAGCTCGCACGGTCACAGGCACATCACCGTCGACCCGCCGCAGGCTCACCTCCCAGCGGCCGTCACGCAGCGGCACCCTGTCGCCAAAATAGTCGATGGCTCCGACATCGATCACGGCGCTGAGTTCGCCATCGGCGCAACTGACATCGATCACGTGCCTGGCCCAGCCGCCGCTCTGGCTGAACACGACCTGGTAGGCACCGGGCTCAGGCAAGCTGGCGCGCAACGCGAGCTTGGCGCCGCCAGCCCACGTCTGGCTGATCGCTACCTCACTTGCGGTGTCAGCTGCAGCCCTGCCCGCGGCTGCTGGCCTGCTCGCAGGCTCACTCCTGATCGCGATTCGGAGCCGGTTGCCGGCCCAGCGCGCACCGAACGTCACGTGCGGCGCTACTGCCATAGGTTTCGGAACAAGGGCCTGCGGGGCTGGTGAATGCAACCGCGCTGGCCGCCAGGCGGCCCGGCCCCTCACGAGGATGAAACTATCCCACTCCCCCGTCAGCCAGTGACGGCCGGCGCCGAACCAGCGCGGACTGATCCGGCACCGGAATCCAGACCAGTCATAGCGATAACGGCTCTGCCCCGATGACGCGGTCGCCTCTGGCCGCCGCAGCGACTGAGCCGGTACTACGACGGGCAGTCCGCGCCTGCCCCGGGGCACCAGCACTACGAGCTTGGTGGTATTCCGCCGGCGGCCGATGTCCATCGACGGCACGTAGGCACTGCCTTCGATGATCAGCGACCGCCGCTGCCAGGTAATGGCGTCGACTCGCACCTGCGGCACGAGTTCCCGCCACTGCGGCGTGAATACCCACGCCGGTATGGCGCGCCAGGGTCTTGCCTTGCCACCGCTGGCTGACCGCCTGAAGGGCAGGTCAGCGCGCAGCCGGCCGAAGGACCGCACCACGGGCGGTGTCCGGCCGGGATTTTCAGCCAGCCAGGACGCGAACTCGACCAGGTCAGCCTCCCGGCCTGACCCGATCAGGTGGTAGGCAAGCTTGCGGGTCGCTGGCAAGCCGCGGATCAGGCGCTTGTCGACCTGACGCAGATACTTCCCGGCCAGGTCCGTGAACTCACGCTGGTACTCGGGGGTAGTCGCGGCCAGATCCCGCACGTAGAGCCAGAGGTCGTTGACCAGCGCTTTGTGCTGATGGTGGCGCAGCAGTGCCAGCGTGCCGCGAGCGCGAAGAAAGTCGTCGATCATGAGCAGGGCCGTGATCCTGTCACGGAAGTTGCTGATGCTCGTCCGCGACTGAGTGATCGACGGGGCGCCCTTGTCCCTGTCCCGCCAGTGATAGATCGGATCGGTGATCACGTCGACGGCGGTCGCCAGCACGTGCGCCTTGGTCATCGCGACCAGGTCTTCCCAGAGCATGTCCTGAGGAAAGCTGAGTCCCGCCCTGGTCCAGAAGGACCTGCGGAACAGCTTGTTCCACACCGAGATGTCGTAGCAGAGCGCCGGCGTGCGGCTGATGTGCGTGCGCAGACTCCGGGTCTTGATCGCCTGGTCGTGCAAGCCCGAGCCGCCCAGGCCCTCGGCGGTCAGCCTGAGCACCCCGCCGGAGACGAAGTCGGAACCGGTCTGCTCAAGCACGGCCAGGAGCGTGGCGTAGGCCAGGGAAGGCAGGAGGTCGTCGGCGTCCACGAACGCCAGGAACTCCCCGCTTGCGGCGGCCACGCCGCAGTTACGCGCCGACCCCGGGCCACCGTTAGGGACCTGGACGAGCGTGAATCTGGGGTCCGCGGCCACGCGGGCAGCCGCGATCTCAGCGCTGCCGTCGGTCGAGCCGTCATCGACCATGATCACTTCGAGATCGGTCAGGGTCTGGTCGGCGATCGAGGCAAGGCAGTCGGCGAGCAGGTCAACGTTGTTGTAGAACGGCACAACGACGCTGATCCGCGGATCGGCTGTGCCCAATTCTCCCCACTCGCCTCCAGGCCCTGTCCATGGGCCCTACTCGCCCGTCCAGACGGGCTGGCGCTTCTCGGCGAACGCCATCGCGCCCTCCATCGCGTCCTTCGACCCGAAGATCGGAGAGATGACCTCACCCTGCTTGGCGAACGCTTCGTCCGCGGCCCAGTCGGCCGACTCCACGATGACCCGCTTCGATGCCGCGAGTGCCAGCGGCGCACCGAGCGCGACCCGGGCGGCCAGGTCTTTCGCCGCTGACAGCGCCTCGCCCGCGGGCACGAGCTTGTTGACCAGGCCAGCCTCCGCGAGCCTAGCAGCACTGAAGTGCTCGCCGGTCAGCGCGATCTCCATCGCCAGGTGGTAAGGAATCCTCTTGGGCAGCCTGAGCAGACCGCCGGCGCCGGCCACCAGGCCGCGCCTGACCTCGGGCAGCCCGAATTTCGCCTCCTCGCTGGCAACGACCAGGTCGCAGGCTAGGACGAGTTCAAAACCGCCGGCCAGCGCGTAGCCCTCCACCGCGGCGATGACCGGCTTGGCTGGCGGCCGTTCCACAATGCCGCCGAAGCCGCGGCCCGGCGCGATCGGAGAATCGCCCGACAGGAAACCCTTGAGGTCCATTCCGGCGCTGAAAGTCCCGCCGGCACCGGTCAGTACCAGCACGCTGACATCGGCGCGACCATCGAAGTCCTCAATCGCGGCCGCCACCCCCCGCGCGACCTCACCGTTGACGGCGTTGCGCGCCTGCGGGCGGTCGATCGTGATGACCGCGACGCCATCGGCTACCTCAGTGCGAACCGCGTCGGTCATGGCGCGCCTTTCACGTGTGTCGGCTACTTCGGCTGGAACCTGATGCCGCCGTCGAATCTGATGACTTCAGCGTTCATATAGTCGTTGTCGATCAGGGACCTGACCAGCTTCGCGAACTCCGCCGCCGTGCCCATGCGCTTGGGGAAGACGACGGGAGCAACCAGCTTCGCCTTGAAATCATCGCTTGCCTGACCGGCGCCGTAGATAGGCGTGTCAATGATTCCGGGGCAGATGGTGTTGACGCGCACGCCGATCGCCGCGAGATCACGGGCGGCTGGCACGGTCATTCCGATGATGCCGCCTTTGGACGCCGAGTAGGCGATCTGGCCGGTCTGACCTTCGATGCCCGCGATGGATGCGGTGTTGATCACGACACCGCGCTGGCCGTCAGCGTCGGCCGGCTCGGTCTTCGCGATCGCCGCGCCCGCGATGCGCATCACGTTGAAGGTGCCGATCAGGTTGACGTCGATAACCTTGCGGTATGCGCCCAGGTCATGCGGGGAGCCATCGCGTCCGACCGTGCGCGAGGCCCAGCCGATTCCGGCACAGCTGACCGCCACCCGCAGCGGCGCTCCGATCGCCTCGGCCGCGCCTACGGCAGCGGCGACGGAGGCTTCGTCGGCGACATCGGTTCTGGCGAAAACGCCCCCGACCGACTCGGCGATCGCCTTGCCACGTTCTTCGTTGAGGTCAGCGATCACCACTTTGCAGCCAGCGGCCGCCAGATCCCGCACTGTCGCCTCGCCGAGTCCGCTAGCTCCGCCCGAGACGATCGCGGCAACACCGTTCAAGTCCATGGCCGGAGCATACTGTGCGGACCGGCCCAGGCCCGTGCGGGGGCGGGAATCGCTGGCAGGCGAGTTCTTTCGTGCGCTGTCAGCAGGTGGGCCTACCATCGACGATAGCGGTCGGATGTCACGGCGCCCGGGATCACCGTGTCATAGATACGTACAGCGTCAGAAATACAGCGTCAGAGATACAGCGTCGAGATACAGCGTCAGAGATACGGTGCCATAGATGTCACGTAAGGCAAGTCAGTCTTTCGTTCACCGCGGGGCCGCGAGTTACCAGGTACGCGAGTTACCAGTTATCAGCCAGGACTGAGGCGCCCAATCGAGTTGGTGCATCGCCAAGGGAATAAGGCTGGTGCGTCACGGCGCTGCTGACCGAGCAGGCCAGACCGGGCCGGTACCGGACACCAGCAGGCTGGGCCTGTGCCTAGCGCGGGCCCCGGCCGACGTCGCTGCCGGGCACCGGCGAGCAGGAGAGGTTGAAGTCGTGAGCAAGTACCGCGGCAATCCGTGGGCCGTCCTGATCGTCGTTTCGCTTGGGTTTTTCATGACCCTGCTCGATCTGACGATCGTCAATATCGCGATCCCCAACATGATCGACAAGCTGCACGCCTCGCTGGACGGCATCTTGTGGGTGATCAATGCCTACGCGCTGGTGCTCGCCGTGCTGCTGATTACGGCCGGTCGCCTCGGTGACCTGAAGGGTCAGCGGGCCCTGTTCATCGTCGGCGTGGCCTTGTTTACCGCGGCGTCGGCGGCGTGCGGCTTCTCGCCCACCGTCGGCTGGCTCATCGGCTTCCGCGCCGTGCAAGGAGTCGGCGCCGCTCTGCTCATGCCGCAGACGCTGGCGCTGCTCACGATGGTCTTCCCGCCCGAGCGGCGTGGCGCCGCCTTCGGAGTGTGGGGAGCGGTCGCTGGAGTGGCGACCATCGCCGGTCCCACGCTCGGCGGCCTGCTGGTGACCGCGTTCGACTGGCGGTACATCTTCTTCATCAATCTGCCGATCGGCATCGCCGTCATCCTGCTCGGCATCTTCCTGATCCCCGACCTGCGCACGGGGACTCAGCACAAGCTCGACCTCACCGGCGTGGTGCTCGCCAGCCTGGCCCTGCTCGCGATCTGCTATGGCCTGGTGGAGGGTCAGAAGTACAACTGGGGCACCATCACCTCGTTCATCTCGATTCCGCTGGTGATCGGCCTGGGCATCGCATTGCTGATCGTGTTCCTGATCGTGCAGGCAAAGACGCAGGACAAGGAGCCCCTGGTACCGTTCGCGCTGTTCCGCGACCGCAACTTCAGCCTGATGAACTGGATGTCGGGCGCGCTATCGATCGGGCTCCTCGGGATCTTCCTGCCGATCACGATCTACTTCCAGTCGGCACTCGGCTATTCGGCCCTCAAGGCCGGCCTTGTGATGGCGCCGTCCTCGGTGGTGTCGATGTTCGTCGCGCCGGCCGCGGGCAGGCTGACCGACAAGATCGGCGGTAAGTTCATCCTGTTCACCGGGCTGACCTTGTTCGCTGGCGGGATGGGCTGGCTGGCCGCGATCGCGGAGCCGACCAGTAACTGGCCCATTTTCGTGCCTGCTCTGGTCATTTCCGGGTTCGGCCTCGGCTGCACGTTCGCGCCGCTGACGACCACCGCGATGCAGAGCGTCCAGCCGCGGCTCGCCGGCGCGGCCTCAGGCATGATCAACACGACCAGGCAGGTCGGGTCGGTGATCGGAGCCGCGGCGGTCGGCGCGCTGCTGGAGAACCGGCTGACAGCCACTCTGCCCGCCGCCGTCAGGGCCAGGGACGCTGTCCTGCCGCCGACGGCCCGCGCTCACCTCGTTGCGGGGTTCGCCAAGTCCGCTCAAAGCGGTGCCGCGGTTGGCACGGGCAGCAGCGGATTCAAGCTGCCGCCAGGCACGCCGGCCTCGCTCGCCGACGAAATCGGCCGGATCGCGCGTGAGGCGTTCTCCTTTGGGTACGTGTCCGCGATGCACCAGGCGATGATCATGCCCATCGCGGTGGTCGGCCTTACCGCGCTTAGCGCGCTCGCAATCAAGCGAATGCCAACCCGATCTCATCCGGCGCAGGCGCAGCCCGCGCCCGCGGCTTCGCAGGCTGGAGCGTCGCAGGCGGAGGCCTCGCAGGCCCCAGCGTGACCACTGCGGGCACCGGCCCACCGACCCAGCCTCAGGCAGCGGATGCAGGTCAGGCGACGACACCCGCGAGAGCACGCCAGCCTGTTATCGCGATCGATGCGATGGGCGGCGACAACGCCCCTGCCGCCATTGTCGCCGGGGCCGTTACCGCGTTCCGCCAGTGGGGCACCAGGGTCGTGCTCATCGGCCGGCCAGGCCAGGTCCGGCCGTTGCTCGCGGAACACGGAGTGCTTGGCGAGATCCGGCTCGTCGCCGCCGAGGATTCGCTCGCCATGGACGAAGGCGCGCTGGCTAGCTGGCGGCGGCCGAGGTCGAGCATCGCGATCGCCTGCCAGCTCGTGCATCTAAGTCAGGCCACCGCCGTGATGTCAGCCGGGTCCACAGGCGCGATCGTCGCCATCGCGAGGCTGCGGCTGCGCAATCTGCCCGGTGTGATCAGGCCGGCACTGGCGGTGGCGCTGCCGACTCAGCCGACCCCGACGGTGCTCATCGACGCCGGGGCGATCGCCGATCCCAAGCCCGAGATGCTCGCCCAGTTCGCGCAGCTTGGGTCGGCTTACGCCGAGGTGGCGTTCGGTATAGCCAAGCCCCGGGTCGGCTTGCTGTCGATCGGTTCCGAGCCGGGCAAGGGCAACAAGCTGTCCAAGCGCACCTACGAGCTGCTGAGCGCGGAGCCGCAGCACGGCGCGGCTCTGGTCGACTTCGCCGGCAACATCGAAGGCGGCGATCTGCTCGCTGGCAAAGTGGACGTCGTCGTCACCGACGGCTTCGCCGGAAACGTCGCGCTCAAGACGCTCGAGGGTACAGCGGCTTTCACCGCATCCCAGTTGAAGTCGGCGCTCAGCAGCACGAGATCTTCACGACTGGGCGCGATGCTCGCGCGCAAAGAGCTACGAGAGCTGAGCAACCGCTTCGATCCCGAGACCTATGGCGGTGCCGCCCTGCTCGGTCTTGAGGGCACTGTCGTCATCGCGCACGGCGCGTCGACGCACCGCGGGGCGGCGGCGGCATGTCGACTGGCCGCCGAGATGACCAGCGGCAAGATCGCCGAGCGGATCAAGGAACGCCTTGGCCCTGGACGGCAGGGTCATTTCCTGCGGCGCTCGGAGCGGCACTGACCGCGGTCAGACTCCGGCGGCGGACGCCGCCTTAATGACTTGGCTGCGGTCGCTAGGCTTTAAGCCATGGCTGATCCTCAGGCCGCAATCGCGGCACAGGTGAGCACCGCGCTCACCGCCGAATTCGGACCGGAGTGCGCCGATGCCGACCCGGTGATCCGGCCATCGGCGTTCGCCGACTTCCAGTCCAACGTAGCGCTCGCTCTCGGCAAGCGGCTCGGCCTCCCGCCCCGGGACGTGGCCGCCCGGCTTACGGGTCACCTGACCGGCTCGGCCGTGATCGAGCGGGCCGAGGTCAGCGGGCCCGGTTTCATCAACATCACGCTCAGCACCGCGTGGATCGCCGCTCAAGCCTCAGCGCAGCTCGCCGATCCCCGGCTCGGAGTGACGGCAGCAAGCGAGCCGCAGCGGATAGTCGTCGACTACTCTGCGCCGAACGTCGCGAAAGAGATGCACGTCGGCCATCTGCGCACAACCGTCGTCGGAGACGCCTGCGTCCGCATGCTTGAGCACCTCGGCCATGACGTGACCAGGGCGAACCACATCGGTGACTGGGGCACCAATTTCGGCATGCTGCTCGAGCACCTCGTCGACGCCGGCGAGGACGCCGCTTACGCGCAGCTGGCGGCCGGCGAGATCAACGCTTTCTACCAGGCAGCGAAGGTCAAGTTCGACTCCGAGCCCGGCTTCGCCGACCGGTCCAGGCGCCGGGTGGTGGCGCTGCAGGCTGGTGAGCCTGAGACGCTGCGCCTGTGGCAGATGTTTATCGACGACTCCAAGCAGTACTACAACATGATCTACCGCAGGCTCGGGATCACGCTCACCGACGATGACCTCGCACCCGAGAGCTTCTACAACCCGATGCTCGAGGATGTCTGCGACGAACTCGAGCGGGCCGGCGTTGCCACGATCAGCGACGGTGCCCTCTGCCTGTTCCCGCCCGGCTTCACCGGCAGGGACGGCTCGCCCCTTCCCCTGATCTTGCGCAAGAGCGACGGCGGTTACGGATACGACTCCACTGACATGGCCGCGATCAGGTACCGGGTGCGCGAGTTGCGGGCCAGCCGCATCATCTATGTCGTCGGGTCCGAGCAGGCGCAGCATTTCGCCATGATCTTCGCGGCGGCGAGCCAGGCGGGCTGGCTGCCCGACTCGGTGCGGGTAGAGCACGCCGCCATCGGCATGGTCACAGGCGCTGACAGGAAGCGGTTCAGGTCAAGGAGCGGCGCGTCGGTCAAGCTCATCGACTTGATCGACGAGGCGATCTCGCGGGCCGAGGAAGTCATCAAGGACAGGTACGACGAGCCTGAGCAGCGTGCGCAGATCGCTGAGGCGGTCGGCATCGGCGCGCTGAAGTACGCCGACCTGTCGGTGGCCCGCGACTCGAGCTACGTCCTTGACTTCGACCGGATGCTCGCGCTCACCGGCAACACCGGGCCGTACCTGCAGTACGCGACCGCCAGGATTCGCTCGATTTTCGCGCGCGCTTCCCTGAGCCCGGACCAGGTGACCGGACCGATCACGCTGGGCGAGCAGGCAGAACGCATGCTCGCGCTGCGGCTCCTCGAATTCGACGTTGCCGTGAACCAGAGCACCAAGACGGCCGAGCCGCACAAGCTCGCTGCTTTCATCTTCGATCTTGCGAGTGATTTCACGACGTTCTATGAGCAATGCCCGGTACTCAAGGCTACCGATGAGGCGGTCAGGCACTCCAGGCTGGCGCTCGCGGCGCTCACGCTCAGGGTCCTGCTAGCTGGGCTTGATCTTCTGGGCATCCCCGTGCCTGAGCGTATGTAGCAGGGGCTGCCGTGACTGCTTCACAAGGCGTTCACAGAGAAATCTCAGGAACCCTTTCCGAATGTCACAGCCGAACGTGACAAGGTGCTGCCATGGACGACCGGAGGCCTAGGCGGGGGTGGCTGGCACGCCGGCTCGCAGCGGGCATCGCGGCCGCCGCCCTGCTGGCCGGAGGCGGGGTCGTCCTCGGAACGCACCTGACATCAGGTACGAGCAAGGCGTCAAGCGCCGCACGGGTCAGCATGCGACTCGCGAGCGATCGCATCGTAGCCGCTACCACGCTGAAGCATGATCACCTGCGCCGGGCGGTGCTCAGACGTCTTCTGCGGCTCGGGGCCGAGCGGGGTCAGATCACCTTCAGGACCGCGAAGGGGACCAAGATCACCTTCAGGACCGCGAAGGGGACCAGGACCGTCGCCTTCCTGCGGGGTGTCGTCCAGCGAGCGTCATCGGGCTCCTTCGCTGTGAAAGACACCAACGGCGGGACTTCGACCTGGAATCTGAGGACGAAGACAGCCATAGTCCGCGCGAGGAAGCGCGTGGGCGTGTCCGCGCTGGCAGCAGGCCAGCGGGTGTTCGTTGTCGGCCTCGTGGTGGGCGGGGCTGACGAAGCCAGGCTGATTGTCATCCGCGGCTAGCCGGAAAACCGCCTGACTCGGACAACCCGCTCAGACGCCGGCAGCTCGAATGAACCCGCGAGCTGCCGGCGTCACAACCTTGGGGCCGGTATCCCGTACGCTCCTCATTAGGACAGCCAGCGCTTTATTTACCCACCGAATAGTGAGCCCGCCGACAGCGATGACCGATGCCGAACGAATCCCTCGCGTCCTTGTGGTGGATGACGAGCCGAACATCCGCGAGCTTGTGCAGGTCGCGCTCAAGTTTCACGGCTGCACCGTCAGCACGGCGGCGAACGGCACCGACGCGATGCGCCAGGCCGAGACCGTGAAACCCGATCTCATCGTGCTCGATGTGATGCTGCCAGACATCGACGGCTTCGAAGTCTGCCGACGCCTGCGCGCGTCGGGCAATGAGGTGCCCGTCATCTTCCTGACTGCGCGGGACACGTCCTCGGATACGGTGACCGGCCTCGCGATCGGCGGCGACGACTACGTCACCAAGCCGTTCTCGGTCGAGGCACTGGTCGCCCGGGTCCGGGCGGTCTTGCGGCGGGCGGCCAGGTCGGCTCAGCCAGTCGAAGTCGGCACCGCCGACTGCACACTGCGAGCTGGCGATCTCGAACTCGATGAGGCCATGTGGACCGTGCGCAGGGCCGGCACCCCGGTTGAGCTGTCACCGACGGAGTTCCGGCTTCTCGCCTACCTGATGCGACATCAGGGCAGGGTACTCACCCGGGCGCAACTGCTCGAGAACGTCTGGGGCTGGGACTACGCCGGTGAATCCCAGATCGTGGAAACATACGTGAGCTATCTGCGCCGCAAGCTCGACCCGCTCGGGCCCCCGCTGATTCACACTCAGCGCGGGGTTGGCTACAGCCTGCGGCTACCGGAGCAGGCGGCGGCTCACAAGGCCCATCAGGCCGAGCAACGCTGGCACCTGGAGCCAGGCGGCGCATGAAAGGTCCGCGCGGTTGGTCGCTACGTACCAGGCTGCTCTTGCTGCAGCTGGCCGTGACGGCTGTCCTGCTGCTGGTGCTCGGCATCGTGAGCACTGACCTTTTCGCCCATAACCTTACAGGTCAGTTCAACCTCGGCATTCTCGACGAGAGCACGCGAAGTCCATCGGACATCCGACAGCGACCCGCTCCGCAGCTCTCGGCCGTCCTGGTCACGTTCAGCCCGTTCTCCGTCGTGCCGCTGCCAACGGGCAGGGCAGCGGTCGGTCACGCGCTGGCAGACGCGATCAGGCAGCTCGGCCAGCCGAAGGTCTACCAGAGAGCCAGACGCGATGACCCCTTCCTCGTGGGGCCCGTGCACGGGACCGATTACCACCTGACCGCCGTCGCGCGGGTGATCCCCGCGACCGAGAACTTTTCCCGCTCCGTTCGCTCGGTCAGCGTGCTCGTGGTCGCCGAGCAGCAGAGCGGGCTGACGAGCCAGGTGCGCGGTCTTATCGCCGCCGAGATCATCACGGGCGGCGGCCTTCTGGCCTTGCTGGCCCTTGGCGGCAGGTGGCTGGTCGGGCGCGGCCTCGAGCCGCTTGACCGGATGGCCAAGACCGCCAACGACATCACGACCAGGGGCGACCTGACCGAGCGAATGGCCGGACCCGATGATGAAACCGAGGTCGGGCGACTGCGGGCGGCCATCAACACCATGCTGGACAGGATCCAGCAGGCTTTCGGTGCCCGCCTGAGCTCAGAGCGCAAGGTACGCGAGTTCGCCGCCGACGCGTCACACGAGCTTCGCACCCCGCTGACGACCATCCGCGGCTACGCCGAGCTTTACCGGCAGGGCGCACTCGGGCCTGACCAGCTACCGGGCGCCATGCGACGGATCGAGCAAGAGGCACAGCGGATGTCGACGCTGGTCGCCGAGTTGCTTGAGCTGGCCAGGCTGGACCGCACGTCTTCGCTCGACCTGACCGAGACCGACCTCGCCACGGTAGTGCGAGACGCCGTAGCCGACGCGACAGCGGTCGAAC
The DNA here is from genome assembly GCA_035716545.1 of Streptosporangiaceae bacterium. Taxonomy (GTDB): domain Bacteria; phylum Actinomycetota; class Actinomycetes; order Streptosporangiales; family Streptosporangiaceae; genus Chersky-822. Next base: position 206,911 of record DASTJM010000032.1, read on the forward strand.
CCGACCGGCCGATCAGCGCCCAGGCGCCGCCAAGGCTGATCGCGGTCGTCGACGAACGCCGGATCAGGCAAGTCCTGTCCAACCTTCTCGGCAACGTGCGCGCGCACACGCCGCGCTCGGCTCCGGTCGCCGTCAGGCTCGGCCGCGTCCAGGGCGGCGTGCTCATCGAGGTAGCCGACTCGGGTCCCGGAATGTCGGAAAAAGACGCAGCCAGGGCCTTCGACCGCTTCCACCGGGCGACCGAACGGCCGGGGATGGCCACCGAGTCCGTCGCCACCGCCGCTAGCGTCACCGCCGCCACCGCCGCCAGCGCCACCGCCGCGGCGGGCGATAGCTGCGGCCCGGCCGGCAGCACTGGGAGCCCGGCCGGCAGCCTGGGCAGCGCAAAGGCCTCCTGCAACGGAAGCTCCTCCGGCAACGGAGGCCTCACCAGCAGCAACGGCGGCAGCGCAAAACCCATGGCCGACTTCTCAGCTGGTGGCGGCAGCGGTCTCGGCCTGTCAATCGTCCAGGCCATCGCCAGCGCCCACGGCGGCCAGGCGACGCTGGAGTCCTGGCTCGGTCACGGCACCAGGGTCAGAATCTGGCTGCCAAGCCGCGCGGCCACCCCAGCGGCGTTATGACTACCGCGCAGATTTCCGCCGCAAGCCGGCTGAGTCGCGCGACCATCCCAACTGGCTGCTTCACTGTTGTCAGCGAGTCGGATGTGGCCGGCGGGAGTAGCCGCATGCCGACGGTCCGCAGACCGGTTCACGTGGGTGCGCGGATCGATGTTGCCGATTAGGCGTCGATTCGCGGATCCATGTTTTCTCGGCATGGACGACATTACGGCGAGGACTACGGGCGCTTGGAGCTACCGCGAGAGCTTGACTGTTGCCCCAAAAGCGGCATCCCCGACACCGAAACCGGGCACCGCCGACACCGAAACCGGGCACCGCTGACACCGAAACCGGCAACCTACGTCAGGCGCCCCCGCCAGTTCCGTCTGCCCCGCCGGCGCTGTCCTCGTCTCCGCCCCCGGCGCCGTCCCTGTCCCCAGCCCCGGCCTCAGCCCCGGCGCCGGCAGGCCGCTCGCCATCGGTGACCTCGGCTTCCGGGTCGGGTAGGTTCTCGAACAGGTAGTACACGGCGATCACGCCGTAAATCGCCAGCGACGCTTTTGGTGAGACGAACGCGATCAGCGTCGCGGCAACGTAGCCGACCAGCCCGGCGCTGAACCTGATCCATGCCTGCAGCGGCGACCTCAGGGGCCGCGCGATCAGGTGCTGGTGCGTGGACAGGTACACCCACATGCCTGAGAACCCGATCGACATCGCGATCATGACGAGCCCGTAAACCACGGTGGCCAGCCGCGCACCCTGATCAGTCGATCCTGGCCCGAGGTTGTCTGCGACAAGCACGGTCGGGAACGGGATCGCGACCACGGCCATCAGCATCAGCAAATTGAGCACAAGGATCGCCCGGTCGACCTTGTGCAGCCTGGAGAGCATCGAATGGTGGTTTAGCCAGACGATCCCGATCGTGAGGAAGCTGACCACATAGCTGACGTACTGCGGCCACCCGCCGAGCAGCTCGTGAACGCGAATGCCGGGCTTGGCGATCGGGATCAGGTTGAATACCAGCACCGTGATCGCCACGGCGAAGACTCCGTCGGAGAACGCCTCGGCGCGGCGGCTGTCGATGACTGGTCCCACTCCCACGGCGACTCAGCGAGCCTGGTCAGTCAGCAGCAGGGAACCCTGGCGCCGTCGGCTCCGCCCGGCCGGGAGGCGCGGCCGGCGTCACCGACCTGGCCAGCAGCTGAGCCACATCGACCACCTCGAGCGAGTCCTTGGCCTCGCCCGTGCTCTTTTTCGCGGCGATGGCATCACCCAGCATGACCAAGCAGTACGGGCAGCCGGTGGAGATCGTGTCCGGATCGGTGCCGAGAGCTTCCTCGATGCGCTCGATGTTGATCCGCTTGCCGATCCGCTCCTCCATCCACATCCGGGCGCCACCCGCACCACAGCAGAACCCGCGCTCCTTGCACCTGTGCATTTCCTGAGCCTGGACCCCTGGCACCTGCTCCATGATCTCGCGCGGCGGCGTGAACACCCGGTTGTGCCGGCCCAGGAAGCACGGGTCGTGGTAAGTGATCTTCTCCTCGATCGGGGTGACGGGCTTCAGCTTGCCCTCCTCGACGAGCCGCGCGAGCAACTGGGTGTGGTGAATCACCTCGTAGTTGCCGCCGAGCTGCGGATACTCGTTGGCGATCGTGTTGAAGCAGTGCGGGCAGCTGGCGATGATCTTTTTCGCGCCGACCTCGTTCAGCGTCTCGATGTTCGCTTGCGCGAGCATCGAGTATACGAACTCGTTGCCTATCCGCCGGGCCGGGTCACCCGTGCAGGTCTCTGCCGGGCCAAGGACCGCGAACGAAACCCCGGCGGTGTGCAGCAGTTGCGCGATCGCCTTGGTGGTCTTCTTCGCCCGGTCTTCGAGTGCGCCAGCGCACCCGACCCAGAACAGGTACTCGACATCGTCGCCGATCGAGCCGTCTACCACGGGCACCTCGAAGTCAAGCTCGGTGATCCACTCACCGCGCTTGGACTCGCCCATGCCCCACGGGTCGCCCTTGTTCTCCAGGTTCTTCAGCATCCCCGACGCTTCTTGCGGGAAGGCCGACTCGATCAGGACCTGGTGCCTGCGCATGCTGGTGATGTGGTCGATGTGCTCGATGTCGACCGGGCATTCATGCACGCACGCCCCGCAGTTGGTGCAGGACCAGATCACGTCGGGGTCGATGACGCCGTTCGCATCAGCAGTCCCGACCAAGGGCCTTTCAGCCTCTTGCCTGACGGCATCAGGCAGTGCTTCCTTAGCTTCGTCGGACCCGGCCAGCAGGTACGGCGCCTTGGCGAACGCGTGGTCGCGCAGATCGAGTATCAGCATCTTCGGCGACAGCGGCTTGCCCGTCGCCCAGGCGGGGCACTGCGACTGGCAGCGGCCGCACTCTGTGCAGGTGGCCAGGTCCAGCATGCCCTTCCAGGTCAGGTCCTCGACTTTGCCCAGGCCGAACACGTCGGTGTCCGGGTCGGCTTCCTCGAAATCGAGCACCTTGCCGTTGGAACGCATCGGCTCCAGCGCGCGGAGCCCGTTGGGCCGGCGCGAGAACAGCACGTTCAGCGGCGCGATGCCGATGTGCAGGTGCTTGGAGTAGACGATGACGACCAGGAACGCCATGATCACCGCGAGCTGAAGCAGGATGAACGTAGTCTCGATCGTCATGTTGGCGGCAGTACCGAGCGGCGACAGCCAGTGCCCGACGATCTGTGAAGCGAACGCTCCGTGGGCGTAGGGGAAGTCCCCGGTGTTGATCTGCGCACCGCGGTAGATCAGCAACGTCGCGATCACCAGGAAGATCAGCAGGAGAACGAGCCAGGCGGCGCCAGTGTGGGATCCGGCAAAGCGCGACTTGCGCCCCTCGGTCTTGGGGTTGTTGCGTAGCCTGATTATGGAGAAGGCCACGATCCCGGCGAGCACGGCGACTGCGAACAGGTCCTCGATGAAGCCGATGAAGGCCCAGTGCCCGATGCCCGGGATGGCGAACGTCTTACTGAACAAGTCACCGTAGGCCTCGATGATCGTCAGCAGCAAGATGATGAAGCCCCAGAACGTCAGGAAGTGCGCTATACCCGGCACCGTCCACTGCAGCAGCTTGCGCTGCCCGAATACCTCGGTGACCTGAGTCTGTGCCCCGCTGCCGGGACGGGACTTCAGTGCCTCGATCCGCTCGGGTGCGGGCTGGCCGCTCGTCGCGAGCCGGTAGAGCCACCAAAGACGCCTGCCGGTGATCGCGAACGCGAGGACGGTCAGGCCAAGTCCGATGATGATCCGCAGCGCCAAATCGACCTCCGGGGACGGCGTTGGCTGCCAGCGTACGCCGGCTGGCGACGTCAGCCGAGTGACGGGCGGCCATCCAGGGCAGCGCGGCACGCACCGATTAGCCACTAGTCTTCGATGGAAAGCGCCGGGGTCCGTCGGGGTTGCCCGGCGTTCCCGCCCCGGTCAGCGAGGAATCGGACCTGAATGACAGCCGTCGCGGAAACGACAGCCGACCGCCCGACCGCAGTAGGGCGGCTGGTCAGGCAGTTCCGCCGGCTGTCGCCTGGCGACCGGACGGCGCTCGGGATCTGGCTGATCACCAGGGCAGGCGTGCTCGCACTTACCTGGCCGGCTGCCTTCATTTTCCGCGGCTCGGCGAAGTCGCCGCAGGGCTGGCTCGCGTTGTGGCAGAACTGGGACGCGGTGCGGCTGGCGGCGATCGCGCAGTACGGGTATTTCAGCCCGGCCGAACATCTGCTGCCGAATCAGGTGGCCTTTTTCCCAGGCTTCCCGGCCGCGCTCGATGTTGTGCGCCTGGTCGTCAGGCAATGGACGGTATCGGGCCTGATCGTCTCCTTCGTGGCTGGCGCGGTGGCGGTGGTGGCGCTCAGCCGCATTGCCGAGCTGGACTGGCTGCCCGGATCGGGGAGCCGGGCAGTGCTCTTCCTGGTGGTGTCGCCGGCCGCGATCTTCCTGGCGGCGGGCTACACCGAGGCGCTGTTCCTGGCCCTGGCGGCTACGAGCTGGCTGGCGGTGCGCAATGACCGGTGGGCGATCGCCGTGCTGCTGGCCGGCCTGGCGAGCGTGGTGCGGGTCAACGGCCTCTTTTTGTGCGTCGCGGTCGCCATCGAGATCTTGCGCCGGGCAGGCACTGGCCGACTGCGAGCCCTGGCGACGTTCATTCCGGCACTCGTGCCCCTCGGGGCCTACGAGTTCTATTTGCGTGCACGCACCGGGAGCTGGCTGGCCTGGCCGCACGCGGAACAGGCGGGCTGGCAGCGCCAGCTGACCAACCCGATCGACACGTTCAAGACGACGTGGACGGCGGGGTTCGGGCATGAGTTCAGCGCGCCGATCAACTTCGTGTTCCAGCTGGAGATCTTCGCGGTGCTCGCGGGCCTGATCACCGTGGTGGCGCTGGTGTGTCTGCGGCGCTGGTCTGAGGCGGTCTACGCCGGGCTCACGATCGGGGCGCTGGCCACGTCGATCTGGTACGAGTCGGTGCCACGGTCGCTGCTGCTGCTCTGGCCGCTGTGGTGCGCGCTGGCCGTGCTGGCCGTGCGACGGCCGTGGACGGGCCATCTGTACCTGGCGATATCGGTCCCGATCAGCGCGGCGATCGGGCTGCTCTTCATGTCGGGGAACTGGGCAGGCTGAGGTCGCGGCTCAGCCGGTACCGGCGCCCCTGGGCTTCGCGGAGGTTGGCAGGCGCCAGGCCATGGTGGTGCCCGCCGTGACCGATGGCCGGCCGAACAAGCGGATGAGGTACCTGGCCAGGGCCGAGCCTTCGGTGGTGTCCGCCACAACGGCGGCCGGCCGCCACGATGTCAGGTCCGAGCCGACAGCCTCTGGGGCCGGCTGTACGGCTGGTGCGCCGAGGTCGGCCCGGGCCGCGGCTTTAGCGAGTGGCGACCCTGCCCGCAGTCCGGAAACCCAGAGCTGGTTGAGGTAGACGGCGGTCGGCGCGGTCCCGTTGCCGTCGATGTAGGCAACGCCGTTCCACGCCGGCCCGATGAAGTAGCCGCCGATCAGGTCATATCGCTGGCCGTCGTCCGCCGCCCAGCGCATCGCCTCGGTCAGGTGCACCGCCGGCACGGGCACCACGAGCACGCGTGCCCCTGTGGGCAGGTGGAGAGCGGCGAACGCGGCGTTCCAGCCCGCCGGCAGCGGCACCGGCTGGCTCACCGGCAGGGGCGCGGGGACTAGCGGCAGGCAGGCAAGCACAGCCAGCACGCTGGCCAGCGCGGCCTTGCGCCTGCTGACGTACGTCCTGAGGAGCTGACGGGCTTGGTCAAGCGCGAGCGCGAGCAGGACAGCGGCGGCGCCATCGACCAGGATCGACAGCCGGTCGGGCAGCACCGACCCGCCGAGCGGCAGGTCCTCGAGCCAGTGCCAGGGCAGGTCAATGCCTGGGTGACTGATGCCTGACACCAGCGGCTGACCGCCCAGGGAGAGCAGGGCGAGCACGGCCGTAGTGCCAGCCAGCGCCCGGACGACCGGCCGGCGCCGGAACGCGATCGCCGCGACCACCAGCATGATGATGAGCGGCCAGCCCAGATAGGCGAGGTACTCGGGTGGCTGGCCGCGGTACAGTGCCGCCTTCGCGGCGCTGTCGGCGGTGTGGAAAAGCAAATACCCAGACGGTGTCACGAACCCCGTCAGGTCATTTTCATAGAAATCGCGCAAGAATGGCGAGCCACTCTGGGCAAGCGGACCGAAGAATTGCACCCACAACGCCCAGCCCGCCACGAGAAACGTGGTGAGCCCGGCGACCCCGAGGCCGAAGGCCGCGGCCGGCACTTGCCGGACGGCCTGCCTGGGCAACCCGACAGCCAGCCAGGCGAGCAGCAGCAGGCCGGTGAGGACCGTGGTCAGCGCTAGTTCCTCGCTGATGAACAGTTCCGCCGTGATCAGCAGGCCGAGCCCGATGCCCCGCCGAATTCCCGGCTTGAACTCCGCCGTGGTGGCCGCGATCCGCAGCATCGCGTCGATGATCAGCGGTGGCAGCACGGCGAACTGCAGATCGTAGTGCCCGATCGCGGACTGCACCAGCGCTGGGGAGAACCCGTACACCGCCCCGGCCAGAGCGGCCGCCGACAGGCTGACCTGCCATCGGCGCAACACCGCGAACATCGCTGCCGCCGAGCCTGCAAACCCGGCCGTAGTAAGCAGGGTGAGGCTCACCTGCGGCCCGAACGCCAGCGTGATGGGCGAGAGCCCGAGCGCCAGCAGCAGCATCGAACTGTTCCACATCAGGTTGATCCCGCTCGGCGCGTTAAGCGCCGTTGTCGCGAGCGCGGGCAACTGCCCATGGGCGATCGCCGTGGCCGCGTATCGCATGTACCAGGCGAACAAGTCGGCATCATCCGGATTGCCTGTGACGATTCTTGACGCCGGATCGGCCCACAAGCGCCAGGTCACGACGACTGCCGCGACCAGATAGAAGGCCAGCGTCAGTACTGTCGCCCTCCGGGTGGCCAATGCTCGTGGACGCCCGGGGCGGGAGTCACCGCGCGCGACCAGGTCGTGCCGCGTCTTGTCACCGGCGCCAGCGTCACGCGCGGCACCTGCGTCATGCGCGGCATCGCTGGCGTGGGCGGGCGCCCCCGAGCCTGTCTTCGCCACCCTCTGGATAGTAGGCGCAATCCTGCATTGGCGCTAAAGACGCTGATCAAGGCTTTTAGCCGCATCTATACGTCGCTTCGCGTTGCATAGCCAGATCGCAAGGGCAAGCTGGGCTCGGTAGCCCGAGGCTCGGCGGTGCCCGGCGGGCCGGCCGGTACCCGGCGGGTCTGCCGGTACCCGGCGGGTACGGCGGGCCGGCCGGTACCCGGCGGGCCGGCCGGTGCCTGGCGGCGGGCCGGGGCGGGCCGGTGAGCAGCGTGGTACTGCCTGCTGCTATCCCGGCAGCGCTATGGCCGGCCGGCTGCTGTTCCCGTCAGCGCCGCGACCCTGGCGTGGCCAACCACCCCGGGGCCTGCTTCGGTCTCCTGAGGGAGGGTTTTCGGATTCCTGGTGAAGGGTTTTCATGTTGTAGAGACTTGACGTGTTATACGACGAAAATGCTCCGCAACATGAAAACGCTCCCCCAGGAAGCCGAAAACCTTCCACATTCACCACGAAATGCTCCCCTAAGCGAAAACTCTTCACCCGGAAGACGAAAACTCTCCACGCTCCTTGCTGCTCCTGCCCCGGCGTCGCCCGCCCCGGCGTCGCCCGCCCCGGTGTCGCCCGCCCTCGGGCGGACGCTCCGCTTGAGCTGGCAAGCGCTTCCGGACGCGAACTCACCACCCGATGCGGCGAACGGCGAGTTCAAGCCGTCTGCGAGCCCTGTGCAGCCTGACCTCAGCTACTGCCGATCGGGAACGAGACGCCGGACAGCGAGCGGAAGACCGGCTTGCTTGAGCTGGCGGCTGTCGATGCCGCGCAGCCGGCGCCGCTCCCCATAGCGAAGATGAGCGCGAGCATGGAGATGGCGATCTCGGGGGAACTCCTCAGCAGGCCGTGGACCCTGCTCATGCGTGTCTCCCATCTGGGAACGACTCCGGACAAACGCCCATCGACCAGCACAAGCCATTCGGTCAGTTGTCCGGCCGCCGGGCTTGCCGACGACCCTTCACACGGGAATGATCTGACGCGGCACTTTCTTACATCAGATAGCGGATAATCGGCCGCGGCGTCGATCTGGCCCCGGTGGCAGCGACCCGAGGCACCTTGGGGCGTTACACGCACCCGTCGCCGCGCATCCGTCACAGCGATGGCCTGAAAGCACATGAGAGCACACAGGTCATCGAACCACGGCGACTTGTTGCCAAGAAAGTTGAGCCGGACAGGCTCAACCTTGCTTGACTTGAGCGACGCTGCATGGCAAACTTGCGTCAAGTAGACTCAATCTTCAGTTATCCAACGACAATCAAGGCCATCCGAGACGAGGAACTGACACATGGCACGAGCGGTAGGCATTGACCTGGGCACGACCAACTCGGTCGTGGCCGTTCTGGAGGGCGGCGAGCCCACGGTCATCGCGAACGCGGAAGGCTCGCGGACCACTCCGTCCGTGGTCGCTTTCGCTAAGAACGGTGAGGTGCTCGTCGGCGAGGTCGCCAAGCGCCAGGCTGTGACCAACGTTGACCGCACGATCAGGTCGGTCAAACGCCAGATGGGCACCGACTGGTCGGTTTCGATCGACAGCAAGAAGTTTAACGCGCAGCAGATCAGCGCCTTCATCCTGCAGAAGCTCAAGCGGGACGCCGAGGCGTACCTGGGCGAGGGCGTGACCGACGCCGTCATCACCGTGCCCGCGTACTTCAACGACGCCCAGCGGCAGGCCACGAAGGAAGCCGGCCAGATCGCCGGTCTCAACGTGCTGCGCATCATCAACGAGCCGACATCGGCCGCCCTCGCCTATCACCTGGACAAGGCCGGCGAGGCCACGATCCTTGTCTTCGACCTGGGTGGCGGTACCTTCGACGTCTCGCTGCTTGAGGTGGGCGAAGGCGTAGTCGAAGTCAAGGCGACCAGCGGTGACAACCACCTCGGTGGTGACGACTGGGATCAGCGGATCGTGGACTGGCTGGTCAAGAACTTCAAGAACAGCTACGGCATCGACCTGTCCGGGGACAAGATGGCGTTGCAGCGGTTGCGGGAGACCGCGGAGAAGACCAAGATCGAGCTGTCGAGCTCGACCGAGTCTCAGATCAACTTGCCCTATATCACCCACTCCGAGCAGGGTCCGCTGCACCTGGACACCAAGCTGTCCAGGGCTGAGTTCCAGAAGATGACGTCGGACCTGCTCGACCGTTGCAAGAGCCCCTTCCAGCAGGTGATCAAGGACGCCGGGATCAAGCTGCCCGACATCAATCACGTCGTGCTGGTCGGCGGTTCCACCCGCATGCCGGCGGTCGTCGACCTGGTCAAGGACCTGACCGGCGGCAAGGAGCCGAACAAGGGCGTGAACCCGGACGAGGTCGTCGCCGTCGGCGCCTGCCTACAGGCGGGCGTGCTCAAGGGCGAGGTCAAGGACGTGCTGCTGCTCGACGTGACTCCGCTGTCGCTTGGCATCGAGACCAAGGGCGGCATCTTCACCAAGCTGATCGAGCGGAACACCACCATCCCGACCAAGCGGTCAGAGATCTTTACCACGGCCGACGACAACCAGCCGTCCGTGCAGATCCAGGTGTTCCAGGGCGAGCGCGAGATCGCCGCGTACAACAAGAAACTCGGCATGTTCGAGCTGGCCGGCATCGCGCCCGCGCCGCGCGGCATGCCGCAGATCGAGGTCACCTTCGACATCGACGCGAACGGCATCGTGAACGTGTCGGCGAAGGATCTCGGTACCGGCAAGCAGCAGTCGGTCACCATCTCCGGCGGTTCGGCGCTCGGCAAGGACGATATCGAGCGCATGATGGCCGACGCGGAGAAGTACGCCGAGGAAGACCGTCAGCGTCGCGAGGAGGCTGAGGTCCGCAACCGGGCCGAGACCCTCCACTACACGACCGAGAAGTTCTTGTCCGAGAACTCCGAGAAGGTGCCAGAGGACATCAAGTCCGAGGTCAACAGCGCGCTCGCGGACCTGAAGAAGTCGCTTGACGGCACGGACACCGAGGCCATCAAGAGCGCCAGCGAAAAGGCCGCGCAGGTCAGCCAGAAGATGGGCACCGCGATCTACGCTCAGGCCCAGCAGGAAGGCGCCAGCGCCCAGGACGCGAGCGGGTCGGCCAGCGAGGCTGGCGAGGACGAGGTCGTTGACGCGGAGATCGTCGAGGATGAGAAGCCAGGCTCGGGAGGTGACACCGCCTGATGTCGGCTTCTGAAAAAGAGAATCAGGGCCCGGTGATCAGGGATCGCAGGCGCATTGACCCGGTGACCGGCCAGCCAAGGCGGCCGGATCGCAGCGGCGAGCAGTCGCAAGCCGGTGACACCCAGGCTGGCCAGGCCCCGCGCGGGCCCGGTCAGCCGCGGCCCGGCAAGCACGCTGCGTCCAAGCCAGGGACATCGCGCCAGGACGGGGCGGCCAGCTCAGCGCAGGCTTCGGCCGGGCAGGCGGCGTCAGATCAGGCGACCCAGGCCGGGGATTCTGGCCCAGCCTCGGCAAACACAGCGTCGGCAAACACGGGGCCGGCCAGCACGGGGCCGGCCAGCACGGCACCGGCGAACACAGGGCCGGCGCAGACAGATCAGTCATCGCCGCCGGATGGCGCCGACGGCGGCAGCCAACGAAATGGAGGGCCTGACTTGGCCGCCATGCTGGCCGAGCGGACCGCGGACTTGCAGCGGCTCCAGGCCGAATACGCCAACTACCGCAAGCGGGTCGAACGCGACCGCGCGGCGGTCAGGGAGTACGCGCTTGCCAATGTCGTCTCCGAACTGCTGCCCGTGCTCGATGACATCGGCCGGGCCCGTGAGCACGAGGAACTGACCGGCGGGTTCAAGGCCGTGGCCGAGTCGCTGGAGTCTGCCGCGAGCAAGCTGGGCCTGACGACGTTCGGCGAGGCCGGCGAGGCGTTTGACCCGAACGTGCATGAGGCGCTCATGCACTCCTACTCGCCAGACGTCACCGAGCCGACCTGCGTCCAGATCCTGCAGCCCGGCTACAAGGTGGGCGAGCGGATCCTGCGTCCGGCCAGGGTGGCCGTCGCGGAGCCGTCCGACCCCGTCGGCGCGAGGACGGCGTCAGCACCTGACGAGACAAGCACCAGCGAACCGAGCGAAACGGACAGAAACGCGGACGGCGAGAACTCGCCGGCCCGAGACGAGGCGGACTGAGCACATGGCCGGCATCGTCCCGTCGAGCGCGGCGCCGGCCATGACCCGCACCGCGGGCCGAGCCACCCAGAGGCGACCCCGAGTCGTCAGCGCAATCCGTTCCGCCAGACCAGCACAGATGAACCCCCCGAACAGCCGATCAGGAGATGCCTGGTGAGTACTAAGGACTTCCTTGAGAAGGACTACTACAAGGCTCTCGGCGTCTCCAAGAACGCGTCAGCCGACGAGATCAAGAAGTCCTACCGCAAGCTCGCGCGCAAGTACCACCCTGACGCCAACAAGGGTGACGCCGTGGCCGAGGAGAAGTTCAAGGAGATCTCCGAGGCGCACAGCGTGCTGGCCGACCCTAAGCGGCGCGCCGAGTACGACGAAGCGCGCTCGCTGTTCGGGAGTGGCGGCGCCAGGATGCCGAGCGGCGCTGGAGGCCAGTTCGGCACCTTCGATCTCGGCGACATCTTCGGCTCGGCCGGCTCAACGGGCGGACGGCTCGGCGACCTGCTTGGCGGGATGTTCGGCGGCGGTGGCCGGACCCAGACGCAAGCAAGGCCCCGCCGCGGCGCCGACGTCGAGACCGAGGCGTCACTGACCTTCAGCGACGCGATCGACGGCGCTACCGTCTCGCTGCGGCTGACTGATGAGGGACCCTGCAAGGTCTGCCGTGGCACGGGCGCCAAGGCCGGCACCGTGCCTAAGGTCTGCCCGGCCTGCGAGGGCACCGGCCAGTCGAGCCGTGACCTCGGCAGCTTCGCGTTCTCTGAGCCGTGCACCACCTGCCGGGGTCGCGGCCTGGTCGTAGATGACCCGTGCGTCGCCTGCTCGGGCAGCGGGCGGGCGATGAGCGCCCGCACCATCCAGGCCCGGATCCCGGCCGGGGTTGCCGACGGGCAGCGGATCAAGATCAAGGCCAAGGGCGCACCGGGCGAGCGTGGCGGGCCGCCGGGCGATCTTTACGTCAAGGTGCACGTCTCCGGGCACCCGGTCTTCGGCCGCAGCGGCCACAACCTGACCGTGACCGTGCCGGTGACCTTCGCCGAAGCCGCACTTGGCGCCGACATCAAGGTGCCGGCGCACCGGGGAATGCCGGTCAGCGTCCGGATCCAGCCAGGTACCCCCAACGGGAGGGTCTTGCGGGTCCGCGGCAAGGGAGTGCGGCGATCCGACGGGACCGTGGGCGACCTCCTGGTCAAGGTCGACGTCCAGGTGCCCACCAAGCTCACCGACACTGCGCGGGATGCCCTCGAGAAGTTCAAGGACGCGACCGCAGGCGAGGACCCGCGCGACGAACTCCTGCGCAAGGGCCGGACGTAATGAAGCAGACGGGGCGGGCAGAGCGGGAGCTGACATGTCGAACGACTTCGAGCTGACCGACGACACTCCGGTTTACGTCATTTCGGTGGCCGCGCAGCTGTCCGGCCTGCACCCGCAGACGCTGCGCACCTATGACCGGCTTGGCCTTGTCTCACCGGGACGTACCGCGGGCAAAGGCCGGCGGTACTCGCTGCGCGACATCCTCATCCTGCGCGAGGTGCAGCGCCTTTCTCAGGAGGACGGCGTCAATCTGTCAGGCATCAAGCGAATTCTTGAACTAGAGCACGAATGGCAGCGCAGCCGGATGATGCTGGCCGAGATGCACGCGGAACTCAGCCAGCTGCGCGCTGAGCTTGAATCCACGAGGGCGGTCGCCGCCCGGCTCGCGGCATTGCTCCGCGACAAGGCCGGCGGCGGGACTCTCGTCCCGGTGCGATCTGACGGCACCAGGCGGACAGGGCAGGCTCAGCAAGGGACCGCGGGAACGGATTCGTAATGGACGACAAGCTCACTCGCAAGAGCCAGGAGGCTCTGAGCGATGCGCTGCAGCGCGCTTCGGCGGCTGGCAACCCGAACGTTGACGGGCTGCACTTGCTGGCCGCGCTGCTCGATCAGGAGGGTGGCATTGCGGTGCCCCTGCTCCGGGCAGCCGGAGCCGACCCAGGCGCCGTCGCGAGCAGGACCAAGGAGCTGCTCTCCAAGCTGCCGCAGATCAAGGGTACGACGGCGAGTGCCCCAGAGACCTCGCGCCAGCTCTTGTCAGCGCTGTCCGCCGCCGCCAAGCGAGCCAAGGAGATGACCGATGAGTACGTCTCCACCGAGCACCTGCTCGTCGGGCTCGCCGCCGAAGGCAGTCAGGCGGCCGCGGTACTGCGCGCCGCCGGTGCCACGCCAGAGGCGCTGCTTGCCTCGTTCGAGCAGGTGCGCGGCCGCACCAGGGTGACCTCACCTGATCCCGAGGGCACGTACCAGGCTCTGGAAAAGTACGGCGTCGACCTGACCAGGAGCGCCAGGGAGGGCAAGCTCGACCCGGTGATCGGCCGGGACGCCGAGATCCGCAGGGTGATCCAGGTCCTGTCCAGGCGCACGAAGAACAACCCGGTGCTGATCGGCGAGCCAGGAGTCGGCAAGACCGCCGTCGTCGAGGGCCTCGCGCAGCGGGTAGTCGCTGGCGACGTGCCCGAGTCGCTGCGCGGCAAGCGCCTGGTCTCGCTCGACCTCGGCGCGATGGTGGCGGGCGCGAAGTACAGGGGTGAGTTCGAGGAACGCCTTAAGGCCGTGCTCAGCGAGATCAAGGAGAGCGACGGACAGATCATCACGTTCATAGACGAGCTGCACACCGTGGTCGGCGCCGGCGCGGCCGAAGGCGCGATGGACGCGGGCAACATGCTCAAGCCCATGCTGGCCAGGGGCGAGCTGCGGATGGTCGGAGCCACGACGCTTGACGAATACAGGCAGCGGATCGAGAAGGACCCGGCGCTAGAGCGGCGGTTCCAGCAGGTGTTCGTCAACGAGCCGTCGGTGGCTGACACGATCGCGATCCTGCGCGGACTCAAGGGCCGCTACGAGGCGCATCATCAGGTCCAGATCGCCGATGCCGCCCTGGTCGCCGCCGCCACGTTGTCCGACCGCTACATCACGGCCAGGTTCCTGCCTGACAAGGCGATCGACCTGGTGGACGAGGCGGCCTCACGGCTGCGGATGGAGATCGACTCGCGGCCCGTCGAGATCGACGAACTGCAGCGCACGGTCGACCGGATGAAGATGGAGGAACTGGCGCTCGCCAGGGAGGCCGACCCGGCGAGCAGGGAACGGCTCGAGCGGCTGCGGGCCGATCTGGCCGACCGGCAGGAGCAGCTCACCGGGCTCGTTGCCCGCTGGGACAGGGAGAAGTCCAGTCTCAACAAGGTCGGCGAGCTCAAGAAGCAGCTTGACGAGCTGCACGGACAGATCGAGCGCGCTCAGCGCGACGCTGACTTCGAGACCGCGTCCAGGCTGATGTATGGCGAACTGCCTGCCCTTGAGGCGGAACTTGCCCGTGCTTCCGCTGTCGCTGGCGAGGACGTCGCCGACGCTGGCCAGGCCGTGAACGCATCGTCGGCAGGCAGCCCGATGGTCAAGGAGGAGGTCGGGCCAGACGACGTCGCCGACGTGGTCTCGGCCTGGACCGGCATCCCCGCTGGCCGGCTGCTGGAAGGGCAGACGGGCAAGCTGCTGCGGATGGAGACCGAACTCGGCAACCGCATCGTGGGTCAGTCCCGGGCCGTCGCTGCCGTCTCTGACGCGGTCAGGCGGTCGCGGGCCGGCATCTCAGACCCTGATCGCCCGTCGGGCTCGTTCCTGTTCCTCGGCCCGACCGGTGTCGGCAAGACCGAGCTGGCCAAGGGCCTCGCTGAGTTCCTGTTCGACGACGAGCGCGCGATGGTGCGCATCGACATGAGCGAGTATTCCGAGCGGCACTCGGTGGCCAGGCTGGTCGGCGCCCCTCCCGGCTATGTTGGTTACGAAGAGGGCGGCCAGCTCACCGAGACCGTCAGGCGGCGGCCATACTGCGTCGTCCTGCTCGACGAAGTCGAGAAGGCGCACCCTGAGGTATTCAACGTCTTGCTGCAAGTGCTCGATGATGGCAGGCTCACCGATGGACAGGGCAGGACAGTCGATTTCAGGAACACCATCTTGATCCTGACGTCCAATCTGGGCTCGTCGTTCATCGCTGATCCATCGCTTGACGATGAAGCAAAGCGCGACGCGGTGATGTCGGTAGTCAGGTCGACGTTCAAGCCAGAGTTCCTGAACAGGCTCGACGACATCATCTTGTTCGATCCGCTCTCCACCGAGGAACTGACGAAGATCGTCGACCTGCAGATCGCCAGGCTGAGCCGCCGGCTCAGCGATCGCAGGCTGTCGCTCAGCGTGACCGCGGCGGCCAAGGAATGGCTCGCCGTAACCGGATTTGACCCCGTATTCGGTGCACGGCCGCTGCGCAGGCTGATCCAGTCCGCGATCGGCGACAAGCTCGCTCGCAAGCTGCTGGCTGGCGAGATTACCGACGGTGACGATGTGCGGGTCGATGTCGACGAACCAGCGGACTCGCTACAGGTCACCGCCAGCCATAGCGCGACCGCGGTAGCACAGCAGTAGGTCTGGGTCGCCCGCCGTCACCGACGGCGTCGCCGTGTGGCGCGCGGCTGAGCCTTAGCTGCCTAGCATGCGGTCGTACTCATCCTCGGGGAGGCGCAGGTCATTGCGTATTCGGTAACGCAGCCGCAGCAGGTCTCGCAGCCCTGAGCCGACCGCGCCATTGGTGACCTGAGGTGGCGGTGCCTCCTCAGCATCAGGCTGGCCAGAAAGCATCAGCTCGACGCCTGCCGTCGCCCAGTCAAGCGCCGCAGGCAGATCTGACTGCTCGACGAGCAATTCGGTGATCATATCGCAGGCACGGGCATCCGCTCCGCCCTCGGCCTTCAGCGCCGCGATGAGCTCGTAGGCCTGGTCACGCTCCCCAAGCTGGAAAAGCGCCCGGCACAGCGGGATCCGCGGGTCAACGTCGACAGGACCGCCAGCGGCAATGGCCTTGCGGAAGCCCTTGGCCGCGGCGCCGGGGTCGTCGGCGAGCAGCCACTGCTCGCCGACCCGGACGTAAGCCTCCGCACGACCCATGGACTCCGTCGCCGTACCGGTGGCCGCTAGCTGGCTCATCCGCTCAGCGGCAGCCTGATGATCACCCGTCAGCGCCGCTTCGAATTCAATGGCGTCAAATTCCTCGCGGGTCAATGAGGGCACGTTACAAACCTACCCGTAGAACGGCGGGTCCCAACTTGGGGGCGAGACCGTAGCACGCGACTAACGCCGCGCGCTTTCCAGAGCGTCCCAGAATCCGCGTCGCAAGGAATGGCGCACCTCGTCGTGTAGCAGCGAGTCGATTGGCAGCACTGAGCCCTGGAGCAGCCGCGCTTCCAGGTCCGATGGCATTCTCGGCTTGCGGGCGAGTACAGCTTCCAGCCACAGCCCCGGGGCATCCCGGCCTACAGATTCGCCGAAGGTAAACCCTTCGGCATGCGCGGCCTTGACAGCGTCGGGCAAGGCGATGGCGACCGGTTGCGGGCGCGGCTGCAACTGCCCGCCTGCTGACGCAACCGCCGCGCCCGGCTGGGGACCGGGTCCGCCATGCGGCATTTGATAGTGCGGCTGCGCCTGGCCCAGGGCGGGCCGCTGTGAGTGATCCGGCCCCGCGGGCATCCCTGGCTGGGACTGCGGGCCATGCGCGAACCCGCCCTCTGGCGAGCCGTATCCATGCTGGACGGGCAACGGTATCGGCGCCGGCTCGAAGCCCGCTGCCAATCCAGGCTGCATGGCCTGGCCGTAGGGATCACCCGTACGCGGGTCTTGCGGCGAGCCAGCATGCGGCGAACCGATCTGCGATGCGCCTTGCGGCGGTTGACCGGCGTGGGTGAGACCAGAGGGGGGTGAGGCTGACTGCTGATTGCCAGCCGCCTGGCCGCCGCGACCGTGTCCTTGCGAAGTACCGTTCTGCCCGGGCTGGTAGCCGGAGTGGACAGGGGCACCGAGCGGCTGGGCGCCAAGTGGCTGGCCCTGCTGCGGAACGCCGTTGAACTCGGAGGCGGACCCGTTCGCGGGACCGGAGCCGCCGCCCGCGCCGGCGGGTCCCTGACTGCCAGTGCCCGGGGCAGGCAATGCGAGGCTAAGCCCGCCGTGCCCGGCCTGCCCCGGGAGCACGCCATTCCCGCTGGCAGGGAGCTGGCCTGGCTGGCCGGGTTGGGCGGACTGGCCGGGTTGGCCGGACTGGCCGGGTTGGCCGGTGTGGCCGGACTGGCCGGGTTGGTTGGACTGGCCGGACTGGCCGAGTTGGTTCGGCTGGCCGGGTGCTTGGCCCGAGCCGTTGCCATTCTGCCCGTTCTGATAGGCAGGAGTATCGCCCTGGCCAACGCCCTGATAACTGCCTTGATAGGGGCCCTGCCCCGGCGAGCCGACCTGATAACCGAATGGCGCTAGGCCGTTTTGCCCCAGGGAAGGACCTTGGCCGGGTGGGTGATAGCCGTTCTGGGCGTTTTCTGACGGCGAATCAGCGGTGTGCGCCGAGCCGTTCACTATCGAAGCGCCGCCTGGCCCGGTGCCGTTCAGAGTCAGCCCGTTCTGATAGCCGCCGGAACCGTTCTGGTAGCCGTTCCCGCCCGCCTGGTAGCCGTTCCCGCCCGCCTGGTAGCCGTTCCCGCCCGCCTGGTAGCCGCTCCCGCCCGCCTGGTAGCCGCTCCCGCCCGCCTGGTAGCCGCCTTGGCCGGTACCCTCGTAGTCGCCGGGCCCGGCCTGAGACGACCCGGTCTGCCCTGAGTGATTGCCCGTCGGGCTGGCATGGCTGCCAGATGCCTGCTGAGTCGCCGCATTGTGATAGCCGTTGACAGCCTCAGCCGGCTGCTGCGCGGGACCGTCAGTAATCGGCCCGCTGTGCTGCGCCGACCTATCCTGGCGGTACTCGCTGCCATCCTGCACCTGGTAGACCACACCGGGCGCGGGCAGCGCCGCCGCGGGCTGGCCCTGATGAGTCAAAGCCCCGGAAACGGCACTGTTTGCGTCGATGACCCTGCGGCCACCGTACTGTCCGGGGGAAATATGGTCATCGGTGGCAGGTTCGGCGCCCCTGATGAGATCGACGAACGGCCGGAGATGAACGCCGGAGATCTCCACGATGTCGTCGCATTCCTGCCGCAGCGGCAGGGGGATTGTCCATCCGCTGTCAGACGCGATGTGCAGCACGACAACGCGAAGACCGAGGTCCTGGACCTCGGCGACGATCTCGGCGATGTGCTCGTTCGCGCTGGCGATGAACGCGTCGCTTATCGCGCCGCTTTTCGCGAGCGTGACCAGGTCACGGCGCAACTGGCCTTCTATGCCCTCGCGCCGTCCTGGCAGCGCGTTGACCAGCCTGAGCTTGAGACCAGGCATCTCGGCCAGGGCATCGTGCTCGGAAGTGCGACGGCCTTCCGCGGCCGTCTCGTACCAGTAGCAGCGAAGCACGGGCAGACCGGTGCGGTCCCTGGCCAGGCCGGCGAGCAGCTTGAGCAACCCGGCATGATCCCAGGTGACAGAGTCCCTGCGGCGCGTGCCGTGAACGGCCATCGCGCCATCGGCGAGGGCATAGCCTGCATCAACGAATAGCGCGCAGCGATCCACCTGACACCATCCTTTCCCCTGACGCGAGACGTTACCAGCGCCTAGCGGCCTTCGTGACCTATAGCGCAGATCACGGGCCTAGTACTCGGTTCGCCGGACCCCCGGCCGTTCGCCAGAACCCGCAGGGGATCGGCCAAAGGCGATCACCGGAATTTGCTGGGCTTGGCCAGCGCGTCGTCCGACTGCCTTGCCAGTTCTGCCCGCGCCTGCGAAATAGTTGGGTCCGTATTGTCATGTTTGGTTCAAATCATAGGATTTGGCGTAGGTTTTGCCTGGTTCGGCGGCGGCTGGCCGTGGCTCGGCATTTCGCTGAACGAGCGTTACGGCGCATCCGGGCTGCCAGGCGAGGACCGGTACTGGAATCTCGCTCGGGCACGAGAGTACTAGCGCAGTGGGCGAAAGACGCGTTGGCGACTAAACCGGGCTTCTGGCGTGCTGGAGCTGGCGAGGGCTCTCGTTCTCGTTATGGCCGCGATTCTCCCTGGCTAATGTCTCACCTGCGTGCCCGCGCGACACACCCTGCGCAGCGACGTGGGGCTCCGGAACTGCTGAACCGCCGACATGTGGGCACTTTCAGCCGCGGACACGCCGGCGGAGGTAGCCGTGCAGCGGTCTCCAGCCCCCGCTAGGCTGAGGACATCCACCTGATCCCTGATCCGATCCGCTGAAACCCTGGGCACCCCATGACCGGGCATGCCCGACCTAGCCAACCTAGCCCGACCCAACCGACCTAGCCCGACCCAACCGACCTAGCCCGGCGCCCGACCTAGCACACCAGCACGCACACCAGCCACGCACACCAGTCGCTTGACCTAGCACACCAGCCACTCGGAAACCGCGCCAATTGTGAATGTTGTGTATGACCCGCAGGCCGACCGTGCCTTGCTCCTTGCCGAGATCAAGTCGAAAGCGGTAGTGCATGGCGAGGTGACGTTGAGTTCGGGCCAGCGTGCCAGCTGGTACATCGACCTGCGTCGGCTGCTGCTCGATGGGACCGCCGCGCCGCTAGCTGGCCGGGTGATGCTCGATCTGACCAGTGACCTCGGTTACCGCGCCGTGGGCGGCCTTACGCTCGGCGCCGATCCGGTCGCTACCGCTATGATGCACGCCTCGGCGACCAGAGGTAGCCCGCTGAATTCTTTCATCGTGCGTAAAGAGGGCAAGGCTCATGGCATGCAACGGCGGATCGAGGGGCCGGACGTAGCGGGAATGCGGGTTCTCGCGGTCGAGGACACCTCTACTACTGGCGATTCCGTGCTGACGGCGGTCGACGCGCTGACGGACGCTGGTGCCGAAGTCGTCGGCGTCGCGGTCGTGGTAGACCGCGGCGGCCGGGCCGCCGTGGAACGGCGCGGATTGCTGTACAAAGCCGCCTTCGACCTCGCCGATCTCGGACTGGCCTAGCATCGGGCTTCTGCCGGGTCAACGGGGGTAGCCAGCCCGCGCGGAGAGATACTGAGTGCGCACGCCTGACGAGAGGGAGCGACTGTCATGCCGATCGCGACTGCCGAGATTTACGCCCAGATGCTCGATCGCGCCAAGGAGCACGGGTTTGCCTATCCGGCGATCAACGTGACTTCCAGCCAGACGCTCAACGCCGCGCTACGCGGATTCGCCGACGCCGGCAGCGACGGCATCGTCCAGGTGTCGACCGGTGGCGCGGAGTACCTCTCCGGCCAGACGGTCAAGGACATGGCCGCTGGCGCCGCCGCGCTAGCTAGCTATGCCAGGGTCGTTGCTGACAAGTACCCGGTCCACATCGCCCTGCACACCGACCACTGCCCTAAAGACAAGCTCGACGGGTTCATGAGGCCGCTGATCGCGATGTCCAGGGAGCGGGTATCCAAGGGTGAGGAGCCTCTCTTCCAGTCCCACATGTGGGACGGGTCAGCCGTGCTGCTTGAGGAGAACCTGCGGCTCGCCACCGAGCTGCTGCGTGACTGCGCGGCCGCGCGCACGGTGATGGAGCTTGAGATCGGAGTGGTCGGGGGCGAGGAGGATGGCGTTACCGGCGAGATGAACGAGAAGCTGTACAGCACGCCCAAGGACGCGCTCGAGACTGCCGAAGCGCTAGGACTCGGCGAGCATGGCCGATACATCCTGGCCGCCACGTTCGGCAATGTGCACGGAGTGTACAAGCCGGGGCACGTCAAGCTCCGACCCTCGATCCTGAACGACATCCAGACCGCCGTCGGCGAAGCCTATGGCAAGCGCAAGCCGTTCGACCTTGTGTTCCATGGCGGTTCGGGATCGGCTCTGGAGGAGATCAGGGAAGCGATCTCCTACGGCGTGATCAAGATGAACGTCGACACGGACACCCAGTACGCGTTTACCAGGCCAGTCGCCGACCATATGTTCACCAACTATGACGGCGTGCTCAAGGTGGACGGCAACGTCGGCCAGAAGAAGGCCTATGACCCGAGGACCTGGGGCAAAGCCGCCGAGGAGTCCATGGCGGCACGCGTCGTTCACGCCTGCGAAGACCTGCTGTCAGCGGGTCAGCACCTGACCTAGGCAGGCTCGGGTGGACGACCCGGGCGGGCAGCACGGGCCGGGCGATCCGCGCGGGCCGGCGATCCGGGGGGCCGGGCGATCCCGGCGGGCCGGGCGATCCGGGCGATCCGGGCGGGCCGGGCGATCCGGGCGGGCAGCACGGGCCGGCGATCCGGGCGGGCCGGCGATCCGGGGGGTCGGGAACCGTCCGCGCGACAACATCATTACGTGATTCGGCATCCAGTTTTCTGCCATCAGCCTCCCGTGTCGTCTTCGACGCTGGCCTGTGGCGTCAGTGTGGCGGGATGCGGGCGCTGGCTCGGGGCGGGGCACCTGGCCAGACAGCATGGTGGTCGCCGTTGCTGCTGGCAGCAAGCTGCTTCGGGTGAGCAACGGGGTACTCGTTGCTGCTGTCCCCAGAGGGTGCTGAATCTGGGAGGCCAGGTGGTCAGCCTGTCGCAGTTGACGTCGTGGCCGGCGCCACGGTTTTCATGATCGGGGAGACTTCACCGCGCCTTACGGGGAGCCTCTTCACAGTGGGGAAAGTTCACCGCTCCCAGGACGAAAAAAACTCCCAAACACGAAAACTCCCCCCGCAGCAGCGGACAACACTCCCCGAACCCGGCCCGAGCGCGGACAACCCACCTCGAACCCGGCCCGGACACTGACAACCCACCCCGATCCTGGCCCGGACACTGACAACCCACCCCGATCCTGGCCACGAGCGCTCAGAATCGTCCGCGATCCTGGCTAGCGGCAGACACCGCTGCCGGAAGCACCCGGCGAGGTCAGCGCGGGCGAACGCCGGCGCAGAAATTGCCGTGACCTGAGTGCCGCCGGTTCGGGTGAGCAACGGGGTACTCGTTACTGCTGTTGGGACGACATCCGGCAGGGCCATGTTGCCGACTAACCCGGGCGCCGCTATCAGCATCGTGGCCTCCCTGCTGCTGTTCCCGCCTGCGCCGGCCAGGCCGATGGCCTGAGATTTACTTGCGGGCCAATGATCCTGCTGGCTTTGGGAGTTCAGGGGCCGGTGATGCCCGGAAGCGACTCCGGGGGGTGTCTTCCTGGCAGCGCACGTCAGGTGATCATGGTCGCGAGCAAGATCAGGGAGCGTTTGCTCGGAGGAGGTCTCCCCGGGGACAAGGGGCGAAGTCAAAAGTCTGCGTGATCAAGATCGCGGCACTGGAAGCGGCCGTCGCGTAATAACCCGCAGATTGGCGATCTGGCCTCCCGGAATGTGATAGCGCCCCGGCGAACTGCCTGGCGGCTGGCCCGCCGATGGCCCATAGGTGGCGCCAGAGCGCCACGGATGTCCCAAAGGTGGGCC
>DASTJM010000033.1:0-65369 GCA_035716545.1 Streptosporangiaceae bacterium
GCCGCCCGCAGCCACCCCCGCCCCGCAGCCCGGCGAACAGCAGCAAAGACGCGACGTTGCCGTTCCCGGGCCGGCCACAACAGCAAGAACGGCGCGATCTTGCCGCCCCTGCGGCAGCAACGACGCGACGTTGCCGTCAGCGCCCCGCCGCCAGCAGCACAGGCGCGACGTTGCCGTCAGCACCCCGCCGCCGCCAGCAGCACAGGCGCGACGTTGCCGCACAACCGCCCGCCGGCACCACCAGCCTGTTCGCGGTGTTCGAGACCGGCAGCGGGTCCGTGATCGCCCGGCCCTGCCGCCAGCACCGGCACCAGGAATTCATCCGGTTCCCCAAGCTCATCGACGACACCGTCCCCGGTCACCCGGACCTGCACCCGGTGCCCGGCAACTACGCCGCGCACAAGACCCCCGAGGTCCGGAAATGGCTGCTGCGCCATCCCCGGATCCAGCTCCGCTTCACCCCGGCCAGCGCCTCCTGGATCAGCCTCGCCGAGCGGTGGCCCGCCGAGCTCAGCCGCCGCAAGCTCCGCCGCTCCGCCCGCCGGTCCGTTACCGAATTTGAAAAGGACCTGCGCAAATGGACCAGCGAATGGAACAGGAACCCCAGCCGTTCATCTGGACTAAGACCGCCGACGAGATCCTCGCGACCCTGGCCGCCTACTGCACGCGAATTAACGACTCACGACACTAGAAGCCGACGGGCAGAGACCAGCTACCTGCCCAGCACCCGGTCCGCGACGTCGACGAGGAGCGCCAGCTTCGCGCGCTGGGCCTCTTCGGTGATCGTGTTGCCTGTTACCGAGGTCGCGAAGCCGCACTGCGGGCTGATCGCCAGCCGCTCGGCCGGCACAACGGCGCTGGCCTGCCGCAGCCGGGAAACCACATCACCAGCGGACTCGACGTGCGGCGTCTTCGTAGTGACCAGGCCCAGCACAACCACCTTGTCGTCAGGCACCAGGCGCAGCGCGTCGAAACTGCCCGATCGCTCGTCGTCGTACTCAAGCAGCAACCGGTCGGCATGAATGCCGCCGAAGATCGGCCGTGCAATGGGGTCATAAGCACCGGAGACCAGCCACCGGCTGAGCTGATTGCCGCGGCACAGGTGGAATCCGAACGTAGCGGGGCGGCCGGCGTCGATCACTGCGTTGTCGAGTTCGATGCCATAGGACAGCCATCGCCCGAACGGCCAGCCGCGCTCCTCGTAGAACGCACGCCAGCCCGGATCGATCAGCAGCGGGTAGTGCGGTGCGTCGAGCTGGAGGTAGCCGCAGCCGAGGCGGACGAGTTCTCTCACCTCCTCGCGCATGATTTCGACGACGTCGGCCATGAAGGCGTCCAGGTTCGGATAGGCCGCGGTTGAGCGCTCGGGTGACCACAGGCTGGCGAACAACGTCGGGCTCGGCAGTGTCACCTTGGCCAGCCGCGAGGTGCATCCCCGCAGGTACGTGAATTCCTCGGCAGCCAGGTTGCGCAGCTTGCGCAAGGGCGCGACGACAGCCAGCTCCGCTGGCCGTTCTATGGTGGCGTCGCCCACTACCGACGACCGCCAGGCCCCCCACAGCCAGGCGTCCATGCCGACGCCGGCGAAGCCGTCACACGCGGCCGCGAGCTCGGACTGGAACGACTCGCGGCGCATCTCGCCATCGTTCACCACCGGCAGCCCCACGCTCTCCTGGAGGGCGACGACCTCCCGCACCGCACGATCTTCGACTGCCTTGAACTCGGCCGGGCTAAGCTCGCCGCGCCCCGCCGCGTCCCTCGCATCGCGCAGGTAAGCGGGCCGCAGCAAGCTTCCGACATGCTCGACCCGGGCGGTGACAGCGGAGGTGACAGCGGCGGTGACGGCCATTGAACCAGCATCCCACCAGGCGGCAAGGCTGGCGCTCCGGTGCAAGATGTACTCGTGCCGCTGTTTTCGTTCGAAGGTCATTCACCCGATATCAGCCCGCAGGCGTGGATCGCGCCGACCGCGACCATCGTCGGCGACGTGCGCGTCGAGGCCGAGGCGTCGATCTGGTACGGAGCGGTGCTGCGCGCCGACTTCGGACCGATCATCGTCCGGCGCGGCGCCAACGTCCAGGACGGTTCGGTGCTGCATGGCGGAACGGACCCCATCACCGAGATCGGCGAGGGCGCGACGATCGGTCACCTGTGTGTCGTTCACGGGGCAGTGATCGGGACCGAAGCGCTGATCGGCAACGGTGCCACGGTGCTCGACGGCGTGACCGTGGGCAAGCGCGCTCTCGTGGCGGCCGGCGCCACGGTGCCACCGGGCATGACGATCCCCGACGACATGCTCGCGGCCGGCGTGCCGGCCAAGCTCGCGGGCGAGGTGAGCGGAGGCGCGAAACGCTGGGTTCAGAGCAACCCTCAGGTCTACCGCGACCTGGCGCGGCGCCACGCGACTGGCACCGAGCCGATCAGCGAATCCCGCTAGCCAGGCAGCCGGGTCCGGGCCCCGCTGCTAGGCCCGGCTCCGCGGGGAGGCAGGCCGGGCGACCGCACCATCGACCGGGGCAGCGTGACGGCGCGGCCGGCGACCCTGGCAGGCAGCCCGTTACCTGGCGGGTAGACCCGTTAGCTGGCGCGAACCTGCGAGTCGCCGACTACCGCGTCCTTGTCCTGGTCGGAGTCGGCGGTGGCTGACGCGCCGGGCGCCTCGTCTTCTGACGCGGCCGACTCCGCCTTGCTGCGAGTGCGGAGTACCGCGGCGGCCGCGCTGGCCGCGGCGGCGGCAGCGGCGGCGATGCCGACAGGCAGGCGCCAGCGCCCCCGGCGTGGTTTGGCCGGGTCGATGCGCTCGGCCGCCGTGACGAGCATCGATGAGACCTTTGGTGCCACGCTGTCCTGAATGGCCCTGCCGGTGCGTTCGACCCTCGGTGCCGCCCATGAACGGGTACGGAAGATCTGACGTCTGGCGACGTCGCCTGTGCTCTTCGCGATTGGCTTCATCTGGGCTGCCATCGGCTTGAGCTGATCTGCCGCCTTGACAGTGCGGTCCCAGGCCTCGGTGGTCATCTTGCCGGACATATGGAACCTCCGCTTGTTAGTCGGTCCTGCGACACTTCCCCGCCCGATGCGGCTCAATCATCAGTTGCGCGCGCTGATCGCCAGCTGACAGCGGTGCGGGAAGGTGCGCAAAGGTGCGGGAAGATGGCGACTATGACTGGCGCGCCCGCCGACTACCGGATCTACACTGACCTCGCCGGCTGGTGGCCGCTGATCTCGCCACCGCACGAGTATGCCCGGGAAGCCGCCTATCTAGCCCACCTCGTCGGCCAGGCCGGGCCGGCGGGCAAGGATCACGCCCCTGAGGTGCTCGATCTCGGTAGCGGCGGCGGCCACATCGCACTGCACTTGAAACACCTCTTCGACCTGACGCTGGTGGACATCTCAGGCGACATGCTCGCAGCGTCGCGCAGGCTCAACCCAGAGTGCGATCACCGGCAGGGTGACATGCGTACGGTGCGCCTGCACCGCACCTTCGACGCGGTCCTGGTGCATGATGCGATCGACTATGTCGTAGGCGTAGGCGACCTGCGCGCCGTGATCGAAACCGCCGCCGCCCACTGCCGGCCAGGCGGGCTCGCCATCTTCGTCCCCGACTATGTCAAGGACACGTTCAGCGAGCTGACCGGAGGAGGCGGCGGCGGAGTCGATTCGGAAGGGCGGACGGCGACTTTCAGCGAGCGAACCTGGGACCCGGAGCCAGCCGACGACTGGGTCCAGGCCGAGTATGAGTTCATACTCCGCGACGCCAGCGGGGACCGGCGGGTAGTGCACGAGATCCACAGGCTGAGCGCGTACAGCCGCGGCACCTGGCTCGCCGAGCTGGCGAGCGCCGGCCTGATCATCGAGCAGGACCCGAGCGGGCGTGGCCGCCCGGCCACAGCACCGGGCCGCCGCCCTGACAACCTGTTCGTAGCCAGGCGCCCGGTCCCCGGCTAGGCGCCCGCCTAGCCCGGCTCAGGTATTCGCGCGGCAACAGCGAGGTCAGCGAGCCTGGCGGCCCGATGAGTCGTCTCATCAGCATTTGCCATAGCCCGGGCGTTAGCCCTGAGCGCTATGTTCAACCAAGGAATGGAGATCAAGACCTTGCAAGATGAATGCGATGCCGCAGGTCCGGCCGGGGCGACTTGGCGGGCCGAGTTGCGGGCTGACTGCGGGCGCTGCTTCGGGCTTTGCTGCGTCGCGCCCGCCTTCAGCGCGTCGGCGGAGTTCGCGTTCGACAAGGCCGCGGGCCAGCCATGCCGTCACCTGGGAGCGGGCTTCGGCTGTTCGATCCATGACCGGCTGCGGCCGGCGGGGTTCGCTGGCTGTGCCGCTTACGACTGCTTCGGGGCCGGTCAGAGGGTCGCGCAGGAAACGTTCGGCGGACAGGGCGGCCGGGACTGGCTGATGTCGCCTGACCTGGCCGATGCGATGTTCAGCGCGTTCGGCGTCATGCGCCAGCTGCACGAGCTGGCGTGGTACCTGACCCAAGCGCTAGCGCTCGGACCTGACGATCCGCTGCCGAGTCAGCTCAGCTCGGCGCTGGCGGCCACCGACGGCCTGTGCCGCGGCGACGCCACCGGACTGGCCGCGCTGGACGTCGGGCCGCACCGATTCGGGGTCAACTCGCTGCTGCTGGCGGTCAGCGAGCAGGTCAGAGCGCGGGCCGGAGACCTAGGGCCGGAGCTGCGCGGGGCCGACCTGGCCGGCCAGGATCTGAGCGGCGCCGATCTGCGCCGGGCCAGCCTGCGCGGGGCCAGCCTGGTGGGCGCGCGGTTGCGCTCGGCCGACCTGCGCTCGGCCGACCTGACCGGGGCCGATCTGCGCGGCGCTGACCTGGGGCACGCCAGGCTGGAGACCGCGCTGTTTCTGACGCAGGCGCAGGCCGCCTCGGCCACTGGCGATGAACGCACGAACTTGCCGGCGTCGCTGCGGCGTCCGCCACATTGGAGCCGGGTACCACGATCAGATGGCGATCACCGCGATCGAGACCGAGCTCAAGTACGACGTGCCGGACGACGCGGCGCTTCCCGAGCTTGACCAGCTCCCAGCGGTAGCGCAGACGCGCCAGGAGGCCGACGAGCAGCTCGAGGCGGAGTACTACGACACCGATGACTTCCGGCTGATCCGCGCCGGAATCACGTTGCGCCGGAGGCGCGGCGGACATGACGAAGGCTGGCATCTTAAGATCCCGGCTGACGCCCACTCCAGGCGCGAGATCTCGGTACCGCTCGCCGACGACGTCACGGTGCCAGCCGAGCTCGCCGACCAGGTCAAGGTGCATACCCGGGGCAAGGCGCTGCGCCCGCGAGCGACGATCACGACCAGCCGCAAGCGGGTGATCCTGATCGATGAGGCCGGTGCTCCGCTGGCCGAACTGGCCGTCGACGAGGTCCACGCCACGCAGCGGACCAGGGCACGGACTCAGTCGAGCTGGCGCGAGGTCGAGCTGGAGCTGACCGGAGGCGACCGGCAGGTACTCGATTCCGCCGACCAGCTGCTGCTGCGCAGCGGCCTCAGGCGGTCGGTCAGCTCGGCGAAGTTCGAGCGCGTCGTCGGCGCGGAACGCGACGCCCTGCCAGGTCGCGTCAACCTGTCGCCGGCCTCACCGGCCAGTGACGTGGTGCTCGCCTACCTGGCCGATCATGCCGAGGCGCTCAAGTCACTCGACCCGATGGTGCGCCGCGACGAGCCCGATGCCGTGCACCAGATGCGGGTCGCGACCAGGCGGATGCGCAGCACGCTGCAGACGTTCGGCCGGCTGATCTGGACGGCTGACACTAGTCACCTGGCGGCCGAGCTGAAATGGCTGGGCGGGCTGCTCGGGCAGGCGCGCGACGCCGAGGTAATCGCCGGGCACCTGCTGGCCAGCCTGAGCGACGTCGAGCCTGAGCTGGTCATCGGCCCGGTGACCAGGCGCGTGCACGGCCATTTCGACCCAGCGGGCGCGAAGGCCAGTGACGTCGCGCGCAGGACGCTGAGCTCACGGCGCTACTTCGCCTTGCTCGACGAACTCGACACGCTGCTGCGCGAACCCGGCCTGACGCCCGATGCTGGCCAGCCGGCCAGGGCGTTGCTGCCCGGCGCCGCGCGCCGGGCTTACCGCCGAACCCGCAAGCGCATGCGCGCCGCACGCCAGTCGCCTGCCGGGCAATCGAATGAAATCGCGCTGCACGAAGCCCGCAAAGCGGCCAAGCGGGCCCGCTACGCCGCCGAGCTGCTCACTCCGGCACTGGGCAAAGACCCCCGCCGCTTCGCCCGGCGGATGAAGCAAATCCAGACGCTGCTCGGAGATCACCAGGATTCGGTCATAGCCCGGCAGGTGGAACTCGACCTTGCCAAGGGCGCGGCTCGCGCCGGGGAGAACGCGTTCACCTACGGAGTCCTGTACCAGAGAGATGCCGAGGCCGCCGGGCAGGCACGAGCGAAGGCGGCCAAGGCATGGAAGCGCGCCACCAAGCCCGCGGTCCTGGCCTGGCTGGCTTAACTGAATGGCGGGTGAGACCGGGAATATGCCAGTTTGCGGCTATGAGCGCCGCGCTACCCGCCCAGTTTGCGCAAGAACGCGTTCGCGACCGGGCCCGCACTGCCCGCGCCGAACCCGCCGCCCTCCACCAGCACAGCGAATGCCACGTCTTTGTAGTAGCCGATGAACCAGCCGTGCGACTTCGGATGCGGGCCCGTGCCGAACTCGGCGGTGCCCGTCTTGCCGTAGACGCCGGGCGGGAAGCCGACGTGGGAGGCGGTACCGCTGGTCACGACTGCCTGCATCATCGGCTGCAGGGCGGCAATGATAGCCGGGCTCAGCTTGTGCGGCTTGACCTTCTGGCGTGGTGCCGGGTTCACGACGAGCAGCGGCGGCCGCCAGACACCGGAGTCTGCAGCGGCTGCCTCGGTTGCCTGGCTGAGCGGGTTCACCAGGTCGGTGCCTTGCCCGAAGGCGTCGGCAGCCAAGTCCACTGACGTATGCGGAGTGCTGAAACGGCCAAGCGTCGCAGGGATGCCGAGGCGCGGCACCGCGTTGTAGCCGAAAGTCCGGGCCATCGCGGCGAGCGATGGCCCGGTGAGCCGCTGAGTAGCCAATTCGGCGAACGTAGAGTTACACGACACGGCAAACGCCGTCTGCAGGTTGATCGTGCCGAGATGCTCATTGTCGTCGTTGTGGAACGTCCGCCCGTCGATGGTCACCTTGCTCGGGCACTGCACGCTGCTGTTCGGCGTCAGGCCAGTCTTGACCAGGGCGGACGCTGTGACGACCTTGAAAGTGGAGCCCGGCGGGAAGATTCCGAGCAGCGCGCGGTCGAAGCCGCCCGGCTTCTCCACGACGGCCAGGATGCGACCAGTCGACGGCTCGATCGCCACCATGTCGACGGGCTTCTTGGTTTTCGCCGACGACACCGCCTGCGACGCCGCGACCTGCACTGTCATGTCGATACTGGTGTGGACCGGCTTACCTGGCCTGGCGGGGAACTTCGTCGCCGTCTTGTCGACGCGTTTCCCCGGTCCGACGAGCTTGATGGTGAGCGACGGCTGGCCTGCGAGTTGCTTCTGGTAGCTCTCTTCGATGCCGCTCTGACCGATCACGTCTCCCTTGCGATAGGGCGCCCCAAGCTCTTTTGCTTGCTTAGCCGTCGCTGGGCCCAGATAGCCGGTCAGGAGGGCGATCGACCCGGATTCGGCCACTGTGCCTGGCGAGCTCAGCACCGTGCCGTCATCCGCGAGAATCTGAGCTCGCGCGGGCCATTTTGCGCTGAGCGCGAACCGTTCGCCCGCCTGCAGGCCAGGGTAGATGGCCGAGGGGCTCCAGTTCACCCACCAGCGGCGGTCCTTGGTTATCAGCGACAACTGGCCCTGGTAGACCCAGGTATGACCGCTCACCAGCTTGTCTGTCACGGTGAATGGCGCCTTGGCCGTGCCATGGCCGCCCACCGTGACCTTGCCGAGCTGCACGGCCATGCTCAGCACGCCAAGCTGTGCCTTGACAGCTTCGATGGGCACGCCAACGCCGCCCTTGGGTACGTGCAGGCTGACCCGGCCCATCGCGGCGTAGTTACCCTGCTGCCAGCCGTTCACGTAACTGGCTGCCGTCTGTCGCGGGCTGCCCTTGGTGCGGAGCAGGTAGTAACCGCCGCCCGCCGCACCCGCGCCGAGAACCAGCACGACAACGATGACCACCACGGTGATGATGTGCCGCTTGCGGCGGCGTTTGACCGGCTTGGGCGTAAGGTCGGGAGACGGCTTAATCGGCGGCTGCCCGTTCGCGGGCTGGCCAGACACGAACTGGCCGGGCTCGTACTGACCGGACTGGTACTGGCCGGACTGGTACTGGCCGGGCTCGTACTGGCCGGACTGGTACTGGCCCTGTGCGAGGCTCCCTGCCGGCGGCGGAGTCGAAGTGAGCTGGCCGGGAAACGCTAGTACTGCGGGCGTCTGCTGGCCAGGCGGCTGGCTGATCGCCTGGCTAGCTCGAGACTGCGCGGGCGCGGGCTCCGCTGACAACCCGAAACCCCGCTGGCCAGGTTCCGGTTGCGCTGGAAAGTACGACTGCGGCGGGAATCCGGCATCCGGCTCGCCCTGCAGGCCATCGCCCCGCTGCCACAGCGCACCGTTCTGCCCTGGCACTGCATCCTGTCTCGGTGGCACGCGCCGCACGGTCTGGTCCTGCGGCGCGACGGGCCGATACCAATCCGGCGATGACGCGGGCTCGTTGGAACCCGCAGGCCCGGGCACCGATCGCAAGTCCTGTGGCGCCTGTGGCGCCTGTGGCGCCGACAGGGTTTCCTGAGGAGCAGGCGCTGACCACGCCTGTCGAGTCCCGAACGAGGCTGGCGATGATTGCGAATCCACGGGAGCCGAAACTGGTGACCACAAATCGGTCGACACCGACGACGGCGGCGATGGCTGCTTCAGCGGCGGCTCGAATGGTTGCCGCATTCCCGGCAGTTCGCGGGCAACGGTGCGCGGCGCAGTGTAATCCTGCTGGCCAAACGACAGGTGCGGAGCCCGCTGGGGCAGAGCCTGGGGGGACTCAGCCTGGCGGGAATCGGCCTGGCGGGAATCGGCCTGGCGGGACTCAGCCTGGGGGGAATCGGCCTGCTGGGACAAAGCCTGAGGGACATCGGCCTGCTGGGACAAAGCCTGGGACAAAGCCTGGGGGTACACGGCCTGCCGGGCCGGAGGCTGCTGGGCCGGGAGTTGCTGGGCGGGGGGTTGCTGCATCGGCTGCGACGACTGCGGTTCGGGCCAGTCCCTGGACGACGGCAGGAGCTGGGGATCAGGCTGGGATGTGCGTCCACCTTGCGGTTGATCGAATGTTAGCTGCGGCGCACTCTGCTGTGATTGGCGGTCGAAGGACAACTGCGTCGAGTGGCCTAGAGGGTCCTGCGCAACTGGCTCCTGAGCTGACCGGCCCTGCGTTTGCTCCCCGAAGGACAGACTTGGCGGACCCGGCTGGGACTGCTGCTCGAATGACAGCCACGGGACCTGCGGTGCTGCCTGGTCAAAGGACTGCCGAGGCGGATATGGCTGCTCAGGGTCATAGACGGGTTGCGGCACAGTGGTCGGCTCAGGCGGGTCGCCCGGCTGACTATGCTCAGGATGGCCGGGCCGCTGCTGCGGCGCACGCTCTCGGCGCCCTCGGCGTTGACGCATTTAGACAGCCTTTCCGCCGCTTCGAAAGTGCTGGCCAGATACGGACGCTGATCCGATCCGGTGCAACTCAACATGATCGCGGGCTGGTCGGCCTAGCGGCGGCAGAACGCCAGATCAGGCGCGAAGCGGCCACAGGATCCCCGAACTCAGTCGAATCCTAACCTTCAGTCCCTTATGTTCGGTGCCGATCTGCCCCAGCCGGTCACCCCAAGCCAAGTCCGTCCCCGCTCAGGCGGGCCAGAAACCCGGCGGCGGCCGACGGGCCCACTACCACGGCCCGCCAGCACGCCGGTTGCCTGGCTCAGCCGAGTAGGTCGAGCCCATCTGCGGGACATCGGTGGGTGCTGGGGCGCAACGGCAGGAGTCCAAGGGACAGCTTGAGGGAGTTTGCTGTCCGCCGAGTCCGGTGGGCGGGATGGTTTCCGGTTCTGGGCGGAGGACTCCCGGCTGAGGGAGGGTTGCCGGCTTAACGAGGAGGGTTGCCGGCATAGCGGGGAGGGTTGCCGGGTTCCTGGCGGAGCGTTTTCAGGTGCGGGAGTTTTTTCGTCGTGGAGCACGAAAATCCTCCCGGACCCGGTAACTCTCCACCAAAACTGCGGACAACCCTCCCGGACGCGAAAACCCTCCCCGCCAGAAGCCTGGCACTCCGGCACTCCCAGGGACCGGGCACGGATTGGACGGGCAGGCGCGAGCACGGGCGACCGGACACGGGTTGGGAACAAGCATGCGCGGGCAGGGGCGCGGGCGACCGGGCACAGGCGGGAGCGAGCAGGCTGGGTGCGGGCGACCGGGCACAGGCCGGGCGGGAGCACAGCCGGGCGGGAGCACAGCCGGGCGGGAGCACAGGGCCGGGCGGGGGCTAGCAGGGCGCGGGCTCCGGGGGAGGTTTCTGGGGCAGTTACGACCCGAATCGCCTGTTTCAGTCGGCGATCCTGAATGCTTGGTCGGGCACTAGCTCAGCGACATCCATCTGGGCTTTCTGCAGGCGCCCCGAGTAGTCCCAGTTCAGAGACTGCCAGCGGGTAAACTGGTCGAGTACCCACATCCCGGACTGGCGGGAGCCGTTCCCCGACTTGCCGTTCCCGCCAAACGGCAGATGCGCCTCGGCTCCCGACGTCGAGTTGTTGACGCTGACCATCCCCGCCGATATCCCGCGACGGAACGCGAACACCTCCGCCGGATCGTTTGTGTAAATCGCCGACGACAATCCGTAGCCGGGGAGGTTGGCGAGCGCAATGGCCTCGGGCAGGTCGCGATACGTCGTGATACCTACCAGTGGCCCGAACGTCTCGTTGCGGAAAATCGCGTCGTCCTGGCGCACGCCATCGACGATCGTCGGGTGGTAGTACAGCCCGGCTTCCGGGTCGCCGACGAATCCCTGCCGCGGATTGGCCGCCGTGACGCGGCCCGTGCCGGTCGAACCCAAAGTACTGTGGTGCGGCTTGACCCAGCTGAGGTACTCATCGAACCGGGAGGCGAACCGTTCGTCGAGCATCGGCCCGTACACAACATTGCTGAAAGGATCGCCCACGGCAATCTCCCTCGCCGCCTTGTCGAAGCGCGCGGCGAACTCATCATGGACGTCCGCGTGGACGATAGCCGTGCCAAGGGAGGTGCAGCGCTGGCCAGCCGTCCCGAACCCGGCGAAGATGGCGGCTTCGACGGCGAGATCGAGGTCGGCGCTCGGGGTGACCACCATCGGGTTCTTGCCGCCGAGCTCAAGGCAGGGTGACTGCAGGTGCCTGCCGGTCAACTCGCCGATCCGTGCGCCGACCGCGCTCGAACCGGTGAAGCCCACCTTGTCTACGCACCCGTCGGCCAGTGCCTTCGCGAGGCCAGCGTAGGTGGCGTCGCCGTCAGTCAGCACGAGGTTAAGCACGCCATCAGGAAGGCCGCCGCCATGGACAATTAGCTCAAACAAGGCATTACTGCACGCCGCCGAGTATTCGGCGGGCTTCCACAACACCGTGTTCCCGCACAGCAGCGCGGGGATCAGGTACCACGACGGCACCGCGACAGGGAAGTTGCCCGCGGTGATGACAGCCGCCACGCCCACCGGGTTGCGGAAGGTGAGCAACTGCTTGTCCGGCATCTCGCTCGGGACGGTCTGGCCGTACAGGCGCCGGCCCTCGCCGAGGAAGAAATCGCAGGTGTCGACGATCTCGCGGACCTCGCCGAGCGCCTCGGCGTAGGGCTTGCCGATCTCGCGGGTGACGAGGCTGGCGAGGGATCCGGCGTTGGACTCGACGAGCCTTCCGATATGGGCGATCGCCCGCCCGCGCACCGGTGGCGGCACGTCGGCCCAGGCCGGCTGCGCCGCCTTGGCCACCCGGGCGGCGGCTGCGAAGGTATCGGCGTCGCCGAGCCTGACCTGGGCGACGATCTCGCTGGTCCGGGCGGGATTCGCCGAAGTGAGCTCGCCGCCAGGGGCATCGGCGGCTGCGATCCCGCCTACGACTGAGGTGACAGTGCGCGTCATGTTTACATCAAATCCCACTTGCGTACCGCGCGCGAGGGCGACCGCGTTACGGGCTGATCGCGATGTAACAGGGGGCACCGGACAGATTGACCGGCTTGCCAGCGGTGGCCTTGCTGGTGTTGATGGGAGTGAGGGTTCCCGGACCAAGGCTGACCACGTAGAGCGTCTTGCCGCCGGGTGCGAGCGCGACATGCTCGGCGCGCTCGCCACGGATCTTGATCGCCCGGCGGATAGTGCCCGAGGCCAGCGAGACTGGCAGGACGACGCTGCCGCCGCCTTTACGGGTCGTCACGTAGGCGAACTTACCGCCGGGCGTGATCACGACGAACCGGGGCGAAGTGCCGACCGCGATCGGCTGGCCGGCCGTGTTGCTGGCTGTGCTGATCGGCGTCAGGGTGCCCGCGGTCTTGCTGCTGACGTACGCCGTCTTGCCGTCCGGGGCCATCGCCACGTCGTTGGGTCCGGCAGGGACCGTGATTGTTGCGGTCACTGCGTCCGTGGCGGTGTCGAGCACAGACACCCGGGCACCGAAGCTGTCGGCGATATAGGCAGTCGCGCCATCCGGCGTGAACGCGATCGAGTCCGGGCCCGGGCCGACCGAAACGGGCGCCTTCGGGGTCTGCGTCGCGACGTCGATGGGGGTAAGGATGGCAGCCGTCTGGCTAGCGACATAGGCGGTCGCGCCGTCCGGGGTGATCGCGATGACCCACGGTTTGGGACCGACGACGATCGGCTTCCCTGCCTTGTTGCTGGCCGTGGTGATGGGGGTTACCGTGCCTGACGAATAGTTGGCGACGTAGGCGACCTTGCCGTCGGGGGTAAACGTGATGGCGTCGGGCCCGTTGCCGACCTTGATGGGCTTGCCTGGAGTACCGGTACAGGTGCTGACCGGGATCACCGTGTCCGAGTAGCGGTTGGCCACGTAGGCGGTCTTGCCATCGGGGCTGATCGCGATCTGGCCGCGGCTGGTCCCTGCCTTGATCCGGCGGCCTGCCTTGTCGGTCACGGTGTTCACGGCAGTCAGCGTCTGGTCGCCCGCGAGCCTGCCGGTCGCACCGACAAAGGCCGTAGGCTGGGCCGGCCTGCACGCGACCGCGCGCCTGGCGGCCAATGCCGAGGCCGCCAGGGCAGGAGCGGCCGGGGCGAGCGCCAGGGCCGCGAAGGTCACCAGGGCCACGCCGGCCGTCGCTGTCGCCCCCGGCGCTATCACGCGAGTAGCCGATCGGTGCAACTGATCCTCCCGTAAGCCGAGTGGCACGTTCCTCGCCTAATTAGACGCGGGACTCGCCCGAACGGATGTCACGATCGGGAGCACGGATGATCCGGGCGCGGACTCGGGCTCTGGGCAACACCAGGCACCGCCGGGAACCGACCGGGCACCGCCGGGAACCGACCAGGCACCGCCGGGCACCGACCGGGAACGGACCGGGAACCGCCGGCACCGCCGGACACTGACAGGGAACCGCCGCCCGCCGACCGGGAACCGCCGCGCACCGACCGGGCACCGACTGGGCGCCGCCAGGCACCGAGTGAATCTTAAGTTATATCTTGTCAAGAGGAGGTGAGGCACCTAAGCTGTCGATATATCGTGATCGTATCGAGAGCTCGTACCAGACGATGCGCATCGACAGCGGAACTGAGGTAAGCCATGCAGACACCTCGATGGTCGGCCGGAGCCTTCGACCCCGGCATGTTCGACTTGTCCAGCTACGTCAACGACGTCACCGACTACGTCAGTGAGGTCACCGACTACGTTCACGAGGTCGTCGACCAGGCGACTCGAGCGTTCTGGCGGCACGCTGGAACCGGCGCCAGGCACGGCGGGTCGCGCCACGGCGACCGTGCCGCTCGCGCTCAGGCCGGCCGTGAGTCGTGGCAGCGGGGCTTCGGCGGGAGCTGGGGACACGGGCAGTGGGGCGGTGGCGCAGGGGCCTGGGGAGGCTGGTGGCCTGGGCCGGCGACCGCACAGCGCGGCTCGAAGGCTGGCCGCGGCGACGTGCGGGCCGCGATCCTGGCGCTGCTCAGGGAAGGCCCGCGTACTGGCTATCAGATCATGTCCGACATCAAGGAGCGCAGCAGCGGCGCCTGGCGGCCAAGTCCAGGTGCCGTCTACCCCGCGCTGTCACAGCTCGCCGATGAGGGCCTGATTGAAGGCGAAGAGTCCGGAGGGCGGCGTACCTTCACCCTGACCGACGCCGGCCGGGCCTATGTCGAGCGGAACCCTGACATGGCGCGCGGCGCCTGGGAGTCGAAGGCACAGCAGGACGCGTGGGAGCTGCCAGGGCTGTTCGCTGAGGCGGCACGGCTTGGTGGCGGCATCGTCCAGGTCGCGCATGCCGGATCGCCGGCTCAGGTCCAGGCCGCGGAGCGGTTGCTCGGGCGGACCCGCCGCGAGCTTTACCAGATCCTGGCCGACGAGTTCGAGCCCGAGGATGGCGACGAGCCCGAGGATGGCGACGAGCCCGACGAGCCTGGCCACGCCCGGGATCGCGCCGGTTCTGGCGCCGGCGACGCTGGCGCCAGATTGCAAGATGAGTAGGAGGCGAGCACGCCGTGGATGACCGCATCAGGACTTCAGACGCTGACCGCGAACGGGTCACAGCCCGGCTTCGTGAGCACTTCGCCGAGGGCAGGCTCACGCGTGAGGAACTCGACGAGCGGATCACCGCGGCGCTCAGCGCGAGGACATTTGGCCAGTTGCGGCGCGTGCTGGCTGACCTGCCCGAGCCAGCCGGAACAGTGGCCGCGCCGCGGCCTCCGCGTCAGGGCTGGCCAGCGGGCGGCCCTGCACCGTACCTGGTGGCCTTCAGGCGCGGGCCGCGACTGCTGCCGATCGTGGCGCTCGCCCTGCTCGTGTTCGTGCTGGTGCCTGGCGCCGGCGCGGCGGCGGTCGCCCTCAAGATACTGGCGGTCGCGGCGGCCTGCATGGTGGTGCTCTGGGCCTTGACGATGTTCGCGGCCGCGCGGTTCATTCGCCGGATCCGCAGGCAGTGGAACTCGGGTGCTGACCGCCAGTTTCAGCAGTACGCCTGGACCTGGCCGGGCCCGCACGCCAGGCATGCCAGATCCTGGCGCGCGTGAGTGGCGCCCAGGTGGTCACGCAGACAGGCGGCGGCAGCTCAGGGCACGGCGGCACGGCCGGGGACGCCCAGGTGCTGTCGTGGCGCGGCACGAAGATCTCGGCCAGGATGAGGCTCGTAGCAGCGATGGCCTCTCCTGGCCCGGGACAATCCTCTGCTCCGGTCGACGGCGCCGCCCCCAAACCGCCGCCCGCCGAGGCCGCGACCACGCGGCCGCTTACTGACCCGGGTTAGGTCCAGCTCGCCAGCGGCGGTGCAACCCATGCCATATCCAGTTAGTCGGAAATGTGAGGCATCTCACAGGACTTTTGTCCTCGAATAGTCCTGTCTGAGGTGAATCTTCGGTCAGAGTGTCGAGCTAACAGACCCCCGCGCGCGGGGGGACGGACAGCTGGCCCGCCGTCCCCGGCACCGCGTGCCCACGGCCGGAGGCGCCATTGTCCCGCCACGTTCGCATCTGCTCCAGGTCTTTCTCCCTCAGCGCGTCCACCGCATCAGCAGCAGCCGCGGCAGCAAGCGCCGCCGTCTTCCTCGCCATGGCTCTGCCGGATCATCCCAGCCCGCTCGCCAGCGCGGCAACGAAGATCAGCCACGCGCGCTTGCTTTCTTCCGCCATCACGCAGATACCACCGGGCACATCGCTATCGTCGGTTCATCCGCTCGCTGGCCGAACCTACGCGTTCAAGCGCGGTGCGACCTATACCGGCACGCTCAGCATCACCGCCGACAATGTCACGATCAGGAACTACGGCACCGGCCGCTATCCGGTGCTCAGCCGGAGCTCAGAAGGCAACATCATCTCGGTGTCCGGCAGCAACGACCATGTCGCCAACATCAGGCTGGTGGGCCACGGGTACCGGTCCGTCCCTGGCTGCGGCTCGGCCAAGACAGCCGGCTATGAGGTCGGCATCGACATCAGGGGCAGCCACGACTCGGTCAATGCCGTGATCGCCTACGGCGATCTCTACGCTGGCATCTATGTCGAGACGGCCGGCTCCAGCGCGACCATCAGCGGTAGCGAATTCAACGGCGTCGACGGGCTCAATCCCGGCAACCTGGGCGCGGGCGCGTTCGGCATCTTGCTGTGGGGCAGTCGCAACACGATTACTCGCGACAAGTTCCTCAACCAGAGCACCTGCAGCCCCGACTTCGGCAGGGACGGCTCTGGCGTGGAGATTTACCACGGGTCGAAGAACCTGATCGAGCACTGCACGGGCGCGAACGACAGCGATTTCACAGAGCTGGGCGGCGCGGGGGCGACGACGAACAGGTACCTCGGCAACACGTTCAAGGGGCCGGGCGAGTTCCTCGTGACCAGGGGAAGCGGCGACTCAGCCGACGGACCTGTGCACAACACGATCCTGAGCGGCAACGTCGCGCACGGCAAGGTGGTCAGCTATGACTACCGTTCCGGTGACGGGACCTTGCTTACCATGAAGGACAGCCGCATCGCCTCGCTGTCGCAGGACGGCGGCTACGTCGACGCGGGCGGTAACGTCATCGGCTTCTAGCCAGGCGCTGACCAGGCGCTCACCAGGGCCGGGCACGGCAACTCGGGCCCGGCCCTGGCCCATGCGGGCACCAACGCGCGTCAGCCTGGCGTGGTGCCCGCCCAGCCATCTGCACAGTGCGTCCGCACGAAACAGATGCACTGTGCATAGAATAACCTGTCCATCATGTCATCAGCTATCGCTGTATCCGCACCCAGGCACTGACCGGTACATCCGCGGCTACCGCCTGGCCGGCAACGCCTCACTGAGCGCCACTGGCACGGCGGGTGACCCGGCTGAGCGTGAGCGGGCCGCCGGACATGGCCGGCGCGGCAACTACCCAGGAGAACCGGACGCGGTGAGTACCGTATCTATCCAAGGAGACAGCATGCGCACGAGCAATGGAACTCCCGCCGATCAGCTTCCGGGCAGGTGGCGCAAGAGCAGCGCCAGCAATCCGAGCGGTAGCTGCGTAGAGCTGACCGCGCTGCCGAGCGGAGAGATCGCCGTCCGTAACTCCCGGTATCCGACCGGTCCGGCTCTTGTCTACAAACGGGCCGAGATGGCCGCATTCGTCGCTGGTGCGAAAAATGGTGAGTTCGACGACTTCTGCTAAGTGATGACCCGATGTTGTGGGTAGGGTTGTCGCGGTTAGTAATGACCCAGGAGCGCGAATGAGTTCAGCTGAGGCGCAGGACGAGCAGCCCGGCGGCCTTTTAGGGCGGCCACGGGCAGATGCCACCGTCCTGCGGATGCTGCTCGGCAGCCAGCTCCGGCGACTTCGCGAAGCGGCGGGCGTCACGCCAGATCATGCGGGATACGAGATTCGCGCGTCCCGGTCCAAGATCAGCCGCATGGAGAACGGGCGGGTGAGCTTCAAGGGCAGGGACGTCGCTGACCTGCTGACCTTGTACGGCGTTACTAACGAGGCGGCCAGGCAGGCGACACTTGACCTGGCCAGGAGGGCGAACGCGCCTGGCTGGTGGGCCAAGTATGGCGACATACTGCCGGACTGGTTCGAGATGTACCTCGGCCTGGAAGCCTCTGCCTCGATCATTCGCACGTTCGAGCTGCAGTTCGTGCACGGGCTGTTCCAGACCGAGGACTACGCCAGGGCCATCACCGTTCTCGGCCACGCCAGGGCGGCTGCCGGCGAGATCGACCGGAGAGTCGCGGTGCGGATGAGCCGGCAGGCTCTGCTGTCGGAGGCTCACCAGCCCATTGTGTGGTCGGTCATGGATGAGGCGGCGCTGCGGCGGCCGGTCGGGGGCCGTCAGGTAATGCACGCCCAGCTGCGACGGCTGCTTGTCGACGCGAGCAGGCCGAATGTCACGCTCCAGATCGTGCCTTTCGAGCACGGCGGCCACGCGGCGGCGAGCGGGTCGTTCACCATCCTGCGCTTCGACGAGCCCGACTTGCCTGACGTCGTCTACATTGAGCAGCTCACGAGCGCCCTTTACCTGGAGGCCAGATCCGACGTCGATCATTACCTCGCGGTCATGGACCGGCTGAGCACCGACGCGCTGACTCCGGACGCCTCAAGGGATTTCATCAAAGAGCTCACTGGCGATGAGTGAAATAATTCGCCCGGGCTAGCCACCTGTCCACAGGCGCTCAAGTGCGCGGCGCCGTTCGGCCCTTGACAACCCGCGCAGGTCGGCCAGGCCATGCTCAGTCACGACGACGTCCACGTCATGCGCCGGAGTCGAGACCGGCCTGGAGAGCCGGGACACCAGCGTGGGCGACCCGTTATGCGTGCTGGGCAGTGCCACTATGCTCAGCCCGCCGACCGACCGGGCCGCGGCTGCCGAGTAATCCGGATGACCGCCGATGCCGCCGAGCGCCGACGTCGCTGTGCCTTCCACGTTGACCTGGCCGTCGATGTCGATCTCGACCGCCGTGTTGACGGCGAACAGCGGGCCGGCCGATAGCCTGCCCAGGTCATGGGTGTACTCGACCGGATGCAGCACAGGCCTGCCGTCGGCCCAGTGGTACAGGCGCGGCCCGCCGGCCAGGTAGGTGGCGATGGGCTCGCCGGCGAGGAGCCCGCGCTCGTCGAGTTCGGCCACGGCGTCTGGCAGCATGCCGGTGTCGATCCGCACCGGTACCCGCAACTCGCGCAGCAGTGCCGTCGCGACCTGGCTCGGACCGACCTGGAGCCTTGCATACGGGGTAACGAGCGGCGCGATGCGTGACGCGATGGCGAGGTGCGCCTCGCCCGGGGCCGCTTCAGGCATTGACGCGGGCGGCTCGCTGGTCTCGCCGATGACGGTGACCTGGCTGGCGGCGAGCGGAGCGCCGGCGTCGGCGCGCGGCGCGGCAGCGGAGACGATCGCCGCGACGGTCGCGCCGGCTTCGATGGCCGCCCGCTGCCAGGACACCTCGCTCCCGAACGCAAATCCGCCGCCTGCCCTGACCAGCGTGGTGACGAGCAGGCCGGGCCGCCAGGGCCCGTGCAGCAAGGCAGGCACAGCGCAGAGCCGTACCGGAGCGAAGCTGACCAGCCCGTGATCGGTTGCCGCCCGCAGGCCCCAGCCCGGCATGAACGTCCTGACATCGCGGAAGCACGAGAAGTCAAGTCCTGGGCCGGCTCGGGGCATCCACCCGAGAATGAGCCGGACATCGCCGTGCCGGGCGGCGGCCAGGCTCAGCTCCGCGGCCGCCGTCTCTGGCGTGCCGAATCCGTCACCCAGCGCGACCGTCATTCCGGGCCGCATG
Organism: Streptosporangiaceae bacterium; assembly: GCA_035716545.1. Lineage (GTDB taxonomy): Bacteria > Actinomycetota > Actinomycetes > Streptosporangiales > Streptosporangiaceae > Chersky-822. Next base: position 19,410 of record DASTJM010000033.1, read on the forward strand.
AGCTCGGCCAGTTCAGCCTCGCGCATCCGTCATCACTGCTCTCCGCTCGGGGCGATCATGTAGGCATGACAGCTTTTCTCGCCAGTTTCGTCGTTCCAGCGGCAGCCGGGCGCAGAGGCGAGGTTACGTGACGAGAAAGACGCAGCCGTTGCCCGGCCGGCCGCTTGACGGGCGGGTAGTGCGCGCCCGGGTAGACGCCGGCGTCGCCGAACTGGTCGGGGACGCCGGCCGGCCGCGCGCGTGGACGCTGCTGGTCGATGGGACACCGCAGTCACACGTGGATCTCGACGACCCGCTCTACCTGGAGTTCGAGTACATGCGACGGCTCGGGCACCTTCTCGACCTGGCGGCGCCGGCCAGCACCCCGCTGCGGGTTCTGCACCTCGGTGGCGGCGGGCTGACCCTGGCCAGGTACGTAGCCGCGAGCAGGCCGGGCTCGGCGCAGCTCGCGGTCGAATGCGACCAGGCACTCGTGACGCTGGTGCGGGAGAAGCTGCCGCTCGATCAGCCTTCCAGGCGAGCGCGCGCTGGAGGCGCCGGCCCGGGCACTGGCCCGGGCACCGGGCGGGCGGGCCGGATCCGGGTCAGGGTGGGCGACGCCAGGGCGGTGCTACAGAGCGTGCCGGCGGGTTCATTTGACGTTGCGGTGGCCGACCTGTTCGCCGGCGCGACCACGCCGGCGCATCTGACCTCCGCCGAGTTCCTGGCTGCCGCGGCGAGCGCGCTCGACACGGCCGGAATCTATGCCGTCAATATCGGCGATGGTCCCCCGCTCGCGCATACCAGGTCGCGGGTCAGCGCAGCGATGGCGATGTTCCCGCACGCATGCGTGATCTCCGATGCCGCGGTGCTGAAAGGCCGCAGGTTCGGCAACCTGGTGCTCGCCGCATCCCGGCACCCCTTGCCACTGGCCGGGCTGGAACGGCGCGTCGCGGCCGACCCGTTCCCAGGCAAGGTCGTGCACGGAGAAGAGCTCGGCCGGTTCGCCGCCGGTGCCAGGCCGATCACCGACGCCCGGCCCGAGGTTTCGCCGGCGCCCCCGGCTGGCGCCTTCGCCGCCTCAGTACGCCGGATCCGCTGACCCGGCGCGTCTGCGCGCGGCACGCCGTCCACGGCGATCCCAAGCTCAGGCGCCCTTAAAGTAATCGACTCCGCCATAAACTGATCTTGAGCGGCATCAGCCGAGATGCCCTACCGGTCAGGAGGTCGTACCGCGTGCCTGGGACAGGGGACTTCAGCGACCAGCCCGAGTTCTTCCCGCCCACGAACCTTGAATCCTCGGCGCGCGCTCACGGAGCCGAATCGGTGCGCTATCGCGTCGACTACCTCATGCTGCCAATGCGCGACGGAGCACGACTGGCCACCGTCGTGATCAGGCCCAAGGCTGGAGGCCGTTACCCCGCCTTCATGATCCGCACGCCCTACGCCTTTACCGCTTTCGACCGGTTCCAGGACATGCACAAGAAGCTCTTCGAAGCCGACTACGTCGTGATCGTGCAGAACGAGCGAGGCAGCGAGTGGTCAGAGGGCGAATTCGGCTACCTGACTCACACGACCAGCGACGCGATGGACACGCTCGACTGGATCGCGGCCCAGCAGTGGTCCAACGGGCGCGTCGGACTGCACGGCTGCTCATCGAGCGCGGAAAACCAGCTGAAGCTCGCGGCGATCGGCCATCCGGCGTTGCGCGCGTGCGTGCCGATGAGCTCTGGCGCGGGCGTTGGCGATCTGCCGGGCACCGAGGGCCGGCAGGGCCTTTTCTTCCGCGGCGGCGTGCCGATGCTCAGATCCTGGGCGCTGTGGCATGCGCCGTTCGGCATCCGGCTCCGGCCGAAGCTGCCCCAGACGGGCAGCGACGACGAGACCTCGCGGCTTTTGCGCCGGTTCTCGGTCAGCGTGCCCGATTTCCGGCTCCCCGAGTACGCCACCGCGCTCGCCAGGTCGACCCGGCAGGCGCCGAGCGGCCAGGTGCTGCGCCGGATGGGCGCGCCGCTGACCGGATTCGAGGAATTCATGTCAGCGGGCCCGGCTGGCAAGGCGTGGGAAGCGGTCGACCTGATCAATGCCAGCCACGCTGGCGCGACCCCGTCGTTGAACATCAACGGCTGGATGGACATCGGGGCCTACGACACGATCAAGCTCTTCGAGTTCCAGCAGCACCACCCTGAGCAGTACCTGATCATGGCGGGGACCGGGCACTGCAGGATGACGGTCACCGCGATCGATGCCAGGCTCGGCGACCGGCCGATGGGCGACACGCGCTTCCCTTATGACGAGGTCGTGACGAATTGGTTCCACCGCTGGCTGCGCGACCAGCCGGCCGCCTGGGAGCCCATGCCCAGGGTTCAGGTCTTCTTGATGGGCGCTGGCATCTGGCTCAAAGGCGAGTCCTGGCCGCTACCGGAAACTGAGGAACGGTCGCTTTACCTCGCCAGCGGCGGGTCGGCCAACACGTTGTGGGGCGACGGTGAGCTCCTGGACACGGCCGGCGGGAAAGGGGCCGATCACTTCATCTCCGACCCGCACAACCCGGTGCCGTCGATGGGCGGCGACCTCGGTATCGACGCCTCGGTCTGCGCCGACCAGCGGCCGGTCGAGTGCAGGGCGGATGTGCTGGTGTACAGCACGCCGGCACTCCAGGTGCCTGTGTCGTTCGTCGGCGACGTCAGCGCGGAGCTGTATGTGTCCGCCGACGTGCCGGATACCGACGTGTTCATCAAGCTCGTTGACGTCTACCCCGACGGCACGGCGTATAACCTGGCCGAGGCCTGCCTGCGACTGCGCTATCGCGACAGCCTGACCGAGCCGGCTCTCCTGGTGCCTGGCGAGATCTACCGGATCGAGGTGCGCGGAATCACCACGGCGAACTATTTCCCGGCCGGCCACCGGATCAGGCTGGAAGTCGCCGGGTCCAATTTTCCGCTCCTGGACAGGAACTGGCACACCGGCGGCGAGAACGAACGCGAGGACGACGGGCCGATCGCGCAGGTCACCCTCCACCACGGTGCCGCTCACCCGTCGCGCCTTCGGTTCCGCGCGTACACCGGGGAGGTCGAGCCGGATCAGGCCGCACTGTAGGCAGACCCTGGCTCAGGTGATGTCCGTCGTCACCGCCGGCTGGCCTGGCGGCGTCTGCCGCGCCTGGACCGGCAGCAGCAGCCTGCCCGGGATGAGCAATCCAGCGAGCGCGCAGCCGGCCAGGAACACCGCGGCCATCGCGAACGTCGCTGTGAATCCGGACAGGCGCGGCAGGCCGCCGACCGTGCTTGAGACGACGAACGTAGCCGCGATCTGACCGCCGAGCGCGCCGCCGAGGGTGCGCAGCACGGTATTCATGCCGCTCGCCGCGCCCGTCTGATGCGCGGGAACGGCCTGCACGATGAGGTTGCCGAGCGCCGCGAATGCCAGTCCGATCCCGATGCCGAGCACCGTCGAGGTGATCAGCATGTCGTAGGGGTGCTTGCTGGAGAAGGTCAGCCAGCCGCAGGCGACCGCGCTCATCGCCGCGCCCGCGATCAGCGCGGTCCGCGAGCTGAACCGGCGCTCGACCCTGCCTGCCACCGACCCGAGCACTCCCATGCCGATCGCGCACGGCAGCAGGTAGAGTCCCGCGACCACGACCGAGGCTCCGTAACCAAATCCGGTACTGACCGGGAGCTGCGCGAACTGCGGCAGCAGCAGGAACCACGCATACAGGCCCCCGCCGACCAGAAACGCGGCCAGGTTCACCGTCCAGACACCGCGGACCCGCATCATCGTCATGTCGATCAGCGGGTTCGCGCTGCGCAGCTCGACGCCGATCCACGCGGCGCTGAGCGCAAGGCCGCCCGCCAGCAGGGCGAGGGTAGCCGGCCCGGTCCATCCCCACACGCTGGTCTGTGCGATGCCGAGCAAGAGACCGGACATCCCGGCGGTCATCAGTACCGCCGCGGTCCAGTTGACCCGGCCGGGCGAACGCAGGCTGGACTCCGGGATGAAGCGCCAGGCGCACGCCGCGGCCAGGACCATGGCCGCGAGCGGGATCCAGAAGAGCCAGTGCCAGCTCAGGTGCTCACCGATCAGGCCGCCGAGCACAAGCCCGAAGCCGCCGCCCACGCCCAGGATGGCGGATATCAATCCGATGCTGCCGGCGACCCGCTCGGCCGGGAACTCATCCCTGGCGATCGAGAAAGAAAGCGGGAAGATGCCGCCAGCCACTCCCTGAATCACCCGCGCGGCGATCAGGAGCGGCAGCGAGACGGACAGCCCGGCCAGCACCGTGCCGGCGGTGAGGATAAGCAACGTCCACACGAGCAGGCGCTGCTTGCTATACATGTCACCGAGCTTGCCGATGATCGCGGTGCCGATCGAGGCGGAGAGCAGGAAGCCTGTCAGCAACCAGGTGACACCTGTCTCGCTCGCATGCAAGCTGGCGCGGATTGTGGGAAGCGCGGGAATGACCGCTGAGCTCAGTACCGCGTAGGCCAGGGCCGCAAGCGAGAGGACGGCCAGGGTCACAGCCGGGCGGGCATGCGAAGTGTCACGTGATCGGGGCGGCATGCCGTCACTGTAACCGAGTCGCCAGCGACTACCGCGAGATGGTCAAGGCAGCGGAAATGCCCGGACGCGACGCGGAGCCCGGCCTCCGGCCAGGCTCCGCGTCATCGAGGCCGGACTAGGCCACGCCGTCGAGCTTGCCGGACTTCGCGGCGGCCAGGAATGCCGCGAATGCTTGCTTGGAAACGATATGCACGCCCGCGTCAGGCTGGGTGCTGTCCCGGATGACAGTCACGCCCGGCAGGTTGGCGGCGATTTCCACGCAGCCACCGTTGCTTTGCGTACTCCGGGATGCCTTCCGCCACACGGCGGCCGATAGGTCGGTCATGGCCTACTCCATGGTTTCTGCGAGTTTCTGAAGGAACGTGGTGGAGGCAACGGGTGAGAGGGCTGCGTCGCGGATACGGCCGAACAGGGTCACGTAGCTGTTGATCTCATCGGCGTTCGTCACCTCGCGCAGGGCCGGCTCGGTCTCCAGGAAGACAACCGGCGGATCTTGGTCGCTCGGAAACTCGAAGATGTCGATGAGGGCGGACATGCCAGGGTAGGGCCCGCTGGCAAATGGCAGCACGCGCAGGTCCACCGTAGGCCTGCGGCTCATCTCCGCGAGATGGCCCAGTTGAGCGCGCCGGTCATCGCGGCTGCCCCAGCGGAACAGCAGGGAGGCTTCGGTGACCACCGCGTTGAGCCGGGGCGCGGTGCCGTCGACTCGGTCGAGAATCCTCTGCCGGCGCACCCGTGCTTCCACCGCGCGCCGGACCCAGGCCGCTGACTGCGAACCAGCCGTCAGGTAGGCCTCAATATAGGCGGGCGTCTGCAGCAGGCCCGGCAGCATGAGCTGCGTATAGACGCTGATCCTGGCGGCATCGGCCTCGTAGCCGGGAAATTCGTTGTCGAATACCTCGTCGTACTTGCGCCACCACGCGCGCACCCGGCCTTTGCGAGCCAGGTCGAGCAGCACGTCTTGTTCGTCTTCGCTGACGCCGTACAGCCGAAGCAAGTCCCGGACATCACTCATCTCCGGGAGCTTCCAGTCGTTGGACTCGAACCGGTTGACTTTCCCTCTGCCCCAGTCAAGCTTGTCGCAGACCTGGGCGGCCGAGAAACCTTGCGCCATCCGCAGAGCGGCCAGCCGTCGCGACAGCCGCCGTTTGGCTACCGTCACGCCGTAGGCTTCTTCGCTCACTCCAAGATCCTCCCACCAGACCGGCCAAATGAGAATAACACTCCACTAACATCTGCGAATCACAGATTGTGCAATGGGTGTTCCTGACAGCTCCGTCCGCCCGGAGGCCAGTCGCTTCGACCGCAACCATTGCTCATCGCGTGCCTAGGCTGACGCGGCATCGTCGAACTCCCCGTTTCTGGCGCCATCGAGGAAGCACTCCCATTCGAAGCGGCTGAACACCATAATCCGCCTCGCTGGATCGCCGCACACCCGCATCAGCGTCCACTGGTGGCCATCGACCCAGGTGAACGCGACCTCCAGATCGCCTCCGACCTGGCTCGATCGCCGCCAGTCAAGCGAACCCTCACTGACGCGCAGTTCTTCGAAGGTAGGTTTGACGGCCATTGTCCATTCTTCGTTCAGGGCTTCCGCCCAACCGCAGCGTAACCCCACCGTGATCCATCAGTATCCGCGGCCTCGGGGTCCTCGCACCCCCACAGCCCCAGGAAGGTTATCTCGGGGCCCGCACCCGGGTAGGGCGGGACGATCTCCAGGCCTTCGAAGAACCTCTCGAACTCAGACTTCGTCCGCCAGTGAAACGGGCTGGCCGAAATCGAGTAGACCTGGGTACCGCGCGCCGCCTTCCGCTCATCATTGTGATCGTTGGTCCCGGCGGACAGGGCCAGGAAACTGCCCGGCGCGAGCGCTGCGACGTAGCGCCGCACCAGGCCCCACGGATCGTCCGCATCGGGTATGAAGTGCGTCACAGCCACGACGAGCAGGCCGACCGGCTGCGCGAAGTCGATCAGCCCCGCAGTAGCCGGGTGAGTGAGCAATGCCTCAGGATCGCGCAGGTCGGCTTGGACGGCGGCGGTACCTGGCACATTCTCGAGCAGTTCGAGGCCGCGGGCCACCACCCGCGCGTCGCTGTCTGAGTACACCACCTTGATGCCGGGATCGACCTTGTGCGCCACGTCGTGCGTAGAGCGCTGGGTCGGGAACCCGGCACCGATGTCGATGAACTGCCTTATCCCCTGCTCGGCCGCCATCCACCTGACCGCACGGCCGAGGAACCCGCGATTGGCCCAGGCCGTGTCGCGAATCTCTGGCGCGCGCTCGATGATCTGCTCCGCCGCCGCGCGCTCAGCCGCCGTGTTATTGGTGCCGCCAAGGTAGTAGTCATACATGCCTGCCGCGGTTGGCAGATCCGCATTACTCGCGTCGGTGTTAGCCACATCCGGACCCTGATCGCTCATCCGAAGATCTTCCCACCAAACAGTGCCAGACGGGAACAACTATCGCGAACATTCTGTGAATCACAGACTGCGGAACCGGGGTTACCTATCGGCCTATGGCTTGCGCGCTACGGCGGCATAACCCCATCTGGAGCCATCCGTATCGGCGGCGCTCGGGTCTTCGCAACCCCAGAGCCCGATATAGGTCGCGGCGGGACTCGCGCCCGGATGCGGCGGCACGATCTCCATCCCGTCGAAGAACCGCTCGATTTCAGGTCTGGTCCTCCCAGTCGCCGGGCTCGACGACGAGGCGTAAATCTCCGCGGCGTGACCGGCCTTTCTTTCGTCCTGGCGATCGGCCGTTCCATGAGACAGGGCCAGGTAGCTACCCGGTGCGAGCGCGGCGACGTACCGCCGTATCAGGCTCCACGGGTCGTCCCGGTCGGGGATGAACTGGGCAACGGCCAGCACGAGCAGTCCGACCGGCTCGGAGAAATTGATGAGCTCGCGCGTCAGCGGGTGGCCGAGCAGCACCTCCGGCTCGCGAAGATCGGCCTGGACGACCGCCGTGCCAGGCAGCCCTCCCAGGATCTCGCGTCCCCGCGCGACGACCCTGGCGTCGACATCGGAGTACACCACCTTGATGCCCGGATCGACGGCATGGGCCACGTCATGGGTCGAGCGCTGCGCCGGGAACCCGGCACCGATGTCAATGAACTGCCTGATTCCGCGATCAGCCGCCAGCCACCGGACGGCGCGGCCGAGGAACCCCCGGTTGGCCCAGGCTGCGTCGCGGACCTCGGGCATCTTCTGGATCAGGCGCTCGGCAGCCAGCCTGTCAGCGGCGCTGTTGTTGATCCCGCCCAGAAAGTAGTCGTACATCCCGGCCGAGGTCGGCAGGCCGGTCTCGGCGGCGGTGTCAAGCCCAGGATCAGTCATGATCATCCAATGCTCTCGTCCGGCGGCTGCTTACAGGAATGGTCGCCTGCAACGCCAAATCTGTGCTTCAAAGATTACGCTCAGAATACTTCCAGGGTCCCGGATGAGTTCCCGTGCGGATTGGCCCGATAGCCCTGACAGCCCGCATGACAACCGCCTCCTGCGCCAGCCGGCCGCCATTCGGCGATGCTCGCGGAGGGCTGGCGGACGGGGCCTTCTGGCCCCGTCCGACCATACAGTCGAAAGACCGTCGTGACCGGGAGCCGGTGCCCCTAAATGCCGCAAAATCTTGTAATCCTCTGCCTAGATCACTAACGTTGTGTTGCAATATCTGTGCATCGCAGATCTGGCAGGACACGCGGCGGTGGGACGCAAGGAGGTGCGCTAAAGTGCGCGTAGCTGCGGCGCCGGTTCGGCGGCGGGTGACGGCGGATGGATGACCTCGACGGCTCCGCGGCGTCGGTCAGCGCGGGCATGAATTTAGCGCTGGCGTTCGTATCCCCTGTCCTGACCCCTGAGCTACTCTGGCGCTGGGCCTTTCCGGGTGAGGAGCGCCAACTGGGCGTACTTCGCCGGTGGATCGCGTTGCTGCTGCCAGCCTGCGAGTCGCGAGACGACATCACCAGCGTCGCCACCGAGCTGGCAAGCAATACGCTGCGTCACACCGAGAGCGGCGCGCCGGAGCGCCAGTTCGCCGTCGGCCTGGCCTGGTGCCGGCGCTTCGTGCACGTCGCGGTGGCCGGCCACGGCGCGGCCGGCGGGCCGCGAATCCCTGGCGATCTGGCGGCCGAGCACGGTCGCGGGATGCGGATCGTCGGGAACCTGTCCATGCGCAGCGGCATGCACGGCGGGCAGACAGGGCGGGTTACCTGGGCGGACGTCGTGTGGAGCGGTCCGCCGCCCGCCGAGCTCAGCGAAGATGACAAGGACGCGAGCGAGCCGGCCGTCCTGCCAGGAACGCCGGCTCGGCACCGGCAGCGGACGCTGCAGTGGTGGACGGCGGCCGCCGGCCATTTTGCCGTCTTGTCAGCTGCCCAGTTCATCGCCGGGCCGGGCATCACGCCGGGCAGCGCGCCCGGCGTCCCGGCCGGCCTCCGCGCTGGCCTGGCCGGAGTCGATTCGGCATGGCGCCTATGACCACGCTCACCGGACGCGACGAGGCGACGAACTGCTTTTTCGCATTGGACGGCTATCAGCCCCTGACGCGTGAGGTGCTCAAGGACGCCGGGCTCCCAGGCGACCGGCTCGCCGCGATGACCTTGTCGCTGGCAAGGGTGAGCCGGGCCGGCAAGTGGCATCTCGCGCCCTCGGAGACAGGCGCCAGAACCAATCCTGACCAGTGTCCGCAACTGCTCCGTTCGATGTCCAAGGGCCGCTCGCCCACCAGCCACGAGCTTGGCCTGCTCAGCGGCTTCGATCTGTGCGGTAGCTGCGCTTCCCGGTTGCGGGTGCCTGAAGCGGCCGGCACCTACCTGCGACTCGCGCAGTGGCTGCTAGCCGCGGGTGCCTGGGTCGGCCAGCTCGAGACCGCTGCCAGGTCAGCCGACTGGCCGGCCATCGCCAGGTGGACGGCGCAAACGCCGTTCTGCGACCTCAGGCTGCCGGCGATGATCGAGGCTGTCATCGCCGATTCCGACTGGGCCGCCTGCGGAACGGCGGCCCGGACGGCTTGGTACAGGCTCCGGCGGCGCGCGGACGTGGCCTGGGAGCTGGCGAGGCAGACGGCGGGCCCGCCGGGACTGCGGGCTCATGCCGCCAGCGCGTGCGCCCTTGTCGGCGCCTCGGCGGCCATCCACGCGCAGAGCCAGCTGATCGACTCGATCCCGGCCAGAGCCCAGCCGTGGCGCTATCTCATCGGCGCGGACGCCTGGCGCACCGCCAGTCAGGCCTGGCTGGCGGCCATAGCGCTCGACGCCGACACCGTCGCGGCCCGCGCCGCCATACTCGGCGCGGTTGAGGAACGCTACGGCAACGCCCCGGTGCGGGACGTGTCGCTGCTTCCCGCTCAGGCGGCCTGCCCTCCTGACGGGTTCAGCTCGCCGGCCTCGTGGGCGAGCGCCGAATACCGGCTGCTTCGCCGCTCCGTGGTCGAGGGCTGGTGCGACCGGCTCGAGAACGCGCTCACCGACGTTCAGTGGCAGGCCGCTGATCCGCGCGGCCAGTGGCAGCTGCTCGGCGTGTCAGGCTGGCCGCTGACCGATGAGCGTGACCGCGAGCTCGCCTATCTCGGCTTCTACCCGGAAGTCGGCCGGAACGCGAGGCCACGCTCTGCGAGTTCGAGCCGCCGCGCACACCCGACCTGGACGGTCGCGCTGCACGTGCCGTCCTTTGTCGCGCAGCACGCGACAGCGCACGACAGCCCTCATTTCCGTGCCGTGCCTGGACCGCGGATTCCGCCGGGAGGCCAGCCCGACCCGGCCGAGGTCAGCGCGCTACTGCGCCGCGTGCCGCACACCCCGGCCGCCGCTTAGCCCCGAACTCAACTGGCCAGGCCCCTGGCCGGGCAATTGCCCTTGCCACGCGGTGTCCGCGGCTAGTTTCTCGGCGATGCGGTCGTGAAAGCTCTTGCGCCGCAGCGCCTCGGTGATGTCGCTGACCGCCTGGCTCAGCGGGTAAGGGATCTCGTGCTCCAGGTCAAGCAGAGCTGCCTCGGTCGCGCGCCATTCGGCTGCGAGCATGCCGACGATGCGCCTGGACTTCGCGGTCAGCGTCACCCTCTTGCTGCGGCCATCGGTGCCGGGGACAGTCCTGACCAGGCCGGCGGCGCGCATCGCCGCGACCTTCTGGCTCATCGCCGAATGAGTGCGCGCCACCGATTCGGCGAGCTCGGTGATCGTCATCGGACCACGCGAATGCAACCGGAGCAGCTCCATCACGTAACTCGGTCTAAGCCCGCTGATCTGCGCGCCGGCGTAGACCATGGCGATGTCTTCATCCATCGCATCCATGAGGAGCCGTATCGGTCTCCAGAGACTTTGCAGGGTCGGGTCGGCCGCGCTGTCCGCGCTCATGACCGCATTCTAGGCACCGGATCTAGGCACCGGTCCGCTGGCATCGAAGATATTGATTGTAACAGCGCTTATATAAGCGCTGTTACAATCACTCGATGCGCAAGTTGACTCGACTGCTCGCCGACATCACTCCGCTGCGCGAGTCACCACAGTTCAGGAGGCTATGGACGGGCTCGATGCTGTCGGCCGTCGGTGGCGGGCTCACCTGGTTCGCCGTGCCGCTTCAGGTCTACTCGATCACCAGGTCGCCATTCGCTGTCGGCCTGATCGGCCTGGCCCAGATGGTGCCGACCCTGCTCATCGGCGTGCTCGGCGGCGCGGTAGCGGATTCCGTTGACCGCCGCAAGCTGGTGCTGGTCATGAGCTGCGCCCTGGCCGCCGTGTCTGCGGCACTCGCCGCACAGGCGCTCGCCGGGCTGCGTCTTGTCTGGCTGCTCTACCTGCTCGTCGCCGTGCAGTCCGCGCTGAGCGCCATCAACCAGCCAGCGCGGCAAACGTTCATCCGCACGCTGCTGAACAGGGAGCAGCTGGCCGCCGGCCTCGCGCTGAACCGGCTGAGCTTCCAGGTCACGCTGATTGGTGCCCCGGCCCTGGCCGGCCTTATCGCCGCGGTGCCCGGCCTCGGGCTGCGGGCATGCTACGCGCTCGACGCGATCAGCTATGCCGCCTCGATCTATGGTGTCGCCAGGCTGCCCGCCATGCCACCGCAGTCGGTCAGCCGGCCAGGGCTGCGTGTCATCGCCGCGGGCATCGGTTACATCGGCCGCACCAAGGTGCTCGTCGGTGCATTCCTCGCTGACCTCAACGCGACGATCTTCGGGCTGCCCGTCTCCTTGTTCCCCGCGATCAACGCCGAGCGGTTCAGCGGCGACCCGCGCACGCTCGGCTTGTTCATGACCGCGATCGGGATCGGCGGCCTGGTCAGCGCGATGTTCTCGGGACCGATCAGGCACGTGGCCAGGCAAGGCCGGGCGATGCTCGTCACGGTCGCGGTCTGGGGTGCGGCCTTCGCCGGGTTCGCGCTCGCGTCCAGCCTCTGGCTAACGCTCACGCTGCTGGCCGTGGCCGGCGCCGCTGACTCGTTCACCGTGGTGTTCAGGGGCACAATCGTCCAGGCGAGCACGCCGGAGGAACTTCGCGGCCGGGTCACGGCGGCCGACTACGTCGTGGGCGCCGGCGGCGGCCAGCTCGGCAACCTTGAGGCTGGCGCGCTCGGGTCGCTAACGTCCCCTGTGATCAGCGCGCTCAGCGGCGGGCTCGTCACGATCGCGGGCGCCGCCGTGATCGGCCTGGCACTGCCCGCATTCTTCCGCTACCGGACCGACTGCCGCGAGGACGAGCCCGTTGGCACGCCCGAGGCCGAGACCGCGACCACGCCGGTCTAGCCGAACGTGAAGTCGTAAGCCTGAACCCCGGGCCCGGCGGTGAGCACGAGCTTGCCTTCGGTGATCCGGCCAGAGTGGTACAGGGTGTACAGGCGCGGCATGCCGCGGACGTGAATGACCTGGATATGCCGGCCGCTGACCGACACGTCCAGCGTCCCCGCCCCCCCGAGCACCAGGTACACATCATGGGCGAGGAAGCTCAGCTCGAGCCTTGCTCCCCGTCCCGCCGTGGCCTCTTGCGCGTGGTCAGTCCAGATTCCGTCAAGCCCCAGGCCGCCGAGCGGCAGCGAGGACGGGAAGTGGTAAGCGGCCGGCTGGTCGCGAGCCACGCTCGTGTCCGACACCAGGTACTGGAGCCGTTCGTAGCCGAGGTAGGTCTCCGGGCTCATCTGTCCGCTCGGGGTAGTGTCGGGCACCTCTGTCGCCGCTGGCAGCGCCATTCCCCGGTGGGCGGCGGTGAGCAGCCGGCGGATGAGGCCCTCGGTTCCGCTGTAATCGCCCTCGCCGAAGTGCACGTGCCTGACGTCACCTTGAGCATCGACCAGGTAATCAGCTGGCCAGTACTGGTTCGCGTATGCGTTCCAAGTTCTGTAGTTATTGTCGATTGCCACCGGATAGCGCACGCCAAGGGAAGCGGCCTCAGCCCGGACGTTGGACACTACGTGCTCGAACGCGAACTCCGGGGTATGGACGCCAACGACCACGAAGCCGTCCTTGGCGTACTGCCGGTACCAGGCTTCAACGTGCGGCAGCGTCCGCTGGCAGTTGATGCACGAATAGGTCCAGAAGTCGACCAGCACGACCTTGCCGCGCAGCGACGCCATGGACAGCGGCTTGCCTCCGGGGGTGTTGAGCCAGCCCGAGATGCCGGCGAAGTCAGGCGCCTGCCCGCAGTTCAGCAGCGTCGTGGCCGCCGGGTCGCACTTGGTGAGCTTGGTAGGGCGGGCGCCGGCGAGCGTGCTGAGTTCCTTGCGTACCGCCGGTGACCCCTGCAAAGCTGTCGAGTAGCCCGGGATGTCGCGCTGGAGGCCGTCAAAGACGTTGAACGCGATGGCCACCGCCATCACGATCAGCACCGCCCCGCCGGCCAGCCTGACCTGAGGAGCGCGTTGCCGCAGCGCTCCGATCCGGCCGGATAGCTGGCTGCCGGCGAGCGCGATAGCGAGCAACGGCACCGCGGTGCCCACGGCGAACGCCGCGGTGACGAAGACCGCGGTCAAGCCGACCCGGTGGGTCGCTCCTACCACGGTGATCGCGGCGAGCACGGGCCCCGCGCACGGCACGTACAGGACGCCGAGCGCCAGCCCGAGCACGAGGCCGCCCGCCCGGCCGCTGGGCTTCCGCCCGCCGATCCGGGCGAAAGGACGCTCAAGCAGCGCGCCGAGCGGCGGTATGAGATATCCGAGACCGACGAGGATGAGCAGCGCGATACCAGCGTCATGGAGCGAGTCCTGCGGCAGGTGCAGCAGCGAGATGACCTCGGCCCCGGCGAGGATCAGCAGGCTGAAGCTGCAGATGAGCCCGCCGACAACGGCAAGCGACCGGCCCAGGCCTGCGCGGTCAGACTTGGTCGCGCCCGCTACCAGCACCACGGGAAGCACAGGCAAGATGCAGGGCGAAATACCGGCGAGAAAGCCGGCGACAATGCCCACGAGTATCAGCCCGACCATGCTGCCTCCCAGTTCTGCCTGTCTCCTAACTACTATTCGGTACCGCCGGGGCGATGGCTTGGATCGCGCCGCGCGGATTGCGAGCATCCGTTCGCGCCGAGCCGCGTTTTGGCGGCGGAAACCCGGCGCGGCCGCTGCGCCCGAACCCGCTGTGCCGAAGCGAATCTGTGATGGAATCGGCCAAAGTCAACAGCCAACGGAAGGCACACGTCATGAGCGATCTACCCGGACAGGACTGCGGACTCGAGCCAGCCGGCGCGACGTCGCCGGCGTCCAGGCCCAGAAGATACGGGCGCCGTGCCCTCATGCTGGGCGCCGCTGCCACCGGAGCAGGAGCGGCGGCCAGCCTGGCCGGCGGCGGGCTCGCCGATGCCGCGCCGGACGTCAAGTCGCCGGCCGTCCTGCTCGGCAAGTCGAACTCGGCGCACGGAACCACTCAGGTGATCACGAGATCGGGCAATGGCCTCAAAGGGCAGAGTTTCGCCAAGGGCCAGAGCGGAGTCGCGGGCTTCGACACCTCGACGGCGACAGGCGGCCACGGGCTTTACGGGAACTCACTGCACGGCGACGGCGTGCTCGGGATCAGCCAGCACGGCAATGGCGTGGTGGGCCAGGGATCGACGTCGGGCAAGAGCGGCGTCGTAGGGATCGACGCCACGCCCGGGGGCGGCGGCAACGGCGTCTTCGCCCAGTCTCACCATGGCACGGCCCTGTTCGCGACGAGCGGTTCAGGAGTCGCGCTGCATGTCGACGGGACGGCAAAGTTCAGCCACAGCGGCCTAGTGAGCATCCCCGCTGGCCACAACACCGCCACGGTGCACAATCCCGGCGTGTCGGAGGGAAGCATCGTGCTAGCCACCATCCAGAAGCCGGAGAGCGGCGTGTCCATCGAGGGTGCCACGGCTGGCTCGGGCTCCTTCACGATTACCTTGTCCAAGAAGCCGGCAAGCGGCATCACCGTCGGCTGGCTCGTGCTGGGCTGACCGGGAGCCGCACGGGCCGTGAACATGAATTATTCGGCAAAGGCAATTGGGTGCTTAAGGTCGGACATTTATGTCCCTTTACCAATGTCCTGGCCTGGATGTATGGTGATTCCCCGTCAAGCCTTAATGGTGGCGCGGAGCAAGCGATTGACGATCTTGTTGTCGCGGGCCGCCGTTCGCCAGGAATGGCGCAACAGCCTGGTAACACAGCACTTGTAAGACGGAGGGCAGTGCGTGATGAGTGACCGATCGGGACAGGTCAGCGGAGATGAGCCCGCGGGCGGCAGCCTGCCTGCTCGCTATGGACGCAGGGCGATCATGCTCGGCGCCGCGGCGGCCGGAGCGGGAGCGGCGGCCAGCCTTGCGGGAAGCGGGCTCGCGCAGGCCGCGCCCGAGGCGCCGGAGGCGGGCAGCGCCGTTCAGCTTGGCAAGTCAAACAAGACTAAGAACACCACGGTCATCACTGCAACCGGCGGCAGCGGCCTGTCAGGCCACACGTCGCACAAGGGCAGCAGCGGCCTGGTGGGAATCGACGACACGACAGTCAAGGGTTCCTTCGGCGTCTCCGGGCATTCCGCCCATGGCGCGGGCGTTATCGGCTTCTCGACGCACGCGACGGGCATCGTCGGTAACGGCAAGACAAAGGGACAAAGCGGCGTCGCCGGCCTTGATTTCTGCACGACTAAGGGAGCGCACGGCCTTTACGGCCAGTCGAACAACGGTGACGGCGTCTTCGGCATCTCATTCAAGGGCACTGGCGTCGTCGGCCAGGGAAATACCAGTGGCGAAAGCGGTGTCGCCGGCATCGACAAGGCGAAGAGCGGCGGCCACGGAGTCTTCGGTCAGTCGCACAACGGCACGGCCATCCTGGCCACGAGCGCCAACGGCATCGCGCTTGAAGTCGACGGAAAGATGAAGGTCAAGAACGCCGGCGTCGTCAGCGTGCCTGGCGGCAACAAGAGCGCTGTCGTCACGCACGCGACCGTCACCCCGGACAGCATCGTCATCGCGACCATCCAGAACCCGGTGAGCGGAGTGTTCATCGAGGGTGCCGAGGCCGCGGCAGGCTCGTTCAAGATCACGTTGTCCAGGAACGTTGCCAGCGAGGTACGAGTGGGCTGGTTCATTCTCGACTGATCACGCGGGCGGCCAGGTTCGCCCCGCGGGCCTGCCCGCCACTGCCGGCAGCCACTCGCGGGCAAGCCGAAGCGGCCCGGCCGGTCGCGCGCGGCGGACCGGCCGGGCCGCTCTCGAACACGGCCACGGACTACCTCACCAGCTAAAAACGCGGCGAGGCGGTCGTGATGTCGTAGTGCGAGCCCCAGTACCACTGGGTGGCTGCGGCGCCCGGCACCATGTGCTGCTGGCCAGTCGGGTCGGCGATCCACCAGCGGACGTGGGCCTGCATCTTCTCGGGCAGGCCGGCGACGGCAGACTTCACCGCGCCCCACTCTGAGCGCATCGTGTAGATGCGGGCCACGGCGTTCGGGTTGGCGCTTAGCCTGCTCTTAGCCCAGCCTGCCGCCTGGCTGGGGGTGGCGTCACCAGGCTCGACGTCCAGGGCGGATGCCTTGGGGTCACTGCCATTGGTGTCGATCCACACCACGCCCGGGTGGCTGCCCACCTGGGAAGGCGATGCGGCGAAGCCACCAGTCGCGTAGACCGCCGCGACGCGCCCCGACGGGATCGACGACGGCGTCACCGAGTCGTACATCAGGTACGGCTTCGCTGGCCCGGAAGGCGCCGGGTGCCTGGCAGGTGCCTGATGGCGTGGGGTGCCAGAGTCCGTCGTCTTCTGCATCGTCCTCGTGACCACGTGCGACTGGCTGTCACCGCTGACGTGGCGGGCCGCGACCTTGCTGACAGCGCTCGCATGGCCGAACTGGTCAGCAGGCTGCCCTGAGCCGCCAACAGCCAGTCCGGTCGCCAGGCCCGCCACCGCGACCGCGCCGACGGCGGTTGCCGCCAGCGTGTGCCTCGGGTGACGCTCGGCGAGGTCACGCGACTTGCCGACTAGCGGGTGATTCTTGAGATTCTTGAGATTGTCGGAATTCCGGATCTTCCTGATCTGATCCAGGTATGACTGAACGGAGGGGATTTGAATACGGGGGTACAAGATGAACCTAACGTCGGGCGCGGGGGGTGCGCTCGTTGGGTTACCCAGGACACACAGCCGTGTAGTCCGTGCACGACGAAGCACCTGGCTGCGTAAGGGGGTGCGCGGATGCGGCGCGGGTCAGGGCGTCTCATTGCTTTGGGGGGCAAGCATCACGCGCCTGGGTGCATTCGGTTACTTATTGTGAACGCAAGAATCCGCAAGGTGATGCCCGAGATCAGGCCATCAGGGTTATGACGTCCGTCACAGTGGTCTGTTCCGGACTGATCGGACTTAACGATCATCCCCGCACTAGAGCCACAGGATACTCAGCTAAGGCGTCCTCCGCCTCGCGCGGCTGGCCCGGCCGCGAGAGGCCGGGCCAGCCGCCTTGAAGAGTCAGCTCACGTTGATGGCGGTGTCGTCGATGACGAACGAGGTCTGCAGCTCGAAGTCCTCGCTGCCGGTGAACTTGACGGTAATAGCCTGCCCGGCAAACGAGGCAAGGGTGAAGGTGTGCTGAGAGTAGCCGGTGTTGTGGTTCAGGTTGGAGAAGGTCGCCAGCGTTTTCAGTACCGTGCCGGCGCTGCTCAGCACCTGGACGGTCAGCGTGTCGAACGCGGTCGTGGTGCTGCTCTCGGCGGTGTCGATGTGCAGCCAGAAGCTGAGGTGATAGTTAGTGCAGCCGACTGGCAACGTCACGGTCTGGGACAAGGTGTCGGTATGGGTCGTGCCGTAACCGTCGAGCCATGCATCCCAGGTGCCCGTACGCGGCGGCTCGGAGGCTCTGTCATTGATGACCCCGGTGCTCGCCGACCAAGGAGCTGCCGTCCCGGTCTCGAAGCCCGGGTTGCCGAGAAGTTGCGACGCTGTGCACCCGCCTGCCGCCGGGTTGATGGTCCAGCTGAAGCCTGCGCTCCCATGCGCACCAGTCGTATCTGTCACGGTCACGGTCACCGACGAAGTGCCCGCCGTGGTCGGCGTGCCCGAGATCAGGCCTGTCGAGGCGCCGATCGACAGCCCGGCCGGCAACCCGGTCGCGCTGTAAGTCAGCGTCTGGCCCGTCGCCGAGTCGGTGGCGTGGATCTGGAGGCTGGCCGCTGTCCCGGCCGTTCCGGTCTGGCTGCCCGGGTTCGTCACGGTCACCGTATTGCCGGTCGTCGCGCTTACCGTCCAGGTGAAGGACGTGACGCCGGACGGTCCGGTTGAGTCCTTGGCAGTGACTGTGACCGTAGACGTGCCTGCCGCGGTCGGCGTGCCAGAGATCAGGCCTGTCGAGGCGCCGATCGACAGCCCGGCCGGCAACCCGGTCGCGGAGTAGGAGAGCGTGCCGCCCGCAGTGTCGGTGGCATGGATCTGGAGGCTGGCGGCCGTGCCGACGGTCCCGGTCTGGTTGCCCGGGCTGGTCACGGTTACCGAGCCGCTCGGGACCTGGTTGAAGTCGGCGCTGAACGTCGACTCCGCGCCGTTCAGCACGGCGGAGTCGGTGATGATCAGTCCGAGCTCGCGGTTGTGGTTGAGGGAGTTGTCGGAGAAGTTCTCCGAGCCAAGGAAGATCTTCGCGGTGGGCGTGCCGAAGTCGGCGATGATCGCCTTGGCGTGGATATAGAAGCCATTCGGGTCGGTGTAGCCGGTCACCTTCCCGCCCGCGGCGGTGACCTCGTTCAGCTCGGTCGTGTAGGACGACGGGCTCTCAACCACGACGCGGACGGTCACTCCCCGGTTCTCGGCTGACACGATCGCGTTGACCAGCGCGGTATCTCCGAACTCCTCCTGCTCGACATCGAGGCTGTGCTGCGCGCCGTTGATCAGGGCAAGCAGGTGGGCTTGCGAGTCCGTCGGCGACCAGACCAGGTCATCGCCGTCCGATGGCGTGATCGCGGTCTTGGCGAAGTCGGCGTTGAAGACGGCCACGATGGCGGCGACGTCGGCCGCGTCGGTGTCGAAGACGCCGTAATCACGCGAGGTCGAATAGAACCTGGAATCCAGGTTGCCTGTGCTGATGAAAGACTCGCGGTTGTCGACGGTGAGCGTCTTCTGATGCGTGAAGGTGAAGGCTGTGGAAGAGAAAGTGACGCCCACGCCCCCGGCCTGCAAAGTGTTGAACGCGGTCTGGTTGATGGATTTCCGCGCGCCATCGAGGATTACACGGACGTTGACGCCGGCCTTCTCGCGATTCACCAGGTCGGTGGTCACGGTTGTGTCCGTCAGCTCATACATGGTCAGGTCGATCGAGCTGGTCGCGGAATTGATAAAGCTGTAGATGGCGGTCTCACCCTGGTCAGGCAAGATCAGCAGCGAGTAGCTGGTCGCGGCGGCGGCCGAGCCGGCCGAGGCCAGGCCGCCTGCCAGGGCAAGGGCGAGAGCCGTGACCGCTAACGAGAATCGGCGGATGCCGATGCGGAACATGCGAAACTCCTTGTATCTATTTGTCCGGAAAAGGATGGTCGCCCTGACCATACATCGAGGTCCGCGGCCCCGATAGACCCCGCAGTGCACACATCTGGTGAACAAGGTGTATCGCAATCTCTTGAGGCTCAGATGCCTACATAAGACACAATCTTGTCACTAGCAGGGACGATAATCCGTGACCCAGAGGCGGCGGCCGATGGGAAGTCGGTGGCGACGTGACCGACAGCGACGGAAGTCACGACCTTGCCGTCGGTGAAACGGTAACCGGTCAGCGTGCCGTGCCGGCTGAGGTCCCAGACCGTGCCTCCCGCGATGATGGGCGGCCCGGGGCTGATGCCTCGCACGGCCCAGCGCTGGCGGATCGTGACGTGCCCGCCGCGGTTGCCGCTGCTGACCTGGACGGCACGAAGGCTGGTGTAACAGGAAAACACGACGGTGCCGCCAAGCACCGCGTCGCCGCCGAAGCCGCCTTCGCAGACCTTCGCCGAGGCGAGTTGCCCGCCCACTCCCCCGAGCATTTGGCCATTGAGCACGTAGCCGGTCCCCTGCTTGCCCACCTGGAAGACGAGCCCGCCCGGCAGCAAGGCCGGCGCCGTGGAGCCCAGATCCTGATCGAGCGTCGACAGCGTCTCGAATTCCGCTGGCGTGAAGCTGCCCAGTACCCGCAACTCCGGGCTGAGCCGCAGCACGCTGTCGGAATCCGCCACCCGGTTAAAAGGCAGGCCGTTGCCGGTCGCCACGTAAAGGCTCCCCGCGCGCACCGACTCCCCGGCGGGCGCCCAGATCCCCGCCTGCCGTTCATTGCGTGTCGTGAAGGTCACCAGCCGTCCTGAGCCCGAGACCGGCGCTCCGACGACCCGTCCCTTGTAGTCTGAGCAATCGCCGAACAGGCCGCCGAACGGCACGTACACCCGCGAGCCGGCGAGTGCGAGCGCGCCGCGTTCCTGCTGGGAGCGAGGATCGCTGCCGGGAGCGTCGATAGGCCGCTTCCCGATCGTCTTGCCTGTCGCCGTCGCGAGCTCCCACAGCGTGTGCCTGAATGAGGGACGGCTGGTAAACGTCACCACCCACAGCCGCCCGGCCGCCACGTCAGCGACCGGCGTGCCAGTGATGCCCGACGGAGCGACGTTGCCACAGGGAAGCCCGCCGGTGACAGGCGTCGCCAGCCGCCGTGACCAGCGAACCTTGCCCGTTGCGGAATTCAGCGCGTAGACACTGTCATTTTCGGTGGCGACGATCACGTCGGAGCCGACGATCAGGGGCTGAGCGTAGACAACGCCGTCCACGACCGCCGACCAGGACTTGCGCAGCTTGCCAGGCGGAGGTGAGCTCACGGACACGCCGTCGCGTGCCGCGGTGCGATTGAAGGTCGGCCAGTCCGCCGACGGTCCGGCTTTCCCCCCGCCCAGCGGCGGTTGCGCCGGCCCAGCCGATGTGCAGGCGACCGCAAGCACAGCGATGCCCGCCGCCACGCTGGGCCACCAACGCCTCACCAGCCCATCCTCAACTGCCGTCCGGATCTCAGTCAACGCCTGATATCGCTTATCAGGGAGCGCCTTACTACCAGGGAGCGCCTTACTACCAGGGAGCGCCTTGTCCCTCTGGGCCAATGTTGCCCAACGATGACCTGCCCGATCAGCCGATCAGCCGATCAGCCGATCAAGGCTAGGACATGTTCGGCTTGGCGGCGCAGGGTTCCTGGCGGGTTGCGCTTGCTGGCGCTGCTGCCTGGCTGCAGCAGGGCGAGCCAGAACGCGGCGGCGACTCTCCTGGCCTGGACCAGCCTCGCCCGCTCGGCAACAGTAAGGTCAAACATGGCCGCAAAAGCTCCGCTGTCGAGCCGGCTGTCCACCCGGGCCGACAGGTGCTCGACCAGGCCTGCGAGTTCGAATGCCCGGTCGCTTGGCCCCGAGTCTTCGAAATCCACTAGTTGTACCCGCTCGCCATCCCACAGGAAATTTGCCAGGTTGGAATCGCCCTGCCCGAACACGATGCCGTGACCGTCCAGCGGGCCGATCAGGGAACTGGTGCTGGCCAGCCATGATCGAGCTGCGACGACGGCCCGGCGGACCACGGCATCGCCCCGCGGAGGCACCACCGCCGCGAATAGGTCGCGTACTAGGCCGGAGAAGGCCACGGCGTTCAGGGTCGGGCACGCTTCCCAGGCCAGCCGGCCAGGAAGGGCGCATCGCCATAGCCGGTCAAGCTCTCTTGCCAGTGCCAGCAGTTGAGCCTCGGTCATCGCGGTGCCGCCCAGCGGCTCGCCAGGCAGCAACGACATGGTGACCGCACGAACCGGGCCGGTCAGCCTAGCGCCTACCGGCTCAGGCGCCAGTCCCGGCGCGTGGTCAGCCAGCAGGCACAGCGCCCGCCATTCTCGCAGCGGCTCGCCCCGGGACCACGACCTGAACCACTTGGTGACCATGCTGCGCTCGCGATCGATCCGCACGTCGTGCGTCATCTGGCCATGGTCGTCCGGGTCGCACCCGGAACCCACAGGCCCTCCTCCGCCACGGCATAGACGTCGTTGATCAGGTTCAGTAACGCCGTAAGCTGGCTGCCCGCGCAAACCGAGGCGGGCAGCATCGCGATATCCAGTGCCTTGTTAGTTGTCACCGAGCCACCTTAAACGGGCGGTGGGCAGCCTGGCGCTCGTCGTTCGGCAGCAAGCCTGGCCAGCTGCACCCGGGAGCCGATGTTGAGCTTGCCGAAAATGTGGCGCAGGTGGAAAGCCACCGTGTGCCTGCTCAAGTAAACCTCGGCCGCCACTTCCCTGTTGCTGAGGCCCTGTGCCACAAGCCTGGCGATCTGGAGTTCGGTGTCGGTCAGGCTTGCCCAGCCGAAGGCAGGCCGACCTGCCATCCGCCAGTGCCGCAGGCGAACCCCCGCCGCGCGCAGCCGCGCCCTCACCCGAGCCATGCCCTCAGCGCAGCGCTGGTGCTCGTACTGCTCGTAGGCCTTGCGCAGGCTGGCGATGGCCGCGCCAAGCTCGCCACGCTCCGACAAAGCCTGCCCGGCATCTTCGGTCGCGTTCGCCCTGGCCAGCGGGGACGAGTACGTGCAGGCCGCGCTTTCCAGCATCGCCGCATCCACCTCGATCAAGCCGCGAGCATGGGCGGCCGCCGCCGTTAGATCGCACTCGTCGGGTTTGCTCTCCGCCAGCGTTTGCGTCGCCTGGGCAAGGCAGGCAGCCCTGGACCGGTCGCCGCTCGCGAGAGCCCCCCTGACGAGCAGCACAGCCGCTTGCGAGCTCGTCGCCGGCGTGCCCTCGAACAGTGCCTGCCTGAGGTGCTCTTCGAGTTCGTGAACATAGGTGCAGGCGCTAGCCTGCCGGCCTCCCATGGGTCACCCCCCGTCCGCCCGGGTTGCGCGGCTGTTTCCTGAGCAGTTCCTGAACGTGCCCGCCCTTCCCTGATCCCGAAACTGCCGATGACTATCAGGTTGGTGGATGTGGGATCCCGGCGGCGGAGGCAGGGTCGTGGTTAACCTCTTCCCTCCCTTCCCCGCACGTCTAGGAGGCGGCGATGCCGATAGCAGTCGGGATCGATCTGGGCACGACGAACTCGGTCATCGCTGCGACTGAGGCGGGCAAGCCCACCGTGATCCCCAACGCCGAGGGGTCACGAACCACCCCGTCTGTCGTGGCGTTTACCGCTCAGGGTGAGCGACTCGTCGGCCAGCTGGCCCGCCGTCAAGCGATCTTGAACCCTAAAGGCACGATCTACTCGGCCAAGCGGTTCATCGGGCGCAGGTACGACGAGGTCGCCAGCGAGCAGGAAGCCGTCTCCTTCGATGTTGTCGCCAGCCCGGACGGAGCCGCCAGGTTCGAGGTGAACGGCAGGCGGTACGCGCCTCCGGAGATCTCGGCGCTAGTGCTGCGCAAACTCGCTGAGGACGCGTCGAAGTTCGTCGGCGAGAGGGTCACCGAAGCCGTCATCACGGTACCTGCCTACTTCAACGATGCGCAGCGCCAGGCCACCAAGGACGCGGGGAAGATCGCCGGTCTCGAAGTGCTCCGGATCATCAACGAGCCCACTGCCGCCGCGCTCGCCTACGGCCTGGACAAGAAGCAGAACGAGACCGTGCTGGTGTTCGACCTCGGCGGCGGGACCTTCGACGTGAGCCTGCTCGACATCGGCGACGGAGTGGTGGAGGTCCGCGCGACCGCCGGCGACACGCACCTCGGCGGCGACGACTTCGACCGCCGGGTAGTTGACTACCTGGCCGATGAGTTCAAGCGAGACAACGGAATTGACCTCCGGGCCGACCCGCAGGCGCTGCAACGGCTCTTCGAGGCGGCGGAAAAGGCGAAGGTCGAGCTGTCCTCGGTCACGCAGACGTCGGTCAGCCTGCCCTTCGTCACGGCCGACGCGTCGGGACCCAAGCACCTGAACACGACGCTGATGCGCTCCACTTTCGATCAGATAACCGCTGACCTGGTGGAGCGGACAGTCGAGCCGGTCAGGCAGGCAATGGCCGACGCCAAGCTAACCGACTCCGATATCGACGAGGTAATCCTGGTCGGCGGTGCGACCAGGACGCCGGCCGTGCAAGCCCAGGTACGCAGGCTGACTGGCGGCAAGGACCCCAACATGACGGTGAACCCGGACGAGGTCGTCGCCCTCGGCGCGGCGGTCCAGGCGGCCGTGCTGAAGGGCGAGGTCAAGGATGTGCTGCTGCTGGACGTCACGCCGCTGTCGCTGGGCATCGAGACCCTCGGCGGCGTGATGACCAAGGTCATCGACCGCAACACGACGATCCCGGCACGGCGCACCGAGGTCTTCAGCACCGCTGAGGACAATCAGCGCGCGGTCGATGTCGTCGTGCTGCAAGGTGAGCGGGAGCGCGCGGCGGACAACAGGGCGCTTGGCCGGTTCAGGCTGGAAAACATCAGGCCCGCACCGCGCGGGGAACCGCAGATCGAGGTCACCTACGACATCGACGCCAACGGCATACTGAACGTCTCGGCCAGAGACTCCGGCACTGGCGCTGAGCAGCGAATCACCATCAGCGAGAGTTCCAACCTGGACTCCTCTGAAGTCGACCGGATGGTCGCTGACGCCGAGCGGCACCGCGAAGAGGACCTTCGGGTGCGTGAACGCACCGACGCCCGCAATGAACTCGACACGAGCGCCTACGCGGTCGAGCATCTGCTGGCCGAGCGCGGCGACTCAGTGCCCGTGCACGAGAAGGCACGAGCGGAGGCGCTGGTCACCGACGCGCGCCAGGCGCTCAGGGAGACCGCGCCGACGGACAGGCTCAGAAGCCTGACCGCGGAGTTGCAGCAGGTCTACCAGGGCCTGGCCGTCTCGGGCACGGTACCGCCGCCAAGAGACGAGGGAGCGGGGCAGGGCCAGCCGGGGCAGGGCGAGCCGGGCCAGGCGGGCCGACCGGGCCAGGCGGGCCAGCGCGGACAGCAAGGCGGTGAAGACGAGGTTATCGACGCGGAGTTTACCTCCAATGAGTGACACCACACCCGAGCCAGTACCCGAACCTGGACCCGAGCCAGCAGCCGACGCGGCACCAGAATCCGCGCCCGGGCAGCCGCCGGAGAGCATCGAGGAGTTGCGCTCCCGCGCCGCCGAGGCCGAAGATCAGCGGCTGCGAGCGCTCGCGGATCTCGACAATCTGCGCAAGCGCTGCGCGGCACAGGTCAGCCGGGCAGCCGCGACCGCGGCGACGGCGGTGGCAGCGGAGTGGCTGCCGGTCGTCGACAACCTGGACCGCGCGCTCACGCATTCGCGGGCCGAGCCCGAGGCGATCATCGACGGAGTCAGGGCCGTGCGCAACCAGGCGCTCGCGGTACTCGCCAAACTCGGGTTCGCCCGCCGCGATGACATGGGCGAGATGTTCGACCCCGCCAGGCATGACGCGGTAGCCACTAGACCCGCCAAGGACGCGGACGCCGGCACCGTGGTTGAGGTGCTGCAAGCCGGATATGGCGAAGGTGATCACCAGCTGCGCCCGGCACAGGTGGTCGTCGCTCAGGAACCGGCAGGGTAAGGCGGGTCGATGGCGGCTGACCGCGACTTCTATCAGCTACTCGGCGTCGGCAGGGATGCCAGCCAGGACGAGATCCAGCGCGCGTACCGGAAGCTGGCTCGCGTGTACCACCCGGATGTCAACTCCGACCCGGCGGCGGAGGAGAGGTTCAAGGACATTTCTGAGGCGTACAACGTGCTGTCCGATCCGGCGACCAGGCGCCGCTACGACGCCTTCGGCCCGGAATTCCGCCAGGTGCCGCCCGACGTCGACCCGGACGCGTGGCGGCGCGGCAGGGCGACCGCGGGGACCGGCGCGGGAGCGAGAGGCGGCTGGGCCGGCGCGAGCACAGGACCCGGCACCGGGCCTGGGCCAGGACGATCCGGCCCAGGCGGTTTCACCTTCGGCCAGGGTGATATCGACCTTGAGGACATCCTCGGCGGCCTGTTCGGATCGGGGCGACCGGGCGGGCCAGGGCGTGGCTCTAGACGTGGCTGGGGACCGGTTCCCGGCGCCGACCAGGAGGCCGAGCTTCCGCTTACGGTGGAGGAGGCCTACCACGGCGGCCACCGTACGATCACGCTGACCGGCCCGGGAGGAGAACGGCGGTTCGAGGTCAATGTGCCGGCTGGAGTGACCGACGGCCAGCGAATCAGGCTGGCCGGCCAGGGCGGCCAGGGCAGCGAGGGAGCCCCGCCAGGCGACCTGTACCTCATCGTGGCTGTGCGGGCCCATCCCCGGTACCGGCTCGCCGGCCGCGACATCTACGCCGAGCTACGGCTCGCGCCATGGGAGGCCGCGCTCGGCACCTCCGTGGCCATCGACACCCCAGGTGGTGAAGCCAAGCTTCAGGTGCCGCCAGGTACCTCGAGCGGCAGGAAGCTGCGATTGCGCGGCCGGGGTCTGCCCAGCCGCAGGGGCAAGCCTGGCGATTTCTTCGCCGAGGCCAAGATCGTGGTTCCGCCCTCTCTGACCGACCTGGAGCGAGATTTGCTTGAGCAGCTAGCGGCGACGTCCGCATTCGATCCCAGGAGCAGGCGATGAGCTATGCCCTCGTCCGCGTATCCAGGAAGCCGCCCAGGTCGGCAACGCCTCTGCTCAGGCTCGACGACTTCGCCAGGGCGACGGGCACCCATCCTGAACTAATCAAGCGCCTGGTCATGCTCGGGGTGCTCGACGCCACCGAAGATCACCTCGGCGCGCTGTGGCTCGCACCCACCGAGGCCGCCACGCTGGCGCGGGCACAGCGGCTGCGCGCTGGGTTCGCGCTGAATTACGCGGCCGTCGGCCTCGTAACCGATCTGCTCGACCGGATTGCCGCGCTGGAAGCAGCCCTGCGCGCGAAAGGAGGCCCGACGTGGACCCCGCCCGGCTGACCCAGAAATCACAGGAGGCCCTGCACGACGCTCAGGCGAAGGCGCTCCGCTTCGGTCACGTCGACATAGGCGGAGAGCACCTCCTGCTGGCGCTGCTTGACCAGGCCGATGGCATCGTCCCGAGGCTGCTCGCCCAGGCTGGCGCTGACACCGACCGGCTCCGCAAGAACACCGAGGCCGAGCTAGGCCGCCGGCCCCGGGTCTCCGGACCTGGCGTCAGCCCCGGTCAGGTGAGCCTGACGCGGCAACTGGCCAGGCAACTCGACGTCGCCGAGCAGGAGGCGACGAGACTGAAGGACGACTACGTCTCGGTCGAGCACCTCGTGCTCGCGCTGCTCGATGAGGACCGGGAAGCGGCCGGGCGCCTGCTGGCCGGCGAAGGGCTGAGCAAAGACTCGTTTCTCCGCGCGCTCACCAGCATCAGGGGCAACCAGCGTGTCACCTCGGCCATGCCGGAGACAGCCTATGAGGCGCTGGAAAAGTACGGCGCCGACTTGGTCGCCGACGCGGCATCCGGCCGCCTGGACCCGGTCGTCGGCAGGGACGCCGAAATCCGCCGGGTTACCCAGATCCTGTCGAGGAAGACCAAGAACAACCCCGTGCTCATCGGCGATCCGGGCGTCGGCAAAACCGCTATCGCGGAAGGGCTGGCGCAGCGGATCACGCGCGGCGACGTGCCTGAAGGCCTGCGGGACAAGGCGATTTTCGCTCTCGACATCGGCGCGCTCGTCGCGGGCGCCAAGTACCGCGGCGAGTTCGAGGAACGGCTCAAGGCCGTGCTTGCCGAGGTCAAGGCATCATCAGGACGCATCCTGCTTTTTGTCGACGAACTGCACAACGTGGTCGGCGCTGGCGCGTCCGAAGGCGCCGTAGACGCGGGCAATATGCTCAAGCCCATGCTGGCGCGCGGCGAGCTGCACATGATCGGCGCCACCACGCTCGATGAATACCGCAAGAGGATTGAAAAAGACGCCGCGCTCGAGCGGCGGTTCCAGCCGGTCATGGTGGACGAACCGTCAGAGGAAGACGCCGTCTCCATCCTGCGCGGCCTCCGCGAGCGGCTTGAGGTGTTCCACGGAGTCAAGATCGCCGATGCCGCGCTGATCGCCGCCGTGACGCTGAGCCACCGGTACATCAGTGACAGGTACCTTCCGGACAAGGCGATCGACCTGGTGGACGAAGCCTGCGCGGTGATACGCACCGAGATCGACTCGATGCCGGCCGAACTGGACGAGCTGACCCGCCGCGTCATGCGGCTGGAGATCGAGGAAGCGGCCCTGGCCAAGGAAGTTGCGTTGATCAAGGAAACGGGCCAGCCAAGCAAGCAGCGGCTCGACGACCTGCGCCGGGAGCTGGCCGACCTGCGCGCTGAGTCAGGTGCGCTGCGGGCACAGTGGGAGGCCGAGCGGCACGCGCTGCGCCGGGTGCAGGCCCTGCGCGAGGAGATGGAGCGGGTCAGGACCGCCGCCGAGCAAGCCGAGCGCAGCTACGACCTGGACAAGGCCGCCGAGTTGCGTCTCGGCAGGCTGCCCGAGCTTGAACGCCGGCTGGCCGCCGAAGAGGAGAGCCTGGCGGGCAGGCAGGGCGGCAAGCGCCTCCTGCGCGAGGTGGTCACCGACGAGGAGATCGCCGCGATCGTGTCGCGCTGGACCGGCATCCCCGTCAGCCGGCTGCAAGAGGGCGAACGCGAGAAACTGCTGCGGCTCGATCAGATCCTGCACGAGCGGGTCGTCGGCCAGGACGAGGCGGTCAAGCTCGTAGCCGATGCCATCATCAGGGCACGGTCGGGGATCAAGGATCCCCGACGCCCGATCGGTTCTTTCATCTTCCTTGGTCCTACGGGAGTCGGGAAGACGGAGCTGGCCAAGTCGCTCGCGGCCGCCCTGTTCGACAGCGACGAGGCGACGGTGCGGGTCGACATGACCGAATACCAGGAGCGGCACACGGTGAGCAGGCTCCTGGGAGCGCCGCCCGGCTACGTCGGCTACGAGGAAGGCGGCCAGCTCACCGAGGCCGTCCGGCGCAAGCCCTACTCGGTGGTCCTGTTCGACGAGATCGAGAAGGCGCATCCGGATGTGTTCAACACGCTGCTGCAGGTGCTCGACGACGGGCGGCTCACCGATGGCCAGGGCCGCACTGTCGACTTCCGCAACACGGTGATCATCATGACGTCGAACATCGGCTCGGAGTACCTGCTCGAAGGCGCGACGGCTGACGGCGAGATCAAGCCGGATGCGCGCGACCGCGTGCTGGCCACGATGCGGGAGCGTTTCCGGCCCGAGTTCCTCAACCGGCTGGACGAGATCGTGCTGTTCAAGCCGCTCACGGAGGCCGAGATCGAGCAGATTGTCGAGCTGATGTTCGGCGACTTGCGGTCCAGGCTCCTTGATCGCCAGATGGTACTTCAGCTGACCGAGCCAGCCAGGCGCTACAT
This sequence comes from Streptosporangiaceae bacterium, assembly GCA_035716545.1. Classification (GTDB taxonomy): domain Bacteria; phylum Actinomycetota; class Actinomycetes; order Streptosporangiales; family Streptosporangiaceae; genus Chersky-822. The sequence goes on from DASTJM010000033.1 coordinate 48,636, forward strand.
TGCCCGCCAGGGCTTCGACCCGGTGTACGGGGCGCGCCCGCTGCGCCGGTTCATCGCCAGGGAGGTCGAAACCGCGATCGGCCGGGCACTGCTCGCCGGCGACGCCCGCGACGGCGCGGTGATCAGGGTCGACTACCTGGCCGGCGACCTGACCGTCACTTACGAGAACCAAGCGTAGCCCCCGCACGGAACCCCGCACGGGACGCCCGCGCGGAAGCCCGGGCCCGGAAAGCCCGCCCGCGCGGAAACCCGGGCTCCGAAAGCCCGCCCGGGCAACCGCGCGGTTCCCCGCACGGGTTTAGGGAGCGGACCACTCATGCAGCCCCGGCTGGAGTCTGTTTCTGCGCGGAGATTTCACTTTGCGTGGCTTTTCAGTTGTGAATTCAAGGCGTTGAGTCCGCGATGAGCCGTCAAGTCAGGGACTGAGGCCAGTCGCCCGGAAGTAACACTCGCCCGTGCGTGCGCATCGGGCTCCCAGGGAGAGTTTTCGGATTCCCGGTGGAGGGTTTTCATGTTGTGGAGCCTTGCTGTGCTATTCGACGAAAAAGCTCCACAACACGAAAAAGGTCCCTCAGGGACACGAAACAGTTCCACGATCATGACGAGCGTGCTGTCCCAAACAAAGACCCCTCCCCCAGAAGACAACAACTCTCCCGCCAGCGCATGCCGGTCGCTGAAGCAGTGCCACTTTGGCCAACTCGCCCCAGGGCTTGCCCGGGGCGGGGCCTCCCCCCGGGCGGGGCCTCCCCCCGGGCAGGCCTCCCCCCGGGCAGGCCTCACCCCGGGCAGGCCTCACCCCGGGCAGGCCTCACCCCGGGCAGGACTCACCCCGGGCAGGACTCACCCCCCGGGGCCGGGGCCTCCCCCCGGCCGGGGCCTCCCCCCGGGCAGGGCTTGCCCGGGGCAGGGCGCGGGCGGTGATCGGCCAGTACTAGGGTCCTGGTGCGGGGTCCGACCGGTTCGGCGCGGCTCCGCAGGTTCCAGGCCGCGAGGAGATGCAATGACTACGCACGAAGCCCCGGCAGCCCGGCCAGGCCCGCCAGCCCGGCCAGGCCCGCCGCGCCCGACAGTCAGGCCCGAGCTGGCCGGAGTCAGGGCGCATCAGGTCTTCGACACGGTCCGTAGCTATTTTGAAGTGCCCTATGCCGTGGTGCCGGGGTTCCGCCCGCTGGTGCTTGACCTGCACGTGCCGCAGCACGATACGGCCGTTCCCGTGGTTGTTTACGCGCATGGCGGCGGCTTCGCGGGGGGCACGAGGGCGATGGGACCGTGGGCGTTCCTGCTGCAGGCCGGGTATGCGGTCGCGTCGGTAGATTACCGCCTCTTCGGCGAATGCCGTTTCCCCGGCCCGGTGCACGATGTCGCCGCAGCGGTCCGCTGGGTACGGGCACACGCGACCGACTATGAACTCGATTCCGGCCGCGTCATCGGCTTCGGTTCGAGCGCGGGCAGCTACCTCATGAACGCCGTCGCCCTGGCCGGGCCCGGCTATCCCGGAATGGCCGGCAACCTCGGGCCGACACCCGAGGTGTCCTGCCACCTGGACGCCGTCGTTGATCACTATGCGCCCGTCGACTTCCTCAGCTTCGACGAGGACGCCGAGGCTGACGCCATAGCCTCAGCCAACGGACCTGAGTCAACGCTGGCCAAATTCCTCGGATTCATGCCGTCCGAGCGGCCGGAGGACGCCGAGCGCGCCAACCTGTGCCGATACGCGACGCCCGCCAGCCCGCCTTTCCTGATCGCTCACGGCGACGCCGACCGCATCGTCGGCATCGCCCAGAGCCGTCGCCTGGTGAAAGCGCTGACTGGGGCCGGCGTCCAGGCTGAGCTCGTAGTCGTGCCCGGCGCGGATCACGGCGCTCCGGAATTCGACCAGCAGCCCATGCACGACCGCACGCTGGCGTTCCTGAAGTCGCTCGCCTGATCCCTGCTGGCGCCCCGGGCCTAACAGAACACCATCTGACCTCCCATGGAGGCCAGCCTGTCACATCACCGGCGCGCTGACCGGCTGTGGATGTACAGGTCGCTCCGCGATGAAGGGCCGATGTCGCGGTGATCGGGAACGGGCAGTTCGTACCTGACCTCCCGCAGGTGGTCGCCGTACTGCCGCGCCGGATTGTAGACCTTGCGGAACCGCCAGAGCATGTGGAGGAAGTTGGTCTGCCCGCGCAGCGCGAGCCGGCCTGCGATCCCGGCCGTCTGAGCCAGGCCGACCACACCGAGGTGCTTGCGGTTGATGATCTCCTGCGTCTTGACGAGCTCGCGGTAAAACTCCGGCAACGGCAACGTCGTGGGCAGCACGGCGTGCTGAATGTCAAACAGCCGGTAATCCCTGGTCGTCAGCTGCTGCGCCTGCGTGTGCCAGATCTCCGTACCCGGATAGGGCGTCATCACCGACAGATGGACGATCTCGGGCACGGAGAGGGCGAACTTGCGCATCAGCTCAAACTGCGATCGGTCCCAGGCCGGGTCCACGATGAGGTTAATGGCCACGGTCACGCCAAGCTTGCGGGCCACTTGAAGCGCGCGCAGATTGTCGTCGGTGCTGACTCGCTTGCGGTAAGCGTCAAGCCCGGCCTCGTCCAGCGCTTCAAGCCCGAGGAACATGTAGTTGAGCCCGAGCCTGCGCCACCGCTCGAACACCTCAGTGTTGCGCAGCAGCACGTCGGCCCGGGTCTCCAGGTAGTACTCCTTGCGGACACCGCGCCGCTCAAGTTCGGCAGCGATAGCATCGCCGTGCTCAGGCCTGATGAACGCGACATCGTCCACGATGAACACGTTCGGCTCCTCGATCGAGGCAACTTCACGCGCGGCTTTCTCGGGCGACGCCTTGCGGTAGGTCCGGCCGTAGAAGGTCCACGCCGAGCAGAAGGAGCAGTCCCACGGGCATCCCCTGGTGAATTCCACCGATGCGCAGGGATCGAGCACGCCGATGAAATATTTGTTCCGCCGGCTGGTCAGGTCCCTGGCAGGCGGGCAGTCGTCCAGGCAGTCCATCAGCAGCGGTGCGGGCCCGCCGCCCGCCGCCGTCACGACACCCGGCAGCTGATGAACTTCGCCGTCCCTGGCACAGTCGAGCAGCCTCGGCGCGATAACCTCGCCCTCGCCCCGCACCACGGCGTCGATCGCACCGTCTGCCTGGGCCAGTATGTGTTTTGCTATGAACGACACCGAGTGCCCGCCCACGAAGACGAAGCAGCCAGGGCGGAGCCGCTTGGCGACCTGGGCCAGCTCGATGACCTCGGGCACGTTGGCGAGGTAGTTCAGCCCGAATCCGATCGCCTCTGGCTCGAAGGCGACCACCTCGCGCGCGAAATCCTCGCGATCGTAAATCTGCAGGTCGAGCAGGCGCACGTCATGCCCGCTCGCTCGCGCTGCGCTGGCCACCCGTTCAACCCCGAGCGGCTCAAGCCGCAAGAAGATCTCTGAATACATCAGACCGCTCGGATGGACCAGCAACGTTCTCATGGCATCCCCCCGGCTGCCGAAAACGGTTACCTGCCTCCGGCTGGGTGTGTCCGCGGGGCCGTGCCGTCAAACACCGGGCGGCCAAACCCAGGTGCCGCGTGGCGGCGGCCCCGATGTAGTCGTATGCCGCCTATGCCCCTTATGCCCGGACAATATCTATACGCGGATCACCGCGGTTAGCGGAACTCCAGACCCTCGAAAGTCGCCGCTTCCCGCCACTTGTCGATGTAGGCGAAGTACGCGCTCGGCCCGTAGGGGTAGCCGCGGCCGAGAAACGAGCCGGAGCCGTAGCCCTGGCCTTCGTTGTTGTAATAGCCCGGCGTGCAGTCCGGTCCGCCGATCATGCTGCCAGGACCCGTCTCTAGCAGGTCGACCCAGGCGTCCTCGGCCTCGCGGGCCGGCTCGACCTCCTGGTAGCCGAAGTCGAGCGCGTGCCTGATCGTCACGGTGATGGTCCTGGCCGAGTCCACGATATTGTGCGGGACGTTCGAGATCAGGTTGGCGCCTTGCGCGGGCTGGACGAGAAAGGCGTTGGGGAACCCGCGGCTGCCGAGACCGTGCAGCGTGCGCATGCCGTCGGCCCAGTGCTCCGACAGCGTGCGCCCGTCGCGGCCGGTCAGCTCGAAGCCGGCCCTGCGGGCGTAGGCGGTGCCCACCTCGAAACCTGAGGCGTAGATGATGCAGTCGAGCGGGTATTCCTGCCCGGCCACAACTACTCCGGTCGCCGTGATCCGCTCCACCCCCTTGCCGTCGGTGTCGATCAGGTACGTGTTCGGGTTGTTGTAGGCCTGCAGGTATTCATCGTGGAAGCAGGGCCGCTTGCAGAGCTGGCGGTACCATGCCTTGAGCTTGGCGGCAGTGTCGGCGTTGGCGACGATGGCGTCCGCGCGGGCCCGGATCTCGTCCATCTTCTCGAAGTCCGACTCTTCGTAGGCGGCCAGCATCGCGGCCGGGTGCCGGTCGTCCGGTGGTAGCGCGCCGAGCCTTGCGCGTACCCGCCGCGCGAGATCGGTCCAGCCGTCCATCACCAGGTCGTCGCTGGCGTTGCCGCCTGCCTGGTTCGCGGTGAAGTTCTCCAGCCAGCGCTGTTGCCATCCCGGCGTCGCGATGCTGGCGAACCAGTCAGGGTCGATCGGCTTGTTGCCGCGCACGTCCACCGAGGACGGGGTGCGCTGGAACACGTAAAGCTCCTGGCAGGCCCTGGACAGGTGCGGGATGCACTGGACAGCCGTCGCCCCCGTGCCGATGATCCCGACGCGCTTGTCCGCCAGCTTGCTCATCGGCGCGCCGCCCGGATCGCCGCCTGTGTAGGCGTAGTCCCATCGCGAGGTGTGGAACGAGTGGCCTTCAAACGAGCCGATCCCTGGTATGCCAGGCAGCTTCGGCACGCTCAGCGGTCCGGTGCCGATGGTGACGAACTGAGCCGTCAGGCGATCGCCCCTGCTGGTCTCGATGATCCAGCGGGAGGCCTCGTCATCCCAGGTCAGCGCGGTGACCTCGGTGTGGAAGAGCGCGTCGTCGTACAGGCCGAACTGCCTGCCGATGCGCTGGCAGTGGGCCAGGATCTCAGGACCGTGCACATACTTCTCGGTCGGCATGTGCCCGGTCTCTTCGAGCAGCGGCATATACACCATCGATGCCGTGTCGCACTGGGCGCCGGGATACCGGTTCCAGTACCAGGTGCCGCCGAAATCGCCGCCTTTGTCGATGATCCTCACATCGATGCCCGCTTCGCGGAGCCTAGCGCCGACCACCAGGCCGGCGAAGCCACCGCCGACGCAGACGACCGTGCGATGATCGATCAGCGGCTCTCGTGGCGTGACAGGAATGTAGGGGTCTTCGATGTAGTGCGCCAGGTCCCCGGTGAGCTGGAGGTACTGGTCATTGCCGTCAGGACGGAGGCGCTTGTCTCGCTCCTGCCGGTACTTGCGGCGCAGGGCTTCCCCGTCGATTCCGCTGACCGATGTCACGCCTGCCTCCGCCGAGCCTCGTCACTCCTGACAGTACCGCCTAAATTGCATCATCTCGTCGATTAGTTACCCGCCAGTCACCGCCAACTCCCAAGCCTGCCGTCCGGCAGCCACCTCAGTCACCCGGGCTAGCCCGGACTGTCCGGATTTGCCTGCCCTTGCAGGGTGCCGGGTGCCTGGGCCGGGGCTCTTGACGGGAGGGTTTCCGCGCCCGGGAGAGTTGTCCGTGGTCCTGGCGGAGGGTTTCCGCGCCCGGGAGAGTTGTCCGTGGTCCTGGCGGAGGGTTACCGCGCCCGGGAGAGTTGTCCGTGGTCCTGGCGGAGGGCTTCCGCGCCCGGGAGGATTTTCGTGCTCCACGACGAAAAAACTCCCGCACCCGAAAACGCTCCCCCAGGGACCCGAGAACTCTCCCGGTTACGCGGGCAACCCTCCCAGTTACGCCGACGACCATCCCAGTTACGCCCCCCGGTTAGGCCGGCGGAGTCCGGCCAGGCCTGCACCTCGGAGCGTCAGGTGCGTAGGGTCGGGGTATGAGCCGCACTCATTCTCATCACCACGGGGTCGCCAACCACGGGGTCGCCAACCACGGCTTCGGCGATGATGCGGAGGACCACGCCGTGCTGGCCGAGATGCTCGACCTGGACGCGCAGGTAATCACTGGTTACTTGGGCGACGTCACCACGAGCGTGTTCGACCGGGCGGCGGATCGGCCCATCGGCCGGATCCTCGACCTCGGAGCCGGTACCGGAAACGGAGCGCTGGCCCTGGCCGCGCGCTTCGGCGCGGCTGAGGTGATCGCCGTGGACCAGTCCGCTGAGATGCTGGCCCGCCTGGAGGCCAAGGCCGTGGAGTCCGGGCTGGCCGACAGGGTGCGCACGGTGGCAGCGGACCTCGATACGGCCTGGCCCGCAGTCGGTGCGGTGGATCTGGTCTGGACGTCCATGGCGCTGCATCACCTCGCCGATCCCGACGCCGCGCTCCGCCAGATTTTCGCCGCGATCCGCGCTGGCGGGCTGCTCGCCGTGGCCGAGATGACCGCACCTGTGAGCTTCCTGCCAGACGTTATCGGCATTGGGCGGCCCGGCCTGGCGGCGCGCTGCCAGGACGCTTTCTCCGGTCACGCCGCCGCAGCCATGCCGCACCTGGGCTCGGACTGGGGGCCGCGCCTGGCCCAGGCTGGGTTCACCTCGGTGGAACGGCAGGATTATCGCATCGAGTTGGACGGGCCGCTGCCGGCGGCAGCGGGACGGTACGCCCAGCTGTCATTGCGCCATGCCATGACCCACCTGGACTCGCTGAGCGCCGATGATCTGGCCACGCTCAAGGTCCTTACCGACGATGAGGGTCCTGACAGCGTTCTGCGTCGTCAAGATCTCGTCATCCGCGGCGCGAGAACCCTGTGGACGGCCGAGCGCCCGTAAGACAGCACGCCGCGTAAGACAGCACCGGTGGTACCGAATCACGGAAACATGCCGCGGAGCCGCAACGCCCGGCCTGGCCGCCGGCCCTGCGCCGCCTGGGGTTGAGTTCGCCGGGAAAGTTCTCGCTCCTACCCGGGGAGGCCTTTCACCCCGGAGAGATTTTTCACCCCGGAGAGATTTTTCAGTGCTATTAAACTGGGAAGTCCTCCCGGAGTGAATATTCTCCCCGGAGTCAACGGCCACGCCCGGCCCACAAGGTAGTCAGCAGCGGCATGCGGGGCGCACCGCCTTTGCTGGTTGCTCGCCATCCGGCGAGGGTAACGACACTGGTTCGTCCGTGGTCTTACAGTTCGGTTAACCGCGCTGGTCAGCGGGGCACAGGAATCGGGGGAAAGATCAAAATGGCCGAGACCGCAGTAACGATAGGCAATCTCCTTCTAGAGGCTTCCGAAACGCATCACCGGGTCTTCCGTATCACTGAGGGCACCGACGCCGACTGGGCCTCCTGGTATGCCGACTGGCTGATCAGCTTGTCAGAACTTCCGTCGGTGCTGAAAGTCAGGCCTGTTCGCAGTGAGCTTGTGTACCTCCTGGTCAGCCTTGATAAGGAGTACGCCGCCCAGGACCCGGGCGAGCCTTGGCAGTCCTACTACTCGCGCCGTATTATCGAGCACTTCCCAAGTCCCTGAACGCGACGAAGCTGGAACGCCAATGCGCGAATTTACACCCAATCTCCAACATTGATCCGCGCATTCATGCGAGGCAGCCCGGTCGCGAATCGGACAGCGCCGGGCGAACTCGCATTGCTCGCGTAGCTGGCGCAGCCACCGAAGGGCGGCACCACCACGAAGTCCGGATGGCTGGGTAAGACCTTCTACGCCTCGGCGACGAGCGCATCGCCGCCCGCGAACGGCTCAGCCGGCACCGCGGCAACCCCCTAACGCGCTGCGAAGGCAGCCACAGATCAGCGTAACTAGCGGACATTGAAGGGGCAACAACCAGCTTCAACCACAGCGGCTGAAATAAAGCGCACGCGAACTCGGGCCTGGAGCAGCGGGCTGACCCTGGTCGGTCGGCGGCGGCGTGAGCCGCGGGCGCCAGGTGTACAGGCAGACCGTCCCGCTCGACATGCCGCCGCGCCCTCACCACATCGATCCGCGAAACGACACCTAATGTCCCACGTCGATTCGCGCTTCCATACGGGCGGCCCGGCTGTATCCTCGTGACTTCCGCCTGTATCGCGAACACGACGGCGTCAGGAGGCAGGACAGGTCGTGCGGGGCGCGAAACGCCGCCTGCGGCGGCTAGAAAGCAAGATCGCTGCCGTGGTCGCTGACCGAGCCGACATCCATGCCCTAGCCGCCACGCCCGTGCGCGCGGCGCCGACCGCACCGATGCCGCAGGCACTCATCAATGCGGCCCGGCAAGCTGGGGAAGCGGAATCATCCGCTGTCCTTGAGCTCATCGGGGCTACCGTCGCGGTCAGGGTCAGCGCCGAAGGCGACCCGCGCGAATGGTGGATGGTCATCTGGGGCATCGTCGGACCCGAGGCCAGCGACTCCCCTGGGTCTGACATCCGGATCGAGAGCCTGCCTACCGGGCTCAGCGCCATCGCGGTGAACTGGGCGAGCAGCGAACTGGCCGTGTCTATCTCCGGAGTTCTCGAGCCTGACCGACAGCGCTCAGCCGCGTTGGCAGCCGCCCAGGCGGCACTGAGAGTGCCGCCAGCAGCCAGACACCGGCCGGGCAGCTCATCCGGCACCGCGCCACGGGCACGCGCCCTCGCCGCCATCGGCGCGGTGATTCTTTTGACTGCGGCGGTCACGAGCGTCCTTGCGCTCGCCGAGCGTCACCAAAGCCGGACGGTGAAGCTCTCCGAGCCAAGTACATCATCGGCGCCGGTGCGCGGACTGCCCGCAGGACCCGCCGGGCATACCGCCCCGTTGCCCACCGCCAGCGCGGCCGCCCCGACCCGCTCCAGCCCGGACCGGACTCCGGCCAAGCGCCGCGAACCTACCCGGTCACCCAGCGCCAGCCCGACAGCGCGCCCCGCACCGTCCCCGGCACCCAGCCCGTCTTCGTCATCAGGCCCGCCGCCCGGCCCGCCGCCAAGCTCCACGAAGTCGCCCGCACCGCCACCTGACCCGTCGCCGAGCAAGAAGTGCATAACCATCCTGGGCATCCCCATGTGTATGTGATAAGAAACGGCGGTGACACGGCACAGCTTCCTCTGCCCGCTCCGGTGGGCCGACGTCGACGTCTACGGGATCATCAACAACGTGGCGTTTGTGCGCTACCTGGAAGAGGCGCGAGTAGACCTGCTCCTGGGGATGGCGGTTAGCGAACAGGAGAGCTTCCTGGGCAGCGGCTCAGTCGTGGTGCGGCAGGAGATCGACTACAAGAGCGCGCTCACTCACCGGCGCGACCCAGTGGAAGTCGAACTGTGGGTCAGTCACCTGCGCGCCTCGACGGTGACGATCAGCTACGTGATCAAAGACGGCGAGCGCACCTACGCCAGAGCCCGCACAGTGCTGGCGCCTTTCGACTACCAGGCCCGTCGCCCCCGGCGACTGACTAGAGCAGAGTCCGACTTCTTTGCCCGGTACCTCGAACCGGATCAAACACGGGCGGCAATGTCCTAACCGAGTCTCATCGGGTCCCCCGCAGTGCCAACACCGGCTTGTTCCGGACTACGTGACCAGAGTTCACGCCAGCTCGGCTTGCTTGTTGCAAGACCGCGCCTGCGACCTGTCGGCGACTAACGACCAACGCGCTCCAGGAGGGATTCTCAACGACCCGGGTTGGTCCGACGGTGCTGGTGAGGCAGCTGCGCTGAAAGTGGTCTTTGGGAGCCAGCCCAGACAACCTGGCTCAGCGGATCGATGGTGGACGGTGGGTGTCGGTCCGCGCACCCCGGAGGCCGGGTTGTACTGGCGGGCGCCAAGCAGGTCATAGCCGGTGACGGCGTCCCGTCATGACCTGCGCACAGTCATTCATTCAGACGCCTCAGCGATCGCCAGCAAACGGCAAGAAGGGCACCCGCAGCGAGGGATAGCAGCTCGGGATAGCCGCTGAACCCGGAATACCGGAAAGTGAGGCGGTGTTCCCCGGCCGGCACCGCCACGCCGACCAGCGCCGGGGCCACCATCTGGGTGGTAGCGGGATGGCCGTCTACCGTGACGTTCCATCCTGGATCGAAGGAGGCGCTCAGCACGACGACCGCGCGCCTGCGCAGCCGGACGGTCGCGCTGGCCGTGCCGTCGGTCAGGTCCGGCCTGGAGGTCAGGACACCCCCGGCCGAACCGGCGGGCGGGAGCGCCGTCGGCACAGGGCTAGTCGGCACAGGGCTAGTCGGCACAGGGCTAGTCGGGGCGGGGGCATGGTCTCCCGCGTAGCCGACGCCCAGGTAGCGGTGCTGGCCCGGCAGGGCGGACCGGAGGTAGGGCAGCGTCTGGCTGCCGATGTCCGCGCGATCAGCCGCCACGCTGCCGATGGTGTCGCCGACCTGGAAATAGGAGCTGGCAGGGAGTTCATAGACGGCAAACAAGCTGGTCCGCAGGACCGGCATCGCCCCGGACGGCAGCGGCGCTGACGCCGCGCCCTGCCCGGCAGGCACGACCAGGTACCGTACGCCGAACAGTGAGTAGTTGCCGGCATTGGCCGCGTCGAAGTTATTTTCAGGCTGTGACATCAATGATGCTGTCCGCAGCGTGTAACCAACCTCGTCGAGATCGAGGCTCGCCAGGTACTGGTACATAGGCACTCCCCCGACGGTGAAGTACTGCCCCCAGTCCCGCGGCGAGCCTGCGTAAACTCGCCCGCCGGCGTGCCGCAGGAGGCTAGCAAGGGCGGCGAGCTGCGGTGCGTCCTGGCTTCCGGCGAGCCGCTCGGCGTTGATGCCGGCGGCGTTGGCCGCGTCGTAGGCATCGCTGTACCTCCAGGCAGGGACGAGGTAGACGATCGCGGCGGCCGCGAGGGCAGTGGCCGGCACCCGTCGCAGCCACGACAGTTGCCGGGCACGCGCGGCGACCGCCTCGCCGCCGAGCCCGGCCAGGTAGATCGCCGCGAGCTGGCTGCCCATCAGGAACCGGCGGAAGAACAGGTCTGCGTGGCCAGGGACAACGTTGATCAGCGGCCCGAAGGTGGTCCGGCCGAAGGACAGCAGCAGGCACGCGCACAGCATCGCGACCAAGGCCCGCTCTGGCCCGGCCCGCTCTGGCCCGGCCCGCTCTGGCCCGGCCGGCCGCCGCCAGCGGGCAACGGCCGCAGCCAGGCCGACGGCCGCGAGCAGGCTGACTACGGGCAGGTGTCCGGCGTCGAGCAGCCGGCCGGTGATCAGCCAGCCCAAGGTCAGGCGCGCGCCGTAGCCGTTCGCCGACGGGCCGGCTGCCAATGCCTGGTTGACTGCGGCCCACCGAGAGTATGCCAGCAGCGGCACGATGACCCATGCGCTCGCGATCAGCGCCGTCGTCAGCAGCACGGCGGCCCGGGCAAGCCGGGCTCGCAGGTGCGCCCAGTCACAGAACGGCATGATGAGGATTGCGCCGAAAGCCAGGTACCCGGTCTCAAAGTGAAAGGCGGCGGTGACCGCGACCAGGGCAGCCGCCGGCGCGATGAACCGCTTGTCGGTCATGGCCCGCCAGGTCAGCGCCCACGCGAAAGGCAGCGCCCAGGACCCCCACAACTGCGTCCACACGCCGAAGCCCGCCCAGAGATAGGCGTTCTGCTCGTACCCGATCCCAGGCACGCTGTGCAACAGCGGCGCGACCACCGCAGCCAGCGTCGCCGCGAGCGGACGCAGCCCGAGCAGGCGGGCCGAGAAGTAGATGGCGACGGGCCACAGGCACCACAGCAGGTACAGCGACCACCTGAAGGCCGTGTCAGGGCCGACCGCGAGCCCGGCCACCCCCGTCAGGATAGCCGGAGTGCTCTGGTAGTGCAGGAACTGCGGCGACCCGAGCCCCAGGTATGGAAACCACGAGGTCAGCGGGTTGTGCCCGGCCTGAAGCCGCGCGAGCGCGAACCGCACCATTTGCTCATGCAGCGCGCTGTCGTCCCGGTAACCCACACCGAGCACCGTGGCGCGAACTTCCCACAGGCTCCACGCCACGGTCGCGGCAACCGCTGCCCGCATTGACCACCGCTGGGCCGCGCCGGTGCCTTGCTCCAGTCGCTGTTCCTCAAGCGACGGCTCAGGCGCGGCCTTGACGGTGCTGATCTTGATTAGTGCCAGTTCGTGCCATCCCAGTGGGTGAACAGGGTGGATTCATAGTCGGTCGTTCCCACTGCCCAGACGTCGTGGCTGTCGCCATTGATGACCGCGATGCCCAGAAGGGCGTTGAGATAGGAGTGGGCTGGATTGGCCGCCGGGACCACTGTCCAGGCGCTGCCGTCCCAGTGCATGGCTATGGTGTCGCACTTTGGACCGCCGGAGCTGCAATGGGTCGGATTCGTCAGGCCCACTGCCCAGACGTCATTCGCCGATGCACCCGCCACAGCCTGCAGGCCGGTGTCGCCCGTGGGGTTAGGACTTGACACGATCGTCCAGGTGCTGCCGTTCCAGTGCATGGTCAGTGACTTGTCCTGACCGTCGCTGGCCAGCGTCTGGCCGACCGCCCAGACGTCGTCGGCTGAAATGGCGGTCACACCGCTCAGCATGTTCGACGATCCGGCCGCATTTGGGCTAGGCACCCGCGTCCACGAACTGCCGTCCCAGTGATAGATCATGCTGGTCTGCCCCGTGCCTTCGCTCACCGATCCCGTCTGGCCGACCGCCCAGGCATCATCGGCGGAGATAGCGGCTGTCGCGGCGAACTGGCCGCCGTCCGCCGGGTCCGCGAACGTCTGCTCGGTCCAGTTGCTGCCGTCCCAGTGATCGATCAGCGGCTCGGTCGCGCTCGCCGGGGTGCCCAGGCCAGGACCGACGAAGCCGACGGCCCAGGCGTTACTGGCGGATGTCGCCGCCACGCCGTTGAGTACGCCGCTGCCCGGAGTCGGCGTTGTCACCTGGGTCCAGGAAGTGCCGTTCCAGTGCTCGGCCAGAGTCTGCGATCCGCCGAACCATTTGGTGCCGCCGACCGCCCAGACGTCGTTGGTAGCGGGGGCGGAAACAGCGCGGAAGTACCCGATCGGCTCGGTGAAGGAGGTTGTCCACGAACTGCCGTCCCAGTGCATGATCAGTGACGAGGTCGGCTCCAGGCCCACGGCCCAGACGTCGTTAGACGCGGCCCCGGCGACCCCGTACAAGCGGTCGGGCACTGTGGGGTACGGCGGCGGAGGAGGCGGAGGGCATTCCGTGCCGGAGCCAAAGGTGCCCGAGCCACCATCGGCGCCAGAGCCGGAGGTGCCGCAACTGTCGCTAGTAAAGGCCGCCGACGACGCGGCCGCCCCGGCGAAGATCGCCGCTGCCAGCGCCGCCGGTATTAGGAGGGCTATCGGTAAACGTTGCTTCAATGCCCTTACCTCCCGAATGTGACCTGTGGATAAGAAAACGCATTGACAAACCCTTGCACGTGCCGTCAATACGACGCGCGACCTAGCCCATTGGTTGACAGCGTCAAGGCCGGATTAGGTCGGTGCAACATCAAACGCGGATTGAGATCTATTTACTAACATAAATCCTCACATCCATGATCCCGGTCCGTCTTGGGCATCCGCTTGACCAGGCGCCGGTATTTCTCGCCGGGGAAGGTCTGGGTGCGGCCGGCGCCAGGGACGGTCTGGGTGCGGCCGCCGCCAGGGACGGTCTGGGTGCGGCCGGCGCCAGGGACGGTCTCGGTGCGGCCGCCGCCAGGGACGGTCTGGGTGCGGCCGGCGCTGACGGCGGTCTCGCCGAGGTAGGGGTTGCCGCGGCCGGTGGCGTTGCTGCCCTTGCGCTTGCCGCCGGACTCGGTGACCTGCGGGGAGCACCGGGCCCAGGAGGTCAGGTCCCCCCCGGCGGTGGGGAAGACGGTCATGTCAACCCCGATCGTGCGACACGAGGTCGCACATCTTTGAGTGAGCCTGCGGAAGGAGGTCCGGTGCGATGATGCCGGGCGTATAGCTCCGGGCGAGTGCTTGATGCCCGTCCCCCGCTCCGGCGTGCGCCGTGCAGGTCCTGCCTGCCGGGGTGCGAAGCCCGGAGAGCAAGCCCAAGGGGCTCCTGTTCCATCCAGGGCCAACAGGTGAGGGGGAAGGCCGGGCGGGCGAACGTGAGTGAACCCTTGATGACGCCTCGTAATAGACAGCTCCGGAGGTGGAACGCGTGCCGGGGTGATAGGGCCTGGCCCCTGGGAGAGGGGGCGAGCGGCGGCCGGAGGGATCGGACCGGCTGTGTGAGCACCGCTGGGCCTCGGGGTAAAGAGGGCGCCCAATCCGGCCGTGACTCGGATGTGCGGAACGTGGGAACCCCGCCAGGGTCCAGGCGCTGCCTGGTAGGCCGACCGCGAGGAGAGCGGAAGTCCCTGGCGGGACCAGGATGCCCAAGAAGCGAACGCCGGCGGCCGAAAGGCAGCGGGAAACTCATGGCAGCGAGCCCGGCCCCTCCGCCGGGTGCCTGGGATAACCGGCCGGATACCAGCCCTGGTGGCCGGCCCGGAAACGGGGCTGACGTGGGCAGGTGAGCCTTTGAACGCCGATGCTGGCAGACGCCGGAACCGAAGGGCAAGTTAGACGCGATGACGGGATACAGCTTCTCCACCCCCGTATGGGACGGCCGGGCCTGGGTCAGGCCCGCCATAGCCGGGACGCAAGCCGCCCCGGCAAGGGAGAAGAGGGCCCGGCAGGCGAACGGACCGGAGGGCGTGCCGGACTGGGACACTGTCAACTGGCAGGACCACGAGGGCAACGTAAGGCGGCTGCGGCAGAGGATCTTCAAGGCGGCGCGGGAACAGGACTGGGCGAAGGTCCGGTCCTTGCAGAAGATGATGCTGCGGTCCTGGTCTAACACGCTGGTCAGCGTGCGGCAGGTCACGCAGCGCAACGCCGGGCGCAGGACCGCCGGGGTGGACGGGCAGGTTGCCCTGACTCCCAGGGCCAGGGCGGAAATGGCGGTGCGGGTGCACCGCACGGCTTCCTCCTGGGACCCGCTGCCGGTCCGGCGCGTATATGTACCGAAGGCCAACGGAAAACGCCGTCCGCTCGGGATTCCCGCGCTGGCTGACCGGTGCCACCAGGCACGGGTCCGCAACGCGCTGGAGCCGGAGTGGGAGGCCCGGTTCGAGCCCCGCTCCTACGGGTTCCGGCCGGGCCGCGGCTGCGCCGACGCGATCGCCGCGCTGTTCACCACGCTGAAGGGCAACAGCAAGCGGACATGGATCGTGGACGCCGACTTGTCGGCGGCGTTCGACAAAATCGACCACTCCAGTCTGATCGCCGCGCTCGGGTCATTCCCCGCCAGGGACATGATCGCGGGCTGGCTGAAGGCCGGGGTGGTCGAGGACGGGATACTCGCGCCGACCAGGGAGGGCACTCCCCAGGGCGGCGTGAGCAGTCCGTTGATGCTGAACGTGGCGCTCCACGGGCTGGAGGAGGCCGCAGGGGTCCGGTATGTCGCCTCCGGCAAGACCGCCGGGGACACCAGGCCCGGCAGCCCGGTCGTGGTCAGGTATGCCGACGACCTGGTCGCCTGCTGCCATTCCAGGCAGCAGGCCGAGCAGGTCCAGGCGCAGCTGGCGGAGTGGCTGGCGCCCAGGGGCCTTGTCTTCAACCAGGACAAGACCAAGATCGTGCATCTCACCGAGGGGTTCGATTTCCTGGGGTTCAATGTCCGCCGCTACCGTAACGGCAAGCTGCTGATCAAGCCGAGCGACGCGGCCGTCAGGCGGCTCCGCAGCAGGCTCGCGGGCGAGATGCGCGCTCTGCGCGGCTCGAACGCGGCGGCGGTCATCGCCGCGCTCAACCCCGTGATCCGGGGCTGGGCGGCCTATTACCGGGGAGTGGTGTCCAGCAAGGTCTTCAGCGAGCTGGACGACTACACGTGGAAGCTCACCTGGCGGTGGGCCAAGCGCACCCACAGCGGAAAGCCGAAGCGGTGGGTCGCCCACCGCTACTTCGGCAGGTTCGACAAGTTCAGGAACGACCGCTGGGTGTTCGGGAACCGGGCAGGCGCCGACGAGCGCGGCAGCGTCCCCCACCTGGTCAAGTTCTCCTGGACCCCCATCGTCCGGCACCAGCTGGTCACAGGGACGGCGTCGCCCGACGACCCGGACCTGGCCGCCTACTGGAACGCCCGGCGCAAGCGGGTAAAACCCCCGCTGGACAGCTACAACCTGCGCCTGCTCGCAAGGCAGGACGGACGCTGCCCGCTCTGCAGGGACCACCTGCTCAGCCCCGGGCAGCCGCCCCAGTCCCCCTGGGAATGGGAACGCTGGTGGCAGGGCACGGCCCGCAGGGCGATCGCCGCCGACCGCCTCGTCCACCACGACGGAGAAGGCATGCCGGGCGAACGCCGAACCCGCCTGATACACACATCCTGCGGACGCGAGCTCCAGGCCCGCAACCGCAGGAAACCGGCACCACCACCCGCAACGCCCCTGGGGCTTGCTTAAGCCGTGTGCCGGGACGACTGGCACGCACGGTTTTTAGGGGGCCCTGGCGCGGCAACGCGCCGGGGCTACCCGACTCGGCGATGATGTCCTGGGCGGTGAGGATCCCGAAGCCGGGGACGGCGTAGAGCTGCCGGTGGCAGCCGGTCAGTCCGCGAGCCGGGCGGGCGTGCGGCAGTTTCCCGGCTGGGCTGGTCCGGTGGGGCACCCTGCTGTCGCTCAGGCAGCAGCGGGGTGCCCCACCGGACCGGCCAGGAGCTGAGTTTCATTGGTTGCGGGGAGTTTTCAGGCCGGGTTCCCCGGGCTCGTTGCCGTCACGTTATCTGGGCCAGGGCCAGCGAGCTTGCC
>DASTJM010000034.1:0-67036 GCA_035716545.1 Streptosporangiaceae bacterium
TGCGGTCAGCCCTCCCGGACGCGAATACCTCCCTGACCTCGTGTCCGGCTAGTCACATCAGCCACGCGAGTTCGCCCGCGCCTGCCTCTCGTGACAGGGAGAACGCCCGCCGGCCCTTACCACGCAGCCCCGATGCGTCATTGGTCCCGTTCAGGCACAATGCCGCTTGTTCAGAACAACATCAGTACGCGTATCGACACCCAACTTCGACCAGCAACCATCCGTGCCGGCTGACCGGCGCTGGCGTGATGGGGTAAACAGGGGCAAACCATCCCTCGCTGCGCGTTCGGGGTGCTTAGGCCAGCGCCGCCCGCCGCCCGCCGCACCCCTGTAAGGTTTCACGTTCGCGCCGCCCGCCGCCCGCCGCCCGCCGCACCCTGTAAGGTTTCACGTTCGCGCCGCCCGCCGCCCGCCGCCCGCGTAAGGTTTCACGTTCGCGCCGCCCGCCGCCCGCCGCCCGCCTGTAAGGTTTCACGTTCGCGCCGCCCGCCGCCCCTGCAAGGTTTCAAGGTTCGCGTCGCCGCCTGGGGGCGGTCGTGCATGGTTTTGGGTTGGCCGTGGTTAGCTTGAGCACGCGCGGGCGAGGATAGCTTTAGGTTCGGGCAAGACTATGGAGGGCGTTGGTATGGCAACTAAGGACACTGGCGGGCAGCGGCATACGACTCGGCGCGGCCAGGACGAGGAGGAAGCGCGGGAGCAAAGTACGGAAGAGGTCAGGGAACGGCAGGAGAAGCTGACCGACGACGTCGACGCGATACTGGACGAGATCGACGAGGTGCTCGAGGAAAATGCCGAGGAGTTCGTCAGGTCTTACGTTCAGAAGGGCGGGCAGTGACCAACCGCGACCAGTCCAGCATGCATGGCTGCGGTGGCAGTAGGGTCAGGTGGGTAACCGCCGCGCGCATGAGGAAAGGATCGCGTTGGCTGCTGACTCCAATGCAAGGCTGCTGACCGCGGCCTGCCTGTCCGCGGGAACGTCGTCATTCAGCGATTTCCTGACGTGTACCGCGCCCGAATTGCTACCAAGTGCCCGGGCGCGGGGACTATCCGAACCACCCGATATGTCCAGGGAGATTCCGCACGGTACCACGATCGTTGCCGCTGTCTTCAGCGGTGGTGTCGTCATGGCTGGAGACCGGCGCGCGACGGCTGGCAACATGATCACGCGACGGGACACCGAGAAGGTCTTCCGCAGCGATGACTACTCGTGCATCGGGATTGCCGGGGTGGCCGGGCTCGCTCTTGATCTTGTCCGCTTGTTCCAGGTTGAGCTGGAACACTACGAGAAGCTAGAGGGCAGGCTCCTGTCGCTCGAAGGTAAGGCGAATCGCCTGGCGGGGATTGTCAGGGGCAATCTCGGAGGCGCGCTGCAGGGGCTCGTTGTTGTGCCGATTTTTGCCGGTTATGACACTGATGAGAATATCGGCCGGATCTTTAGCTATGACGTTGTCGGCGGGCGTTATGAGGAGCATCGGTTCCATGCGATCGGTTCTGGTTCTGTATTCGCTCGTGGCTCGCTCAAGAAGCTCTATGCTGACGACCTGAGCGAGCGTGACACGATCTCGGTGTGCATGCAGGCTCTCTACGATGCGGCCGATGACGACTCGGCTACGGGCGGGCCTGATGTGAGCAGGCGCATTTTCCCGATCGTGGCGACGGTGACCTCCGATGGCTACAACAGGCTCAGCGAAGCCGAAGCCGCTGGTTATGCCGAGGCGGTGGTGGCCAGCAGGATGATCGATCCTGACGGGCCGACGGCCCGGCGCGGCGATTCGGATTCTGCCGGTTAGGCCCGGCTGACCGGCCATGGCCGAGCGGGCCGGTCATGGGCCGCGAGGCCGAGTAAGAAGACTAGGGTGGTGCGGCGATAGCCGCTAGCCGCCACGGAAGCGAACAACTCAAGTTAGGAACGCCAGCGGTGTCGATGCCGTTCTACGTGTCGCCTGAACAGGCGATGAAGGACAAGGCGGACTATGCGCGCAAAAATATCGCGCGCGGCCGCGACGGAGTGGTGATCCAGTACGCCGACGGCATCTTGTTCGTCGCGCCGAACCCCTCACGCGCCTTGCACAAGATCAGCGAGATCTACGACCGGATCGCCTTCGCGGCAGTGGGCAGGTACAACGAGTATGAGATCCTGCGCAAGGCCGGGGTGCGATACGCCGATATGACCGGCTATCAATATGATCGCCAGGATGTGACCGCCCGCGGGCTCGCGAACTGGTACGCCCAGACGCTCGGCACGATCTTTACGGACAGCCCCAAGCCTTTCGAGGTGGAGATCGTCGTGGCCGAGGTCGGCGACGCCCCGGCTGATGACCAGATTTACCGGATCACGTTCGACGGCTCGGTTAATGACGAGCACGGTTACGTGGCCGTGGGCGGCCGGGCGGACCGGATCGGTACGGTGCTCAAGGAGCACTACAGCGAGGGACTCTCGTTGTCAGCGGCGCTGTCGACCGCGATCGCCGGACTGGCCGCTTCGGCCAACGGAGAGCGTGTCGAGATCACTCCCGGCCAGCTTGAGGTCGCCGTACTCGAACGGACCAGGGATCACCGTACGTTCCGCCGGCTGACTGGCAGCCGGCTGGAAGGCCTGCTCGCAGAGGGCCTTCGCGCTGCGCAGGAGCCAGATGCCGGGGCGGCCGACCCCGGGTCTGGTGGGCCCGGGTCTGGTGGGCCCGGGTCTGGCGAGTCTGGATCGGGCCAGACAGGGACAGCTAGATCCGCCGGAACAGGCGAAGCCGCCCCGGCTGCCCGGCCGACCGGGAACAACGGTGCGAACGGCGGGCCTGCCAGCAAGCCTGGGAAGGGCGCCGCTGGCCGCAAGCCAGCCGCTCCCGAGCCCGGGCAAGATGACAAGGGCGATGGCAACGGCGACAGGGGAGGCAAGCGCGGCGGCTAGCGGGCACAGCTAGGAGGAGATTTCGCCAGGCGCTGCGCGGTTGGCTGGACTTCTCCTCCGCCCTCCCCGTTCGGGCAGGTACGCGCGCTTCAGCACAATTGAGTCACCGCTTGCGAATGCTTTGACGGCCTGCGGGCGAGGCGTCAGGATATTGGGATGCAGGCCGGGATTGCGCTGCAATTCCAGCCCAGGCATTCGACGCTCGGGGAGGGCGGGCCAGTTTGAGCGGCGTCGACATTCACAGCGCGCGAACCAGGCCGGTGATGCCCGGCGGCGGTGTAGCGCGCCGTCCGCTGCACGTGATCCTGCTCGGCGACTGCTCCGGATCAATGCAGGGCCCGAAAATCCAGGCCCTGAACTTCGCGATTGGCGCCGATGTGGAGCAGATCGCAGATCAGTTGCACCGGGCTTCGCTGTGGGTCACCAATCCCAACGTCAGGTCGGCCCGTCTGCCCGGCGGACCCGCTCTGCCGGCCGGGCCGATCATCGGCGATATTTCCGACGTGGTGCTGTAAGCCATGGCCGGCTACAGCAGCGTTCCCACGACTCCAGCGGACCGGCCCGTTAGCTGGGAAAGCTACACCGCCAGCGCGATCGGCGCCGATCATCTCAGGGCGGGCAAGCCCAACGAAGACGCTGTCGGGGCTGACCGGATCGAGGTTCCCGGTGCCGCGAGCGTCCAGGTCATCGCTGTCGCCGACGGACACGGCCATGCGCGCCACTTCCGCAGCGACCGAGGGTCGCAGATGGCGGTCTCAGCCGCTGTCGCCGCGACCAGGTCATGGGCCGGCACGCGGGCGGGTGCTGAGGCCGTCACTGCCGCTCGCGTCAGCGACCTGGTATCCGACGTGGTGGCGCGGTGGCGTGAGCTGGTGGCCGCCGACCTCCGGGCGGACCCGATCACCGGGGATCGCCTCGCGACCTTGCCCGCCAGCGACCCGCCCGAGATCCCTTACGGTGCCACCCTGCTGCTGGCCGTGCTCTGGGCTGACGTCGCTGTGCTCGCGCAGATCGGTGACGGTGAAATGCTGCTGATCCTGTCGGATGGGCGTCACCTGGAGCCGGTGCCGACCGACAGCAGGCTGGACGGCACCAGGACCACGAGCCTGTGCCAGGCCGACGCTGTCTCCGCCTTCCGGGTCGGCCTGGTCAGCCTGGCGAAGACCCCTGCATTCGCCGTCTTCATCTCGACCGACGGCTACGGCAACGCGCAGGCTGACATGAACTGGCAGCAGGTGTTCTCGGCTGACCTGGTCAGGCTGGGCATGGAGCATGGCGCCCGGTGGATCGGCGGTCAGCTCAAGGAGTGGGTCACAGTCTGCGCGTCGTCAGACGGCAGCGGTGACGACACCACGGTTGCCCTCGCGCTGAACCAGGCGGCCGTGCTGACGCCTCCGCCGCGTCCGAGGCGGCGGGTGTCTGACAGCACGACGCTACTGGCGACCCTGCCTTCCCGACCGGTGGCCGATACCGAGAAGACGCTCATCTGGCCGGACCAGCCGATCGCAGCCCAGCCGCGCGACGCCGGCGGCGTGGGTGACGCCGAAGTGACCCGCGGCACCGGTGGTGCCGATGTGGCCGGCGCGGTCGGTAATGCTGGTGTGACCGGCGGCGTCGGCGGTACCGGCCGGGTCAGTGGAGTGGGCGCGTTCCGGGCTGGCGGCGGGGGGACCGTGCCGTTCGCCGGCCGGCTGCCCAGCTCGCGGGTCTGGCTCGCGGTCGTCCTCGTGGTGGCAGTGATCATTGGGGTCTCGGTGTTCTTGCTGGCCAGTGGCTCCGGCAGGGGAGGGCGTCCAGGGCTTACGCCGGCGCCGAGCGCGACCCAGAAACCGCGCCACACGAACGGCCAGTCGGTCGGGGGGAAGTCGAAGGCGAAGCCCAAGGGGAGCACCGGCGGCGGCGCGGCCGACTTCGCCGGCTCGTCCCGCGGGAATGGGCATGGCGATGGCTGACATCGCCCGGGGTGACGCGGTGTTCATGCGCTCGGGAAGCGACCCGCTGGTGATCGGGGAACTAATCGGCCGAGGCGGACAGGGCACGGTTTTCCGCAGCGAGATGCTCGGGCGTGCGGTCGCCGTGAAATGGTACCGGCCCTTCGCCGGCAAGCCGCTCGACGACAGAGTCCGCGCTAACCTCAGCAAGCCTGCGGCTCAGGCACTTCGCCCAGATGCCCGTCTTCATCTTCGACCCGGCCGACAAGTCCAACCGCCCGGTCCCGCACCATCCGGGTGAACAACTGGTGGCCGGTGTATCCGCGCTTCTTTCAGCAGATGTTCGTCGCGTCATTCACTACCGGGCTCAAGGATCACACCCTGACCGGCCGCATCATCGAGAGCTTGTGGCGGCGGGCACTGCACAGGCTCTCCGACAGCGGCCCCCGGCCCGGTGCAGGTGGGGCACCCTGCTGTCGCTCAGGCAGCAGCAGGGTGCCCCACCGGCACAGCCTGGCCCGGCGGGGTGCTCACCGCTTTCGCCGCGTTGTCGGCGGCGTGCGCTGGTCTCGACCAGTGGCGGCTCATCGGCCCGCAGAAGCCAGCAGACAGCTTGTCCGTGGTGGCGACCCTGTTCGGCCTCGTCTACCTTCTGTGCAACATCTTCGGACAGGACAGGTTCGACGGATTCCCGGTCGGCAATGTGCTCGGGCCAGGAGTCAGGGGCTGGTTCGTTTTGCGGGGCCTGATCTTCCTGCTGGCATTCGCGATACCGCCCGCCGTCGCCAGCTTCATGAAGCCGTCGTCGCCCGCCCAGCTCGGCCTGTGGTCGGGCTGGCTGCTGGCGACCTTCGTCCGGCAGATCTCCGACGCACCGGTCGACGGGTTCCAGGCCGCCTACGTCCTGTACCTGACCTGGCTGTGCTGGACCGGCGCGCTGGCGTGCACGATCATCTTGGCCTTGCGCCGCGCGCAGGCCCGGCAGGCCCCGCGGGCCGGGCAGCAAGCGCCGCAGCAGCCTGTGCGGGACCCTTGGCAGCCGTTCTAACTGGGTATGCACGCGGCAGGGGTGGCAAGCCGCCGTTGTAATGTCGGGCATGCGCGATGCGGGCCCGACCGCATCAGCGCGCACGGGAGCATCCTGGAGGGGACATGGCTGCTGATCTGGCCAGCATCACCGGTATGACGGCTCCGACCGGGCTGCTGATCGGAGGTCAGTGGTCCCCGGGACGGGCAGGCGTGATCGAGGTCATCGACCCGGCGACAGAGGACCCGATCGCGCAGGTGGCTAATGCCACCGCCGAGGACGCCGCCGATGCCGTCTCGGCCGCCTACCAGGCCTTGCCTGGCTGGGCCGCGACGCCGCCCCGGGTACGAGGTGAATGCCTGCGGCGCGCCTATGAGCTGATGATCGCCGGCGCCGAGCCGCTGGCGAAGCTGATGGTGATGGAGAACGGGAAGGCGCTGCGCGATGCCCGCGCCGAGATCGTCTACGCCGCCGAGTTCTTCCGCTGGTTCGCCGAAGAGGCGGTGCGGATCGACGGGGTCGTCAAGAGGGCGCCGTCGGGCGCGAACCGGATGATCGTGGCGCACCAGCCGGTCGGCGTCTCGGTCCTGGTCACGCCCTGGAACTTCCCGGCCGCGATGGCGACACGCAAGATCGGCCCGGCGCTTGCCGCCGGCTGCACCGTGGTGCTCAAGCCGGCCAGGGAAACCCCCCTGTCCGCGCTCGCGGTCGCGGCGATCCTGACCGAGGCGGGTGTGCCTGACGGCGTGGTGAACGTGCTGTCCACCCAGTCGGCCGGGCCGGTCGTCGGCGCGATGATGGCCGACCCCCGGGTCAGGAAGCTGTCCTTCACCGGCTCGACGCAGGTCGGCCGGATGTTGCTGCACACGGCCGCTGACACCGTCACGAACTGCTCGATGGAACTGGGCGGCAATGCCCCGTTCCTGGTGTTCGCCGACGCCGACCTTGACGACGCCATCGACGGAGCGATGATCGCCAAGATGCGCAACGGCGGCGAGGCCTGCACCGCGGCCAACAGGTTCTATGTGCACGAGTCGGTCGCCGCCGAGTTCAGCGCCAAGCTCGCCGCGCGGCTGAGCGCGCTGCGGATCGGGCCCGGCCTCGAAGAGGGCGTCGATCTCGGGCCGCTGGTCAACGCCGAGACCAGGACCAAGGTCGCCAGGCTGGTCGATGAGGCGGCGAAGGACGGCGGCCGGGTGGTGACCGGAGGCAGTGCCCCTGACCGCCGGGGCTATTACTACACGCCGACGGTGCTCGACAACGTCCCGGTCACGGCCGGGATCCTCAGCGAGGAGATCTTCGGCCCCGTCGCCCCGATCGTCAGGTTCAGCGACACCGACGAGGCCGTCAAGATGGCCAACTCGACCGAGTACGGGCTCGTCTCCTATCTCTACACCTGCGACCTCCGGCGCGGCCTGCGGGTGGCCGAGGCGCTGGAAACCGGCATGGTGGGTATCAACAAAGGCGTGGTGAGCGATCCGGCCGCCCCGTTCGGCGGCGTCAAGCAGTCGGGACTGGGCCGCGAAGGCGGGCACGATGGCCTGCTCGAATTCACCGAGACCAAGTACATCGCGGTGGACTGGTAGCCGCGTGGACAGGCGAATCTTCGGGCTTGAGAACGAGTACGGCGTCACCTGCACCTTCCGCGGGCAGCGCAGGCTGTCGCCGGACGAGGTCGCCAGGTACCTTTTCAGGCGCGTGGTCTCGTGGGGCAGGAGCAGCAACGTGTTCCTGCGCAACGGCGCCCGCCTGTACCTGGACGTGGGAAGCCACCCCGAGTACGCCACGCCGGAGTGCGACAGCCTGATCGACCTGGTCACGCACGACAAGGCGGGGGAGCGGATACTCGAAGGCCTGCTGGTCGACGCGGACCGGCGGCTGCGCGAAGAGGGCATCGCGGGTGACATCTACCTGTTCAAGAACAACACCGACTCGGCGGGCAACTCCTATGGCTGCCACGAGAACTACCTGGTCGCCCGGCACGGCGAGTTCGGGCGGCTCGCGGACATACTGATCCCGTTCCTGGTCACCAGGCAGATCATCTGCGGCGCGGGCAAAGTACTGCAGACCCCGCGCGGCGCGGTCTACTGCGTCAGCCAGCGCGCGGAACACATCTGGGAGGGCGTGTCGTCGGCGACGACCAGGTCCCGCCCGATCATCAATACCAGGGACGAGCCGCACGCGGATGCCGAGCGTTTCCGCCGCCTGCATGTCATCGTCGGTGACTCGAACATGAGCGAGACCACGATGCTGCTCAAGGTCGGGACGACCGACCTGGTGCTGCGCATGGTGGAGGCCGGCACGGTGATGCGCGACCTGACGCTTGAGAACCCGATCAGGGCGATCAGGGACGTCAGCCACGACATGACCGGCCGGCGCAAGATCAGGCTCGCGAGCGGCCGTGAGATGAGCGCGCTGGAGATCCAGGATGAGTACCTGGCCAAGGCCAGGGCCTTCGTCGAAAACCGCGGCACCGACAAGATCACCAGCCAGGTGCTTGAACTGTGGGAACGCGCGATCCGCGCCGTCGAGACCGAAAACCTGGACCTGGTGGCCCGCGACATCGACTGGGTGACCAAGTACCAGCTGATCGAGCGCTACCGCGCCAAGCACGATCTGCCGCTGTCCTCGCCCCGGGTGGCTCAGCTCGACCTGGCTTACCACGACGTGCACCGCGGCCGGGGCCTGTACTACCTGCTGCAGAAAAGAGAAGCGGTCGAGCGAGTGTGCAATGACCTGGCGATCTTCGAGGCCAAGTCGGTGCCGCCGCAGACCACGCGGGCCCGGCTGCGCGGGGACTTCATCAGGCGGGCGCAGGAGCGGCGCAGGGACTTCACCGTGGACTGGGTGCACCTGAAGCTGAATGACCAGGCCCAGCGGACGGTGCTGTGCAAGGACCCGTTCCGGTCGGTCGACGAGCGAGTCGAGAAGCTGATCGCCGGAATGTAACGTGTAGATCACTAGAAATTACACAATCGTCATCTACGCAGGAACCTCCCGGCTGACCTGGTGCCTGGCGTCTCGCGTCCGCCGCGGCGGACGCCTTCGCAGCCGCGGCCGCCGCTGGCCGCGTCCGGAGGCAGGTATGGCCGGTAGGCTGTCCGCGGACCTCACCTTCAAACTTTCAAGGATTCCCATGCGACGTGTGGCCGTGGCGCTTCTGGCGCCACTAGCCGTAACCGTGGCGCTGGCTGGATGCGGGAGTTCCGCGTCCTCGCAGGCGAACGCCAATTCCGCGGTGACCATTTCCGGAGCCGCTGGCAAGGCGCCGACCGTAAAGATTCCGTCAGCTAAGCCGACCCCCAACCTGGTGACCAAGACGCTCAGCAAGGGCACCGGCCGGGTGCTCGGCCCGACTGACTCTTTCCTGGCGAATTTCGAGGTCTACATCTGGCGCGGCAAGACCCACAAGCTCCTCTTCTCCAGTTACAAGGGCACCCCTGAGGTACTGCCGGTCACCATCCCCGGCCTGGCCGGGCTGCAGAAGGCGATAGCGGGCCAGCGGGTTGGCAGCCGGGTCGAGGCAGTGCTGCCGCCCAAGTTCGGCTACGGCAAGGCGGGCAATTCCCAGCTCGGCGTCAAGCCCACCGACACGCTGGTGTGGGTAATCGACGTGATGCAGGCGTACTCGGCGACGCAGGGCGCGACTGGCAAGCAGATCACCAACGGCGGCGGCAACCTGCCCAAGGTCTCCGCTGCCGCTGGGTCCGGGCCGGCGATCACGATCCCGAAGTCATCGCCGCCGGGCAAGCTGATCGTGACCACGCTGGTCAAGGGCACGGGCACGCCGGTCAAGACCGGGCAGTCGCTCGTGGTCAGGTATGTCGGCTCGATCTGGCGCACCGGCAAGGTGTTCAACGACAACTGGCCGTCGGCGCAGCAGCCGAATACGCCGCCGAGCGTGTTCAAGCTCGGCCAGCTCATCCCGGCCTGGAACACCGGCCTGGTCGGCGTGCCAGTCGGCAGCCGCGTCATGCTCGTGGTGCCTCCGGCGGAGGGCTACGGCAAGGCGGGCCAGTCGTCGGCCGGCATCACCGGCTCCGACACGCTGGTGTTCGTGATCGACATCCTGTCCGCGATCTGAGTGCCTCCGCCTGCTGGCGCTGGCCGGGCGGATCAGGTGGTGACCAGGGTGGCTGCGTGCCTGCCTGCCGCCGCTGCCGACAGGAAATAGGCCAGGTCGTCGTCGAGCCCGCGGCCCATCGTGGACAGGGGCACCGGGCAGGCGGCGAGGATTTCGCGCAGGCCGTCGACGCTGACGGTGACCAGCGTGTGCCTGGCAGCCAGGTGCTTGGACTCGCGGGCCACCCGGGCTCCGAAATCGCCCGGCAGGTCGGGTACCACGACGTCGGCCCTGGCCAGCGCCACCCGGCCGTAGGCAGTCAAGCTGTGGTGCGAGATGCCCCGATGGCGGTCCCTGGGATCGGCCTCGCTGATCCGCAGCGAGGCGACCGGCCGACCGCCGAGCACGGCGGCGGCGTTGACCGCCTCGCCCGAGGCGACGCCGGAAAAGCCCCACTTGGTGCCCGTGCCGAGGTTGCCCGGGCCCTGGGCCACCACGACAAGCTCGGCGCCGAGCACCTGCCGGGCGGCGAGCAGGCCGCTGTGCACGGTGACCGCCTCGAGGTCGCCGCCGAACGCCTGGCCCACCGTTATCGTGCCGGCCAGCCAGCCGGCGTCGGCGAGCATCGACACCGTGCGGGAAAACCAGGCTGGCAGCGCGCCGCCGTCGAGCATCACGTAGCCGACCTTGGGCGCGTCCCCCGCCTGAGCCGGCCTGGCGGCGTGACTGGCTCGCGCGAGCCTTTCAGCAAAAAAAGCGGCGAGCACGGCGGGCAGGGCCGAGTGCAGGTCGGCGATCACCACGGGAATGCCGTCGAGGCTGTCAGCGTCGATCAGCCTGGCATGGTGGGCCGAGCCCTGCTCGTCAGCGCCGAGCACCGTGGCCTGCAGCGGGGTGTAGCGGGCCTTGACCAGGTGCCCGGGGCCTGTCGGGTCGGGCGGCAGCCGGTCAGGGACGGCGACGACCAGGGCGTAGCCGCCGGTGCCGAGCCCGAGGTCGAGCGCGCCGGTATTGAGCAGCACTACGTCGCCCGGCTGGGGGAGCCCGGTCAGCTCAGGGAAGGCCAGCGCGCGCACCGGCACCCCGCCGATGGCGACCTCGAGTTCCGCCGCGCCGCGCCACTGCCGCCGGACGGCGATTACCTCGCCACGCCGCCACTTGATCACGGTGGCAGGGTAGCGGAAGGTGCCGCAATCCACCGCGCGTTCGCCCGCGCACGGTACCGTCGATGCGGGGGACTAGCGATCGGGCCGCAAGCTGGTTGAGGGGTACGCGATGTCGAAGCAGAAGACCGAACGTCTGCTGAGCCTGGTCGTCTGCCTGCTTTCCTCGCGGCGATATCTCACCGCGGGTCAGATCAGGGACGCCGTGCCCGGTTACCCGGACGCGTTCGAGGCATTCAAGCGGATGTTCGAACGCGACAAGGACGAGCTCCGCGAGCTTGGCATCCCGCTGGAGACCGGCACCAACCCGGGGTCGGACGAAGAGGTGGGCTACCGGATCTCGCGCCAGGCCTACGAGCTGCCCGAGATCATGCTCGAACCAGACGAGGCGGCGGTGCTCGGGCTCGCGGCGCGAGTCTGGCAGCGGGCCGAGCTCGCCGGCGCGGCCGCTGGCGGGCTGCTCAAGCTGAGGGCGGCCGGGATCGACGCCGAGGTGACGACGAAGCCGGGGATCGAACCCCGGCTGGCCACCGAGGACGCCGCTTTCGGGCCGCTGTGGCGGGCCGTGCGGGATCGCAGGCCGGTGACATTCAGTTACCTGCCGGCCGGGCGGACGGCTCCCCAGCCGCGCCACCTTGAGCCGTGGGGCGTGGTCAACAGGAATGGAAACTGGTACGTCGCCGGCTTTGACACCGGCCGGCAGGCCGAGCGGGTGTTCAGGCTGAGCAGGATCGCCGGCACGGTCGCCTTCACCGGCCCCCCTGGCTCAGTAGTGGTACCGCCGGGCACCGACGTGCGCAAGTCGGTGAGCACCGCCAGCGCCGAACCGCCGTCCGTGCGGACGGCCGAGCTTCGCGTCAGGCGCGGCACCGGCTACGGCCTGCGCCGGCGCGCGCTTACCGACGAGCCGTGGCCAGAAGGCGGGGCTCTTCCCGCGTCCGGCGCCGGCGTGCACTGGGACCTGGTCAGGACGACCTTCTCTGACGTCAGCTGGTACGCGGACTACCTCGCCTCGTTCGGCGCGGACGTCGTCGTGCTCGAGCCGGTTGACCTGCGCGATGCCGTGATCCGCAAGCTGAAGGGGGTGCTCGCGTGAGCGGCACAGGGTCGAAGACGCGAGCCGGGGCCCGGGCCGGCACCGGGGCCCGGGCCGGCACCGCGTCGGATCGCCTGCAGCGGCTGCTCGCCCTGGTGCCCTACGTTGTCAGCCGCCGGGTCGTCGGCCTGGATGACACCGCCGCCGCCTTCGGGATCACCGAAGCTGAGCTGGTCGACGACCTGAACATGCTGTGGTGCGTCGAGTTGCGCTCACCGGACCCGTACTGCCCGATCGACCTGTCCTACGAGGGCGGCGAGATCATGGTCACCCAGGCCGAGTCGATTCACCGCCCGTTGCGGCTGGGCACCGACGAGGCCAGCGCGCTGCTGATCGGCCTTCGCCTGCTCGCCGAGCTGCCAGGCCGCCCGGAAGAGGACAGGTCGGCGCTGCGCCGGACGATCGCCAAGCTGGAAGCCGCCGCGGGGGAGGCCGCGGCGGCCAGCGCTCAGGTCGCCGTGGAGCTAGACGGCCGGGCTCCGGCGGATGTGCAGGCTCAGGTGGCGCAGGCTTTGCGGCAGGGCAAGCGGCTGCACTTGTCCTACTACGTGCCCGGCCGGGACGAGGCGACCGAGCGCGACGTGGACCCGATGAGGATGGTGATCGAGCAGGGCCGCGCCTACCTTGAGGGCTGGTGCCGCCGGGCTGAGGCGGTACGGCTGTTCCGGCTTGACCGGGTGCTCGCGCTTGAAATTCTCGCTGTCGATGCCGAAGTGCCCGAGCAAGCCGAGCACGTCGACACGACGGCGGGACTTTTCCGGCCGTCGGCGGCCGATATCCGGGTCGAGCTTGAGCTGGCCGGTCCCGGGCGCTGGGTCGCCGACTACTACCCGTGCGAGGCCGCCACAGAGCTTGGGGACGGGCGGCTCGCTGTGGTGCTGCGCACTCCAGATACCCAGTGGGTCAGGCGGCTGGCGCTGCGGCTCGGCGAAGACGGCAAGGTGATCTCGCCGCCCGGGCTGGCCGAGCAGATTTCCGGCGACGCGACGGCAGCGCTTGCACAGTACTCCTGACTTTGCCGTGCCGATGTAAACTGTGCTGCGGGCGAACCTGGCTCGGGGACGCTTGATCAACTGAATGGGGATGACATGGGACCCGACCTCTTTGCGCCATGGCACATCATCATCTTGCTGGTGGTGATCCTGGTCCTGTTCGGTGCGAAGCGGCTGCCAGGCGCGGCGCAATCGCTCGGCCAGTCGATGCATATCTTCAAGCGGTCCATGAAGGGCCTGCACGACGATGACCAGCCGGCTGACGGCGACGCGACGTATACCCAGGCGACCGTGGTGCCGCCGGCGCCGCCGCAGCAGCTCGCCACGCCGCGGCCCGATCCCGCCGCCCAGGCCCAGATCGATGACCTGCAGCGGCAGGTCGAGGACCTTCAGCGACTCTCGGCCGCAGGTAACGGCAGCACATCCGCGGCTGAGCCACGTAACACGCAGTCCAGCTAAGCGGCAGGGCCGGTGATGTCCATATCGCAGGACGAGCCGGCGCAGAGCGCCGGCAGCAAGAAGCATCCGGGGCCGCGCGGCCGGAAGGCCGCGAATCCGGAAGCGAGAATGCCGCTCATCGAGCACATCAGGGAGTTGCGCAACCGGGTGCTCAAGGCGGCGGCCGCGATGCTGGCCGGCGCCATCGCCGGATGGTTCATCGAGCCGCCCGTATGGAACCTGATCAGCCGGCCGTTCTGCAAGCTCCCGGCACACTACGTCAC
This sequence comes from Streptosporangiaceae bacterium, assembly GCA_035716545.1. GTDB lineage: Bacteria > Actinomycetota > Actinomycetes > Streptosporangiales > Streptosporangiaceae > Chersky-822. The sequence continues at coordinate 13,900 of DASTJM010000034.1, forward strand.
CGTGAACGTCAACACGGGCAAGGCTCAGACCTGTCACAACCTTGTCGTCACCGGCCTGTTCGACTCACTTTTCATCCACCTGAAGCTCGCGATCGTCGTCGGGCTGATCATCTCCAGCCCGCTCTGGCTCTACCAGCTCTGGGCCTTTGTCGCTCCTGGCCTGCACCGGCGTGAGCGGCGCTGGACGTACTTCTTCGCCGGCTCGGCGATCCCGCTGTTCGCGCTTGGCGGCGTTCTTGCTTACTTCGCGATGTCCAAGGGCCTGCGATTCCTGCTCAGCTTGCTGCCGGCCGACACCGCCGCGCTGATCAACGTCAACAGCTACCTGGGCTACGCGGTCGCGATGCTGCTGATCTTCGGGCTCGCGTTCGAGCTGCCGCTGGTCATGGTGCTGCTCAATGTGGCGGGAGTGCTGACCCACGAGCGGTTCGCCAAGTGGCGGCGCATGATCATCTTCGGCGTGTTCGCCTTCGCGGCGATCGCCACGCCAAGCCCCGATCCGATCAGCATGCTGCTGCTCGCCGTCCCGTGCATCTTGCTGGTGGAACTCGCCGAGGTCTTCGCCTGGATCAATGACCGCCGGCGGGCCAGGCTCACGACGGCGTTCCCCGGGCTTACCGAAGATGAGATCGCCGAGTACGGACTCGACCAGGATCCGCTCGCGGCCGTCGGCTCGGACGAGCCCTCATCCGACCGCTGACACCCTCGGATGAGGCGCGGAGCGCCCGCGCCGGTGCCGACTTCGGAGCAGGGCCAATCCGGCGATAATGTCGCGGCCGTCACGCTAGCCGTAATCTTGATCGCATGACGACTACTGGCGCGTCGCGAGCTGGTCCCGCTGAACGGTATGCGGCGTTCATGCGCAGCCGGACGGGACAAGCCGTCAGCTCGTTCCAGGCGATGTACGACTTCACGTTCGACGACTTCCAGCTCAGGGCCTGCCATGCGCTTGCCGAAGGGCACGGCGTCCTCGTGGCGGCGCCGACCGGGTCGGGCAAGACGGTCGTCGGCGAGTTCGCCGTGCACCAGGCGATCACCCGCGGCGGCAAGTGCTTTTACACCACTCCCATCAAGGCGCTGTCCAACCAGAAGTACGGCGACCTGGCCAGGCGCTACTCGCCGGCCAAGGTCGGCCTCCTGACCGGCGACAATTCGGTCAATGGCGACGCGCCGGTCGTGGTCATGACCACCGAAGTGCTGCGGAACATGCTCTACGCCGGCTCGCCGGCCCTCACCGGCCTGCGTCACGTGGTGCTCGATGAGGTGCATTACCTGGCCGACAGGTTCAGGGGCGCGGTCTGGGAAGAAGTGATCATCCACCTGCCTGAGTCGGTCACGCTGACCGCGCTGTCGGCGACGGTCAGCAACGCCGAGGAGTTCGGCGAGTGGCTGACCTCCGTGCGCGGCGGGACCTCGGTGATCGTCGATGAGCATCGTCCGGTGCCGCTCTGGCAGCACATGCTCGTGGGCAACCGGCTGTACGACATGTTCGCCGAGCCGGCCGAGTACGAGGACGATCATCCTGCTGTGAACCCAGAGCTGATCAGGGTCTCCCAGCGGGACGCGACCAGGTGGCGCACCCAGTCCTACGGCTCGCGCGGAAGCAGGGGAGGGCGCCGCGGCGGCGCGTCAGCGCGCGGCGGCTATTCAGGCAGGGCCGGCTACCAGGGGCGGGGCAGCTCCGGGCGGGGCAGCTCCGGGCGAGGCAGCCAGGAGAGCCGTCCGGGTCAGCAACGGTTCGTCACGCCCCGGCGGACCGACGTGATCACCAGGCTCGACCGGGCCGGCCTGCTCCCGGCGATCACGTTCATCTTCAGCCGGGCCGGCTGCGACGCGGCCGTGCGGCAGTGCCTCACCGCCAACCTGCGCCTCACCACGGCCGAGGAGGCCAGCGAGATCGCGGCGATCGCCGCCGAGCGGACGGCCGGCATCCCCGACGACGACCGGCCAGTACTCGGTTACGACGACTGGCTGGCCGGCCTGGTACGCGGCGTCGCCGCCCACCATGCGGGCTTGCTGCCCACCTTCAAGGAAGTAGTCGAGGAACTCTTCGCCGCCGGCCTGATCCGGGCCGTCTTCGCGACCGAGACGCTAGCTCTCGGCATCAACATGCCCGCCAGGACGGTCGTCATCGAACGGCTGGACAAGTGGAACGGCGAAACCCACGCTGCCCTCACCGCGGGGGAGTACACCCAGCTCACGGGCCGCGCGGGCCGGCGCGGGATCGACGTGGAGGGACACGCGGTCGTGCTCTGGCAGCCGGGCGCCGACCCGCTTGCCGTGGCCGGGCTGGCCGGCATCAGAACCTACCCGCTGAACTCCAGCTTCCAGCCGTCCTACAACATGGCGGTCAACCTGGTCGGCCAGGTCGGCCGGGAACGCGCGTCCAAGCTGCTCGAGTCCTCGTTCGCGCAGTTCCAGGCTGACCGGGCCGTGGTCGGGCTGGCCAGGCAGGCGCGCAAGCTCAGGGAACAGCTGGCCGGGATGGCCATGGCGACCTGCGAAAGAGGCGACTTCGCCGAGTACGCGCGGCTGCGCGCCGAGCTATCGCAGCGCGAAAAGGAGCGTTCCAGGGATAGCTCGGCCGCGCGCCGGGCAGCCGTGATCGAGTCGCTTGGCAAGCTCAGCCGCGGTGACATCATCCTGGTGCCCGGCGGCCGCCGGGCCGGCACGGCCGTCGTCCTCGAACCCGCGACTGACGCGACCGCCCCCGCGCCCCTCGTACTGACCGAGCACCGCCAGCTCAAGCGGCTGGCCGCGGCGCAGTGCCCTGACCCTGTGGTCGGCATCAGGCGGATCACGATCCCCGGCCGGTTCAGCCCGCGGTCACCACAGCACCGTAAAGACCTCACAGCCACCATGCGGAACAAGCTCGCGGGAGTCGATCTCGATCAGCTCCACCGGTCGGCCGCCAGGGACTCAGGTAACGACTCCGCCGGCGGCCGCCGGGCCGGGCGGGCGGGCGGCGCTGACGAGGAGATCGCCGCCCTGCGGCGGCGGCTTCGCGAGCACCCGTGCCACGGCTGCAAGGACGAGCAGGCCCACGCCAGGCAAGCAGAGAAGTTCTTCCGGCTTGAGCGGGAGGCCGACGCTCTCGACCGCCGGGTCGGGGGCCGCGCCCACGTCATCACCAGAACCTTCGACCGGGTCTGCGCGGTACTCGGCCAGCTCGGTTACACCGATGGCGACACCGTGACCGCCGCCGGGCGGATGCTGGCCGGCATCTATTCCGAGCTCGATCTGCTCGCTTCGGAGTGCCTGCGCCGCGGCCTGTGGAACGAGCTCAGCCCGCCAGAGCTGGCCGCCTGCGTCTCGGCCCTGACGTTCGAAGCCCGCAGGGCCGAAGACGCGGGCCCGCCACGGCTGCCCGGCAGCAAGGTCGCCAGCGTCGTGGCGGCGATGACCAGGGTGTGGGGCGAGCTAGGCGGGATCGAGCATGATCACCGGTTGTCTTTCCTCCGGGAGCCTGATGTGGGGTTCGCGTGGACCTCGCATGCGTGGGCGTCGGGCCGGCCGCTTGAGCAACTGCTCAGCGACGACCTCACGGCGGGTGACTTCGTCCGGGCCGTCAAGCAGCTGATCGACCTGCTCGACCAGATCAGGGCGGCGGCCGGTGACTCCAAGCTGGCCGGCACGGCGGCCGAGGCCGTCACCGCCTTGCGCCGGGGCGTCGTCGCTTACACGTCGGTCCAGTAGCCGGCTCGCTCGGCGTGGCTGACCGCCTGGTCAAGACGGCGCTGGACCACGCCAGGCAGTGCGGTGCGCCTTCGGCGGTCCTGTGGGTCTTCGAGGCGAACGAGCGCGCGCTGGCGTTCTACCGCCGGATGGGGTTCAGGCCCACCGGCACCACCATGTACCAGCCGCACCGGCCGGGCGAACGGGAGCGCCTCATGGTGCGGGAGCTCTCAGCGACAACGCCTGAGTTGCCGTAAGGACGCGCCGGTTCTGGCAGGATCACCAGGGTGGCTGCGCTGATGTTGCTAGATTCCGCGTCGATGTACTTCCGCGCCTTTTACGGCGTGCCCGAGACCATGACCGCTCCTGACGGTACCCCGGTCAATGCGGTACGCGGGTTTCTCGACATGATCGCGACGCTCGTCCGGGCCCGGCGTCCCTCGCAGCTGGTCGCCTGCATGGATGTCTCCTGGCGCCCGGCCTTCCGCGTGGCCGCGCTCAGCTCCTACAAATCGCACCGCGCCAACCCCGACGGCACCGAGCAGGTGCCGGACGCTCTCACCACCCAGATCCCCGTGATCATGGCTGTGCTCAGCGCGGCCGGCATCGCGATAGCCGGGGCCGACGGCTACGAGGCCGACGACGTGATCGGCACCCTCGCGCACCGGGCTACGGGCGAAGTCGAGGTCGTCACGGGGGACAGGGACCTCTTCCAGCTGGTCAATGACGCGCGCGGCGTGCGCGTGCTCTACATCGGGCGCGGCGTGTCGAAGCTCGAGGTGATCGACGAGGCAGCCGTCACCAAGCGATATCAGATTCCCGGACGCGACTACGCGGCGTTCGCGGCACTGCGCGGCGACCCGAGCGACGGGCTGCCCGGCGTGCCGGGCGTGGGCGAAAAGACCGCGGCCGCCCTGGTCAGGTCGTTCGGCTCGGTCGAGGCGATGCTCGCCGCGATCGATGCCGGGCACGGCGGATGGCCGGCCGGCAGCCGGGCCAAGCTCGTCGCCGCCCGGCCCTACCTGGAAGCCGCGATGCCCGTCGTCGAGGTCGCCGCTGACGCGCCCGTGCCCGACCCGGGCGGCCAACTGCCGGTCAAGCCGCCCGATCCTGCTGGCCTCGCCGATCTCGATGCCCGCTGGGACCTGTCCAGCTCCCTCGGCCGCGTCCTGTCCGCCCTCGCCCTGCGCCCGGAATGACGCTAGCTCGATGACCAGTCCATGCCCGGGGCGACGGCCGCTGGCCGGCGGCACTGGGACGGGGCGCTCGCGCGGCACCGGGCAAAGGCGCATCCCGCGTCCCATGGATTGCGTTCGCGTCCGGGTGAGATGATGCGAGCGGGAGAAGGCACCGCGGCGACGAGGTGGAGTGAGCATGTCGGACGAGCTTTACCCGGCAACCCGGCTAGCCGATACGGCGACGGCCGCCAGGCTGGCAGGCCTGGATGCGCTGCTGCTGACGCCTGGCCCTGACCTGCGTTACGTCGTCGGCTACAACGCCCACGCCTCCGAGCGGCTTACCTGCCTGGCGGTCCCGGCTAGCGGTGACCCGTTCCTCGTCGTGCCGAAGCTCGAATTGCGGTCAGCCGCCGCGTCGCCTGCCGGGGGCACTGGCATCGAGATCTCGACCTGGGACGAGACCGACGATCCTTACGCCATGGTCGCGGGACGGCTCGGCGGGCTGGCCACCGTCGGGCTCTCTGACCGGATGTGGGCGCTGATGGCAGTGCGGTTCCGCGCCGCGATGCCAGGTACCGGCCAGCGGCTCGCAAGCGCCGCCCTCAGCCCGTTGCGTGCCCGCAAGTCGCCGGCCGAGGTGGCGGCGCTGCGCGAAGCGGGCCGGGCGATCGACCGGGTGCACGCCCAGGTACCGAGGTTCCTGCGGGCCGGGCGCACCGAGCGGCAGGTCGCGGCCGATATCTGCGAGGCCATCCTGGCGCAGGGTCACGTCACCGCGGACTTCGCGATCGTCGGATCCGGCCCGAATGGCGCGAGCCCGCACCACTCGGCAAGCGACCGGGTGCTCCAGTCGGGTGAGCCTGTCGTCGTGGACATCGGCGGGACCATGCCAAGCGGCTATTGCTCGGACTGCACCAGGACTTACTCGATCGGCGAGCCGCCCGCCGACTTCGCCGCCTACTACCAGGTGCTCAAAGATGCGCAGCATGCCGCCTGCGAGGCAATAAAGCCGGGCGTGAGCGCTGAGTCGATCGATGCCGCGGCCCGCGAGCCGATCACTGACGCCGGCTACGGCGAGTACTTCGTGCACAGGACCGGACATGGCATCGGGCTCGAGACGCACGAGGACCCGTACATCGTCTCCGGCAACACGCAGGAACTGCGGCCAGGTCACGCGTTCTCGGTGGAGCCTGGAATTTACCCGGGTCCCCACGGCGCCAGGATCGAGGACATCGTCGTCTGCACTGACACGGGCTGCGAACGGCTGAACCTCGCCACCCGCGACCTCGTGATCGTAGCGGGGTGAGAGGTCATGCTGAATGTCGAGCGCGAGTGCCGCGACGCCGATGCCAGGGCGCTGTTCGAGCTGACCGCCGAGCTCGCCGACAAGGAGCTGAGCCCCGCCGTGGCCGCCGCCGAGCGGGACTCGGCCTTTCCCAGGGACGCGTTCAGGCTAATCGGCCAGGCGGGCCTGCTCGGGCTGCCGTACCCGGAGTCGGCGGGCGGCGGCGGGCAGCCTTACGAAACCTACCTCCAGGTCGTCGAGGAGCTGGCGGGCGCCTGGCTCACGGTCGGCCTAGGGGTGAGCGTTCATGTGCTGAGTTGCTTTCCTCTTATTCATGCCGGTACCCCGGAGCAGCAGGAGAGATGGCTGCCTGCGCTGCTCGGCGGTGACCTGCTCGGGGGTTACTGCCTTTCCGAGCCCGGCAGCGGCTCCGATGCCGCCGCGCTGCGCACGCTCGCCACCGCGACGGACTCCGGATTTACCGTGAACGGCCTCAAGGCGTGGATCTCGCATGCCGGGCAGGCCGATTTCTACGCGGTGTTCGCGCGGACCTCCGGTGACCCTGACGGGCCGGACCGGTCCAAGGGAATCAGCTGCTTCCACGTGCCGGCGGCAACGCCAGGGGTGATCGCGGCCCCGCCCGAGCACAAGATGGGGATGCGGAGCTCGGTGACCGCGCAGGTGCGGTTCGAAGACGCTCAGCTTTCGCGCGACCTCCTGATCGGCGATGAGGGCAAGGGCTTCTCGATCGCGCTGGCCGCCCTGGACTCGGGCCGGCTGGGAATCGCCGCCTGCGCGACCGGCGTCGCCCAGGCCGCGCTCGACGCCGCAGTGACCTACGCGAGTCAGCGCCGCCAGTTCGGCAGGCCGGTCATCGAGTTCCAGGGACTGGCGTTCATGCTGGCTGACATGGCGACCGCGGTAGCCGCGTCCCGTGCTCTCTACCTGGCGGCGGCGCGGCGCAAGGACGCCGGGCTACCGTTCGGCCAGCAGGCCGCTATGGCCAAGCTGTTCGCCAGCGACACCGCGATGAAGGTGACCACCGACGCCGTCCAGGTGCTCGGCGGCTACGGTTACGTCGAGGACTTTCCGGCCGAGCGGCTGATGCGGGAGGCGAAGGTACTGCAGATCGTCGAGGGCACCAATCAGATTCAGCGAGTGGTGATCTCCAGGTCGCTATCGGCCCGGCCGCGTTGATGTCGATGAGCGCATTAGCCTTTGAGGCTGGCGGGCCGCCAGCGCAGGACCCGGAAAGCCGCGATAACGCGCGGCAGGCTAGGTTGGCGCGGGTGGAGGCCATCAACAGGAAGATTCTCTCGCTGCTGGCCGCCGACGGCCGGCTGAGCTTCACCGAGCTGGCGAGGCAAACCGGGTTGTCGGTGTCCGCGGTCCAGCAGCGGGTGCGCAGGCTCGAAGAGCGCGGCGTGATCCGCGGCTACGCGGCGGTGGTCGATCCTGAGGCATCGGGGCTGCCGCTGACCGCGTTCGTCTCGATCAAGCCATTCGATCCGGCCGCTCCCGATGACGCGCCGCAACGGCTGGCCCACCTTGTCGCGATCGAGGCGTGCCACAGCGTTGCGGGGGACGAGAACTACATACTCAAGGTGCGAGTGGCATCCCCCGCCGACCTGGAAAATCTGCTGCAGCAGATCAGGGCGGCGGCGAACGTCTCGACCCGAACCACGATCGTTCTGAGCACTCCGTACGAGGGCCGCCCGCCCGGGTTGTAGGCGGGCTCGTGACAGTGGATACGCCGGGATCCAGGCGAGAAGTCTCCCGGAACTCAGAGCCGGTACCGGGATGTAAATGCGTGGCCGCTCTCCGTGGCGGGCAGACGCCGCTATCTGCCGGCCGCCCTTGACAAGGCAGCCGGCAGACGCGACTCCCCACCGGAGCAAACTCGCGGGCGCGGCAGCGCGATCTCCGCGCCGGTGACGGGACCCGGCCTGGCTAGGTGACGGGCAGCACCCGCACTTGGCCGGGAACGACGGCCGCGGCTTCAGGCGGCACGATCGCGATGGTGCCCTGATGCGCGATCGCGGCCATCGCGATCTCTTGCCTGCGCACCGCTACTACCGTGGCTCCCTGCAGCAGCGCGCAGTCCACCAGGGTCGTGTACGTGAGACCGTCGCCGCAGGGCGGCATGATCAGCACAAGATCATTTCCTGTGATCTGGGCCATGCGGTCGGCACGGTCAAGTGATTCGGTGAACTCCCTGTTGGTCACTGGCGCCGGGCGCAGCCTCTTATCCTGTCCGCGGGTGAAAGGCAGCAGCGCGACATCCTCCGGCCGGCCCCTCGACGGCCGGATCATGTCGAGCCCGAGCAGGTCGCTGAACCTGGTCGTGCCTGCCGCATCGGTAAATGAGAACACTTGCCGCACCCAGGACCGGTCGGCCGCCGCCAGTGCGATCTCGGCGAGAGGCGGCGAGGTGATCACCATCCGCGCGCCGCTCTCGGCGAGCTGGCCGGCGGTCTCCACCGCGCGCCGCGCGGCATCGACTGGTGTCGGCACGCCGCCAGCGGCGCGTACGGCGTGCAGAGCGATCGCGTAACTGACCGCGTCGGGCACCATGATCCCGACCACGTCCTTTGGCCGCAGGCCACGCCAGGTGAGGCCGGCGGCGGCCGCCTGCACGGTCGAGGCGAAGCTCGCGTAGCTGTACGACTCGCCGCCTGGCCCGCCGTCGTGCCTGGCGCCCCCCACGAATGCGACCAGGCCGGACCGGTTCGCCGCAAGGCCGAGCACCCGCCTGGTCACGGAAACCTCGGCGGTGAGGTCTTCCAGCTTCGACATTTCGACGTGCCCTTCCGCGGCTGCGCGCTCCTTACAGCAGTGCACGTTATGCCGCCGGTATCGGTCCTTACATCATCAGATGTATGCAACTTGCTATGTAACTTCAGCTGAGCCGGCTATGTAGACGCCAAGCGCCGGATATGTAGACCCGCCGGGCGTTATGTAGAGAGCGCCCGCAACATGTAGCTGCGCGATAACCCGCTCAGCACCCACGCGATGAGCTGTGACCTGGCGCTGAAGCCGAGCTTGACGAAGATGTTCGCGATATGCCTGGCCGCGGTCGCCTGGCTGATGGCGAGCCGCTCGCCGATCGCGCGGTTCGACAGCCCGTCTGCCACCAGCCTGGCTACTTCCTGTTCGCGTTCGGTGAGCGGGCCCGGCCACGACTTGTGGCCGGGCTGCTCCGGCAGGGTCAGCATCGCCTGCGCGGCCTGATGCGGGCTCGTGCGCCCGCCCTCTGCCAGCAGTCCGGCCACCGCCCGCGGCCCGAGGGTTGCCTGCGCCGACTCGATCAGCTGTCTCATGCGCCCGGCCGATGGCAGCGGGCTGCCCATCGCCTGGGCAAGCGCTTGCGCGGTGCCCGCCAGCCGGATCGCGGCAGGCAGATCCTGCGATACGGCCGCCAGCGATGCCAGCGCGACCAGGCTGCGGGCGATCGCCAGGCGCTGGCCGGTCTCCAGGCTCAGCCGCATGCACTCGGTAAGGCTGGCCCTGGCCGCGACGAGATCGCCGCCCTCCATCGCGAGCCGCCCGAGCCAGGCCAGGCAGCGTGCCATCTGCGGGCGGGCGGCTACCTGGCTGTACATGGCGAGCGCAGCGCTGAACTGCCGCACCGCCCCGTCGCGGTCACCGCCGCCGCAGGCCAGGCGACCGAGCCCGTACTTAACGTTCGCGACAGCCCAGCCGCGGCCTTCGCCGAGTACCTCGGTGGCCTCACGGTAGAGCCGCCGGGCTCCGGCCGTATCGCCCTGGCCCATCAGCAGGGCCGCCTTGACCGAGAGCGTGACGCCCGCATCCCAGGCGTCGCCGGCGGCCTTGGCGGTGGCGATCGCAGCGTCGGCGAGGGTCAGGGCCTCTTGCGGTCGTCCGCCGAGCATCGCGGTCACGGCGAGCATCCGCTGCGCCCCGGCCAAGTTGGCGTCAGAACTGGCGGGCAGATCCCGGCCGGCCTGCGCGGCCTCGGCGGCGAATCGCGCTGCCGCCTCGTAGTCCTGCTGCTCGAACGCGATCTCGGACCGTACCACCAGGCAGCGCGCGCGCAGCCCGGCGGGGACGGGCGCGCTGGCGGCGAGGAACCGGTCGAGCCAGCCCGAGCCGCTATGGTCGCCGGAAAGCAGCCAGCTAACCGCCATCGCGCTGCACAGCCGCAGGCCGTGCTCGGTATCGCCGCGTTCCGCGCAGTAGGCGAGTGCCAGCTGGCAGTTGGCCCACTCCGCGAGCGCGCGGTGGTAGGAGTCGACGCGCTCTTGCCACGATGGCTCATCGGGCACGAGAGCCGTGCTCACCAGTCCCTCGGCCAGCGCGAGCATGCAGTCCCTGTGGGCACGGCGGATCCGCTCGAACTCGGCGGCATCGGTGACCTGATCGACCGTGAACTGCCTGACCGTGTCGGGCAGCCGGTACCTGGCCGCCCCGCCGAGTTCAAGGTCCGCGCTGACCAGCGACTTGTCGATCAGCGCGGTGAGCAGCTCAAGCACCTCGGCGGCCGGGATGGCATCGTCGGCGCAGACCTGCTCGGCCATCTCAAGGTTCCACCCGCGGAACACCGACAGCCGGCTGAGCAGCTCCCGCTCGGGCCCGGTGAGCTGGTCATAGCTCCAGGCGACCGCTGCCCTGAGCGTCTGCTGCCTGGGCGGAGCGGTCCGGTCGCCCATAGCTAGCAGCTCGAACCTGCTGGCCAGGCGCGACTTGATCTGCTCGGCGGCCAGTGTCCTGATCCGGGCCGCGGCCAGCTCGATCGCGAGCGGCACCCCGTCGAGCGTCGTGCAGATTTCCGCGACCACGTCGGCATTGGCGGCGCTGAGCGCGAAGTCCGGCCGCACGGCCGCCGCCCTCACCGCGAAGAGCTGTACCGCCTCGCAGCCGGACAGGTCGCTCGGCTGCCGCTCATCGATCATGATTCCGGTCGCGGGCAGGCCGAGCGGTGGCACCCGCCAGATCACCTCGCCGCGCGTTCGCAGCGGCTCCCTGCTCGTCGCGATGATGCGCAGCCTCGGGCAGGTGGCGAGCAGGCCCTCGACGAGCTGCGCCGATTCGGCGACTAGATGCTCGCAGGTGTCGAGTATGAGCAGCAGTTCCCTCGGCCGCAACGAGTCGGTCAGGGTCTCGGCGAGCGGGCGGTCATTTTCTGGCCTGATGCGAAGGGCGGTCGCCACGATCTGCACGATTTGGCTGGCCGATTTAGCGTCCGCCTGGTCGGCGAGCCAGACTCCGCCGGGGAAGCTGGCCGCTATGGTGCTGCCGAGCCTGATCGCCAGCCTCGTCTTGCCAATTCCGCCCGGACCGCACAGCGTCACCGCCCGAACGCGTTGCATAATGCTGGCGAGATCGGCAAGATCGCGTTCGCGGCCTATGAAGGCATTCGACTCGGCCGGCAGGTTTCCAGTCTCGGCACTGCTGGCGGCGGCACTGCTGGCGGCGGCACTGCTGCTGGCGGCGAGCGTGAGCTTCACTGTCCTAGGCCATGAGTATCCGGAGCTAATTACCCTTCATTATCGCATCGGCCAGTCTGATCGGTATTGATTCGCGCCCGGATCGTCGTGACGCGGGCCGGCGGACCTGAAGACCCAGGCTGTGAGCTGTGCCCGTGAGCTGACGCTCAGCTTGACGAAGATGTTCGCGATATGCCGGGCCGCGGTGGCCGCGGAGATGGACAGCCGATCAGCGATCTCCTTGTTGGACAGGCCGTCCGAGATCAGGAGCGCGACTTCCTGCTCTCTGTCTGTCAGCGGCCCGGGCCAGCCGGACGTGCCCGCGTCCGGTGAAGCTGGCGGTGCCCCGGCTTGCGCCGTGCTGGCTTGCGCCGTGCTGGCTTGCGCCGTGCCGGAGCCGGCCAGCGCGATCGTCGCGACCCTGACGGCGTCGTTAACGCTCATGGCCTTGCCCTCCGACACCAGGGCGGAGGTTTTCTCAGGCTCGATCGGTGCGCTGGAGATGAGTTCGTCCAGGCGCCGCACGGCCGACGCGGCCGGCTGCACTCCGATCGCCTCGAAGATCGCGCGGGCGGCCGCCGCTACCCGGATGGCCCGTTCCTGCTCACCTGACCGCATCCAGAGCGCGGCCAGCGCCCCGAGCCCGCGCGCGATGCCCAGGCGCTGGCCGGTGGCGAGGTTGAGCCGCACGCTCTCAGCCAGCGCGGTTCTGGCCGCTGCCGGGTCCGGCCCCGTCATCGCCACCAGGCCGATCCCGCCAAGGCACCTTGCCATTTCTGGCTTGGCGTCGATCTGGCGGTAGATGGCGAGCGCGTCGCTGAAGTACCGCAGGGCCGCGGCCGTGTCACCGCGCCCCCTGGCGAGCTGGCCCAGGCCATAGAGCACGTTGGCCAGGCCCCAGCGGTTGTTGTCGCTGAGCACGTCGAGCGCCTCGGTATACCCGCGCCCGGCCTCAGCTACGCGGCCGCACCCGGCCAGCACGGCGGCCCGGCTCGCGAGCGCGACGCCGGTCTCCCAGTCATCGGCCATCCGCCTGGCCGCGTCCAGGGCGGCGTCGGCTTGTGCCAGCGCGTCGTCCGCGCGGCCTGCCATCAGCATGATCAGCGCTTGCAGCCGCAGTGCCGTCGCCGGATTGCCCGCACCGCATGACTTGCTCAGCTCCAGGCAAGCCGCCGCGTGCCTGGCCGCTCCCTCGAAGTCCAGCTGTTCGAACGCGAGCTCGGCCCGGACGGCCAGCGCCCGTGCCCGCACATGCGGCCGGACCTGCGCTGTGATCGCGAGCAGCCGGTCGATCCAGTCCGCACCCTCGGCGACGTCGCCGCTGGCCAGCCATGACCCGCTGAGCGCGTCGCAGATCCGCAGCCCGGCTTCGGCTTCGCCTTGCTGCTCGCAGTAACCGAGCGCCAGATGGAAGTTGGGCCGCTCGGCGAGCGCGCGATGGTACATCGCGACCCGCTCGTGCCAGGGCGGATCGCCTCGCACGTACGCGCGAGCGGCAATGCTCTCGGCCATGGCGAGCATGCAGTCCCGGTGCGCGGCCGCCAGCGCGGGCAGCTCGCCGCTGGTAGTCGCGATCTCGGCGGCCAGCTCGGCGACCGTGTCGAGCAGGCGGTACCTGCCGTCGCCGTTGAGCTCGCCGTCCACGATGACAAGCGACTTGTCGATCAGCGTCGTGAGCAAGTCGAGCACATCGCGCGCCGGGATCTCGTCGTCGGCGCAAACCTGCTCGGCCATGTCCAGGCTCCACGCATGGAACACGGCCAGCCTGCTGAGCAGCTTCCGTTCAGGCGGGGTGAGCAGGTCGTAACTCCACTCGACCGTTGCACGGAGGGTCTGCTGGCGGGCCGGCGCCGTCCGGTCGCCAAGCGCGAGCAACTCGAATCTGCGCGCCAGCCTGAGCCTGATCTGCTCGGCCGACAGGGTCCGGGTTCGCGCCGCGGCGAGCTCGATAGCGAGGGGCACGCCATCGAGAGTGCGGCAGATGTCGGCCACCGCCTCGATGTTGCCCGGACTCAGGCTGAAGCCGCGGCGGACGGCGCTGGCACGGGCGACGAAGAGCCGGACCGCTTCGCTGCCCGCGACCGCCTCGGTGGGCAGATCGCCATCGCCTCGCGCGGGAAGCCCGAGCGGAGGCACCCGCCAGATGACCTCGCCGCGCACGCGCAGCGCCTCCCTGCTCGTGGCGATGACCCGCAGGTGCGGGCAGAGCCCGAGAAGCCGCTGTACCAGCTCCGCCGCGGCCTCGATCAGGTGCTCGCAGGTATCGAGCACCAGCAGCATCGTCCGCGGCCGGAGCGCTTCGGCGAGCGTGTCGGACAGCGGCTGGTCGGGCTCGGCGTGAATCCCCAGGGTGGCCGCCACGAGCGGTACGAGCCGCTCGGCGGCGTCCGCGTCAGCAAGATCGGTGATCCAGGCCCCGTCAGGGTAATCCGATGCCAGGCTCGCCGCCAGCTTGAGCGCAAGCCTGGTCTTGCCGATGCCGCCTGGCCCGCATAGCGTCAGCGCCCGGACGTGCCCGAGCATCGCTACGAGGTCGGCGAGGTCGCGTTCGCGGCCGATGAAGGCGTTCGGCTCGGCCGGCAGGTTGCCTGGCACCTCGATCTGGCCCGCGGCATCCGGAAAGTTCACAGTCATGGCGCCGTCATAGTGTAGGCCGATTACAGGAATTGGGGCGTCAACCCGTCCTTTGCCGGCCCCTCCTGCGTGCGCACGGTGACCCACACCGGCTCGCTGTACCGCAGGCGGCCGAAGTACATCACCTTCACCAGTGCCCACCACCGCTGTCCCGGACGGGCACCGGCGGGGATTTCCACGTCGAAGGTCATTGTCGCGGCACCGCTGGCGGCTGCCGTGAAGCCCATGTTCCACGGACCTACGCTGGCCCAGCTTCCGTGCGGGGAGATGAGCTGGGCTTCACCGCGCAGCTCAGAAGCGGTGTGGTTGTCCAGCCTGACCACGATCGCGCCGCGCCCGCCAGGCGGCAGGTCCAGATGCGAGGTCAGCCTTATCAGCTCGGCCTCGCTATCCTCGGCCTGGCTGGCCGCCTCGATCAGCGGAGTCAGCTCGTCGAAGGTCAGGTCATGAGTGGATTGCGGCTCGCCGACCGCGACCACCACGGCGTCTTCCAGCAGTTGCCCGGCGTCGTCGATGATCATGGCCGTGACGAAGTGCCTGCCCTGGCCCGATCCCGGCGGCACCGCGATCACCAGGTCCCAGGCCGCGAATCCATGTGGCTTGAGGTGGTAGTGCAGCGGCCCTGACAGGGCCGAGCCCGCCGCGGTGACCAGGCCAGGTTCCGCGCCGGCCGGGCGCACGGACATCAGCCTGAGCCCGGCCGGCACGCCGAGCGAGACGGTACCCGACACCGGGGCTGGCCCGCAGGCCACGCTGAGCCGCACCGCGGTTGTCTCGCCAGGCTGGGGCGTGACGATACCCGGGGACAGGTGCACTGCCACCGGCAGGTTGCCCGCGGGCGCCGGCCCTTTGCCATGCAGCCAGTACCTGGTGAAAATTGGCTGGGCCGGCTCGGGAACACCGGAAGCACCAGCGGCGCCGGGATCTCCCGCGGTGCCGGCGACGCGCGGGTCGTGCCGCACGTCCACCAGGTCGCCGGGGTCGATCGCGAGAGTCACAGTGCCGCCCGCTGGCACCGCCAGCGATACCGTCCCGTCCCCGCAGTCGGCCGCCGCGCCCTCGCCCTGTTCGAGTACATCGGTGACCGTGGCTGCCGCGATGCCAGTGAACAGCCGCACGGTCGCCGGCTCATCGGTATCGGCCAGCCTCCGCAGCCGCATGGTCACGCCGTCACGGACGTCAGGCTGGCTGACCGGAGCCAGCGGATTACCGCGCGGCTTCATCGCCATCAGGTCCGTGCCGGCCGGAGTCACGCTGGCCAGGCTGAAGTCAGCGGGCAGCAGGCCAGCGTGCAGGTCCGTGTCACAGGTCAGCAGCCGGTGACTGTATTGCTGGCCCGCGACGGGGAAACCCGCCGCCCGCCAGTCACCCTGGCCCGCCATGAGCGCGTACTCGAACGTGTGGCTCCAGTGCTGCAGCGCGAAGCTGCTGCCGTCGGGCACGGTCCGCTTGTCGCCGTCCATCCACACGCCGCTCGGCCACGCGCTGCAGGCCCGCATCAGCGAGATGCAGGCCTGCCCGGCGGGCGTCACGATGCTGCCTGGCAGGCCGCGGTTCAGCAGCGCCACGGTATGGCTGGCGAGGGTCGGGCCCTCGCCGAAGCTGGCTGGCGGGCACCGCACGTCGATCTGGGCGTCGGACAGGTCGGTCGCGAGCGCGGCGATCTGATCGTCGAGCTCGTTCCCGGCCACGATGAGGACCGGCAGGTCAGTGAGTCCGCGTACATCGGCACCCGCGCCGAACGCCTGCTCGGCGGTGCCCGAACCCGGCACCCACACCCGGGCCGCGCCTGTCGTGGCCAGCTGGCGGTCGAACTCGGCAGCGATGGCCGGGTCGGCAACCTCGAGCACGGCTTCGGTAAAGGCGTTCTCTGCCCGGCCGCCGATCGAGATCCGCACGTCAGGGAGATTGGAATCAAGTTCGATCGAGCCGTACCGCGGTCCCTGCGGCACGGAGCAGGTGGCCGTGATGCCCTGCCTGGCCAGCGCGACGAGCAGGTTGCGTACCGCCTTCCTGGCACCTCGGCCGGCCAGCGGGTCCCTGGGCGCGAAGGCATCACCGGCCGGGCCGGCCGGTGCCACCACCTCCGCTACCCCGATAGCCCTGACCCGTCGCTCGCCATCGCCGGCCGTCAGCGCGACGCGGACCGCCGACCCGATGCCGAACCACTCGTGCGCCGGGTTGTCGAGCGTGAACGTGTGCTCGGCGACGTCCACGTCGGTCTGGCCGAGCGGGCGGCCGACCACGGAGAGTCCGGTCTGGTAGACGGGCAGGCCGCCGGCGACATCAAGCCCGAAGCGCACCCGCAGCAGCCGGTCCTGGCCGATCGAACCGTCGACGTGCGTGCGGAAATCTACCAGGTCAGCTCCATCCCAGAGCACGCTCTCCTGCGTGAAGCGCTGATCGCCGATCGTGAACGCCGACACCAGCCTGGTGCCTATCGGGCAGCGTTCTGCCCGCACGCACGCTTCCAGGCCAGCGGAGCTGCGCCACTCGCCGGTGGGACAAAGCATCCACGGGCCTTCACCCCAGCGCGGGTGCGAGGCGTACTCCTCGGCGAGCACAAGCTCGTTGCCATGCCCGGCAAGCAACTCGGTGCCTGTGCGCACGTCCACGATCGAGCTCAGCGCGCCGCCGCTGCCCGGGTCGGCGGTCAGCCTGAAGGTCTCGTTGGCGATCGTCAGGCCCTCGGCCTGCTGCCAGCCGGACTCGCCTGCCCGGCCGTTCGCTCCAGCGGGCACGACCTCGGCAATGTAGGTCCGGTATCCGACCGCCGGCACATCGCCGGAGCGGAAAGTCACCGTCGCGGATGCGAGCGAGCCGTCCGGGTGCCGGCTGACGCCCTCGGCCAGGAACGGAACCGGCTGGCCTGTCCCGTCAAGCAGCCTGAGCCAGCCGGCCTCGCCAGGCTCGTACCGCAGCGTGATCGCGGCCAGGCCCGGGCGCTCCCAGGCCAGCGTGTTGAACACGAGCACGGCTCTGCCGGCCCGGGGGGACACCCCAGGGAGGCTCCCGTTGCCCGGGGTCCCGCCCGCCTCCTCGCCCGCCTTCCCGTCGCCCTCCGGCTGCGCCGCCTTTTCTGCTCGCAAACCCCGCTCGTCAGTCCAGGCGGCATCGCGCGCCGGACTTCCCTGCGCCGTGATGTTCGCCAGGACGGGTTCGGCTGCCCGCGCCGCGTCGGCCTGTCCGGCCAGGCGCGCGGCCGCGCTCGCGGTGTCGGCAAGGCCGGCGAGGTAGGCGATCGCGCGCTTGCGCGCGTCGTGGCCGCGCTCGAACGCCTCGCGCCAGCCGGCTAGCAGATCGAGGTACACCTGGTCGCCTTCGGTGCCGGTGATCGCGTCATGGTGCGCGCCGAACACCATCAGCCGCCACGCCTTGTCCAGGCTCGCTCTCGGGTAGTGCGCGCCGGCCAGCCAGGCTGCGGTGCCCAGCCGCTCGCCGTCGAGCAGCGCGATCTCGGCGTCGCGCTGCGCCTGCTTGGTGTCGATATAGGTGACGTCCTTGCCCGGGTAGATCGGGTTCATGTCCCTGGTCTGCGGCATGATCCAGGCGCCGGTCGCGGCGGCCTCGGCGCGGACCGCGTCGAAGTACTCGCGCGGGACCGCGGTCACGAACCTCGGCCACACGTAACGCGCGTTCCAGTCCCGGTGGATCGCGGTGGCCCACCGCGACGGCACGACGTGATCGCCGCCGACCGGCAGCATCACGTTCCTGGTCGAGGCGACCGGGGCGAGCTGGCGGAACTGCGTATAGGCGTCTTCCTCGGCGGTAACCAGGTCGGCCGCGTGCTGGGTTATCCAGCCGGCCGAGTAGTGATTGGGCATGTAGCTGGTGAGCAGCCCGCGGCCGTCGGGGGAGATCCACTCGAACTCGGCCGGGAACTGCATCATCGTGTTACCGCCAGCCGCCCGGCTCGGCCCCCACTGGTGGAAGGGCCCACGCGCCCAGGACGACTCCTTCATTCCTGCCTGCGCCATCAGGCCCGGGTAGGACGGGTCGAACCCGAACGCGTCGAGCATCCAGGTCGCGGTCGGATTGGCTGCCGCGACCTCGCGCTGGTAGGCGAGCCCGTAGACAGCATTCCGGATCGTCGACTCGGCGCAGGTCAGGTTCGTGTTCGGCTCGTTGTAGCTGCCGCCTACGATCTCGACCCGGCCAGCGGCGATCAGCGCCCGCAGCTCGGCACGATCTTGCGGATGCACGTCGAAGTAAGGCTTCAGATAGTCGATCTCGGCGAGGACGAATTTGTAGTCAGGGTCGGACCTCGCCTCGGCCAGATGCAGTCTGACCAGCTCGAACACCGTCCTGACCTCGGGCATCGACCCGTCATCGGCCGGCAGCAGCGGCCAGGTCTGGGCAAAGCGGCCCTGCGTGTTCCACCAGACCGGGTCGTAATGGAAATGGCTGACCATGAACATCGTCCAGCCTGGCTCGGCGACCGTGATCTGGCCTGGCCCCTCCCAGCGCCCGGCCGAGCTCTGCGCGATGACGGTGACCTGCCTGGTCCCGCCCGGTACTGCCGACGCCGCGATGTCCACGGCGACCTCGGCGATCCGCTGTTCCCCGTGCACCAGGCCGCCAACCTCCGCCGGCTCAGGTGTCCTGACGCCAGGACCGTGTGCGCTCACGGTCACGACAGCCGAAGGGTCACGGATCATGCCAGGGCCGTCGTTCACCAGCGTAACCCGGATGATCTGAAGTGGCCGTTCCCGGGTGCCAGTGAACAATTCGGTCGAAGTTACCTCGGTGATCCGCATGCCCCATCGTGGCATGCTGCCGGCCGGATCTTCTACTGTGGCCTGGTCAGAGCCGGTCGTCGCGCGAAGCCAGGGCCGGCCACCGCACCGAGCCAGGTTCGCGCGCCGGAAATTCGCCGCATATCTTCGCCAGGCGGGTGGCTGAGCCGTCCGGTGCGCCGGCACGGGGCCGGCGCTGCCCTAGCGCCTGGCCTCGCGTGCCAGGTCAGCGAGCTGCGGACCGGTAAGACGGTGCGTGGTCCATTCCGGCATCGCGACAGCTCCGAGCGATTCGTAGAAGCCGATAGCCGGGGAGTTCCAGTCAAGTACCGACCACTCGAGCCTGCCGTAGCCGCGATCCACGCAGATCGACGCCAGCTGCGCGAGCAGTGCCTTGCCCGCGCCGCGCCCGCGCATGCCGGGCGTGACATACAGATCCTCCAGGTAGATCCCGTGCCTGCCGAGCCAGGTCGAGTAGTTCAGGAACCACAGCGCGAAGCCGACCACCTCGTCGCCGGAGACGGCGACATGGCCGAATAGCGCCGGCCGCGGCGCGAAAAGCACGGACCGCAGGTCCTCCGGCGTCGCCCGCACCTGGTCGGCTGACCGCTCGTACTCAGCGAGCTCCGCGATCAGCTCGCTGATCCTGGGCACATCGGCGGGGACCGCCACCCTGATCGAGAGCGAGCCGGCTATCTCGCTCATGCGCCCTGACCTTCCTTTGCGCCCGGATGATCTTCCTTTGCGCCCTGACCCTCCTTGCTGAAGCGGTACCTGAGCTTGAACCTGTCCGCCGGCACGACGATCTCGGCGCACTCAACGGCCTGCCCCCCTGCGTGGTGCGCCCGGTCGATGACGAGCACCTGGGCCCGGGACGGAATCGCCAGGGCGGTGGCCTCGGCCTTAGCCGCGAGCCTGACGGACACTTCCTCGGTCACCTCGTCGACCTCGATCTCGAGCGAGCGCATCCGCTCGATCACGCCACGTCCGGCGAACGGCCCTTGCTCGGGCAGCGCCACCGGTGTCCCTGCCGTCAGCACAAGGGGCTCATAGCTCGTCGCCAGCTGCACGGGCTCCCCGTCCGCTGACAGCAGGTACCTCGTCATGGTGACAGCCGCGCCCGCTTCCAGGCCGAGCCGCCTGGCCACCGGCGCGGGCGCCGGCACCCGCTCGGTCTGGTGTTCCCAGGCCAGCCGCCTGCTGGCCCGCCTGGCGTCCCCGGCAGGCGCTGTCTGGAGTTCCTGAACGCCGAACGGCGAGCCGGGGAACTGCGGCCGGTCATGTTCCAGGAACCCGGCGGCCGGGGTCTTCCTGACGTAGCACCCTGAGCCCGGCCGCGCCTCGATGAGACCCTCGGCCATGAGTACCTGCAAGGCGTGCTTCGCCGCGGTCTCGCCGACCCCGTAGTTGGTGATGATCGCATTGCGCGACGGAATCCGGGCACCTGGCTCCAGCGAGCCGGAGCGGATCCTTGACCGCAGATCTTCGAGCACGCGCAGATAGACAGGCTCGGTCGTAGTACCCATGACCCCGGCTTCCCTGGTGAGTCTTGATGCTGCCAGTTCCCCGGGCGCCGGACCGCCTCGCGCGGGCGACTACCGCGCTAAGCGCTGCCCTCCTCGAGCAGCAGGTGATATCCGTTGGGCGTCCTGGCGTGCAACACCCGATACTGCCAGTCCTCGCTCGGGGTCATCAGCTCTTCACGGTAGGGCACCCCGGCGTTATCAAACAGCTTCTTGGCCTCATCGAGGTCGGTGACGCCGAACTGCCAGGTGAGTACCCTGTCCGGTCCCGACGGCGAGAAACCTTCGTGCCACTCAATGCCAAATTCCACCGGTCCATGGCCGAGAGCCAGGAAATATGGGTACTCATGGCCCTCGTAGGTGACCCTGAACCCGAGTCGGAGGTAGAAATCCCGCTCCGCCAGCAGATCGCCGACGAAAAGAATCGGGATGATCCTCCTGAACAACACCGCCATAGCGCGACATAGTATCGACCCGCAGTGCCCGTGGCGGCATAGTGCCCACTCGTGTCCTGCCCTGGCGCCGCGCTGAGACTCGATCGAGACATTCTGGCTGTGGTGCCGACGCCGCTCCGGCTGGTCTCACGATATGACAAGCAAGCACCAGCCAAGATCTCGGAGCAGCCAATGCAGCATGCTCAGGCCGCGAAAGCCGCGGTGTCCGCCATTGCGAGACCCGCCCGCGCGGCGCCGGCGGGTGACTTCGAGGCGTTCGTCGTGGCCACCGAGCCCAGGTTGCGCAGGGCGCTGATCGCCGCCTACGGCTTTGACGACGGCAGGGACGCGACGGCAGAGGCCCTCGCGTACGCATGGGAGCGCTGGGACCGCCTCGCCCGCCAAGGCGCGCAAGGCCGGGCTGTTCGACGGCCACGACATCGTCAGCACCGTCAAGGTACGGGTCAGCTTCACCGACATCGGCAAGCGGCAGCACATCGTGGCGCCTAAGCATGCGATTACCGTGCACAGCGTGGGATGATCGGCGTCAGAACCGGTCAAAAGGCGGCACAGTGTCATCTACAGTGGCACTGTGCCGCCTGCTGCCGAGCGCTTTCCGGTCCGAGTCGCCGCCTGCCAGCTCAGAATCAAGGCCGGCGACCCGGACGCCAACCGGGCCGCCGCGGCCGCCGCCATCGAAGACGCCGCCCGGCACGGCGCCAAGATCGTCGTCCTGCCGGAGCTGACCCCGTCCGGCTATGTGTTCGCGACGGCCGATGAGGCGCGATCGCTCGGCGAGCCAGCCGACGGCCCGACGGCCAGGCGGTGGTCAGCGCTGGCCGCCGAGCACGACCTCGTGGTCATCGGCGGCTTCGCAGAGCTAGCCGCCGACGGCACGCTCCGCAACAGCTCGATGCTCGTCGACGCCGACGGTGTCCGCGCCGTCTACCGCAAGGCGCACCTGTGGGACGCCGAGGCCGACTTCTTTGTGCCCGGCGACCAGCCGCCGCCGGTCGTCGGCACCAGGTACGGCCGCCTGTCGATGATGATCTGCTACGACGTCGAATTCCCCGAGTGGGTCAGGCTGCCCGCCCTGGCCGGCGCCGAGCTGCTCGCGGTGCCGGCCAACTGGCCGGCCGGCGAGGTTCCGGCGGGGGAGCGCCCGATGGTGACCGTCAACGTGCAGGCCGCGGCGTTCGCGAACCGGATGTTCGTCGTCGCCGCCTGCCGATGCGGCGAGGAACGCGGCGTCCGCTGGGTCGGCGGCAGCATCATCGCCGGCCCCGACGGCTACCCGCTCGCCGGCCCGGCGAGCCTGGACCGGCTCAGCGGCGACGCCGGGCGCGCGGCCGAGGAGATCCTGATCGCCGGCTGCGACCTGCCAGACGCCAGGAGCAAGGCCACCGGCCCGCGCAACGACGCGCACGCCGACCGCCGCCCCGCCCTGTACGGGCCGGCGGGTCTCGCGGCCAGCTAGAGCTTGCGCGCCACCGTCACGCCGTCGCCGATCGGCAGCAGGACAAGCTCGGTCCTCGGGTCGGCCAGCGCGTGGTCGTTGAACTTCCTGATGCCCTGGACGGTGCTGCCCTGCTCGTCCGGATCGACCACCCGGCCGTGCGACAGCGTGTTGTCGACCAGGATCAGGCCGCCCCGCCTCATCATCGGCACGACCAGGTCCCAGTACGTGACGTAGCCCTCCTTGTCCGCGTCGATGAACGCGAAGTCGAAGCTGGTGCCCGCGGGCAGCGCCGCCAGGGTCTCGGCGGCGCGCGCGAGCCGCAGCTCGATCCGGCCGGAAAGCCCGGCTCGCTGCCAGTACTCCCGCGCCACCGACGTCCACTCCTCGCTGACGTCGCAGCACAGCAGCTTGCCGTCGTCGCCCATGCCGCGTGCGACGCAGATCGCCGAGTACCCGGTGAACGTCCCGATCTCGACCGCGCTGCGCGCCCCGATCGCCTGGGCAAGCAACGTCATGAAGCGGCCCTGCTCCGCCCCGATCTGCATCCCGGCGGACGACCCGAACCGCCTGACGGTCTCCTCCGCCAGTTCGCGCAAGAGCTGATCTGGCTGCGTGCTGTGCGCTGCCGCGTAGTCGTGCAGCGCCTCGCTAAGCTGTTCGTTTCTCCTAGTCACGCACCGATACTAAATCAGGGCGCCGGCGGGGCTAGTCTCATACCATGCACGCGCGCACCCCGCTGGCCTTCCTGCCGAGCCCCCCGGTCAATGGCATCCATATCGGGCCGGTGTTCATTCACTACTACGGCCTGATGTATGTCATCGGCATCACGCTGGCGGTGCTGATCACCCAGCGGCGGGTGCGGCGCATGGGCGGCAACGCGGCGCTGGTCGGCGACATCGCGCTGTGGGCAGTGCCCGCGGGGATCATCGGCGGCCGGATCTACTTCGACATCACCACGCCGAACGACATTCCGCACGTCTGGTACGGGCCGTTCGCGGTCTGGTCGGGCGGACTCGGCATCTGGGGCGGGGTCGCGGCCGGCGCCCTGGTCGGTGCCTGGCGGGCGCGCCGGGCCGGCGCGAGCGTGGCGCTGTTCGCCGACGCGGTCGCGCCAGCCCTGCTCGTCGCCCAGGCGATCGGCAGGATCGGCAACTACTTCAACAAGGAACTCTTCGGCGGGCCTACGACTTTGCCGTGGGGCCTGGTCATACCCTTCGGGGACCGGCCCGCCGGCTACACGCAGTTCCGGACGTTCCAGCCGACGTTCCTCTACGAGCTGATCTGGGACCTGGCCCTGGCGGCCTTCCTGGTCTGGCTCGGGTACCACCGCAAGATCAGGCCGCCTGGCCTGTTCGCGCTGTATGTGGCCGGCTACTCGGCGTTCCGCATCTTCGAGGAATCGCTGCGGATCGACTCCTCCGAGCACTTCCTCGGCCTCCGGCTGAACCTCTACGTCGCCGCCCTCCTGACCATCGCCAGCATCGCCTGGTTCGTGATCAGCCAGCGCCGCACCCCCGCACCTGAGCAGGAACCGGGGGAGCCGAAGGTGCCCGAGGAAGACCAGGACGAGTACGAGAAACCGGACGCTGAACCTGCCGCTGCCGCCGCCGAGGATAATTAACCTCGACAAGGTCGCCCGGCCGCGGGCATTGTGCGTTCGTGACGCGTCCAGAAACTTGGTTGAACAGATCGCGCTCCGGTACTGCCGCTTCTGGGCTAGCCAGGCTCGCGCGCCAGCTCAGCCCTGACCTCGCCCCGATCAGGCATTCGCGCGAGTTCCGGCTGCTGTATGCGGGCCAGGCAGCGGCGCAGACCGGGTCGATGATCTGCTTTGTCGCGCTGCCGTTCCAGGCGTACGCGATTAGTCACTCATCCCTGGTAGTCGGCCTGCTGAGCAGCGCGGAACTGGCGCCCGTGCTGCTGGCCGGCCTGTTCGGCGGCGTGCTCGCCGACGCGCTCGAACGCCGCAAGGTCGTGCTGATCACCCAGAGCGCCGCTGCGGCCTGCACGGCCGGCCTCGCGGTGAACGCGTTGATGGTCAGGCAGCTATGGCTGCTGTTCGTGCTCGCCGCGCTGCTCACCGGAGCCTATGGCCTGCAGCGGCCTTCGGTGGAGGTGCTGGTGCCCGTGCTCGTCGCACACGACGATCTGCCAGCGGCGGCCGCTCTGTCCGTTCTGGAAGGGACCTTGTCGACCACGGCCGGCCCGCTGCTCGGCGGAGCCCTGCTCGTCGGCGGCCTGCCGCTGGCGTATTTCGCGGGCACCGCGGCTTGCCTGGCCGGCCTGATCCCGTTCGCCCGGATGGCGCCAAGTCCGCCGGCCCCGGACGCTGAGCGGCCTAGTCTGCGCGGTATAGCGGAAGGCATCCGTTACGCCAGAAGCAGGAAAGATCTTCTCGGCACGTACCTCATCGACATCGGCGCCATGCTGTTCGGCGCGCCGTATGCGGTGTTCCCGCAGATCGCGGCCGGGCTCGGCGGCCCTGCGGCGCTCGGGCTGCTGTACGCGGCACCAGGATTCGGCTCGATGGCTGTCAGCCTCACCAGCACCTGGACCCGGCACGTGTACCACCACGGCCGCGCGATCGCGTTCGCGGTGTGCGGCTGGGGAGTGGCGATCGCCGCGTTCGGCTTCGCGCCTAACCTGCCGCTGGCGGTGCTCGCGCTGGCCGCGGCCGGGGGGTCGGACACGGTGAGCGGGCTGTTCCGCATGACGATGTGGAACCAGAGCATCCCGGCGCGGGTGCGCGGCCGGCTGGCCGGCCTGGAGATGATCAGCTACTCGACCGGCGAGCCGATCGGCAACGTCGAAGCCGGCGCGATCGCCACGCTGACCGGGTCGGTGCGGCTCGCCGTCGTCTCCGGCGGGGTGCTCAGCCTGGCCGGCGCGGCGATCGTCTCGCTCGCGCTGCCCGCCCTGTGGCGCTACGACAGCAGGACCGTGCGCCCCGCCGCCGAGCCCGAGCCAGCGGAGTCGGCGACCGTCACCGCTGCGTAGGTTGTTCGCAAGCAACCAGGCAAGTTCGATTCCGAACCCCTGCTCTTCCGGTATAAGGACGTGTGGACCTTGACCTGGGAAGCAGTGTCCAAGGCAAGGCGGAGAACTGACTACCAGGATCTTCACCGGCGAGGCGTACTGACGTACGTCAAGCCCGACATCAACGTTGCCTCGATGATCGCCAGTGACTGGCTGGCCGACCATGACCGGTACACGTCCGGAGATCACGAACCTGACTGGTCTGACGTATGCGGGTGCTCGCGGTCAGCTGGAGCGGCTGGAACAAGCGGGAGTTCTGGTCCGCGGTCCCGGGAGCGGCCGCAGCGCCCATTTCACGGCCGGGCCGGCGCTTGGATAATACCTGCTCCGCTCGAACGCGAACCCGCCAGCCAGGCCAGACCGACGTAGCTAGAAGATGACGGGCGGGGCCGGGACGACCTTCCAGGAGTGCCCGTCCCAGTGCTCCGCCAGGCTGTTGCGGCCCCGGCGGCCGATGGCGGTGATGTTGCTCGCCGACACGACACTGATCGAGTCGAGCGAGTCGCGGAAGATTCCGTGCAGCTTCGGGCTCGGGCTGGCGACCCGGGCCCATGTGGTGCCGTTCCAGTGCAGGATCAGAGTCCTGTCCTGCGAGCTGCCGACGATCCAGGCGTCCTTGCCAGAGATGGCGGCGACGTCGTTAAGGAAGGTGTGCCCGGCCGAGCCGATCGCTGGGATGGCCGACCGCTTCCAGGCATGACCGTTCCAGCGGAAGACCGCCTGGTGGCCGGCCTCGGTCTCGATCGCGAAGGCGTCCCTGGGCGAGTCAGCGGACACCTTCGCGATGCTGAAACTGCCCTTGTCAGCGGGAATCGGTGAGCGTGTCCACCTGGTGCCGTTCCAGTGCAGGAGGAACGGCCCGTGGGTCGTGACGAAGCCGCCTGCCCAGGCGTCTTTCGCCGAGTCGGCGGTGACGCTGACCAGGCCGCCGGTGGCCGGGCCGGGCAGCGTCATCCGGGTGACCGTGGTGCCGGTGATCCTCAGGATGAGATGCTGGCCGGCCTTGTGGGCCGAGATGTCGCCAGCCGAGCCGACCGCCCACAGGCCGCCCTTGAACGCCGTGATGGCGTGCAAGTCGCCGTTCGCGGGCAAGGCGGGGCTGCTGATCAGCGTCCAGGTGCTGCCGTTCCAGTGGGCGAGGATCGGCCTGCGCTGCCTGCCTGCCCGCACGCCGACGGCCCAGATGCTGTTCGCCGAGATCGTCGCGGAGCTCTCGATGACCCCCTTCACGGGCACAGGCGGCGGCGAAACCTGGGCGGCGGCCGGCGCACCTGCGGAGAACGCCGTGATCGTTGTGATGGCGAGTGCGCCTGCGGCGAGCGCCGCTGCCTTGAGGTGGTTGCCGGTAGGCCTGTGAATCCCCATGCTGGGATGTCCCCTCAGTCTGACGACGTGGCCTAGCTAGGACGCCGTTCCCGGCAAAACGGTTTACATTTAGCCATCTCGCCTCGTCTGCGGCGGCAAGAAGGCCGCGCTGTTGCTGGGGCGGTGCTGCTGAGCGGGTGGATCGAGGCGTTTGACGCGTGCGCCTCCGGCCTGTACTGTGCTAACCAAGTGTTGCGGGACGTATGGGCCCGTTCTAACGAAGAGGCGGTCTCCGACCGCTTCTTTCGCTTGCGGTGACGAAGTCATACGGGCAGGGGAGTCCCGATCACGGCCCAGACCGGCCCTTTGATCCCGAGGTCGATCTGCAGCGCCGGAACTCGTTGTCCTGGTACCAGCCTCTTATCTGAGGTCAGGAGCCCCCGTATGCCGGCGGAATTCGTGGCAAGCGCTCCACCTGCGACAACAATCTCGCCAACGTGATCTCCCAGAGCTTCGATTCCACGGAGCAGAATTTCGGCGGCACGCAGTCGCTGCTGAACCTGCGCCACGCGTATATCTCGGCCGCGGCCGACGGGGTGACCGTGCTTGCGAGTACAGGTGACTTCGGCACCGCGAACCAGGCCAAGACCCCCGTGAATAACCCGGCTACCATCCCGTTCCCCACGGTTCAATGGCCGGCCTCCGATCCGCTGGTCACCGCCGTGGGCGGCACTTACCTGTGCACCAACCCGGTCACCGGCACGGGTGTCGACAACACTGACGCGCCGGTCAACTGCCAGAACCAGCCCAACAGGGAGGTCGGCTGGATCGACAGCGGCGGCGGGTTCAGCAGCATATTCTCCTCTCCGAGCTATCAGTCCGTCCTGCCTGCCGGGTCGACCGCGATCGGCTCGATGCGCGGCATTCCCGACGTCGCCTTGCAGGCAAGCGCGCGCACCGGTCCGCTGGTCTACGACACCGCGCCCGGTGACGCGTCTGGCGGCCTGTCCTGCGATCCAACTACCGGTGATCCGTGCAGCGCGGGCTGGTACGTGATCGGCGGCACGTACTGCTGCACCCAGGATCTGGGCACGTCGCACCCGCCGCTAGGCCCATCTTTGGGACATCCGGGGCGCTGGGGCGCCACCTATGGGCCATCGGCGGGTCTCCGGCCCAAGCTGGAGCGCCACCTTTGGGACATCGGTGGGCCTATGCCTGAGCGGCAGGCCGGATCCGCGCCCGGGGGCATCAGGATAAGTCGGCTTGCGCCGGCAGCAGGGTGCGTTCTGGGTTCGCCATCTCGGCGGCCTTGGCCCGCCACCAGTCCTGGCCGCCCAGGGGCAGCAGGTAGATCGGGTCGTAGTACTCGAACTGGCGGTCCAGAGCCAGCTCGTCGTCGGCATCGACGGCGGTGCGGTAGTTCTTCGTCCAGTACGAGATGCCGCGCTCGGTGTCGTAGCGCGAGACCTGGTGCACCCAGCGCTTGCCGACGTAGGGCACGTCGCACAGCAGCCTGGGGGTCGCGAAGCCGGGCAGGTAGCCCATGATCTGCAGTTGCAGCTGCTGCGCCTCGCCGAGGCCGAGCCGCCAGTGCTCGGCGTTCGGGATCATGTCGCACATATAGAAGTAGTACGGCATGATCTTGGCCTCATCCAGCAGGGCGAAGCACAGGTCGAGTAGCGCGGCCGGGGTGTTGTTGACCCCGCGCAGCAGCACGCCCTGGTTCCTGACATCCCTGATCCCGGTCTCCAGCATCGCCTTGGAGGCCTTGGCGACGAGCGGGGTAAGGGACTGTGCCGCGTTCACGTGGGTGTGGATCGCGATCGAGACGTCGCGCTGCCGCGCTGCGGCCGCGAGCCGATCCATGCCGGCCCGCACCTCGTCGCTCAGCCAGTACTGCGGCAGCCCCATGAGCGCCTTGGTGGCCAGCCTGATGTCGCGGATGGACTCGATGTCCAGCAGGGCGGAGACGAACGCCTCCAGCCTGTTCCACGGCAGGTTCGCCACGTCTCCGCCGGATACCACGACGTCGCGGACGCCGGGACTGGAGCGCAGGTAGCTGAGCATGGCGCCGAGCCGGTCATCGCGCTGCATGCCGAACTTGAGCTTGTCCACGACCGGAGTCGGGTTGCCGACCAGGTCCATCCGGGTGCAGTGGCCGCAGTACTGCGGGCAGGTGGGCAGCACCTCGGCGAGCACCTTGGTGGGGTAACGCTGCGTCAGCCCCTCGACCGCCCACATCTCGGCCTCGTGCAGGGAGTCACGGGATGAATACGGGTGCGATGGCCAGTCGGAGCGGCGGTCGCTGAAGACCGGGATCATGTAGCGGCGGACCGGGTCCGCGTACAGGGCCTCGGTAAACCCCGGGTCGGCCGGCGAGAGCGCCGGCACCATCGTGTTGATCATCTGCGGCGGGATCAGCATCGACATGGTCGCCCGCTCGGCCTGGTCGCGCTCGAGGTCGGCGTAGAGCGCGTCATCGACGCCGCCGCCGAGCACGGCACGCAGCTGGCGAATGTTCTTGACGCAGTGCGCGCGCTGCCACTGCGCCGACTCCCATTCCCCGGTGGTGACCGCAGCCCAGCCTGGCAGCCTGCGCCAGTCAGGCTCGGCAAGCCCGCTGCGGCGGTAGACGTAGGGCTGACTGATCATGGCGACACCACCCTCTCACCGGTAAACTTCCCCCAAAAACCGAACGATAGCCTGTCAGGCATTGCAGTTACGCAAGAAGCTCCTGTCGGTATAGTTTTATTCAGGAAATTCTACAGCTTCGTCACTATGCTCTCGCGAACCGGCCCGCTGCGCCAGGGGGCCGGCTCCAGGCTTTGAGAAGGGTCACCGTGTTGCGGACATCGGACCGGTCGCCGGCTTCTCCGCTCGGGTTGCACCGGGTGATCGAACCGGCAGGAGTGCTGCCTCAGGCAGCGTGGCGGCTTAATGCTGATCCGGACATCTGGCCTGACGAAGTGGTGATCGACGTCGAGCGGCTCAACCTTGACGCCGCGTCCTTCAGGCAGCTTCGCGAAGCGTCAGGCGGCGACGCGGCCGCGATCAAGCGGTCGGTGCTCGGTATCGTCGCCGACCGGGGCAAAATGCAGAATCCGGTGACCGGCTCGGGCGGCATGCTCACCGGCGTGGTGCGCGAGACAGGCGAAGAGTCGCCGCTCGGGCTCAAGCCAGGGGACCGGATCGCCACCCTGGTCTCGCTCAGCCTGACGCCGCTGCGGATCACCGACGGCCTGGCCGCCTGGGACGGCGCGTCCGAGCAGGTGCCCTGCCGGGGCACCGCGATCCTGTTCGGCCGGTCGATCGCGGCCGTGCTGCCCGACGACCTGCCCGTACCGCTGTCGCTGGCCGTGATGGACGTGTGCGGCGCGCCTGCCCTGACCTACCGGGTGGTGGCCAGGGAGGCGGCCTCAGCGGATGGCCCGCCTGCGGTTGCCATCCTGGGCGCGGCGGGCAAGAGCGGCTCGCTGTCCGCCGCCGCGGCGAGGCGGGCCGGAGCCCGCCTGATCATCGGCGTCGTCCCGCACGAGCGCGAAGCGGCGATGCTAGCTCAGGCGGGGCTGGCGGATGAGGTGGTGATCGGTGATGCCACCGACCCTGTCGGGCTTGCCCAGGCCGTCGAGGACGCGGGAGGCCCGGCGGACGTGACCGTGGTCTGCGTGGACGTGCCCGGTTGCGAAGGCGGCGCCATCCTCGCCACCGCACAGCGCGGCACGGTGATCTTCTTCTCGATGGCGACGTCGTTCACCGCGGCCGCGCT
This sequence comes from Streptosporangiaceae bacterium, assembly GCA_035716545.1. Classification (GTDB taxonomy): domain Bacteria; phylum Actinomycetota; class Actinomycetes; order Streptosporangiales; family Streptosporangiaceae; genus Chersky-822. The sequence goes on from DASTJM010000034.1 coordinate 44,378, forward strand.
CGGCGCCGAGGGCGTCGCCGCCGACATCACGATGCTGGTCGGCAACGGCTACTCGGCCGGGCACGCCGACCTGGCCATCGACCTGATCAGGTCAGAACCTGGCGTGCGCCAGATCTTCGACGCCCGGACGCGGGGGGAGTAGCGATGCAGGCAAGGACACCGAAACTCACCATCGACCCCCGCGTGGTCGCGCAGGCCCGTGAGCTGGCCAGCCAGGCAGGCCAGCCGATCGTGGACATGGCGCGTGCGCACACGACAGTGTCCGTCGAGCGAGCGGTCCTGCGCCTGGCGGGGCTGGCCGGCGCGGACGCCGATGGCATGCCGCTGGTGAACCGAATCGTCGACGCGGTCCGCGCCCAGACCGGACTGGAGCATGGCGTGGCGGTGCCGGCCTGGGATGCCCTGCTCGCCGGGGGATATCCGGATCTCGCGGCGCTCGCCGGGGCCGCCGCCGCCGGCAAGGCCTCCTTCCGGCTGCCCGCGGGCGCCGCGGCCGGTGCCGCCAGGGCGGCGGCCCGGCAGGCAGTCGGCGCGGGGTTCGCGAAGATCGCCGCCAACCGCGAGGCCAGGCAGGCGATGATCGGGCAGACTTCCGAGCCGGGCAAGCCGTGGATGTACCTGATCGTCGCCACCGGCGACATCTACGAGGACATTCCGCAGGCCCAGGCAGCGGCGAGGGCAGGAGCTGACGTCGTCGCCGTGATCCGCTCGACCGGCCAGTCGCTGCTCGACTACGTGCCTGAGGGCGCCACCAGGGAAGGCTTCGCCGGCACCTACGCCACCCAGGAGAACTTCCGCCTCATGCGCGCGGCCCTGGATGAGGTATCGCGGGAACTCGGCCGGTACGTGCGGCTCACGAACTACGCGTCCGGGCTGTGCATGCCGGAAATAGCAACGCTCGCCGGGCTCGAGCGCCTGGACATGATGCTGAACGATTCGATGTACGGAATCATCTTCCGCGATATCAACCCGAGGCGCACGCTGATCGACCAGCGTTTCTCCAGGCAGATCCACGCCAGGGCCGGGATCATCATCAACACCGGCGAGGACAACTACCTCACGACCGCCGACCCGGTCGACAGCGCGCACACCGTGATCGTCTCGCAGCTGCTCAACGAGTTCTTCGGCAAGGAGGCCGGCCTGGCCGACAGTCAGCTCGGCCTGGGCCACGCCTTCGAGATCGGGCCCGACGTGCCCGACTCGTTCCTGCTTGAGCTGGCCCACGCGCAGCTCGTTCGTGAGCTGTTCCCGAACGCGCCGCTTAAGTACATGCCGCCCACCAAGCACATGACCGGCAACATCTTCGCTGGCTATCTGCTCGACGCGTTCTTCAACCTGGTCGCGATGATGACGGAGCAGGAGATCCTCCTGATCGGAATGATGACCGAAGGCATTCATACACCTTTCCTCTCCGATCGTGATCTTGCCCTGGAGAACGCGCATTACGTCAGGAAGGCAGCGGGCAGGCTGGGGGAGAGCTTCATGCCCGAGCCTGGCGGCTTCATCGACAAGCGGGCCAGCCACGTGCTCGGCGAATCGGTGGACCTGCTGCGCCGGATTCGCGACGACGGCCTGCTCAACGCCATCGCCGACGGTACCTTCGGCATCACCAGGCGGCCCGCCGACGGCGGCCGCGGCCTCGACGGCGTGGTGGTCAAGGCTGATGCCTACTTCAACCCGGCGAGTGAGTTCCTTGAGCCTGCTGCCGGCGGGCCCGCGCTCGCGGCCAGCCAGAACGGAGCGGGACGGTGACCGGCCCGATCATCAGGCCCTACGGCGACACCACGGGCGACGGCCGGGTACAGGTGTCGTTCACGCTGCCGGTACCGTTCGGCACCCAGGACGAGCGGGCCATCGCTGAGGGCGCGGCCCTGCAGCTGGCCGGCAAGATGGGCCTTCAGCCGGCGATGGTCGTGCACGCCAAGGGCATGGGGCCCGACTTCACCTTCTTCATCGTCTACGGCCGGGCGAGCCACCTGGTCGACCTGTCCGAGGTCAAGGTCGCGAAGCGGGAATTCGAGGTCTTGTCGCCTGCCGAGATCAACCTGCGGATCAGGTCGGCGCTCGGCCGCAAACTGGTCGTGGTCGGCGCCACGATCGGCACCGACGCGCACACCGTGGGCATCGACGCGATCCTGAACGTCAAGGGCCACGCGGGGGAGAAGGGCCTGGAGTACTACCGCGAGATCAAGGTGGTAAATCTCGGCTCCCAGGTCGAGATCCCGCGCCTGGTATCCCTGGCGCGCTCTGAGCGCGCGGACGCCGTGCTGGTCAGCCAGGTCGTGACGCAAAAGGACGCGCACATCAAGAACACCGCCGAGCTGGCGGCGGCGTTCACCGCAGCCGGGCCCGCCCGGCCGCTGCTGGTGATCGGCGGGCCCAGGTTCGACCCGGCGATGGCTGGTCAGCTCGGGGTCGACAAGATCTTCGGCCGGGGTACTACGCCCCGTGACGTGGCCAGCTACCTGGTGCACGCCCTCGCCCCCGCACGCCCGGCAGGTGCCTGATGGATGTTGACCGAAGGCTCGGGCTGACCGTCCGGCATCAGCGCTACGTGCCCTACAGCCATGCGCACTATGGCGGCAACCTGGTCGACGGAGCCTACGTGCTCGGGCTCTTTGGCGACGTCGCGACCGAGGCATCGATCAGGGCGGACGGCGACGAGGGGCTGTTCGCCTCGTACTCCGACATCCAGTTCAAGGCACCGGTGCTGGCCGGCGACGTGCTCGAGGTCGTCGCGACGATCACCAGGGTCGGCCGCCGCAGCCGGGAACTGAGCTTCGAGGCCAGGGTCTTGTGCCGGGCCGAGCCAGGCCGGGGCCCTTCCGCCGCCCGCGTGCTCGACGAGCCGCTCGTCGTCGTCACGGCCACCGGGACTGTGGTATCTCCCGTCGCGAGCTGAGCGGGTTCACGGTAGCGGGCCTGGCCGTGCCGCCCCGGCTGCCCGAGCCGGCTGAGCCGGGCCTCGCCATGGCCGCCGGCGTCGGATGGCAAACATGTGACGGATTGTTACAACTGAGTTGCTCCTTGTAGTATCAGGTTGATGAGGTCCATGCAGTGCCCGGTCCTGATCAGCCGGGATGCGGAGCTTCGCCAGCTCACGACCGCGCTTGAGGATTCCGAGAACCAGCGCGGCGGCATCGTGTTCCTCACCGGCGACCCCGGCGTAGGGAAGTCACGGCTGGCCAGGGAGATAACCTCGCGGGCGACCGCGCTGGGCTTCCACGTCGTCACGGGGCGGGCAGTGGAGTCCGCCACGCCGCTGGCGTTCCGTCCGGTGACCGAGGCGCTGATGAAGATCGCGCGGTCGGGCGGCCTTCCGCAGTCTCCGGCCCTGGCCGGCTACCGTCCGGCGCTCGCCGCGCTCGTGCCGGCCTGGGGGCCCGACAGCGGGGCTGAGATCTCGCCGCTCATACTCGGCGAGGCCGTGATCCGGCTGCTGTCGCTCTACGGCGGGCCAGGCACGGTCCTGGTGCTTGAAGATATCCAGTGGGCCGACCCGGACACTCTCGCGATCATCCAGTACCTCGCCGACAACCTGGCGGGCAAGCGGGTGCTCTGCGTCGCCACGCTGCGCGACAGCGAGCCGTCGGCAGGCCTTGACACCATGCGCTCCATCCACTCCAGGCGCGCCGCGCGGGTCATCGACGTGCCGAAGCTGTCCGAACGCGACGTCGCCCGTCTCGCGGCATGCTGCCTGGGGAGCGACGAGCCGCCAGCCGCCGTACGCAAGCTGCTTGCCGACTGCGACGGACTGCCCTTCGCCGTCGAGGAGATCCTGGCGGCGGCGATCTCCTCGGGCCAGCTCATTGACGGTCCCGGCGGCTGGATCGTCAATGACGCCATCTCCACCAGCGTTCCCGCCTCTATCCGCGGGTCAGTGCGCAACCGGCTGGCCGCCCTTGGGCCGCAGGTCACCGAGCTGCTGGTCGCGGCCGCCGTGCTCGGCAAGCGGTTCGACTGGACGCTGCTGCCCAGGCTGGCCGGCGTGACCGAGTCGCAGGCGCTCGCGGCGCTCGACCAAGCACGCGCGGTGCAGCTCATAGAGCCATGCCAGGCGACGTCGATGTTCAAGTTCAGGCACAGCCTGACCAGGGACGCGATCGTGTCCGATCTGCTGCCGCCCGACCTGGCCAGCAAATCGGCGAGCGCGGCGGCGGTGATCGAGGACGCCCACCCTGGCTTGCCCGGCATCTGGTGCGAGCAGGCGGCCGAGCTGCACAAGGCCGCGGGCAACCCGGTCAGGGCCGCGAGCCTGCTGCTCGAAGCGGGCCGGCGGGCGCTGCACCTGGGCGCGCTGGCAAGCGCGGTGGAGACCCTGCAGGACGCCAGGCAGCTGCTCCGGACAGGACAAGAGCCGATGCTGGCAATCGCGATCGGCGAGACGCTCGCGGAAGCCCTGGAGCTAGCCGGTGATCTTGACCAGCTGGCGCCGCTCGCCGAGCAGCTGATCGGCACTTTGGAGTCCGTCGGCGCCGACCCCAGGCGGCAGGCAATGTTGCGGATCAGGACGGCCCGGGTCGAGTCCGAGGACAACCCGCGGGCGGCCGAAGCGCAGCTGTCCGCGGCCAGGACGATCGCCGACGAATTGCAGGACAACGCTCTCGCCAGCCAGGTCGACGCGGCGGCGGCCCGGTGCGCGCTCGATTCCAGTGACCTGGACCTGGCCGAGGAACTCGCGCACCGCTCGCTTGCCACCGCCGAGCGGGCCGGAATGCACGGCTGGGCCGCCGACGTCGCGTTCGAGTCGCTTGAGGTGCTCGGACGGCGCGAGCGAGTCAGGGACATGTCCGCGGCCAGGTCAGCCTTCCAGCGTGCCTACCAGGTGGCCGGAGGCCATGACTTCGCCATCCGGCGGATCAGGGCCCTGCACGAGCTCGGCACCATCGACATGCTCGAAGACGGGACAACCGAGCGGCTGACCGAGGCAAGGGAGCTCGCGCGCCAGGCCGGCGCGATCTCCACGGAGACCGTGGCCGACCTGCAGCTGTCGAACGTCTGGAGTCTCGGGCCGGATCTCGACCTTGCCGCCGCGGCGGCCCGCCAGTGCGAGGAACTGGCTGGCCAGATCAACGCGCACAAGCTCGCCGCGATGGCGATGAGCGTGCAGGCGCTGATCAGCGGCATCAAGGGCGACAGGGAGCAGACAGAGGCGATGGCCCGGCGAGCTGAGGCGATGGTGCCAGGCGAACGGGAGGTACTGTTCACGACCTGGGGCCAGGCCAGGGTCACCGCATCGCTTTTCGCGGACGACATCGAGCGCGCGACGCAGGAGAGCGCGACCGGCCGGTCCTACGCGGGCGACGTCGCGCTCACCGCACCTCGCCGTGCGTGGGGCTACCACGCCCTGCTGCAGGCCATCGGCGGCGACGACGGCCGGGCAGCGTTGCGGCACGCCAGAAGGGCCGGGACGGGCGTTGGCTGGATCCGCGGCTGCCTGGCCTACGCCGAGGCCGTCCTGGAGGGCCGCGAAGGTCACCTGGACCGCGCCAATGCGCTTGCCGAGGACGGCGCGGCGCGACTGGCGCCCTTCGCCCCCTGGTGGAACCACCTGATCAGGCGTCTGGTAGCGCCGGCGGCGCTCGAAGATGGCTGGGGCGAGCCGGTGGCGTGGCTCCGGGTGGCAACGGCCGAGTTCGATGCGTCCGGTCACGCCCGGCTGGCCTCGGCATGCCGGGGAATCCTGCGCCGGGCCGGCGCGCGCGTGCCGAGGTCGGGCCGGGGCGAAGCCCAGGTGCCCGCGCAGATGCGCAGGCTGGGTATCACCAGCCGGGAGATGGACGTCTACCTGCTGGTGGCGCAGGGGCTGTCGAACACCGACATCGCCGAGCGCCTGTTTATTTCGCCCAAGACCGTGGAAACCCACATCGCGAGCCTGGTGTACAAAACGGGTCAGGCCGGGCGCCGCGAACTCGTGGCACACGCTGCCCGGGCCGCGCGCGGCTTAACTCAGGAAGCAGGCATCCTTAGCTCAGGGTCGCCCCGATGCGCGGAGGTCGTGCGGTCAGCGAACATTGGTACGGAGAACAGGAACCGCGCCACTGCCCCCGCGTTTGGCGCAGCCTCGCGTAGCCGGATGCGGCTACCGCCTTGCCTGGGGGTACCGGCAAGGAGGACACATGACTACCCATGCTGTGCATGCGGCGGAGATAGATGACCGGGATTCCCGGGATAACCGGACCAGGTTCGAGCAGGAGGCCATACCGTACATGCGACGGCTTTACCCTGCCGCCTTCAGGCTCACCCGCAACCACTGCGATGCCGAGGACCTGATCCAGGAGACCTTCGCTAAGGCATACCTCGCGTTTCACCAGTTCAGCCAGGGCACGAACCTCAAGGCCTGGCTGCACAAGATCCTGCTGACCACTTTCTACAGCGCGTGCCGCAAGCGTGAGCGCGAGCCGAACCAGGTGCTCGCCGCCGACGTGCGCGAAACCCCCGAGTGCTATGACCGGCTGTCCCAGCACACCAGGTCAGCCGAACTCGAGGCACTCGACAACCTCGCCGACTCCGGCGTGATGCGGGCGCTGAGCGATCTCCCCGAGTGCTACAAGGTCGCCGTCTACCTGGCGGACGTGCAGGGCTACCGCTACGGCGAGATCGCCGACATCATGGGCTCGCCCCTGGGCACCGTGATGTCGCGCATCCACCGCGGCAGGGAAATGCTGCGCATGAAGCTGCGCGCCTATGCCGCGACGGAGCGCGCCGCACAGCTCCGGGCCGCCCCGGCCCAGCCCCGACGGCCCGCGCAGGCGCGCACGAGAAAGGCGCAGCCAGCCCCGGCGCCGATGGCGGCGTAGCGCGCACCACGGGGCCGCAACCCGCGGTGCGGCAAGCCGCAGAGGCCATGCCGGCGAACCCCGCCGCCGACATGGCCTCCGCTCCGCGACACCAGTGCTTACCCGGCCCGGTGCTTACTCGACGCTGCCGTACTTGGCGATCTCTTCCTTCTCGGCGTCGGTCAGCTCACGCGGCTGCTCGCCCTTGGCGACCTTCGTGCCCTGGACCTGGCGCCTGATGGTCTCGACGACCTCAGGATTGGCCAGCGTGGTCACGTCGCCGATGTCGGTGAAGTTCGACACCGACGCGATCACGCGCCGCATGATCTTGCCCGACCTGGTCTTGGGCATGTCGGACACAATCCACACGTTCTTCGGCCTGGCGATCTTCCCGATCTCCACCTCGATCGCATGGGTCACCTTGGCCTCCATGCCGTCGGCCTCGATGCCGGGCTTGAGCGAGACGTACATCTCGACGATGCGGCCCCTGATGTCGTCCATCACGGGCACGGCTGCCGCCTCGGCGACCTCGTCCACGGTCAGCGCGGCCGATTCGAGTTCCTTGGTGCCGAGCCGGTGCCCGGCGACATTGATCACGTCGTCGACCCGCCCGAGGATCCTGATGTAGCCGTCGGTGGCCTCAAGCGCGCCGTCGCCGGCGAAGTACGGCCAGTCACGCCAGTCGGTGCTGTCCGGGTTCTTGTTGTACTTGCGGTAGTACACGTCGACGAACCGCTCTGGCTGGCCCCAGATCGTCTCCATGATCCCTGGCCACGGGTTCCTGATGCAGATGTTGCCGGCCCGGCCGCTGCCGGCGGGCACCTCGTTGCCGTCTTCGTCGAAGATGACTGCCTGGATGCCGAGCGCGCCAGGGCCGCAACTGCCTGGCTTCATCGGCTGCAGCCCTGGCAGCGTGCTGCCGAGGAAGCCGCCGGTCTCGGTCTGCCACCAGGTGTCGGTGATGGCGGCCTTGCCCTTGCCCACCTCGGTGTAGTACCACCGCCAGACCTCTGGCTCGATCGGCTCGCCGACCGTGGTCATGGTCTTGAAGTGGTAGTTGTACTTCCTTGGCTCGTCGGGCCCGACCTTGCGCAGCATCCGGATCGCGGTAGGCGAGGTGTGGAAGATGTTGACGCCCAGCTGCTCCGCGATGCGCCACGGCCGCCCGGCGTCCGGGTAGTTAGGAACACCCTCGTACATCACCGTGGTCGTGCCGAGCGCCAGCGGTCCATAGACAATGTAGGAGTGGCCGGTGATCCAGCCGATGTCGGCCATGCACCAGTACACGTCGTCCGGGTGGATGTCCTGGTAGTACTTCGACGTCCCGGTGACGTAGGCCAGGTAGCCGCCGGTTGAGTGCTGCGCGCCCTTCGGCCGGCCGGTGGTCCCTGAGGTGTACATCAGGAACAGCGGTGCTTCGGCGGGCATGGACACAGGCGCGACAACAGCGCCCTGGTGCTCGGAGAGCACCTCGTCGACGAAGAAGTCGCGGCCTTCCGCCATCGGCGTTTCCGATGCGTACTTGCCGGGGTGCCGCCGCCAGACCAGCACCTTGTCGACTTCCTGGCCTTGCCTGGCGGCCTCGCCGAGCGCCTCGTCGGCCTTGACCTTATGGTCGATGAGCTGGCCGGAACGGTAGTAGCCGTCGCTGGTGATCAGCACCCGGCTGCCGGAATCGGCGATCCGCGTGCCGCAGGCGTTGCCGCTGAACCCTCCGAATACCTGGCTGTGGATGACCCCGAGCCGAGCGCACGCGAGCATCGTCACCGGCAGGTCGGGAGACATCGGCATGTGCAAGGTCACGCGGTCGCCGGCCTTGAGGCCGGCGAAGTCCCGCAGCAGGGCGGCGAACTCATTGACCCGCCGCAGCAGTTCACCATAGCTGATGTGCTCGTGAGCATCGGATTCCAGCTCCGGCACCCAGACAATTGCTGTCTTATCAGGATTTGTCTGAGCGTGGCGGTCAACGCAGTTATACGAGGCGTTGAGCTTGCCGCCCACGAACCACTTCCAGAACGGCGGCGTGGACGTGTCCAGCGTCGTGTGCCAGCGCTCGTCCCAGGTCAGCAGGTCGGCGTACTCGGTGAAGCACTCGGGGAACTTGTCCGGCGAGAAGCGCTCCAGAATGTCTGGGCTAGCCGCGTTGGCATGGGCAACGAAATCCGCGGGCGGGTCGTAGTACTGCTCTTCACGCCAGTGAACTGCGATATGGGCCTCGGAGACTTCGGTTTCGGGATTTTCTGTCATAGCTCGACCTCCAGCTGGAGCGGAATTGCGCACAGCGGCATGCGCCGTTTCGTCAAGCAGTGTTCGCCTCACGGATGAGTTGCGTAAATCGTATCGCCAGGCTCGCTGGCCTGACAGGCTGTGCCCGCTGCTCGCCCGGCCTGGGCTCGCGGTTGCTCATCCGAGGTTTGACATCGCCTGCGGGCACGGTATCTTCTAGCGAGTCACGCACCCCGGAGCGGGCCGCCGTAACCGCATGCCGGTGGCGGCATCTTGACCTGGAAGGGGCTTAGGGCGTCCAGTAGACAACGAAGGGCGACCAGCCCTGCGGTCCGAAGGATGTCCCTGCCCCTTCCTTGCTGGTGCTCGCAGTGCTTGATCAGGCGGTGCCTGGAGAGAGCGGTGCCTGGAGAGAGTGGTCAAGGAGAGCAAGTCCTACCGAGGCAGGAGAGATTGACTTCACAGGAACGGCCAGCTGCCGAGCTCGGCCCGGTGGCCGTCATCATCCCGACCTACAACGAACGGGACAACCTGGAGTCGATCGTGACCAGGGTCAGGGCTGCCGTGCCACTCGCCGACATTCTGGTCGTCGACGACAACAGCCCCGACGGTACCGGCGAGATCGCTGACAAGCTCGCGGCCTCAGACACCCGGGTCCATGTCATGCACCGGCAGGGCAAGTCGGGCCTTGGGACCGCGTACGTCGCCGGATTCGGCTGGGCGCTGTCCAAGGGCTACGACGTGATGGTCGAGATGGACGCCGACGGCTCCCACGATCCGCTGGACCTGCCCAAGATGCTGACCGCCTTGCAGTCGGCCGACCTGGTGATCGGGTCACGGTACATCCCCGGCGGCACAGTCGTGAACTGGCCGAAGTCCAGGGAGGTGCTGTCCCGCGGCGCCAATGTCTATGTGCGGCTCATGCTCGGCATTTCCGTGCACGACGCGACCGGCGGCTACCGCGCGTACCGGGCGGCCACGCTGCGCGGCATCGGCCTTGAGACTGTGGACTCGCAGGGTTACTGCTTCCAGATCGACCTGACGCTCCGCACGGTCAACACCGGCGGCCGGGTCGCCGAGGTCCCGATCACGTTCACCGAGCGCGCCAGGGGCGCTTCCAAGATGAGCCGGGCCATCATCGTGGAGGCGCTGTGGCGCGTCGCTCAGTGGGGCGTCGCCGCGCGGCTGGGCGGCAAGCGCCGTGGCGCCGACAAGGGGCCCGGCCCTCGCTAAGACCAGGAAACCCAGGCCAGAAAACCCAGATCAGGAGGAACGCAGTGCCCAGCCGGGGCCCGGCCCAAGCGGCGCCGGCCGAGGTGACCAGGTTGCTCAGGCGCTCCTGCGGTGCCTGGACGGAGACTGCCCGGGTCCGGCCGCCTCTCCGCGCTGGCCCCTGATGATGGCGAGCCGCTCAGCCAGGACCTCCTCCAGGTCCGCGATCGTCCGCCGCTCCATCAGCATGTCCCAGTGACTGCGCGGTGGCTTGGCCTTGGCCGCCGACGGCTCATCGCCGGTCGCGGTGATCGCGGTCGCGCCGCAGATCCGGCACTCCCACTTCGCCGGCACCTCTGCCTCGGCAGCGAACGGCACACTGAATCTGTGGCCCTTGGGGCAGTCGAACGCCACCTCCTGACGCGGGGCCAGGTCGGTGTTGCGGTCGTTCTCGTAGCTCGTGGCGCCAAGGCGAGTGCCACGTAGTGCGCGTTCGGCCATAGATTCTTTGCCTCCGGGCGCTTGACTTCGTCTATGTCAACGGCAAGTACGTCAACAAGATTCCCGCCTGGCGCCCGTCCAACCGCGTTTGCGCTCCCAGCTACCCGCGCTGGCCGTCGCCGGTCCCCGGCTACTCTCTCGGATGCCACTGGCCGCGGCTGATCATGACGTCGCGGAGCAGTTCGGTCTGGTCGGTCATGATGCCGTCGACACCCAGATCGAGTAGCGAGGACATCAGGGCGGCTTCGTTCACCGTCCAGATGTGCACGGCCAGGCCGGCCTCGTGCGCCCTGGCGATGAGGGGCGCGGATGCGAGGCCCATTGGCAGCTGCGCGCATTTGACGCCGCGCCGGGCGAACGCGCCCGCGAGCATCCGTCCAGGAAGCCCGGACCGCAGCGCGGCGGCGCCCACTGGCGAGGTCGCCATGGCGACAGGCCGGTCAAGCAGGCGCCGGGTGGCGCTGAGCCTGGCCGCCGAGAACGAGGTGATGCAGACCCGGTCCCAGGTCCCGGTCCTGCGGATCAGCTCGGCCAGCGGGCGCGCCGCCGGCGCGTCTTTCACATCGATGTTAAACCGCATGTCAGGCCACGCGCCCAGCAGGTCCTCCAGCAGCGGGATCGGGTCGGTACCGGAGATTTTCGCCTCGGCGACGACCTTGGCGGGCAGGCTGGCGATCGCCCCGGCCCGGTCGGTCACCCGGTCAAGCGTCTTGTCGTGGAACGCGACGAGCACGCCGTCGGCGGTAGCGTGCGCGTCCGTCTCGAGGTAGGCGTAGCCGAGCTTGACCGCGTGCTCGAAAGCGCGCCAGGAATTCTCGGGGAAGTGCGAAGCGCCGCCACGATGGGCGAATGCGATCGGTTTCGGGTGATCAAGGAAGCTCACTGGCGCTCTCCGGTGTATCGGTCGCAGCCCACTCCCGGCGGCGGGCCTCGGCCAGCGCGATGGCCGTGGCGGCGGCGACATTCAGCGAGCCGACCCGGCCCACTTGCGGGATGTAGGCAACCTGATCGGCGGCCGCGAGCAGGGCGGGGGAGCAGCCGCGGTCCTCGTGTCCTAGCGCGATGCACACGTCGCCGCCCAGAGCCGCGCTGTGCAGCGGCGCCGCCCCGTCCGCCTGCTCGATCACGACGAGCCGCAGCCCGGCGTCCCTGGCGCCGGCGGTCGCCTCGGCCGTGCTCACCGCGTGCTCGAACGTCAGGAAACGGCTGGTGCCAAGCGCGGTCTTGCGCGCGGACGGATGCATCGGGTCGGCTGCCTCGCCGCACAGCCAGATGTGTTCGACCCCGAAGACCGCCGCCGTCCTGATGATCGAACCGAGATTGAACGGCTGGCTCACCGACTCAAGCAGCAGGCAGACCCGAGCCTGCGTGGCCCGCCGCCAGGCCCGGTTGAGCCGCTTGACCTCCGTTTGTCCGAGCTGGCGGCTCACCGGCTCACCTTCTTGGCCGCCTCTGCCGCCTTGGCCGCCTCTGCCGCGCTCACGCGAAGGATCCGGTACCCGGATCTGGCGCGGGCGCGCTCGGCGGCCCATCCTGCCTGAGCCAGCCAGTCCTGGAGAGAATCGGAACCGAGATTTCGCTGCACGACCAGATAAGCGGCTGCCCCGGGAGCGAGCCGGCCGAGCCAGTGTGACAGCAGTTCGCGCAGCGCGGCCTTGCCGATCCTGATCGGCGGATTGCTCCAGATCAGATCCAGGCTGGCCGGGATCGCGGGGTCACCGGGCTGCGCCGGGATGACGTTGCCGAGCCCGGCCCGCTCCGCGTTCGCGGCGGTCAGGGCCAGCGCCCTGGCGTTGACGTCGACCGCCCAGACGCGGGCGGCGGGCGAGCGCGCCGCCATCACCAGGGCGAGCGGGCCGTACCCGCAGCCAAGGTCGAGGAATTGCCCGCCGCCTGGCGGCGGCGGCGCGGCATCGAGCAGCAGCCTGGTGCCCGGGTCGAGGCGGCGAGGGGAAAACACACCCGAGTCGGTGGCGAGCTCAAGATGGACATCGGGCAGCAGCACGTGGACCGAGCCCGGGCGATGCGGGGCAGCCGGATCGGTCGCGAAGTACTGCTCGCTCACTGGCTCACGGCGGGTCTGAGCGGGGGCGTGACAGGGTCGATGTAGCGGTGGCTCACCCAGCGCTCGACGACGAAGGTGAGGATGGGGATGGTGCCGGCCGCGAGCACGACGACCGTGCCGACGCTCGCCGTCCGCATCCCGACCAGCCGGGTCATCGCGAATGCGACGACGATGTAGATGATGTAGAGCACGCCGTGAAGGGTGCCGACGACCTTGGCGATCGTGTCGTCATGCGCGAATACCTGCAGCGGGATCCCCGCGAAGCACAAGATGATCAGCATCGTGCCGGTCACGTAAGCCATGACCCGGTACGCGCGCACCACTACAGTGCGGAGCCTGTCGGCGTCCACGTCGTCCTCCTAGCGCGAGCGATGCGGTTTCGGCGCGGCATTGGCGAGCCTGGCCAGGTAGGCGTTGTACTCGGCGAGTTCAGCCGCCTCGTCCTCGGTGAGATCGTCGTCATCTCCTCCGGCTCCGCTCACTCCGGTCCCCGGCGCCCCGCTGCCGGTCCGTGCGAGCTGCCGCTGAGCAAGCGAGGCCGCCTCATCTTGGCCGGTCCTGGCGCCGGCGGCGCCGCGTCCGACCGTGCCGCGCTCGGCAGCGCCGCCTCCGGCGGCTTCCCGGCCGCCGGCGGGGCGCAGTTCGTCCCGGACCGTCTTGACCCAGAACACCACGCCGAAGATCGCGAACACTGGCCACTCAAATGTATAGGCCCAGCTCAGCGGGTTGCCGCCGATTGCGCGACGGAATTGCCAGTCGCCGAGCCAGAGCATGCCGGTGAAAGCCGCGATGGCGAAAAGATGCCAGCTGAGCCAGCGCGGGGTAAACAACACTCGCCAGCGCGGCGCAGCCGGTGCATCAGCCATGACCCGAGCCTAGCGGTGGGTTTTCGCTGTCAGCACACGTGGGATGCCGATTACAGCGCGTCACGACATCAGGGAACGGGGGCGTCGGTAATAATGCGGGCTATGCCTATCTCGCTACCGGGGCGCAAACCGGGCCGGCTGCCCGGCCAGATCGATGACCTGCGGGGACCTGCCAAGGGCGTGCTGATGTTGCCCATGCACCTGTCCTGGCCAGGGATGCGTGAGTGCGACGTGACCGACGAGCCGACCAGGCGCAGCATGTACGCGATGCTGCTGTCGCAGGGCACCCGCAACGACATCGTCAGGTTCGTCAACCCGTTGCTGCTGACCCAGGACTGGCCGGAGATCGCCGAATCGCTTGATCCCAAGCTGCGGCGGTCGTGCGAGAAGCAGTTCGCGCTGGCACGGTAGCCTGGCGGCGTGCGCAAGTACGTCATACTCGGCGTCCAGGGCAGCGGCAAGGGCACCCAGTCCGGGATGCTGGCCGCCGACCTGGACCTGGTCCACATCGCGGTGGGCGACATCTTCCGCTGGAACGTCCAGCATCACACCAAGCTGGGCGCTCAGGTCAGGCGCACGATGGCGGCCGGCCTGCTGATCGGCGACGACCTGGTTGAAGGCGTGGTGCGCCAGCGCCTGGGCGAGCACGACTGGAACTACGGCTTCATCGTCGACGGCTTCCCCAGGAACCAGCGCCAGGCCGAGTTCTTCCTCGAGAGCTACGACATCGACGGGGTAATCCACCTCGACCTGCCCGACAGCGAGGTCAGGCGGCGGGTGCTCGCGAGGATGCTGTGCTCAGGCTGCGGCATGGACTACAACCTGCTGGCAAGCAGCCCGCGCGAGGCCGGCCGGTGCGATGCCTGCGGCGCGACGCTCGTGCGCAGGGAGGACGACACCGAGGAGGCGCTGGGCGTCAGGCTCCGCGAGTACCACGACAAGACCAACCCGGTACTCGATATCTTCCGCCGCAAGGAGTACGTGGTCACCGTCGACGCGCGGCCCGAGCCCGAGGCCGTGCAGCAGGAGATCAGGAAGCAGCTGGACCTCCCGCCTTACCCGGAGAGGGCGCGGGAGGCGCGAGGCCGGTAGATCCCGCGGGCGCGGCCCGCCAGGCACCGGCCGCCGCCGGCGGACCGGGCAAGCCGGGAGGCAGCGGTCAGGCTGGCGAGTTGCGGATCAGCTTGAGGTTCGGGGTCACCGGTTAACGCACATGGCCATAATCTGGCCCTGTGCGGGAAATCTCGATCTTCAGCGGCTCCGCTCACCGAGACCTTGCGGCGGAGATCTGCGGGCACCTGGGCGTACCGTTGCATCCGGCCATCGTCCGCCGCTTCGCCAACGACTGCCTGGAAGTTCAGCTGCAGTCCAACTGCCGTGAACGCGACGTCTTCCTGATCCAGCCGCTCGCCGCCCCGGTGCAGGAGCACCTGGTCGAGTTGCTGCTGATGCTGGACGCGGCGCGCGGCGCCTCGGCGGCGCGGGTCACCGCGGTGATCCCGCACTACGCCTACGCTCGCTCCGACAAAAAGAACATGCCTCGCGTGTCGATCGGCGGACGCCTGGTCGCTGACCTCCTGGTGACCGCCGGTGCCAGCCGGCTGCTGACCATGACGCTGCACTCGCCGCAGGTGCACGGGTTCTTCTCGGTGCCAGTCGATCACCTGCACGCCCTGCGCGAGATCGCGGCCCATTTCCGTAGCCTGAACCTCGCCAACTCGGTCGTGGTCTCACCTGACCTGGGCAACGCCAAGCCCGCCGCGGTGCTCGCGCGCATGCTGGGGCTGCCGGTCGCGGCCGGGGCCAAGGAACGGATCAGCGACGAGAAGGTCATCATCAGCTCGATCATCGGCGACGTGGCCGGGCGGAACGTGATCGTCATCGACGACGAGATCGCCAGGGGCACGACCATCATCGAACTGCTCGGCAAGCTGCGCGAGCAAGGCGCGCGATCGGTGCGGATCGCCTGCACGCACGGGCTGTTCTGCGATGGCGCGCTCAAGCGGATCTCGGCCTGGCCCGAGGTCGAGCAGATCGTCTGCACCAACACGGTCGCCATCGCCGAATCCGAGCGCGACGACAAGCTGCACAACATCTCCGTGGCGCCAGCGCTGGCCGAGGCGATCAGGCGGATCCACGAGGGCGAGTCGGTCAGCGCCCTGTTCGATCCTCATACCTAGCCCGCACCCAGGCGGCGATCTGCGCCCGCGAGCTCACCCCGAGCTTGGCCGAGATGTTGGCGACGTGCCTGGCTGCCGTCGCCGGCGAGACGAACAGCTGCCCGGCGATGTCCTTGTTGCCGCGCCCCTCCGCGATGAGGTCCGCGATCTCCAGCTCCCTGGCGGTCAGGGCAGCGCTGGCCTGGACGGCCGGCCGCGCCGGCCGCGCGTCCGCTCCGATGCTCAGGGCGACCGCGACCGCTTCGTCGCCGGCCAGCGCCGAGCCTTCGGCCCACAACTCACTGGTCACGTCATCGCCCAGGTCAGGAGTCGCGAGCCGGCCCGTGCGGGCAGGCAGGCCGGCCCGCACGCGCAGCGCCGCGGCGGCGGCCGCCAGGCGCACCGCGGCCGGCGCCTCGCCGAGGTCGGTGGCGAGGGCGGCGAAGGCCTCGATGCCGCGGATCACGCCGATCCGGCTGCCGGTCGACTGACTCAGCTCCAGGCTCGCGCTGAGGTGGCGCCTGGCCAGGGCCAGGTCACCCTGGCTCATGGCGATCCGGCCCAGGCCGGCCTGGCACCGGGCGATCTCGGGCTTGGCGCTGATCTCGCGCAGGATGCCGAGCGCCTTCTCGTAGCGCTGCCTGGCCTGATCCAGGTGCCCGGTGAGCCGGGCCAGGTCGCCGAGCCCCATGAGCGCCCGGGCCGCGCCCCACTGCTGGTCGATCTCGCTGGCGATCTCGAGCGCGGTCTCGGCCAGTTCCTTGGCCTGGTCAAGATCACCGCTGAAAGCGGCGGCGGCCGCCAGCGTGCCGGCCGCGTAGCCTTCGTTCCACCGGTCACCGGCGGGCCTGGCGACGGCCAGCGCAGCGTCCGCCCTGGCCGTCGCCTCATCGAGATCCCTGGCGTGCAGCGCGACCTCGGCCAGCAGATTGAGCGCTGACGCGGCCCAGAACGCCGATTCATCGGCACGGCGCGGCGCGGCCTGGTCACTCGCCAGACGGGCCAGTCCTTCGGTAGCGAACCGCCGCGCGGCGTCCGGGTCGGTCGCCATCGCCAGCTGAGCCCGGCCGACCAGGCCCGCGCCGAGCACCGACTCGCGCACTCCTTCGCCGATCGCCAAGAACGCGTCCGTCCAGTTCGCTCCCTCGGCAAAGGAGCCCTGGATGATCCAGACCGGCCGCATCGAGACGCAGATCCGCAGGCCGGCTTCCGCGTCGCCGTCGGTCAGGGCGCGGCCGAGCACCAGCCGCAGGTTGGCGTTATCCGCCTCGAACCGGTGGATCGCCTCGACCCTGACCGACCATGTCGCGGGCACCCTGGCCATGCCGATCCTTGACAAGTCCTCCGTCTCGGACACGGCGTACCAGCGGAACCGCCTCTGCAGCTCATCGGCTTCCCCCGCCTGCTCAAGCTGCTCGGCCGCGTACTCGCGGATCGTGTCGAGCATCCGGTACCTGATCTTGCCGCGCCCGACATGCTCCGTCATCACCAGCGACTTATCCGCGAGCCCGGTCAGCACGTCAAGGACGTCAGCCGCGGGCAGTTCGTCCCCGCCGCCCGGCCCGGCCCCGGCGTCCGAGCAGACCGCCTCGGCCATCTCAAGCGGCCAGTCGGCGAACACCGACAGCCGGCGCAGCAGGATCCGCTCGGCCGGCGAGAGCAGGTCGTGGCTCCAGTCGATCGCGGCGCGCAGCGTCCTGTGCCTGGCCGGCGCGGTCCGGTCGGCCGAGCTGAGCAGCCTGAAGCGATCGCCGAGCCTGGTCGCGATCTGCTCGACCGACAGTGCCCGCACCCAGGCCGCGGCGAGCTCGATCGCGAGCGGCAGCCCGTCGAGCGAGCGGCAGATGCCGATGACCGCGTCGATGTTGGCCTTCGTGAGCGTGAACCCGGGCTTGGCCGCCGCAGCCCGGTCGGCGAACAGCGAGACCGCGTCGGAAGTAGTCAGGCCCGAGTCAGGCTCCGACAGGGACAGCGGGGGGACCTGCCAGACGATCTCCGCGGCGACCCGGAGCGGCTCCCGGCTGGTCGCGATCATCCGCAGGCCCGGTGAGCTGGCCAGCAGCCGATGGCAGACCTGCGCGCACGAGTCGATCAGGTGCTCGCAGGTATCCAGGCAGATCAGCATCCGCCGGGACCGGAGCGCGTCGGCCAGCGTCGCCGCGAGCGGACGGCCGGGCTCTTCGCTGACACCGATCACCATGGCGATCCTGGACGCGACGAGCTCAGGCTGGCGCAGGTCGGCCAGCTCAACGAACCAGGCCCCGTCCGGGTAGGCAGGAGCCAGGTCCTTGGCCAGCCGTACCGCCAGCCGGGTCTTGCCGATCCCGCCCGCGCCGCACAGGGTCAGGGCGCGGGCCGACGACGCGAGCGAGCGCAGCTCGCCAAGTTCGGCATCACGCCCGATGAACGCGCTGAACTCGGCTGCGGTCGCCCCCTGTAGACCAGCACCTTGCAGGCCAGCTTCCATTTCCGCCGCGTTCCCATTTCCGCCACCTGGAGTGGATTTAGAACAACGGTAACGCCTCAGGCAAGGGTCTGGCCGGTGACGCGCTGTTCGAGCGCGAGCAGGAAGCGCTTGCGGTCAAGACCGCCGCCGTAGCCGGTCAGGCTGCCGTTGGCGCCGACTACCCGGTGGCACGGCACGACGATCGAGATCGGGTTGCGCCCGTTGGCCAGCCCGACAGCGCGTGACGCCGTCGGCTGGCCGATCCGCCGGGCGAGCTCGCCGTAGGAGATGGTCTGGCCGTAGGGGATGTCAAGCAGGCTGGCCCAGACGGTGCGCTGAAAGCCGGTGCCTTCCAGCTCCAGCGGCAGGTCAAAGTCGGTCAGCTCGCCGTTGAAGTACGCCTCAAGCTGGCTGGCGGCCTTGACCAGGACATCGTCGTCAGCCGCGCCGACCCGCTCGCCGAGCGTCTCCTGCGCGGGCGGATGCCCGGAGACTTCCATGTACAGGCCGGTCAGCTTGCCGTTCTCCGACACCAGCGTGATCGGCCCGACAGGGCTATCGACAACTGCGTGCAACCTAGAGGCCGCACTGGTGAGCGCAGACATCTGCGTTCCTCTCTGTAGCTTGCTCATTTATCCCGGTAGCTTGCTCATTTAACCCGCCGGAAGGCGGTTGATGGCGTGGTCGGAAGTCGCCCACAGGTACTGCACGGCGTAACCGCGCCAGGGCCGCCACGGCTCGGCGCGCCTGGCCAGCGCGGCGGGGGAGCCGGGCAGTCCCAGCGTCCTGGCCGCGTGCCTGACGCCGAGATCAGTCCCGGGGAAGGCGTCCGGGTCGCCGAGCCCGCGCAGCGCGATCACCTCGATGGTCCACGGGCCGAGGCCGGGCACGCCGGCGAGCTGCTCTCTTGCGGCCTGCCAGTCGGCACCCGGGCCGAGATCCACGGCGCCGCCGGCGATCGCGCCCGCCAGGGCCGCGATGGTCTGCTTCCGGCTCTGCGGCATCGCCATCAGAGCCTGCGCGTCGTCGCCCGCGAGTACGGCCATCTCGGGGAACAGCCTGGTCAGCCCCCCGCCCGCGTCGGCGACCGGCTCGCCAAGCTGGCCGGCCAGCCGCCCCGCGTGCGTGCGGGCAGCCGCCGTCGACACCTGCTGGCCGATGACTGCCCTGATCGCGAATTCCCCGGCGTCAACCGTGCGGGGAATCCGCCGGCCAGGCGCCTTGCCGATCAGCGGCGCGAGCGCCTCGTCTTGGCCCAGCTGATCGCACATCGCGACCGGGTCGGCATCGAGGTCGAGCATGCGGCGGCACCGGCTGATCGCCATCTGCAGGTCACGCAGGTCGCTGAGCGCGAGCTGGCACGCGATGTGGCCGGGGCACGGCCGCAGGGACACGACTCCGGGCCCGTGCGGCAACCGCAGCGTCCGCCGGTAGCTCCCCTCACGCCACTCCTCGACCCCCGGTACCGCCGTGGCAACCAGATGGCCGAACAAATTGTCTGGCCACATCGGTGCCCGGAATGGCAGTCTCAGCGACAGCACGCCGAGCGAGCCATTCTTAGCCGGGGCCTGCCCGGCGCCGGGCTGGCTGGTGCCGGCTCGCCGCCTCAGCTCCGTAGGCGGCAGCGCGAACACCTCGAGCACCGTGTCGTTGAACGTCCTGATCGTGGCGAAGCCCGCCGCGAACGCGATGTCGCCCATCGGCAGCGAGGTCGTCTCGATCAGCAGCCGCGCCGTCTGCGCGCGCTGTGCCCTGGCCAGCGCCAGCGGTCCGGCGCCGAGCTCGGCGTTGAGCTGCCGCTCGATCTGCCTGACGCTGTAGCCGAGCCTGGCCGCGAGGCCCTGCACGCCCTCGGCATCCACGACCCCGTCCGCGATGAACCGCATCGCCCGTGCCACGAGGTCGGCCCGCTCGTTCCACAGCGGCGATCCCGGGCTCGCATCCGGCCTGCACCGCTTGCAGGCACGGAAGCCGGCCTGCTGGGCGGCGGCGGCGCTGGGGAAGAAGCGCATGTTACGCGGCTTGGGCGTGTTCGCCGGGCAGCTTGGCCGGCAGTAGATGCCGGTCGTCAGCACAGCGGTGAAGAACCAGCCGTCGAACCTGGCGTCCCTCGACTGAACTGCCCTGACGCAGCGCTCGGTTGTGCTGGCAAACACCGTTGTGCTGGCAAACACCGTCTCGTGCACCTAGCCAGTCTCCGCGCTCAGCGGCCCGGGGTCTAGCGAAAAAGCGACATGGAGCTGGACCAGCCCGGCGCGTTCCTTACTGACTTCCGGAAATGATCTTGCGTGATGCGAAATTTTGCGTGACGCGCAAGTTGACTTAGGCTGTCGGGGTGGACGGGGGGCTGCGCGAGCGCAAGAAGGCGGCGACCCGCCATGCGCTCGGTATCGCCGCGATGCGGCTGGCCATTGAGCGCGGGCTCGACAATGTCCGCCCGGAGGATATCGCGGCTGAGGCCGGGGTTTCTACTCGGACCTTGAACAATTACTTCGCCAGCAAATACGAAGCCATCTGCTCGCTGGCCATGGACCGCGGCCGGCTGATCAGCGCCGCGCTGCGGCGCCGCCCGCCGGCCGAGCCGCTGCTTGAGGCCCTCACCGCCGCCGTTCTGGCGCCCTATGAGCGTGGTGAGCAGGCTCCGGACAGGGAGTGGATCGAGGGCGTCCGGCTGGTGGTGAAAGCGCCGGAACTGCAGGGGGAGTTCCTGCGGACGCAGTACGCGGCCCAGCAAGAACTCACCCGCGCCGTCGCCGATCGGATAGGCGCCAGGCCAGCCGACATATACCCGGCCGTGATCGCCGGGGCCGTCACCGCGGCCGTGCACGTCGCGCTCGACCGCTGGCTGTCGGCCGATCCGCCGACGCCGCTCGCGCCTTTGATCAGGCTCGCAATGAACCAGCTGCGAGGCGAGATCACGCCGTCAGCGAATTCTCTTGCCATCGGCGGTTGTTTTACCGATGCTGACACAGCCGCTAAAGCCGTTTGCGGCACAGCCGAAAGCGAGTGACCTTGCTACTGCGATTGCTTCGAGCGCACCTGCGGCCCTACCGCCGGGACCTGCAGCTTGTGGTGCTGCTGCAGCTGGTGCAGACGCTCGCCACCTTGTACTTGCCGACCCTGAACGCAGACATTATCGATAAGGGCATCATCACCGGAGACATTCATTACATCGTCAAGACCGGCGGCCTGATGCTGCTGGTCGCGCTGGCGCAGATCGTCTGCGCGATCGGCGCGGTGTTCTTCGGGGCGCGGACGGCGATGGCGCTGGGGCGGGATCTCAGGCTGGCGGTCTTCAAGCGGGTGCAGGACTTTTCCGCGCGCGAGGTCGGCCGCTTCGGCACGCCGTCGCTGATCACCAGGAGCACGAACGACGTCCAGCAGGTCCAGATGCTGGCGCTGATGACGTTCACGCTCATGGTGTCGGCACCGATCATGTGCATCGGCGGCATCATCCTCGCGCTCAACCAGGACGTGCCGCTGTCCTCGCTGCTGCTCGTCTCGGTGCCGGCGCTCGGCATCGCGGTCTCGCTGATCATCTCGCGGATGCGGCCGCTGTTCAGGCTCATGCAGGAGCGGATCGACCACGTCAACCGCGTGATGCGCGAGCAGATCACCGGCGTGCGCGTGATCAGGGCGTTCGTGCGCGACACCAGGGAACGGGAGCGGTTCGCGGCCGCGAACGACGGCCTGTACGAGGTGGGCCTCGGAACCGGCCGGCTGATGGCCCTGATGTTCCCCGTCGTGATGGTGGTGCTCAACTTCAGCTCGATCGCGGTGCTGTGGTTCGGCGGGCACCGCGTCGCGAGCGGCGCCATACCGGTTGGCGCGCTGACCGCGTACCTGACCTACCTGCTGCAGATCCTGATGTCGGTCATGATGGCCACTTTCATGTTCGTGATGGTGCCCCGCGCCGAGGTGTGCGCCGACCGGATCGTCGAAGTGCTCGACACCGAGCCGGCCGTGCTGCCGCCGCTCGAGCCGCAGAGGGTGACCGCCCGGGGCCGGCTCGAGCTGAGGCATGCGGAGTTCCGTTACCCGGGTGCGCACCAGCCTGTGCTGTGTGACATCAGCCTGCGGGCCGAGCCCGGCCAGGTCACCGCGATCATCGGCGGCACCGGCAGCGGCAAGACGACGCTGATCAGCCTGATTCCCCGGCTGTTCGACGTCACCGACGGCGAGGTGCTGGTCGATGGCGTCAACGTACGGGACCTTGATCCGAAGCTCTTGTCTGATCTGGTGGGCCTGGTGCCGCAGCGGCCGTACCTGTTCTCCGGCACCGTCGCGAGCAATCTGCGCTACGGCAACCCCGAAGCGGGCGACGAGGAACTGTGGCGCGCGCTGGAGATCGCACAGGCGCGCGATTTCGTCGCCGCCATGCCCGCCGGCCTCGACGCGCCGATCG